>JBGQBO010000007.1:0-154775 GCA_041494885.1 Terriglobia bacterium
AGAACAGCTTCTCCTGCGGTGGATCCTTAAATCCCATCATCGGATGGGCCTCCAAACTGTGAGGGATGAACTTTCAAAACGAGTATAGCATCCAATGCAAGAGCGCCATTTGGGCAACAGCCCGTTCGCATTTTGCAATTGCTGATGGGCCATTAGAAAAGGCAGGCCAATGGAGGATCTTGCTGGCAGCGGTGAAGAAATGAAATGGCATTACCAAATGCACAATGCGACGATGTGACCCTGGTTATTCCATATCCTCCTTCAATTCCTCTTGGAAGGCCTGGTCATCACGCTCCTGGGCGGCATTGTCGGAATGCTGTTTTCCTATGCCGTCATCTGGATCATCCATTCCCTTCCCTTCCTGGCCGGCATGCTCGACGACCCCACTGGCAAAACCGACATCAATCTGATCCTGTCTCCTGACGTCCTTCTGGCCGCCTCCGGCATCCTCGCCTTTGTGGGTGTCATCAGTGGTTTCCTGCCTGCGCTGCGGGCCTCCCGCCTCGACCCCATCGAATCCCTCCGGTACGAGTAAGAACAATCATCCCTGATCCCGGAGCAGATTTCTCCGACATCGCGGTTCAGTTTTCTTGTGAAACACATGAAGAGGGCCACATCTTCGCATTTGATTCTGCTGCAAAACTTCTCTGCGTCAATCTATGGAAAAATAAATGGTTTCAGGAGGTGCATCTCCGCAATCTGCAACTGACGAAGAGCTCGGGCACGGAGAGCGGACGCGTGGCGCACACTCCGATGAATCGGAGTATGCGCCAGCCCGCGCGAAACTCAAGTCGCTGGAAATTCTCGCGCGTGGGTTGAAGCATCTCAATGTCGCTGGTGTCATTCGTCGGTTTGAGGAAAGGATGGAGCAAGGCAATCGCGGAGTCGAGATCCTCCAAAAAGATAGATCCGAACTGGAGACTAGAAAGAATGACCCCAATCATTCCGTGAGCTATAATCGCTCAAATGTGGAGTCCTCCTTCAACTGAGGGACCAGACCAATCCGGTGCCCGCCCGGATCGGCAGGCCCGCCACCTGCGTGTCCACGCCATTAAGGTTTTCGTTCGAGATCAAGATCAAAGCCTGCGGTTCTTCGTCGACCAACTCGGATTCGAGGTGGCTTTTGATGCCCGACTTCAATCCGGTGACCGTTGGGTAGCGGTTTCGCCTCCCGACGGCACCGCGGTGCTGACGCTGGTCGCCCCTCAGCCCGAATCCTATGAGTACCAGCTCATCGGTCGACCCACCGGCGTTGTTTTCGTCACCGACAATGTTGCCGCAAAGTACAGCGAATGGCACAAGCGCGGGGTTCGCTTTCATTATGCGCCTCGCCTCAGGCGCGTCCGCTATGAGCGCCCGGCGACGGCCGTGCCTTCGGAGGTCCCGGCGATACCGGGCGAGGAGCAGACGCCGGCCTGGGGAGGAGTGTTCACTCGCTTCAGCGATATGGATGGAAACTCCTTTGAGCTGGTCGGCTTCGATGAAGTGAGCCGGGAAGTCGAAGCGCAACGGCGCGCCAGTGAGGAGAGGCTGGAGTCTGAGCGCCGCGCGGTGCAGGAACTGGAGATTGCAAGACTGGTGCAGGCAAGGTTTTTCCCCCAAACGCTGCCGCCCATTCGGACACTCGAATACGCTGGGATCTGTATCCAAGCTCGCCAGGTCGGTGGCGATTACTACGATTTTCTCAATCTGGGTCAAGGGCGTTTCGGGCTGGTCGTGGGCGACATTTCGGGGAAAGGAATCGCTGCGGCTCTTCTCATGGCCAATCTGCAGGCGAACCTCCGGAGTCAGTGCGCGATCGCGTGGGATAACCCCCAAGGCTTGCTGCGATCGGTGAACCGGATGTTTTACGAGAACACGCCCGAAAGCGCCTACGCCACCCTCTTTTTCGCCGAATATGACGAAGCGATGCGCCGCTTGCGCTACGTGAATTGCGGCCACCTTTCAGCGCTTCTCCTGCGGAGCGATCATACCGTCGAGAAGCTCGATTCCACGTGCACTGTCCTGGGACTCTTCAGGGAATGGGATGGCTCGATTGCGGAACGCCAGCTCTTCTCTGGAGATACCCTCGCCCTCTGCACCGATGGGATCACTGAATCGTTCAACGACGCGGGAGAGGATTTCACAGAACAGCGGCTGATCGAAGCGCTGCGGCGGCATCGAGACCTGACGTCACAGGAGTTGATCGCCTCAATTGTTGCGGAAGTCCAGCAGTTCAGCCCCGGGGAACAGCACGACGACATTACTCTCATCGTGGCCAAGTGCAGAGGAGATGGAGACCAGGACCCGAGTTAAATCCGGCCTTGAGTTGATCCGGGAATGTTCCGAATGCCATTCAGTTAAGGAAACCCGGACCAAAACTCTCCATTCGATTGGGCGCTTTTTAAGACGAAACTCCGCTTAAGTGAACCGCCGATCGGTTGGGAAATAAAGAGATTCTTTCACCCCTCCGGGGCTCCCGTCATTTTTGGACCCTGACCCCGCCCTCGCCCCGCAAAAAGAAAAAGCGCAGGAGCTCAGACGGGGCTACAATCTGGCGGCCCTCCGGGCCTCTGACTGGAAACAAACCGTGGAAGTAAAAAGGGGTCAAACTCGGGCATGGGATTCTGCTGCAAAACTCCTCTGCGGCAATCTGCGGAAGAATAAATGATATCAGGGGTTACATATCCGCTATCTGCAATTGACGAAGGGCTCGGGCGCCGAGAGCGGTCAAAGACTGATTGTTGGTGCAGCGAATTGAGAATCGTTGGACGGTTGGCGGACACAGCAATGGATCGGAGTATGAGCCACTCTGTCATCTGACACAAAAACCCTTCCCATTTTGACCGCAAGATTCGGATAGATTTCCGCGATGATTTGCCCTATCTTCGTCAATGTTTGCTGAGCTTTCATGAAATTTTAAGACGATGGAGGTCGAAGAACTTGCTCCAACAAGAATCCAATTCCCAACATTCAAGAGTTTCGTCCGATGACTCGCGTTGGCAGGCCGTGTTGAACAGGGATCCCCGTTCGGACAGGACCTTCGTGTTTGCAGTCCGCTCGACCGGGATTTATTGTCGTCCTTCCTGTCCGGCCCGACGCCCCCAACGCACGCAGGTGGTCTTCTTCCCTCAACCGAACGCAGCAGAGCGCTCAGGGTTCCGTCCTTGTCGACGCTGCCACCCGCGTGAAGAGGTCCACTGGAACCCTCAAGCCGAGGTGGTTCGACGCGTCTGCGCCCTCATAGATTCGGGATCGGAGGAGACCCTGACTTTAGACGCCCTGGGAGACAAGGTAGGCCTGAGTCCCCATCACCTTCAGAGGACCTTCAAGCGTTTGATGGGGATTACCCCGAGGCAGTACGCTGAAGCCCGCCGTTTGAAACACTTCAAGTCGCAATTGCGTAACGGGCAAAATGTGACCACGGCTCTCTATGAAGCTGGGTACGGTTCCAGCAGCCGTCTTTACGAAAAGACCGGGGCACATCTCGGCATGACACCAACCACTTATCGAAAAGGAGGAGAAGGCATGGTGATCCGTTATACGGTCAACAACTCACCGTTGGGCCGTCTCTTAGTCGCTGCCACTGACCGCGGGATTTGTTTTCTAAGCTTGGGAGATTCTGACCGGCCCCTCGAAAAGGTGCTTCGAGAGGAATATCCGTCGGCTGAGATTCGTCGTGAGCAAACGGGGCTCGGTCAGTGGGTCAGCTCCATCATGAAACACCTTCAAGGAAGCCATCCCCAACTGGAGCTGCCGGTCGATGTGGAGGCGACCGCCTTTCAACGGGCGGTGTGGCAGAAACTGCAGTCGATCCCTTACGGACAAACGCGAAGCTACAGCGCCATTGCTCGATCCCTGGGCCGACCCCGCGCTGCTCGCGCCGTAGCAAGAGCATGTGCCACCAATCGCGTGTCGATCGTAATCCCTTGTCACCGCGTCGTGAGGGAAGATGGCAACCTGGGAGGTTATCGTTGGGGGCTGAAACGCAAGGAAGCACTGCTTTCAATGGAGCAGAGTAAGTCTGCACGCGCCCGGAAGGCTGTGGGATCGTAGAGAAAGTCGAATGCGAGTTCGGATTGCGGACTGCGGATTTCAGATTGCGGAAGAAGATCATTGGACGGGTGGCGCATACACGTGTTCTTGGCGTGGGTGCGGTTCTTCTTCTGTCGGAATCGATTGGCATCAGTCATTCATGCTAAGGCTAGGTGGAACTACGTTTCCCAGTTGACTCGCACACATCGCAAAAGACGCGATGTATGCGCCACCCGGCCAGCAGGGATGCGAT
Source organism: Terriglobia bacterium (assembly GCA_041494885.1). Lineage (GTDB taxonomy): Bacteria > Acidobacteriota > Terriglobia > JAIQFV01 > JAIQFV01 > JAIQFV01. The sequence continues at coordinate 4,268 of JBGQBO010000007.1, forward strand.
TTCGGATTGCGGAATTCGGATTGCAGAGGGGGATCTTAGGAACAATCGGATGCGGCCAAGGGGGAGACGATTGCGGATTGCGGTGCAGGTGACGCACACTCTGATGGATCGGAGTATGCGCCACTCCTCCCATCATCCCTTCACTATCCCGATACTATTGCCTTCCGGATCTTGGAACAAAGCGAACGTGACCATGTTGGGAATCTCGGTCGGAGGCACAAGCGTTTTTCCGCCCATGCTTTCGACCTTCTTCAAGCAGGCATCGAGATCAGGAACCGCTACATAAAAAGTCACGTACGAGGGTGCTCCCGCCTCGGCGGCTCCAACGCCACCACCGATTCCTCCCTGAGCTCCGGGCTTGACCAGACCATAGTTCATCGGGTTGTTGGCATCGATTTCCCAGTCGAACAATTTGCCGTAAAAGTCCTGAAGTTTTTTTCCATCCTTCCCCATAATCTCAAAGTGAACCACGGGTGCGGCCATAGGTAAACTCCTTGTTGAAGTGAATTTGAGCTAACCAGAATTTCGTGATTCAATCGTCAAAGGCGAAATTCAGGCGCAGACCAAGGACAGGTTCCTCCCGCTCAGTTCGCACCTATCCCCTTGGGACCCTTCCCGTATCTCTGCGTGGCGAAGCCCAAGATCATGCCGACGATCGATCCCGGGACCATGATTTCCAGGTAGTAATGATGCCCGGTGGGATCTCCCCTCATCGCCACCAGGTAGGCGAGCAACAGTCCGACCCCAAATCCAAAAACGATCCCCCAGGGTACGGAACGGATCTTTCGGGCGAAGAATCCGATAATCACACCGGCGAGGAGCCCCTTGAGCGACGATCCAATCAGAATGCCCATGATTAACGGCGCCGTATTGGGATAGAAAAGCGCCGTCAACCCGTCCAAAATCCCCAGAACAGCCCCCACAATCAATCCAAGCAGCGGTTTTGACATTAGCGTCCTCCACAATCAGGGTTTATTAAGAACCTTCCCTCTACTCATCTATTAAACGCTTTTTGTTTTTCCTTTAGAGTCGGCCCAAAAAATAAAGCACAAACCTTACCAGCATGTAGGCAAACATCAGGAAGATGATGAAGCGATAGCGATTCAACCATCGTCCGGCTTTTTCAATAATATTCTCTTCATAGGCCGATACCGGCAGGTCGCTCAGAAACAATTCGACATCAGTTGCCAATTCTTCAACCTTCGAATAACGAAGGGGAGGTTCGAACGCCATGGCCTTCATGCAGACCGCTTCAAGGGACTTCGGAATGGTTGGATCAGATTTCCTGGGCCGAAGCAACTGCTTCTCCCGGAAGTTCTCTCGAATTTGCTGAACCGACGCACCTTCGTAAGGATGACGATGGGTCAAGAGGAAATACAGTAAGGCGCCCAAGGAATAAACGTCGGTCAGCCGGCTGTGCCCGGCAGTCTGTCCCAGGGCCTGTTCGGGGGCCATGTACGAGGGGGTGCCCAGGACAGTGCCCGACATCGTTTCAACAAGAGGCTTCAGCGGGGGTCTCATGGATGGGTCCAGGCGTGTGTCATCCGCAGTTGATGCACCTTGCCCGGTTGAGTCGAAGTCAGCCAGAGTCGTCACATCCTCTTCGGCGCCGGGGAGGATTTTTGCAACCCCCCAGTCCATCACCATAACCTCTCCAAACGCCCCCACCATGATATTTTCCGGCTTCAGGTCGCGGTGGATGATGCCATGTGCATGGGCGAAGGCCACCGCCTCACAGATTTTCAGAAAGACCCTGAGGCGCTCGGAAATTGCTGCTGCTTTTTGGGAGTAGTGGGTAAGACTGTTTCCTTGAACGAACTTCATGGCATAAAAAACCCGGCCGTCGGGCAACGTGCCCACGTCATGGATCGGGACTATGCCGGGATGTTCGAGCCGGGCGATGATCTGGGCTTCGGCTTGCATGCGTGAAACCGAATCTTCGGAGGACACAGCGGAATCCATGACTTTCAGCGCCACCGGCCGGGAGAGCTTTGTGTCCTCGGCCAGATAAACGGTCGCCATGCCTCCCGATCCCAGCACCCGGAGAATCCGGTAGGGGGTCCGGCTCAGGTCTGGAAAGGTCGAGACCTCGCGGAGATGATCCACCATCTCGTCATTCAACCAGTTCATTTCAGATTCGCGCCCAAAAGCCAGCGCGCCTCGCTCCGAAATTCGTCATCGTTGGCCGTAATCTCGCGTAGCTTTTCCAAAACGATTCGCCGGAACTCCCTTCGGGCAAATGCCAGGTAATTGGTGATCTGACTGACGGGGATCTCCATCGCCCTTGCAAGGGATTCATAGCTGCCCTCCCCTGTCGCCCGATCCTCATTCAAGTCGTATCGTTCAAACACCTCGAACTGTGTTGTCTTTCCAGCGGCCGTGAATTCATGACGCAGAACCTCAACCGCCATCGAAAACAAACTTCGTACCCATTCCTTGTAGAAATAGTCTTCCATGGTGTTCTCGGCAGGCAGTTCAGAGAGCTTGAGCTCCATCTCGGCGCTATTGAAATCCACGGATTCAACCGGGCAGTCGCCTCCGCGTTTGATCCGGTGAGCCGCCTTCTCTTCGTTGGAAACATAGCCGTCCACGCAAGTGCGAACAAAAGTCCGAAAACGAGCCCTGGAGGGATCATAGGATTTAAAAGAGTCCTTTTCAATGGCTCGCGCGAAAAACCCTTGCGTGAGATCCTTGGCATCCTCGCTGGATTTGTTCCATTTCAATCGAATGTATTTGTAAATGGGTTTCCAATACACTGCCGCCATTGATTCTGTCGCCTGGAATCTTAGGGCTAAATCATCGCTGCTTAGTCTGACAATCACAGACACCTGGGTCGTCGGGAACAGGCCGCCACCGATTTTTGAGTCCTTCATCATAACGCTTTGATGGACCCCCTTGGATCAGCCATCCTGCTCATATTTCTGATGCCCTGGTCCCCGGAACCTTCGAGACCCTTTTGATTAGCTGTTCGTTGCCAGAATATGGAATTGAATACGGGGCCACAAGCAAAAAGTTGCTCTTCAAGATAAGAGAGTGCCAGTTCGCCATGATTCCATTAAGATGAGGGGACAGTGCCTCCGCGGGGGAAAGTCCGGTGGAGTGGATATATGCCCTCGGAATTCATGACCGCGACGAATGCATTCGGAAGACAATTCGATGTGGAGCAATTGGCAAACTCTCGGAAGATGGCCCGCCTTCGATCCAACAGGCAGACTACTGCTGTGGATATCGATGGGAAGCAGCTTTATTTTCTTTCTCAGCCTCGGTTGGCAGCCTTACTCGGGAAGTGTAGTTATCAAAGCCATGTCCATCCTCCCCCTGGCGCTGCTTGCCTTCAGACTCCTTCATAGCCTCGAGGGGTTTGTGCTGGGGCTCTCCTTGGCGTTCTCTTCGCTGGGTGACGTCTTTCTTGCCATCGATCCGGTAAGGTTTTTTGTTTTCGGACTGGCTTCATTTCTAATCGCCCACCTCTTGTACATTGCATTGTTCGCGCTGAGTTGGGCTCGCCCCTTGAGGATCAACTCGACGCGCTTAGTCATGATCGTTCTCGTCGTGTTGTACGGTGTATTAATGGCCCATTGGTTTCTGCCCTTCCTTGGGAATCTGACAGGACCGGTTCTGGCCTATCTCGGTGTGATTATCTTGATGGTGGTGGCTGCTCTCGGCGCTGATTTCTCAAAGCCTTGGGTGGCTATTGGAGCCGTGTTGTTCCTTCTCTCGGACTCGATGATCGCAGTGAGTAAGTTCAAACATCCTGTTGTGTTCCGTGATTACCTCGTGTGGATCAGTTATTACCTCGCCCAGTATTTTATCTCTGTTGGTTTCTTGCGCGAGAAGCTTGGCCAAAGAAGATCACTGAGTCCCTGACCCAATTTATTTATCAGCAATGTACGCTCTGGCCTCGCGGAACTCCGGCAACTCGGGGTCGGCTTTCTGCCAGACCTGCATAAATCTGTTATAGGCACTTATTGCCTCTAAGCGGTCCCTATTCTGAGCGGCTGCGCGAGCGGCACCGACGAGCGATCGTGCACGGTTCGGCTGTCGCAACAGCGACATTGAGAACTCCCGGGCTGCTTCCACGGGCTTTCCCGCCTTCAGTAGTATTTCGCCAAATAGTTCGTGAGAGGGCTTAATCAGAGTCGGCGGGCCGGAAGGAGGCGACATTTCTTCCTCCAGTGCTGTGGCTTCCTTCATGTGCTCGATGGCCTGATCGAAACCTCCTTTTGCAGTCGCCTCCATGGCCCCCACTTCCAGCTCTCTAATTTTCGTCACTTTGGCCTCGTAGGCATCGTGAGTGCCAGCGAGTTGCTGTTGGTGGACCTGCAAAGCTTGAACGCTTTGATCCTCGGCCTTGGAGGCCAGGTGGGCTGCGGCGAGGCCCCGAATAAAGACAGGGATGATTTGATTGCTCTCGAGGTACATCATTTTCATTCCTGGTGCATCACCCCCCATGGCATGACCCGTTCGAGCATCCCCCGTTGCGGAAGCCGACGTCGTTCCGCCATTCTGCCCAGCCGGCCTCTCAAAAAGGCTTGCAGCGAGTTGCCAGCGCTGAGTCTCAACCACAAAAGCTGCGGCCATGTCCTGATAATAATGGTTCGGGATGGGGAAAGTGGGGCGTAAAGAACCCGCGCTGGCTTCAGCCCAGGCGCTCCCCTTTTGCAGGAGCAGCTCCTCCGCCTCGCGATAGCGGCCCTGTTGCAGGTAGGTGTAAAGGAGCCATTGAAGGCTGTGATAGTCGAGCACCGAGTCAGGCAGGTGTTTTTGTTTCACCCAGGCCCTTGAAGCCGCCCAGGCCCATTCATTGGAGGACGCTGCGGCGGGCCACATTCCCAACTGGAGGAAAATATGGGAAGGCATGTGACGGGCGTGCGGGGCGGCAGGCGCAATCTCGGCATAGCGCCTCGCCGCAGGCAAGGCCAGGATGGCATGTTCCGGATCATCGAAGGCATGGATGATGTAATGCGCCGCTCCCGGGTGATTCGGATTCTTCTGGAAAACGTCCAGGGCAATGGCACCCGCCTGCATCTGGCGGCGAAATCCATGGTCCCCGGGGCGAACGGTGCCGAGCAGCGATAATGCGTAAAAGCAGGCGGCTTCGAGGTCCTGAGGATAATCGCGATAGATTTTACCCATGGCGGCAGAGTACGCGTGGTCCCGAGAAAGCTTGTCTCCCTCGCCATACAGCAACTTTACCGCGTTAATGTAAGCCCGCTCCCGGTCCGTTAAACTACCGATGTCACGGATTTTTTTCAGAACACTGCGCGCTCCTTCCGTGTCCTGCTGGGCCCAGAGCGGATGATTCAGGGCCATGGCCTCTCCCCAATAGCCCATCATGAAGTCGGGTTCGATTTGTATCGATTTGCGAAATTCTTCAAGCGCTTCCTCAAACCAGAAGGAGTGCAGCGCCACCAATCCCCGCAAGAAATGCCCTTGAGCTTCCACCCCTCCCGAAGTCGGGAACTCAACCTTGCCCAGAGCGGCCGATTGGGCCGGAACCTGACCTGCCGCGAGGAGGAGCCCGCAGAGTAAAACAAGAATCAAGCGAATGGTTCGACACATGGACATAAAGTCACCCTGAAACGGCGGCCTGCCTTCGTCGCTATTTCCCTTTTTCTGAAGAATGGAAAAACAACTATACCCGGATTGACGTATTGAAGCATATAGGTTAATTCACCCGGCGTTCACTGGCAAGATTTGGTTTTCCAAGACCCCCATCGAGTCGTACCAAGAGGGAGAAGATTCATGTCATATGATCTACGGGTTGGAACGACTAATAAAGGGAAGCGAGAGGTCGGACCTGGGCAGGCCCATTAATGGACCATTTGACACTCAAAGCACAACTTGAAGAACTCCATCCTGAGAGTTACGGCTGGGCGATGAGTTGTTGTCGGCGAAATCCCGGGAACGCTGAAAGTGTCCTCCAGACCGTCTATCTCAAGATCCTGGAAGGGAGGGCGCGATTCGATGGAAAGTCGGTCTTAAAGACATGGGTGTTTTCCGTCATTCGGAAAACGGCTGCCGACAAGAGACGGCGAGAGCTGTTTTTCAATTTCAGGCATGTCAAGTCCGAGGACGCCGAGGGATACCCCGCCCGGGATTCAAGTCCGGATGAAAGACTATACCAGTCCGAAATTCATAGGCTGTTTCGACAGGCGCTTGCCGCCCTGCCCCGGCGGCAGCGGGAGGTTCTTCAACTGGTTTTCTATCACGGCCTGAACCTCAGCGAGGCGGCTCAAGTAATGGATGTGTCTTTGGGGAGTTCTCGAACCCACTACGAGAGGGGAAAGAAAAGACTCCGTCAAATTTTGCTGAAAGCGAAAGGATTCCATGATTCAGGGGTTGGACGAAGAGACATTCCAGGAGTGGTTCCAGGAACTGAAACGGGAGGATAAACGCACAGCCGCCTCCTTCGACCGTACATGGCGGGCCTCGTTAGCGCGCGTAGGAGACGCTCGCCGGCGGCCTCCTGTCATCCCGCTCGCCGTGACAGCCCTGGCTCTGATCGTAGTTTGTGCATCCTTGCTCATCTATCTCCATCACACCCTGAAGCTGTTAACTCCATTAGTAACTTCGAGACAGCCTTCGCAAGGGTCGGGATCGCAGGGCGAGACCTATCCGCCCTCTATCGGATCTCATGAAAAACTTCTAAAACACCCGACTCGGGAAGAGCCGCCATACCCTCCCTCAATCCATTCAATTTCAGAATGGAGGTCACCTACTGCTTTTCTGTTGCGGCCTCCCGGTGACTCCCTCTTGACGGATGTCCCCGATCTAAAGAAGTCATTGATCCGGATCGATATAATCAAAACAGTCACATTCAATTGAACTGGAGGAAGTATGAAATTGAAGATTTCCGTATTCGGCGTCCTGCTGCTCCTTTGCAGCATCGTGATTTTTTCCCAGCAGCCCACGCCCAGTCCCCAGCCCACGCCCGATCCCATTGGCGAAAGCTTTTTCCCGCCGGAGCTGGTGATGCAAAACCAGCAATCCCTCGGGCTCAGCGACGTTCAGAAGAACACCTTGAAGGGAGAGATTCGCAAAGCACAAACGCGATTTACCGAACTGCAGTGGCAGCTCCAGGATGAAGGTGAGAAAATGGTCGCGTTGGTGAAAGAGGAGCACGTCGACGAACAGCGCGCGCTCGCTGAGTTGGACAAGATCCTCGACCTTGAGCGCGAGATCAAGCGGGCCCAGATTTCATTGGTGGTCAAAATCAAGAACACGCTGACAGCGGAGCAGCAGGCCCACCTTCAAGCCCTAAAGGGGAAACCCCGTGAGAGATGACCGATTCATCCGGAAAGATTGTGGATCGTAAATTCGGTAAGCCCGGTAAAGCACGGTTTCACAGGAGGCTCTTCCGAGGTAAATGAAAAGGCGCTCCCGACTTTTGTATTCATACCAGGAATTGTCCATGGTACCAGAGCTATAGATATTTTCTAGGAAGAATCCCGCCAGCGGATGCGGGGGATTATTCCATTCCAGCCTACAACATTTTGGGGGTCAGGCTTCCATATTCCATAATTCCAAGACACTCGTGCCAGCCGCGCTCAAATCGAAAAACACTTTGTGGAACGTGGAAGCCTGACCCGAAAATTCTACTTTGTGGAACGTGGAAGCCTGACCCGAAAATTCTAAGGAAAAAAGGGGATCTACCGAATGGAGCGCTTACAATCCTGATCCGGCTCGCTGGAATATATCCGTCTTGGCGAATTGACTTTTATTTGGCGGTTATAGCTTGGTTTTCATTTTGAATTTGGATTTCGAAATTTGAACTTTGATCATTTCAAGCAGATTTTTCAATACTTCCGCTAGCGTAACGTTTCATCGGACCGGTGTGAATTCTCCTTGAATTTACATCGGGTGAGTTCTACACTCCTTGCTGAAAAGGCGACCCTTCATTTTCTTAGCGTTGCTCACGCATCGCGTGATTCAACCAGCGAAGTAGAAGTTTTCCTTACCTATCGAAATTTCATTAGTCATCGACGTTGCTCTCCGCGTTGCGCAAAGGAGGCCCCCCAGAGATTTATAGACAAATCAAATTCGTGTTCCTATGTAGGGAAGGTGAGGCCTAACCCCAGTGACGTCTTATTGATTGGAAATGCGCGAACCACACCTGACCTCACGGAGGTGTCAAATGTCGGCTACAACATCCCACGCGTCGCCATTCATGAAGCAGCATCAACCCGTTGATTTGGGTAGCCGACCTCGCCGGTACACCCTTTGTGTGACGCTTCGATGCAATCTCGCCTGTGCTTACTGCTACGTTGGCAAGAACCATGCGACAATGTCGTTGGCGACCTCCCGGCGGGCGCTTGATTTTATTTTTCGTCACGCGCCGCCCAACAGCAGCATTGAAATCGGTTTTTTTGGCGGGGAGCCGCTTCTGGAATTCCCTCTTGTCCAAAATATCACAGACTTGGTGGAGACCCATCCGTCATACGATCCCGCGCGGGTTAGCCTTACGGTCACCACCAACGGCACGATTTTCTCGGATGCGATCGCAACTTTCTTGAAAGCTCATGCCTTCAAAGTTTGTATGAGCTGCGACGGACCGCCTCATGTGCAGAACCTTTTTCGGCGCACCTCTGAGGGAAAGGAAACGGCACCAATGGTCGAGCGCACACTGATGCTCGCCCAGCAGGCATTGTCTCCCGTTCTCGTTAACGCCGTTTATCATCCGCAGACTCTTCGTCACTTGCCCGAGACCTTGGACTATCTGTCGGGATTGGGGTTGCGACAGATTTTCCTTAATCCCGATTACTCAGCAAGGTGGACACGACTTGAAGCGGAAGAACTGCCGGCGGTCTATCGCGCCTTGGCAGACCGCTACATCACCTGGTATCTTAATCACGACCCCCATTTTGTGAGCTTGATCGACACGAAAATCGCTGTTCTTATTCGCGGAGGCTACCATCCTCTGGAGCGATGCCAGATGGGGACTGGGGAGTTGACCATCGCGCCTGACGGCGGATTGTATCCGTGCGAACGGCTAATTGGATCAGGTACCGATAGACAGCATCAGATCGGCTCCGTTGAACACGGCGTGGACCTGTCCCGGCTTGCTTGCCGGCAAGCTCCTGGCGACCAACTCAACCCTGAATGCAACGATTGCTCGATGAAAGACTGCTGCATGAATTGGTGTGGCTGCTCGAACGCCTTCATGACGGGCTATTACAACCGCGTGGGGCCATTCCTCTGCACGTCAGAACGCGTCGCGATTCAAACCGCCCTGGAGGTCTTCACAAGGCTGGAGCGTCAGCTTGGTCCCGTGTTCCTCCACCATTTGAGTGGGGCCCCGCAACGCAACAGCCAATTGAAACAAAAGGAGAGTTGATATGAAAAACGTCCGCTCCCCGCCATCGGGCATGATGAAACAACACGTCGGCGAGACGACAACTCACTGAGGCTAAAAACAGAAGGAGGCTAAGCTATGGCTAAGGGAATTGACTTGAATATTATCCTAGGTGGCCGGGGCGGCAATTGGGCCTACTTTGTCAAGAACCAAAAACTGATCGGCGAGTTCATCCGGGTCAACCAAATCAAGCCCAGTACGATTGGACCGACCCCCGCTGTGGGGGCACGATCTGCAAAAGCCTTCATTGATCTGGGCATTCGCGGCGGAATCAGGGTTGCGCATCTACACTTCAACGACAAGATATACCTACTGGATGCGGAGCAGTGGGCTAAGTTCTCGGGGAGCATCATTGCCAACTCGAAGGCCAAGCTGGCGAGAGTCAAAGAAGTCAGCTTTGAAGAAGGCATGGCGCTGGGGAGCGTGACGCAAACGCTGACCTGAGGCTGGGAGCCAGGGGACAGGTGATCGAGCCTTGCGAGGCCCGGCGGCAAAAGCGAGGGGACCTGGTCTCCAAATTCAACGAGTCGATTCATTGATGGATGAGACCGGGTCCTACAAATCTCGCAGCACGGGCGCATTACTGCCCGTCGAACACTGCCCGTCCATTTACAGCGACTTCAAATACTCGATCAGATCGGCCTTTTCCTGGTTGGTCAGCCCAAGGTGGAACTGGGTATCGTAGTGCTCGACCACATCCCTGAGGGTTGCGAATCGGCCGTCGTGGTAAAACCCGCAGGAGGTATGGCTCCACAAGCCTTTCAGCGGAGCTGTGCGATAAGCATGATCGGGGGCTCGATTGGACTGGAAATCATCGATTCCCATTTCTTGAGCCGTGTGCATGTTCCATCCCGGTTCGGTGAATAGCGGTGGAACGTGGCAGGTGGAGCATTGGGCCCTGCCTTTGAAAACCTCTTGACCGCGTTGGGCGGCCTCGTGATTGAATGTGTTCGCGGGAGGTGCCGGTGCCGGGATGGCCAACTGGTAAACGTGCAGGTCGGGCAACTTGTCTGTAATCAGGTCTTCGGAACTCCGAACGTTATTGTAGCCCGCTTCTGCAGCATTGGAGATCACAGAAGAGAATGTGAAAGTCCAACTTCATCGGGGCCGAGCCATGATGCGCAGGGACCTTTTTGCGCGAGTCGGCGAAACCACAAAAGAGACATTCTCCTTCATGGGGGCACGCTGCGACCGTGTCGTGCAGCGCGTATTTCAACGACTGGCAAAATCCAGCACTAAGGACTCCTCGGTAATGTGAACTCCCCGTACGTCCTGATATAACCGCAAGACCGTTGCAAAAGATCGCGAACCCCATACTCCCCCTCATGACGGCAGTAGAGCTCTCTGCCGTTACCAGTGCCCGAACTCGAATTCGCAAGGAAGAAAATCTGCGTCCCTGGAGGGAACCTGGGCTCCAGACGTCCCTGAGTTCCTAACTCCTGAGGGACTGTCGCTAGGGGCAGTCCCTCCGAGTGTCGCCTGGTGGTTGTGGAGAACTATTTATCTGAGCAAACTCCCCCGATTTGAGAAAAAGGTGCGGGTCGCACTCGATTGGACGATGGACATTCTCTTCTCCAAGGATCTTGTCCAGTTCCTGACCGTGCGCGCTCCCAGTGTCTCTCGTTCAGAGGAGGATCCCCCGGTTCGCGTCGTCTCCGATGTCGTCGCCCGAGGCGGTTGATCTTTCCTCAATGCCAGCCCACCGATGATAGCCACATCTGGACATAAAGCGAAAGAGAGACTACATTTAGTAATCAAAGCAGACTGATTGGCACGTGAGCCTTTGGGTGAGCTCATACATTCTCATTCGATTATGAGATCGCGTTGGCTGAGTCTTTCCACGATAATGCGCGGCAGATCCGCTGACTATCGCGAGGGTCCCCGCCAACAGCACTACCTTTAATCATTTACACGGGATGGTAACCAGGAGGTCCCTCTGTGAAATATGACGCCATTGTGATTGGATCCGGACAAGGTGGAAATCCTCTTTCGCATAACCTGGCGGATCGAGGTTTCAACGTGGCCCTCATCGAGAAGGCACACTTGGGCGGGACTTGCATTAACACCGGCTGTACCCCGACCAAGACCATGGTTCATAGCGCCCAGGTGGCCCATTACGCCCGAAGCGCCGACCGCTGGGGCGTGCGAGCCGCGGATGTCAGCGTCGACTTGCCTGCCGTTGTTGCACGAAAAAACAAGATCGTCCAGTCCTTCCGCGAGGGCCAACAGCGCCGCGTGGATGCGCGCAAGACCCTGCGCTTGCACCGAGGGGAAGCACGCTTTGTTGCCCCGCACCGGGTTCAAGTAAACGATGAGGTACTCGAAGGCGAAAAGATTTTTATAAACACAGGGACGAGGACCAACCTCCCTCTCCTGCCGGGCCTGGATTCCATAGATTACCTGACCAACGCCAGTATCATGGAGCTGAAGGAATTGCCGGAACATTTGCTGGTGCTGGGCGGCGGTTACATTGGCCTGGAGTTTGGACAGATGTTTCGCCGATTTGGCAGCCGCGTGACTGTCATCCATCGCGGGGGTCAACTCCTGCCGCGAGAAGATGGCGACGTTACAACAGAACTGCAAAAAGCCCTCGAGGCGGAAGCCATTACGTTCCTGCTCAATGCCAACTCGACCCGCGTGGAGAAAAAAGATGACCAAATTCACCTGACCGTTGACGCCGGAAACTCAATGAGGACGTTGGTCGGATCTCACCTTCTCGTGGCGGTGGGCCGAAGGCCCAATAGCGACCAGCTTGGCTTGGATACGACGGGAGTCGAAACCGACAAGGACGGTTTTATCAAGGTCAATGGCCGCCTGGAGACGAATGTTCCCGGCATCTGGGCCCTGGGTGATGTCAAAGGGGGTCCTGCTTTCACCCACATCTCCTACAATGATTTTCAGATCATCTATGGCAACCTGATGGAGGACAAAAACCTGACCATCGAGAACCGCATGGTGCCCTATTCCGTTTTTACCGACCCTCAGCTCGGAGGGGTTGGCATGACCGAGAAGGAAGCAAGGAAAAAAGGATTTCGGTTGAAGATCGGAAAGATTCCCATGAGCTATGTGGCCCGGGCAATAGAACGCGACGAAACCGCCGGCCTCATGAAGCTAGTCGTGGACGCTTCAAACGACCGTATCCTGGGAGCATCTATCCTGTCCCCGGAAGGAGGAGAACTCGTCCAGATTGTTGGAACCGTTATGCGCGCCGATCTTCCGTATACGTTTTTAAAGGGAGCCGTCTATATTCATCCGACCCTCGCGGAGGGCTTTTTCTCCTTGATGGAGGACGTTAAGCCGGTCGATTGAAACAAACGCTGGGGATTCAAAATGGTGGGCACAGGTCAGTTCCGGTTCTCATTTTTTACCCGCGAATATGAGGGGACGATCTCTTTTTACCGCGAAGGCCTGGAATTCCCTGTGCTCGAGTCGTGGGATCGCACCCCCGATGACCGAGGAACTCTTTTCGGCGCCGCCTCGGGGATCATCGAGGTACTCAAGCTGCCGCAGGAGGGCCATGGCTCCCATCTCTGGGATGATCGACCGCCGCAAGGTGCATTCATGGTCATCGAGGTCAACGACCTCGAATACCGCTACCGTCGGGCGGTCGAGAAGGGCCTCCCAATTCAGCAGGAGCTGACGGATCAGGCATGGGGGCATAAGAGCTTCTGCCTCACCGACCCCAATGGTCTTACCCTTTACTTCTTCAGAGAGGCTGGCAAGGATTAGTCAAAGGTATTTGAAATTGATTCTTTTTCTGGCTCAGTCGAGAAACTTTTGTTCTGGATGCTGAAGTCAAAAGTCAGAAGCCAGAGGTCGGATAAAAAACCCCCGATTCGAAGAGCCGAAACCTGAAAGCGTGCCCTTCTCTTGACCTCTGACCTCTTCCGCCTTGGCCGACTCCCCTGCCACGAAGATCCCATCATGGCCTCATCTAACTCTCATTCCAACTTTCATATTAATTTCTCTCCGAGGTCTGTCTTTTAGTAGAATGGCAGTTCTTGTCTCAAACGCGCATCAAGGACTCCGAAGCCAGAGGTCGGAAGCACGAGAAACCACCCCGTAGATGATTCATCCGACTTCTGTCTTCCGACCTATGGCTTCGTTCGAAATAGGCCGATGCCCACATTCGAAGGAAATAGACCGTGACTCAAGAAGAACTCCGGCTCGAAGCGTCCCGGGAGCACAAAGCCCATTGGAAACGGTGGGGGCCCTACCTGAGCGAACGCGCGTGGGGGACCGTGCGCGAAGACTACAGTCCTCATGGAACAGCTTGGGAATATTTTCCTCATGACCACGCCCGACTCCGGGCTTATCGCTGGAACGAGGATGGGATTGCGGGAATTTGTGATCGCCATCAGTACATTTGCTTTGCATTGGCGATGTGGAACGGGCGAGATCCCATCCTCAAGGAACGTCTCTTTGGGTTGACGGGCAACGAAGGCAATCATGGTGAAGACGTAAAGGAGTATTACTTCTACCTCGACTCGACACCCACGCATTCTTACATGCGCTTCCTCTATAAATACCCGCAGGCCGAATTCCCATACGCCCGATTGGTTGAGGAGAACCGAAAGCGAAGCCGGAAAGATCTGGAGTTCGAACTGGTCGACACCGGGGTCTTCAACGAAGACCGTTACTTTGACGTCTTTGTCGAATACGCCAAGGCCACGGCCGAGGATATCCTGATCCGCATTGAGGTGATCAATCGCGGACCCGAATCAGCCCTGCTCCACCTCCTTCCCACGCTTTGGTTTCATAATACCTGGTCCTGGGGGTTTGGCGAAAGAAGGCCCCGGATGCACCGGGGGAATGACATTGAAGAATCTCCTGTCATTGAAATGGAACATTCCTATTACGGTCATCGCAACCTCCTTTGTGAAGGGAAACCGCAACTGCTGTTCACTGAAAATGAAACCAACTTTCAGCGACTGTGTGGATCGGAAAATAGCTCTCCCTATACCAAGGATGGCATCAACGACTACGTCGTGGGCGGTGTCAAGTCGACGGTGAATCCGGAGTTGATCGGATCGAAGGCCGCAGCCTGTTACCCGCTGACCCTTGGACCCGGAGCTACTGCCATCATTCGTCTCCGCTTCACTCCCGATCTCGCTAGCGCGTCAGCTTTCGGCGCGGACTTTGAGAATATCGTCGGACAAAGGAAGAAAGAAGCGGACGAGTTTTTCAGTCAACTGGCACCCGCCGGGCTCTCCGAGGATGCCCGGCGCGTGCAACGCCAGGCGTTCGCCGGGATGTTGTGGGGCAAACAATTCTATCACTACGAGGTGAGTCGCTGGCTCAAGGGAGACCCCGCGGGTCCCGAGCCTCCGCAGGGACGGTTGCAGGGGCGGAATCATGATTGGACGCACCTGTACAACGGGGATGTCATTTCCATGCCCGACAAGTGGGAGTATCCCTGGTATGCCGCCTGGGACCTGGCATTCCACTGCATTCCTTTGGCCATCATGGATTGCGACTATGCCAAGGAGCAGTTGGTTCTATTGCTTCGGGAATGGTATATGCATCCGAACGGACAGATCCCCGCCTATGAGTGGGCCTTCGGGGATGTCAATCCGCCTGTCCATGCCTGGGCGGCGTGGCGCGTTTACAAGATTGAGAAGAAGCGACGCGGCACAGCAGACTTTAAGTTCCTTGAGCGCGTTTTTCATAAGCTGCTGCTCAACTTCACCTGGTGGGTCAACCGGAAGGATGCGGAAGGAAGAAACGTCTTTCAGGGTGGGTTCCTCGGTCTCGACAACATCGGGGTGTTCGACCGTAGCGCCCCGCTTCCTACCGGCGGCCACATCGAGCAATCCGACGCCACGAGTTGGATGGGGATGTACTGTCTGAATATGCTGGCCATCGCGCTGGAGCTCGCGAGAAAGGATTCCGCCTATGAGGATGTGGCCAGTAAGTTTTTTGAACACTTTGTGTACATCTGCAACGCGATGAACAATCTCGGCGGCAAAGATATCGAACTCTGGGATGAGCAGGATGGCTTCTACTACGACGTCTTGCACCAGGACAATGGCCAACGCTTCCCCATCCGCGTCCGCTCCATGGTGGGCTTGATCCCTTTGTTTGCCATTGAAACCCTGGAAGCCGACATTGTGGACAAACTGCCCGGCTTCAAACGGCGCATGCAGTGGTTCATCGAGAATCGCCCCGATTTGAGCGATAACATTGAGACGCAAACCAAACCGCAAGGCATTAGCCGATGCCTCTCACTCGTCAATCGTCATCGCCTCAGTCTTGTTCTACGGTATTTGCTGGACGAGTCGGAATTTCTTTCCCCTCACGGGATTCGAGCCTTGTCGCGCTATCACCAGGATCATCCTTATACGCTGCATATCAATCATACGGACTACCGTGTGGACTATGAACCCGCGGAATCCTCCACGGGTCTCTTTGGGGGGAATTCAAACTGGCGCGGCCCCATCTGGTTCCCTCTGAATTTTCTTCTCATTGAATCGTTGCAGAAATTCCATCACTACCTGGGAGACGAATACAAGGTCGAATTCCCCACCGGCTCGGGCCGGAGGCTGAACCTGTGGCAGGTGGCAACCCAGATCTCGCGCCGCCTGACCCGTATTTTCCTGCGCGGCGCAGACGGGCAAAGACCCGTCTATGGGGGCACAGAAAAATTTCAGACGGATCCGCATTGGAAGGATCTGATTCTCTTCAACGAGTATTTTCACGGAGACAACGGAGCCGGCATCGGCGCCAGCCATCAAACGGGATGGACGGGACTGGTCGCCAAACTAATCCAGCAGAGTGGGGAGTGAGGGAAAGTTGTCAGTTCTCAGTGGTCAGCCATCAGCTGTCAGCCATCAGCTATCAGCAAATGCGAGAAGATCAGACGTCTTGATGCCTCATCGATTATGGATTTTCCACAAGTTAACAGTGAAAGGATAAGGACAATCAACAAGATCTGATCGAACATTACTGGCACCGGAGAACGGAGATCTGGCAATTTTCCTAGAAGTTACACCATAAGGCTGCATCTCGAGCCCCAGCTCAATCCAGAAAAAATCTGATTATTGGGAATATTTTGCCCAACTTAAGAGATTAATAGGGTGTGGCCACAGATCCTCGGCGGTATAGAAGCGATGTTTTCCATGAAAATGCCACAAATCAAAGCACGGTGGAAATAGCCGAGTTTGGATGAACTCCAGAATGAAAAAGACAAGAATATTCTCAAATCTCTCATTTGCCATTGCTTTAACCTCAACGACGCTTCTGATCATTATGAGTTTGGGCCTCCTGGTCAGAATCGCATTTTCCCGAACGGAGGAGCAGCCGAGTGTTTGGAGCGCAGGCGTCCCGCCCGCAGCTTCTGAATCGCTTGAAAACAGTAAAGCCGGGGACGGCATCACGGTGAAATCGATTAGGAAGAGCATGACCGTCGGCGTCGCAACCCAAATCGTTCGCACACCCTGATGGGTCGGGGCGTGCGCAACCCAATCTCTTAATTGTTGGGTCATCAATTATGAAAACACTTGAAGAAAAACATCCCCTGGCCATCCGATGGTTTCACTGGATCAACTTCCCACTGCTCGCCCTGATGATTTGGAGTGGATTGCTGATTTATTGGGCTAATGACATTTACCGCATCGGATTCGGAAACTGGACGTTATTCCATTTCTTCCCCGATTCGTTCTATGGCTCCTTCCGCCTCAATCATCGTTTGGCTGAAGGGATGGCCTGGCACTTCTTTTTCATGTGGTTTTTTGCCATCAATGGTCTTCTCTATGTCATCTATACGGCCGTATCCGGTGAATGGCGTCATCTACTCCCCAATCGACATTCCTTCCTCGAAGCCGTTCGCGTGGTGCTCTACGATCTCCACTTGAGCAAAATCCATCCGCCCCGAAGAAAATTCAACGGGGCCCAACAGATTGCCTACACAAGCATCATTTTAATGGGAGGAGGTTCCCTGGTAACGGGACTGGCGATTTACAAACCGATCCAGTTTGCGTGGCTCACTTCCCTGCTCGGAGGATACCCCGCCGCCCGGTTTGAGCATTTCCTGTTGACCATGGGTTACGGGGCGTTCTTCCTCGTTCATATCGCCCAGGTGATTAAAGCGGGGTGGAACAATTTCCGCGCCATGGTTGCGGGATTCGAATTGACCACCCTCGAGGACACACCCGATGAATGACAAAGTCACCCCCCCACGAGTCGAGAATCCAGGCAACCTCAACACAGAGGGTGAAAACCCAAATCCCGTGGAAAGCCCGACGGTGATCGGCGGGTCTTTGGGCCCGGGAGTCACGGTTCAGCCGACTGGAACGGCAGAGACTCCCACAGCTTCGATCCATAAAGCCCGTGAAGGTCGCAGCGGCGGGCCCGATCAAGAATTATCTCGTCAGGCACGATTGCGAACACGGCGCAGCTTCGTTGTGGCCGGAGCCGCCGAACTGGCCGGCCTATCCGGTTGGCGCTGGTTGACCACCCGGCGCCTGGACGACGATATCCCCTGGCCTCTGCGGAGCGTCCTCCAAGTGAACGAACAACTGGCTCGCGACTACTTCAAGAGATCAAGACTGGCGCCCACCTTTGCGCTCTCCAGTGCCAGGGAGCCGAGGGTCAACGGAACCGAGGGAATGGACAATGAATTTTATCTGTCCACCTGGAAATTGCGCGTGGTGGGATTACATGGAAACAACGACACCGGATCTCATAAAACGTTCGTGGACGAGGTGACAGGCGAAAGGGGGGTGTTGTTGGATCTGGAAGATATTAAGTCGTTGCCGCGCGTGGAAATGGTCACGGAACTCAAATGTATCGAGGGGTGGAGCCAGATAGTGCGCTGGGCGGGCGCGCGGTTGTCCGACCTCGCGGCCAAGTTCGGTCCGGCCACGATGAGCGGGGCTGCACCCGACGTGCAGGGAGCGCCAGAGGACCTCGTTCGATATGTCAGCATTGAAACCCCCGATCGTGGATATTACGTGGGTCTGGACATGGCGAGTGCCCTGCATCCACAGACGCTGCTGTGTTACGAGATGAATGGAGAACCTCTTTCAATGCCTCATGGAGCTCCTTTACGCCTGGCTATCCCGGTCAAGTATGGGATCAAGAACATCAAGCGGATTGGGACCCTTCGGTTTACCGATCAACGTCCTGCCGACTATTGGGCCGAACGGGGCTACGACTGGTACGCGGGGCATTAAACTCAAAAGTGGTGCAGGCGTCCTCGCCTGCACAAAGAACTGAGGCCATTCATCGAGAAGAGCGGCTGCCGCGACGACCCGGGGTTACAGGCCGTTCGGTGAACTTTCAAGGCGAGGATTGAGCGGCAGAGCGGTTGTGACTGAGGCAAATAAACTTCGGATAGGGGACTTCGAGGCCGCGGCTCTGCCTTACCTGGAGGAGCTCTTTCGAACGGCTTCCCGCCTTCTCGGAAATCGAAGTGAAGCAATACTTCACCCTGGAGGCAATGTCGAGAAAGCTGGGGCCTGAATATATTGGCCTGGTTTCGCTGGCGAAGGAAAGGGTGCCTTCAGAGTTCGATGTCGTCGTTGCACATCAGTGCACCTTCAATGGGCGCCGGTTTATCCATTTGATCTTGAAAAATCAGGAAACCGTTCTTTCGCTGGCTATTACCCGGAAAGAAGGGGAGGTTTTTCCTTTGAACGGGTTGCGGGCAGCAATGAATGTCTCTGATGTCCCGCTCTACAAATCCAGGATCCAGAATATGGAAGTGGCCGGTTTCGAAACCCGAGACTATCTGGCATTTGTTGTTTCCGACCTGAGAGAGAAAGAGAACAGCCAGATAGCCTCCAGCCTGGCCCCCGCCGTGCGAGACTTTCTTTCAAAGCTGGAAGGGTGATGTTTGATATTGGAGTACAACTCCCCGGCTCCTCATGAATCAAGACTGAACAACTTTCAGTGAGACGGCAGAGCTTCGCCACAGGCGGCCTGCTGTCAACAGATGACTCTGTCCGGCCCCAGGCAGGCTGGACATAGAGGATGCGAACACCCTCATGTTGTCTTGACCCCTACTTCGGAATGTACCTTGGGAAGAAGGCGCTGACGGCCAACAGGAGCGTGAGGGAGATCATCACCACGCAGGTGACCCACGCAATGATGTTGAATGCCCTCGTGTTGCGATAGGCCCCCATCAGATCCTCGCGGTTACTCAACCTCAGCATGAAGATCAGAACAAACGGCAGGATGATACCGTTGGCAACCTGGGAGAGCAAGATGATCGGGACTTGCTTCTGTTCGCTCAACAGCAGGACGGCCAAGGCGCCCAAAACAATCAATCCTGTAAATAAGGAATAAAAGGTTGGCGCCTCGTGAAGGCGCTTGTTAATCCCGGATTCCAACCCCAATCCTTCACACACATAATAGGCAGTTGCCAGGGGCAGTATGCAAGCGGAAAACAGCGAGGCATTACACAACCCAAACGCAAATAGCGCGGCCGCGGCGCGGCCAGCCAGCGGGCGAAGGGCCAGGGCAGCATCGCCCGCGTTCGCAATCTCATGATTGCCGCTGATGTAGATTGTGGCGGCGCATGCCACAATGATAAAAAAGGCCACGATGTCAGTTATGATGCAACCAATAATGACATCCCACCGGGATTGAACGTAATTCTTGAGTTTAGTCCCCTTCTCTACCACCGCGGACTGCAAATAAAACTGCATCCAAGGTGCGATGGTCGTCCCCACCAGACCGATAATCATATAAAGGGAACCGGAATCAAAATGTAGAGAGGGTTTGACGGTACTGACCATGGCCACCTTCCAGTCGGGGTGCGCCAGAAACCCTGAGACCACGTAGGCCACATAAAACACACAGGCAGCCAGAAAGACCTTTTCGACAATCCGGTAAGTCCCCTTAACCACCAGCACCCAGACCAGCAAGGCCCCCAACGGAACAGCAATGTAGCGACTCACATGGAACACCGACATCCCCGAAGCCAAGCCGGCAAACTCGGAGATCGTGTTGCCCAAATCGGCCACAAGGAGAAGCGCCATCAGGAAGAACGTGGCCCGAAATCCGTACTCCTCGCGAATGAGATCGGCCAATCCCTTGCCCGTGACTATACCCATTCGGGCCACCATCTCCTGGACCACTACCAAAGCCACCGTGATGGGAATAAGCGACCACAGCAAGGTGTAACCGAAGTGTGCGCCGGCCACGGAATAGGTGTAAATCCCACCGGCATCGTTATCCACATTGGCGGTAATAATCCCGGGGCCCAGCACCGCCAGGAAGATTAAAAGATTTCGTCGGTAACGCCGTAAACTTCGCGACTTCATCGTCCCCACCGGTCAATCCATGTTTACTTGCTGCTGATGAGAAGGTCCAATACATCGTCGGCTGTGACCTCACCGAGAATTCGACCGTTATCGTCGACCACCGGGAGGGTCAGGAGGTTGTATTTGTTGAACAGGCTCACCACCCCCTTTTCGTCCGCATGAAAAGGAACGGAAATGATCGGATCCGTCGAAAGTTGCTGCAGAGCGGCACCGGGTTCCGCCAGCAAGAGGCGCCCCAGGGGGACCACGCCGGTCAAATTGGCGTTGGCATCGATCAGGTAAATCGCATGCACGGACTCCATCGACCCATCAAAGGCCTTCAAGGCCGCGACGGCAGATTCAACCGTGGCGAGATCGCCCACTACGATGAATTCGGTCGTCATCAATCCGCCCGCGGTGTTTTCCTCGAACCCCAGGAGATTGCGGACCTCCTTGGCCTCTTCTTTCTCCATATTGGCCAAAACTTGAGCCGAAGTCTCGGGAGCAAGTTCTTGCAGGACATCGGCCGCCTCATCGGGCGGCATCTCTTCCACGATGTCGGCCGCACGGCTGGCGGGGATACTCTCGAGCAGTGCCACTTGCATCTTCGTCGAGATTTCCGAGACCGCCTGGGCCGCGGTTTCATCATCCAGGGATTCGATCACCGATTTCTGTTCGTCGCGGCTCAAGTCCTCAAGAATATCCGCCAGGTCCGCCGGGTGAAGGTCAGCCAGCCGACTGTACGAAATGCGGAGCCGTAAGCGACGGGACGGATCGGGCTCAATGAGGTTGACAAATTCCCAGGGAATCGTCTTCTGTGAAAACAGTCCGGCAACGCGGCGAATGGTATGCTTGGCAAAAACCCCTTGAAGCAACCGCCGGACCGCGGCTTCCCATCCTACGTTGACCGCGACGATTTGCAGATCCGTGAGTCCATCGTTGGGGCGGATATCAAAATCCACATCATTGACCCGGACCACCTTCTGATCGTTCACATCGATGATCTGCTGATCCAGCACATCCTTCTTGATCCGGATCAAATCCTCTTCCGGAGTGTACGGGCGCACCTCTTCAGCCGGGACCCGGGTCTGGGCCGCGCGCACCGAGATTGACGGTAATTGGGTGTGGGTAATACTCAGCAGCTGATTCTTCGGGGTTCTGACAAGATAAGTCGCCACTTGGAGCGGATTCTGGCTCGGGTTGATGCCGAGATCCACGAGGCGGCCCAGGTACTCGCCTCGGGCGTCATAGATCGGCAGGTTTTCAAGCTCAGTGAAATAGATCATCGGCTTTTCTCATTCCGTTCGTCGCGTCCGAAGGTGGTGGAAGACGATGGTGAACTCCTGCCTCTCCACCGCGGCTCGTGGCGCATGACAAACGACCTCCCGGGAGGGGTCGAAATTCAACTCCCGGACCTGAGAATTATCATCATGCCTTAATAGGGTTGTCCTTATCCTTTGTCAAGCAGAAACCGCGAACCGGGTGTGGAAATCTTGAACAAAACTCCCGAGGTGAGTTTCATCCGGCCTTGCAGTGAATCCTTCATTCATATATGCTTCCCTCCCGCTTCCTATGGATTCGAAAAGGATGGGGAAAATCTCGCACACGTTCCCGTTGGTCGCTCCTCGTGCGATGGTGATGAACGATCAGATTGCGGGTCCACCTTGATCTTGAATATCGCCGAAGATCCTGAATCTTGCATTCCCCAGGACCGGCCTACACTTCCAAATTTTCGGAGGAGTTGAAATGGCTGATTTCGTGTACAAGCAAATTGAGTTGACCGGAACTTCGAAGACCAACATAGAGGATGCAATCCAAAATGCGATCGCCAAAGCGGCAAAGACGATTCATCACATACAATGGTTCCAGGTCATTGAAGTCCGAGGCAGCGTCGAGGCGAATAAGGTTGGCTATTGGCAGGTTATCATGAAGGTCGGATTCAAGCTGGAGGACTGAACTGAGAGGAAGATTCCAGAGCGCCATCAGGCGGATCGGAGCCCGGTTCGCCTTTAAAGCTCCTTTCGTCGGTCCCGATTGGATTTGATTACTGCAACCACCCTTGCAAATCCATTTTCGACCAACGGTTCAAGTTTGGCCAGTCCGATGGGGAACCCATTGGGCTCCGATTCATCCGCGCATGCTATCCCTCCCAACGCCCAAGGTGCACTCGCAATTCTTTAATTTCGAAAATCCGGGTAAACGCGAACCCTTTCGTGCAAAAGAATATTCGGCACCCGCCATCGAATAAGGATCCCGCGCATCTGTTAACACATCGCGGCCCCACTCCGTCTTACACGTCTGGAGGCTGTCCGTGAACAGGCTTTAATGTGGAAACAATCCTTGAACTTCAAAACGGGATCAGGCAACATCGGTTTGTGTCCACCCCATCTGTGATTGAGATTTCAGACGATGCGACCTTGGCCCGCGCCGCCCGCGAGGGGAATCGTGTTGCCTTCGGCCGTCTGTACGACCGGTATTCGCGGATGGTCCACGGGATTCTCCTGGCAAGAATCCCGCGCCCGGAAGTGGACGATCTGGTGCAGGACGTTTTTCTGACCGCCTTGAGACAGATCCACACCCTTCGGGATTCGGCTGCCTTCGGCGGCTGGCTCGCCATGATCACCCGCAATCGTGCCAATGATTATCATCGTAGCGCTCAACAGATCACTGAACTGACCGATGATCTCCCCGGGGCAAGCTCGCCGGAATCAGAGGCCGTTTTGGTCCTCGAGAAGATCCGTTCCATGCCGGAGGCCTATCGCGAAACCCTGATCCTTCGCCTGGTTGAGGGAATGACGGGTCCGGAAATCGCTGAACGTACGGGCCTGACGGCTGCTTCGGTTCGGGTCAATCTGCACCGCGGGATGAAGCAGCTTCGTGAAAAGCTCGAAAGGAGGAAGGTTCATGAGTGACGATTATCTCTGGGACCGTTCAGGCAAACCGGATCCCGAAGTGCAGCGCTTAGAGCACCTCCTCGGGCAGCTCCGATCTGACCGTCCCGCGCCGGAAATCAATACATCTCAGGCGCCAACGCGTCCAACCCGATTCGGCCTGCTCTGGCGCCCCTTGGCGACCATCGCAGCAATGATGCTGGTGGTCGCGGGCGTGTGGGCCGTGCAGCAACGTTTCAAGCCCAGCTGGGAAGTGGCCAGCCTCGAGGGAGCGCCGAAAATCGGATCCACTCGCATGGGAGAAGCGGGCCGTCTGGTCGTGGGCCAGTGGCTGGAAACAGACGCAGGTTCGCGCGCCATACTCAGTATCGGTAAGATCGGTCAGGTGGAGATTGAACCCAATACGCGCGTTCGCTTGCTGAAGGCGCGCCCGACCGAGCACCGCATTGCACTGGCCCGCGGGACCATGCACGCCACCATTTGGGCGCCGCCGAGGCTCTTCTTCGTGGAGACGCCTTCGGCCACTGCCGTGGATCTGGGTTGCGCCTATACACTGACGGTCGATGACGCGGGCGCCGGCCTGCTGCATGTGACACACGGTTGGGTCGCGTTTGATTTTCACGGCCATGAGTCCTTCGCTCCTGAGGGCGCGCTCTGCGCAACGCGGCCCGGCGTTGGCCCCGGGACTCCCTACTTCGAGGATAGTTCCACACCCTTTCAACGTGCCCTCACCCGATTTGACTTTGGCCAATTGGACACTCCGGACCTGGAGTTGGCGCTGGACACTATTCTCTCCGAAGCAAGAACCCGGGATGATTTGACTCTCTGGCATCTGATCTCGCGCGTCGACGGGAAGGAGCGCGGCTTGGTTTATGATCGGATGGCCACCCTTGTTCCTCCCCCGCAAGGCGTCACCCGCGAGGGTATTCTGCGGCTCGATCAGCACATGATGGACCTGTGGTGGGATCGGCTTGGGCTGGGCGATGCGCAGTGGTGGCGATTGTGGAAAGGCAAGTGGCCGGGAAAGGGAAAGTGATTATAGCGGCCCCGTAGAGTGCGACGGGCCACCCCGACTTGCTTGTCCTTACTCGCCTCGCCTGCTGTCGGGCGCGATCTCCTGTGAAGGATACCAGCCTGTTTGGTTATCATCAATCGTACTGATCCCGCCTTCACAAAGAGATCTCCACGTTCTTCTGCCCCTCCATCAATGAAAGATTGACGCTTCGCGTTAACACCTATCCCAACCCCGCCGTCTTTCCAGTAGACAAACAAACTCTGAAAGTAAAAAAGAAGGGACAGACATCAACTTTAAAAGACTATCGAAGTCTATGAGAGTAAGGTGTCGGTCCCTAATTTTCCAAACCACCTTGGAGGTGAACACCATGACCTTGAAATTACATCGTTCCATTTTGCTGAGTCTAATTCTCGCCGCCACTTCGATCGCGTGGGCGCAAACGGCCTGGGCGGGTCCGCCCTTGGTCTGCTGGCCCTTTGATATCGGAAATGCGAAATCCCTGCCGTGGGGAGGGAGCGGTTGGCACGCCACCAATCCCGACTACGACATCCATCGACTCGTCGACGATACCCTGGCGCTCCTCTCTGCGGATGTGCCCGTTCTTGTTCGGATGGAGACCTTGCGTCGCGCAACCGTCTATGCGATGAAAGACCCGAAGATCGGCAACCAACTCTACTCCCGCCTCTCGGCCCGTACGCAGGACCCACGGCTGAAGGGCAGTTCGGAGGCACTCGCCCTCTTTGACGCAGGCTACCTGGCGGAAAGTTACAAACAAGCGGGCGCTTTCTCTTCAGATCAGAATTTCGCGCGTAGTCTTGACGGCTACCCATCGGTTTTGAACGCCATCCGATTACGCGGAAATGATCCTGAGATGGAATTCGCTGCGGCCCTCATCAGCATGCAACCCCAGCGTGGTGATCATCAGGAACACCTCCAGAAAGCTGTGGCGGGGGCCCCTGACAATTCCTTGCTGGCCCGAAATCTGGTCGGGCATTTCGGAGGTCAGGGGAAAACCCTGGCTGAGCTGCGCGCGAATGTCCTTTCAGCGAAAAAATAATCCGGCTCAGTCCGGCCCGTTGATGATCAAAGCGCTTTCACCGCTGGGACGCCGGGAAATTCAATACTTCACTCTTGAATCTGGACGCCGTTATAGTAAAGTGCTGGCAGATCGTAAATTTGAATACTGCCACCAAGGGAAGGCGATGGACTTTATTAAGAGCGGCGAGATCAAAACGGGCGATGGCCGGAACCCCAGTCATATCGTGTTACGAGAAGTGAAGAAAGGGACCTACGCCACCCACATCCGGGTGCTGCCCCCGGATGGAGACCCCTTTTTTATCCTGGGTCGCTACTTCTTCAAATTGAATGAGGCGGAGACGGATTTCCTGCAGAGGGATTTTGAGCTGAATGGACCGCGCGAAACCAAATGATCTCTAACGGTCGCATCTCTCAGCGGGGAACCGGCCTCCACCGCATGGGCTGAATCCTCCCGTCCAGTGCGCGACTCTTTCCCGGTCTCCCTCGCCTCGAAGATCTCACACCATCCTGCCTTCACCCCTCTGCGATTCCTCCCTCTCTGAAGCGCAGACAACACTCTCCTGGAGTTGTCGAGTGCTTGATGTTTGCCACCCGTAGTTCATGAATCTGTTAACAGTCACCGCCGCCACCCCGTCTCCATTTGCGACCAGAGTTCTTGCCGAAGGGAGATGAGTTCATGAAGGCACTATTGAAGTGGGCGGGGATCACAATCATCGTTTTCCTTGCAGGTTCCCAATTCATCCGGCCTGCAAAGACCAACCCTCCAATCGATGAGACCAAGACCATGGAGGCGTACGTTCAAACACCGGACGAGGTCTCATCAATCCTCCGCCGGGCTTGTCAGGATTGCCACTCCAATATGACGCGATGGCCATGGTACAGCAATGCTGCTCCCGTTTCCTGGTTCGTCATCGACCACGTGAACCACGGCCGAAAGCATTTGAATTTCTCGGATTGGAATCATGCCGACCGCCATGGCCCCGCCCTGGGAAGCGCTAAGCAACTCGATAAGATATGCAAAGAGGCTTCCAGCGGAGAGATGCCACTGAGCTCCTACCTGCTGCTCCACCGGAATGTATGGCTGTCGCCTCAAGATGCCAGGGTGATTTGTGTCTGGACGCGGTCGGAACAGGAACGTTTGGCTTCTTTCTTACAAGAGGGTCTGCCGCTCTCGGCAAAGCCCTGAGACGCGGTCAGGGAATTCCGGAAGGGTTCCCAGGGGCGCGTGATTCCCCACGCCGGGTCATCAACAAAGGGTAGAGAAGGCCGTTGGCAACCGCTACAAGAGGAAAGATAATCAGCGCATCGAGGATATTGTAGATATAGAACGATTTCGGATGGATGTAATGATTCATGTAAATCGCGCTCACGCTGGCGAAAGAAAGAACCATCAGCCCATAGACCTTGAGACTTTTCCCAACAAAACTTCCGCGCAAACTCGGGTGGAGCAGATGAAAAACCCACGTGATGGTTAACCACATTACAAAATTGTAGAAGTAGGACGTCGTCCAATCCAGCGTTGAGAAGTGAATGTTAAAACAGGAGGCGTTCCTCTCCATCACGCCGAACATTTTATTGACCACCAGGGGAAACTCAATGGGGACACCGACAATATATCGGACGATGTTCAGAACGATGACCAGTGCGACGAATCGCAGGATAATCTTCATGTCAATATCCTCGACACCCACGTGAGTGTCCCAAGTGTTGCGCCGCCATCGGATCTGAATTCGGCAAGACTGCCCAAGGCCAGCGACTCCCGGCACACTTCACGGCGACTGGAAACAGGCGACTCTCCTCTCTGCTCCGGGACAGGTCCAACTAACCCCGGATTGCGGTCGAGGAGAATCATGAAGATGAACTGGAGGATTCTACGCCGATCCGGATGTCGTTCGCGAGGATTCTGTCTACTAACGAATTGGCAGTTTCTTCGAATTCATCGAATACTTCCGGCAAGTAAAGCCATTTCCTCAGAACGGGATGGACCCGCAAGCCGTTGAATTCCTGAAGCAAGGATCGATGGTGGGCCTTGGCGGTGGGAACCAGAATGCCTCGCCAGGGCTCACTCCCTCCCGAGGTCAGGGCCAACACCAGGCGGCCATGAAGGTAACAGGCCTCGCTACCAAACATCCGCTTCTGGAAAAAAGAAGATTGGTCACACAACGCGTCAATGACCCACTGGTAGCGGTGTCTCTTGCGAGATTGGGGTCGTCCCGTCTTCACTTCTAGTACCTCTTTGTGGCCAACAGATTCTAGCCCAAACCTACCCTTCGCCAATGTCCTCGTTCCAGATTTCCGGATGGGCGGCGATGTAATCTGCCAGCAATCGAATGCACTCTGTGGAATTGACATCAATTACCTCAACACCGTTTTGTTGCAGCCAGCCCGCCCCTCCAGTGAAATTCACTGACTCACCCACCACTACGGCACCGATTTTGAACTGGTATACCAATCCGCTGCAATACCAGCAGGGTGCCAGGGTCGTCACCATGATCTTGTCGCGGTAACTGCGTTGGCGACCTGATTTGCGGAAAGCATCAGTCTCGGCATGGACGGATGGATCGCCGTCCTGCACGCGTCGATTGTGGCCCCGTCCGAGAAGATTTCCCTCATAGTCAAATAAAGCGGCGCCAATGGGGATGCCCCCTTCGATCAACCCTTGCCGCGCTTCTTCAATGGCAGGCTTCAGCATTGAAAAATAATCAAGACTCTCTCTCATGAATTGCCCTTTCAATCACCCAGGTTTATCCCGCACAACCCATCTGATTGCAGCCCAAAACGCCCCATGCCTTGAATAGTATGGCTTGATTGAGTCGATCCCGCAAGAAAAGTGCCAATGCAAGAAACATTGGATCCAGTATTGGGCAGTTGCCGTATCAAACGTCATGAGAAATAGCGACAACATTGCAGCACTCAAGATCGCAAGCATGGCAAAATTCTTGCGGGTGCGGCGTCACCCTCATCTCTTCTACTCAAGAATAGCCTCCACGGAGATGGCGCTCAGCCGCAGCCAAGACCGCAATTTGGTGGAGATCGTATTCAGATCCACAAGCTGCGCAATTTCTCATCAAACCTTAATGTTATCGCAGGTGTGCTCTTCAGAAGGGCTGCGCAACCCATGATTTCGTAGACTTTCCCCATGAAAAGTTTTATTCTGGAGACGCTCGCCGCAGGAATGTCCTGCTTCTTCCTTTGGGGCACTTTATGGACACAGTCAAAGGCCCCACCC
Source organism: Terriglobia bacterium (assembly GCA_041494885.1). Classification (GTDB taxonomy): domain Bacteria; phylum Acidobacteriota; class Terriglobia; order JAIQFV01; family JAIQFV01; genus JAIQFV01. Next base: position 33,042 of record JBGQBO010000007.1, read on the forward strand.
AAGAACTACCCCAGTCCCGCGTTCCTGTCGACCTATCGGAACCGCGCCATGAGACGGATCAGATCTCTGCACTCATCGATTCGATTGCATCCCAGTTTGACTTTGCCATGGATCGGGCAGACCGAGTTGAAGCCGACTGCATGCAACTTCGGCAAGCCATGGATGCATGTGCGCCCTCATCCAAACAAAAATATCTCGCTCGGCTCCTTCCCCTGCTAGGCAAAAAAACCGGTGCAATGCCTTCTGCTGTCTTTTCTCTCCTCGAAGAATCGGCTGCCACCGGGGGCGATCCCTGGGCCCTGATTGCAGGGATGCTCCTCGCGCAGGACAGGAATCTCTCCTTTCGCGCACTCGAACTGGCAGTGCAGAGCGCTCAATCGGGATTGCTCCCCACCGGCCTGCCCGTCCTCCAGTTCTTTGCTGAGCAGGTCGAACGCGAAGGATCCCCCTTCGCAGATCCGCCAACACTGCGCCGGATTGCAGCTCTATTGAGGGAATGTGGTTTTTCGACGCACGATGGTCGTGATCCGGTGTTGACCTTATACTTGACCGACAAAGAAACCAAGGTTCGCCTTTTGGCAGCCCGACTCTTGGATCTGGATGACCATCCGGCCTCCCTACAGTTGGCCAAAAGGCTCTTGGGTTCGGAGTCGTACGCCTTCCTCAGGCCCTACCTGGATTACACCCGAGCGAGCCACCTGGATCTTCTCCACCTGGTCGCACCGTGCGGCCTCCCGCCCACGCTCCTCGCATCCTTCCGCATTGCCGAAGAACTCTGTGGCGAGGCCTTGCTTAAGACCGTTATCGCAGAACTGGGATGGTCGCATGTGAATCTTGGAATCGAGGTTTCGGAGTGTATTGGAATTAGCATTGGCGGAAGCTTTCCCCTGATTGTGTCTCCTGCAGAGGCCCCCTTGTTTGAGACGAGCCCAGAGGCTCGCCGATCGTTGGAATGTTTTCTGATCGTTGCCCACGGCGGGTTGCCGGCAGAAAAACGGAAACCAAGCGGCGATGATCTCGTGGCGCGATTCCGATCTTACAACCTCCTCCATGCCGAGGCCCTGGCGGACATCCTCGATGTGGCGCCTCTCACGCGAGAGAAGGTCCGCCGCATCCTGAGCCGGATGGATCAGATCGTGGAGGATTTCATCGTGCTGTTCAGTTTGTACACACCGGAGACCACGATCCTTTCCGGACTTTACCAGGAGCTCAAGAACCGAGTCGTCTCGGAATTGGAGAAGGAGACCTCTGAGCTTCAGCTCTCGGCGGAGCTCACCCGCCTGGTGCAGATGTTCCAGGATCCACGCTCTCTAGGTGCAGTCAAAACACTCCATGGCCTGAAGCGATACCTGCATCAGAGAGGACTGGAGTTGGGGATCCGCCTGGTTGAGACCGGGGGAGCGACGAACCGAACGGTGGACCTGGTGGTCACGTCTCGCCGCCGCGTATTGCGTTCGATGAAAAAAATCCGTTACGTGGACTTTGAGCCTGAGACCGAAGCGGCCCGAGGAACCAGCACCCTGACGTATCCGGTAGCTGTGCTTGCCCGGGCATTTGGCCGACAACTTCTCCACGGCCAGGACAAGTTTCCAAGCGTCAGAATCTTCTGTTACGGGAACGAGGTTCACTACTACCTGTCTTTCGCAAACCATCCCGCGTTCTTGCGAATCGACTACTCCCCTCCTTTGCAGGGAGGAATGATTGACCTCCAGTACTACGGGGTCAGTAAGTACGAGTTGTCCGCTCACCCCAATCCCAGCCTGGATGCTATAGGTCTCTTCTTCCGCCGTTTGGAGTTCGATGTCCAGATCGAGAATACTCATATACACGCTCGCTACGACAAGGAGCGCGCTCTGGATTTAGGAACCCTGTGCGAGAAGGCGGAGGCCCTGCTCGCTTTGACCTCTTACCTGATGGACGTGGACTGGGTCATTGGCAACCTGAGTTTGAACGCCGAGGCGCGACAGAAAGTCGCAGAAGCGTGGGCCGAGAAGCTTGCATCATGGGGTGTGCTTCCCCTGGATCAACTCCTGACAAGGGATCGGCTGGGAATCCTCGCGGCGGTTGAAACCGGTCCCGCAGGAGAACGTGAGATTGCATGGCCGGGAGTAGGTTCTTATTGCGACCGGTTCAACACCACGACCTGGGCCGAGTTCTTGCTCCCTCTAAAGACACGCTTGGACAAGCTTGGCCAAGGCCTGATTCGCCTTGGGGCAGAAGAAAGTCAACGGTCCTGGGGCCAAATCGGGATCGAGCGCGCATTGCTCCGTCCACTCCGCGATGCCATGGTCCGTCGAGAGCTTGCGGCCACGCGCGAGGGTCCCTGTCGAACCCCACAGGAATTATTCCGCCGGGAACACGTTGCGGAGAAATTTGCCGAGATCCTCGACTCGGTGGACGAAACCATCTTCACTTGCGCGATACTTGCGAGCCTGGTGGCCCCGCTCGAACGCTCCCTGCGCTTTGAGACCACGGGCACGGTCAATGGCTATGAGGTTCAGAGAGCGCGCATTGCACTCCGCGGGGAAAACCTTTCCCTTTACGTGCTTCGCGATCGAAGTGGAATCGCGCGACTGGCCCTCTTCGCACGCGGCGAGACATTATTCCTCTCCCGGGAGACCGAGCAGGCCCCTTGGCACTCCAATGCGAATACCAGCGCGACGGAGCTGGCCGCTTTGCTCCGGTGTAACAATTATACGGTGTCGCCCATGGGAGATTCATTCCCCACCGGGCCGCCCGACGCGCACGCGATTCGTGAGTCCTTCCAAAGGGAAAACGGTGTGAGGCGACCGCCTTCACAATCTGGAGAACGGATTGTCGCCGGGGTCAAGGCATCGCCCGGACGCGCTGTTGGAACCGCCCTGTTCGGAACGGGCGGCCGCTCCCCCAAAGACTTTGTGGGGGCAGTGATGGTGGCCCCCTTTGTGCGGCCGGAGGAGAGCACCTTTCTCTTTCATTCCGCGGGAATCGTCTCCACAGGCGGCGGGGCCTTGAGTCATGCCGGGTTGATCGCCATCCAGTTTCACAAACCCGCTCTCATCATAGCCGGTCATTGGGAGCGCGAGGCCAACGGATCAATGGTGCTGTGTTTCCCCACCCTGGAATACCGTGAGGACACCCGGGAGTTGCGCGGCTGGCGCGTGTCGGTGCGGCAGGACATGAGGGAACGCGAGCACCGTCTCAAGGAAGGTGATCTTGTCGTCTTGGACGCTGACGAGGGAACGCTGCGCGTGCTGGGGCAGAGTCGCGAAACCATGGCTCTCCACGAGGGGTTTCAACTGTTCGTTGAGGCCAACCACCGCCTTGGTGGCGCGACCGATATGAAGGAGATTCTGATTCTGCGCGGCTGGCGACTCAGAGCAATCCATCAGATCGAGAAACTCCTTGCCCGGCTCAACGACCCGGTCCTGGCACAACACGCCGTCTATGAACTCTTCGTTGGCAAGACCTTTGAAGGCATTCGAGCAGGGCAGGGCGAAAGAGCGCGGTTTCTGTCGCTGCTTCTTAACAGTCGCGAGTTGGGAGGGACCGTCCGTGAACACCTGCATCATATCGCTCGAGAACTTGAACGCCGTCATCGGATTTTGTGCGATCGGGCGGAGCGATGCATCCCTACATCAACTTCCACCTGCGAGGTGCTGGCGTTGCGGATCGAAATGCTGCACCTCCGTCAGTTGCTCGAAGACGTCGCAGGGGCAATGCGGGAGTGTGGCGTGGAGACCCCTCAGTGGAGCGCTTACGAGGTCCCCCGAATTGAAGCAGCCGTGTATCGCCGCCTCGAAGAGCGGCGTTGGGAGCTCACCAATGCCGTTCGGCATCGGCGCGAAGCTCCAGTCGAAGATCCTCGGATTCGCCATCTCCTTCGTCAGCTCGAGCGGCTCGACATGGTCCTTGCCCCTGCCCCCCAAGAGGAGCAGGAAGCGCGCGAAAGCGACCGGAATTGGATTAGCGGGCAAGACGCCCACGCTCTCCAGACACTCGAGCATCGAACTGTTCTCACACCCGGAGAGAGCGGCTTTGGTTTATTCCCGCTGATCGGTTGGAAGTCTGCCAATCTCGCAGAGGTGGGGCGTTTGGGTGGCCATGGCCTCGTTCCCCCTTGGTTTGTGGTCACTAATACAGCATTCGAAGTGATGCTTGGACTCCCGCTGACACATCACCTCGCCGGGTTAGAGGGTGTCCCCCCCGGGGCATCCACCCTTCGAGAGGCCATCCACGCAATACTTGCTCGAGGAGACATTGATTCCGCACAAAAGTCCGCTTACATCCGCGCCCTTTGGAAGAAGATGACTCTTCCGCAGAAAATAGCCGAGGAGGTGGTCGTCGCCTACCATAAGCTGGGTGAAGAGACAGCCGGGTGCGGAGGACCGGAAGAGGGCCCTTCCGCCCTCTTCGTGGCTATCCGCTCCTCCGCGCGTGAGGAGGATGCCGAAATCGCCGCCCGGGCTGGAGAATTCGACACTTTTCTTTTCGTCCGCGGGGAGAATTCCCTGCTCGAGCATCTCACGCAAGCTTGGAGTGGCCTTTGGACCGAGCGCGCGATCCACAACCGTGAGGTGCTGGGCACGGGAGTCGAACAAATTGGAGGAGGCGTGATCCTCCAGCGCATGGTCGGGTCGCGCGTATCCGGCGTCTTGCAAACGATCAACGTCGCTGAAGGAGAGTTTCGCGAAATCGTGGTCAATGCGGGGCTCGGCCTCGGCGAAGGGGTAGTCTCAGGGGTCGTCGCCGCAGACCAGATTGTGGTCGACAAAGAGAGTGATCTCGAGAAAGGACCCCTGAGATTCCGTTACATCACCGCTGACAAGCGGGAACAAGTGGTTTTCAACAAGCGAACCGGCCAGGGCACCATGCGTACCGAGAGCCTTTACCATCAGAGGCTGCGGCCTGCGCTGGAGTATGTCGAACTTTCAGAGTTGATTCGCACCGCCGCCGCATTGGAATCCGCTTACGGTTATCCCCTGGACATCGAGTTCGGGATCGAAGGAACCCGCCTGTGGATTCTCCAGGTTCGCCCGGTCGCCACTTTCATGTCGATCCTGCGCGAAACCGTGGATCGATACCCGCTGTTCTGAGCGAGGAGTTGCAATAGAAGCATTTCATGAGGAAGCCAGGAAGCCAAAAAAAGGTAAAACTAAGTCCAAAGTGCCCGAGCCAAGGTCATCGGTGTTGACTCGTGGAATCATCGCCTTGTGTTTGGTCTTGGGTCTTAAGTCTTGAGTCCAGGGTCATGGGTCATGGCCCATAGTTCTCCTATCTCCCTGGTTTCTTCATAGAACTCTAAGGAGGCTTAGTCATGATACGGCGAGAGGATTCCCTTGAATACCACGCATCCGGACGAGCAGGCAAGATTGAGGTGCGGGGTACCACGCCCTGTTTGACCCCACGCGAGATGCGCCTCGCATACCTCCCGGGCGCATCCTTTCCGTCCCAGGAGATCGCTCAGGACCCTTCGGCGGTCTTCCGTTACACGTCACGAGGAAACCTGGTGGGCGTGATCACCAATGGCACGGCGGTACCTGGTTTGGGTGACATCGGCCCCTTAGCCGCCAAACCCATGCAGGAAGGCATGGCTGTCCTCTTCAAGCGACTCGCAGACATTGATGTCTTTGACCTGGAATTGAACACCACTGACCCGGACCGTTTGGTTGAAACGGTCAAGCTGCTTGAACCAACCTTTGGCGGGATCAACTTGAAGGATATTCGGGCTCCCGAAGGGCTTTATATCTACGACCGGCTAATCGAGAGCCTGAACATCCCCGTCTTCCATGAGAACCTCTACAGCAATGCTGTTGTCGCCGCGGCGGCACTGCTCAATGCCCTGGACCTGGTTGAGAAGCGAATCGACCAGATTCGCGTCGTCATTTGCGGGGCGCGGACCGTCGGGACCGGATGCGCGCGTCTCTTCTTGTGCCTGGGTGTGCATCCTGAAAACCTTCTCATGTATGATTCCGAAGGCCTGGTTCATCCGGACCGCAACGAGTTGCACGACTACCAGCGCGTCTTTGCACGGGATCACGAGGCCCGGGATTTAGCGAGTGGGGTACGTGGCGCCGACGTCCTCGTGGGTGCATCCACAGCGGGGGTGTTCACTCAGGAGATGATCCGGTCCATGAACCGATTCCCTATCGTCTTCTGTCTTGCTACCCCACAACCCGAAATCAGCTACGAAGCGGCCCGAGGGTGCCGCCAGGATGTGATCGTGGCCACGAGTCTCGATCAATACCCCAATGCCCTGGTCGACCTCTTGAGTTTTCCTTACATCTTCCGCGGGGCCCTGGATGTCCAGGCAACGCGCATCACTGAGGGAATGATGGTAGCGGCCGCACGCGCCCTCGCAGAACTGGCAAAAGACGATGTTGTCGAGGAGGTGGAGCGGGCTTACGGCGGCGAACACTTCAGCTTTGGGCCTGAATACCTGTTGCCCAAGCCCATTGACCCGCGCATCCTGGTGCGCGAATCCGCAGCGGTGGCTCAACAGGCTATCGAGGAAGGGATCGCACGCCGTCCTGTGCCGACCGAGACCTACCAGGAGAGCCTGACCGCACGGCTGGGAACGGGCCGTGAAATCATGCGGGGAATGATCCTCACGGCGCGTCAAGAAGAATTCCGGGTTGTCTTCTCTGAGGGCACCAACGAGACGATCCTGCGTGCGTGCAATATCCTGGTGGATGAAGGAATCGCACGCCCCATTCTGGTGGGGCGTGAGAGCGAGGTTCGAGAGGCGATTGAACGGCTGCGATTCGACCTCGGCGGTGTGCCGGTGGTGGATCCCGCTCGCAGCCCGCGGGTCGAGGCTTACGCGGAGGCCTACTTTCAAATGAGGCGCCGCCGCGGCGTGATGCGAGGAGCCGCGACCCAACGCTTGCGTCAGCAAGACTACTTCGCCGCCCTCATGGTTCACACCGGGGACGCCGACATGATGATCGCCGGGGTCTCCCACCACTACGTCGAATCACTCCGGATTATCCTGGAGGTAATCGGCCCGGCGGCGGGCGTCGGCCGGGTCTCGAGCCACTACCTGGTGCTGCGTCCCCAGGGCGCGGTCTTGCTGGCCGACTGCGCAGTCAACATCGACCCCAACGCCGGGGAGTTGGCGGAGATCGCCCTGCTGGCTGCCCGCATGGCCCATTCCCTGTCTATCGAACCGAGGGTGGCCATGCTCTCATTCTCCAACTTCGGCAGTGTCGATCATCCGCTTGCCCGCAAGGTGCGCGAGGCTACCGCCATCGCGAAACAACACGCCCCGGACCTGGTGATTGATGGCGAAATGCAGCTTGCCGCCGCCCTCAACAGCTCGATTCGATTGCAGCATTTCCCTTTTTCCAACCTCGAAAAGGACGCCAACGTTCTTATCTTTCCCGGCTTACATTCGGGAAATCTGGCGGTGCAATTGCTGGAAAACGTCGGAGGCGCCGTCCCCATCGGACCCATCCTCATGGGAACACGCTTGCCCGTCCACCTGCTTCAGTTCGGCGCGACTGCGGAGGAGGTCGTGAACCTCACGACCATCGGCATCGTTGAGGCTGCTGCCCTCCGGCGTACGGCCTAACAGTCCCCTTTCTGTTTGAAAGGATAAGGTCAATCAGGTTAGGTCGCCGGTGCTTACGGAGTTCGATGGTTTCTCCCTGGTGGAATTGGGAATGCGGCGGGCGGTGACCATTCTGCCCTTGGGGTCCCTCGAGTCACTCTTTCTAAAATCAGAAGATCGGGCACACTCCCAGAATACGGGCACAGTCCCTTCGCTGCATCGCCCGCACGCCCTGAAATTTATGTTTCATTTGTAAAGATTTCTCCGTAGAATCTCCACTGAAAAGCCCATTTGCAAAAGTTGATTCCAAGCCGTCAGGCGCTCTAGTCGTTCGAAGCGGCTGACATGTCAGCGGTTTCACTCATTCCTCTATTCCATCGCGGAGAGAGCGATGGGTTGGGTGGCATTGACTTTGGTCAATTGCCGTATGGGTCGAACCCGACGCGTGCGCAAGTCTATCCGGGTGAAATACGGGCTCTCTCATGTGGAGTCGCAGACATGACCAGCCACCGCGGACATGTCAGCACCACCCGATATGAATTTTCGGATCAAAATAAACAACTGAAGGGAGAATCAGGATGTTCAAGCAAGTCGACTATGTGATGGTGACCGTTTCCGATATGAGCCGCTCGATCGAATTTTATCGTGACAAACTGGGGTTCCCGTTGAAGTTTGAATCCAAGGACTGGACGGAATTTCAAACCGGTCCGACGACTCTGGCGTTGCACGGCGGGGGAATTCCCCGACCGGCCTCGCCAGGCGGATCTCCCGAGCAGCCCTGCGCCGGGACATGCTCCATCGGGTTTACCGTCCAAGACGTAGAACAGAGTTTCAACGAATTGAAAGCCAAGGGCGTGAGATTTGTTTTGCCCCCCATGGTGCGCGGCGAGGAAGGAATCAAATTGACCGTGTGCATCGATCCGGATGGACTTCCGATTTCCCTTGCCGAAGCTCTCCAACAGGCCGCCGCAGCGAGCTGAGAACCGAGAATTCGGATTCATCGCAAAGTGCGCGGAAGTCGCAGGAAAGTATTCCAAGGGTTCAAGGTGTGCAGGGTTGGCGGTCCTTGGGTTTCTTAGCGCGCTTTGCGGTTCGCTTTCAGGTTTAGTGAACTCGGAAGCACAATAATCGTGAAAGGAACTGAAGTTTAAGGGCTTATCGGTTGGTTTGAATGAGATTCTCCACCTCCTGCCGGTTGGACATGGCGCGGGCACCCACCTGGGTGCAACACAGTGCCGCGCAGGCATTGGCAAAGGAGGCAACCCGGTCGAGCGGCCAACCTTGAAGCAGCGCATACGAGAGTCCGCCCATGAAGGCGTCTCCCGCGCCTGTTGTGTCCATCACCTTCACTTTGAACGAGGGCCGATGCACCTTCGACTGCTTCGTGGCGAGAAGGCAACCATCGCTTCCCATTGTCAAGGCCACCATTTCCGGGCCCAACGCCAGTAATCCTGCCGCCATCTCCTCATAATCGTCCTGCCGGGTGAGCTCCCGGGCTGCTGCCTTGCAGGGCTTCAAGACATCGGTCAATCGCAAGGCTTCTTTGAGATCGTTTTCCGAGCCGAGTCCGGCTTGGACGAAATAGGTAGGATCGACATCGAGGTCGAAGATCACCTTGACTCCGGCGGATTTGGCGATCCGGATCGCCTCCAGGACCGGCGCCAGAGGCAGTTGCGAAGCCTCCGTGTGGAAATGTTTCGCCTGCCGGATGTACGGCGCAAACAGGCTCCGGATCTGATCCGGAGTCACCGTGGCGGTGACATTCGGGAACATGTAGATACAACGTTCCCCGCGAGCATCGACCGGGATCCAGGTCATTGAGGAGAGCCCTCCCTGGACCCGTTCGACCGCGCTCGTATCCATATGGTCCGCGATGAAGGCGTCCAAGATGATTCGGCCATTGGCATCGTCGCCGATCAATCCGAACCAGCCCGCACTGGCCCCTAAGCGTGCCACCTGGGTGAGATTGTTGGCGGTTACACCCCCCGCGTGGACCTCCAATCGATTCACATTGATCTTTTCCTCGCCCCCAATCAGATTCGGGACCAGAGCGAAGAAATCGACGGTACAACTTCCCAGACCTACAACATCCACGGAGTTCATTGCCCCTCCCTTAACGGATTCTTTTCGTATGGACAGATCAGTGTGATTTAAGACCCTGGACTCGGATGCCATGGAGAGAGATCCACACCGGGAACAGGCAAGATTCACCCGGGCTCTAAGATCTCAAAAAAATGAATGAAAGCAGCGTAAAACTTTATAGAAATAAGCAGATTAATTTTACAACTGGGATGAAAGAGCTGTCAGTTAAATTGTTGTCACAGAAGAAAACGCAGCGCCCATCTCGAGATCACCAATAAACTCCCCTCCCCCAACGCTCCCTTCAACCATCTGGCTTCTGCAAAATCCACCTTTCCGAACCTTTTTGTCCTTCATCGTTTTATCTTCAAAAAATGTTTGTGAAGGATTTCTCAATTCGATATAATCCGGGATGGAGGCTTCTTGTCATGAGCGCACCGCCGCGCGAAGTCCGCGATCAATTCCGAATCCAGATCCACGGCCTCGAAGCGATGATCCAAGCCTTGCGTCGCCAGGGCTTCCAAGTGATGGGACCCACGGTCGGCGACGGCGCCATCGTTTACGATGAACTGACTTCCATGGCTGACCTTCCGGTGGGATGGACGGATGATCAAGAGGGCGGAATTTACAGACTCAAGAAACGTGCTGATCGGGCCGTTTTCGGATTTACGTTGGGCCCGCATTCATGGAAGAGATATCTCCATCCCGCGGTGCTACGCCTATGGAAGGCAGCCCGTGACGGGGTGGGCTTCATCGCCTCCGAGGAGAGCGGGGAGATCCAGAAGCTTGCCTTTCTCGGAGTACGCGCGTGCGAGATACATGCGATTGCCATCCAGGATAAAGTCCTGACTGAAGGAACCTTCCGGGATCCAGCCTATCATACCCGCCGTGAACAGTTATTCATCGTCGCGGTCAACTGTACACAATCAGGTGGCACCTGTTTCTGCAAGTCCATGGGCACCGGTCCCCAGGTGAGCTTCGGCTTCGATCTGGCATTGACAGAAGTTCAGACCGGAAAGGATCACTATTTGATTGCGCAAGTCGGGACAGACCGGGGCGCAGCGTTGCTGGACGAGATACCGCATGAAAAGGCAACCGAAGAAGAAGTCAAGGAGGCCGCGGGATGTGTTGAGTCAGTGTCCAGTCAGATGGGGCGTCACCTCGATACCCGGGATCTCAAGGAACTTTTGTATCGCAGCTATGAGCATCCTCGATGGGATGAAGTGGCGGAACGCTGTTTGAATTGTGCCAACTGCACGATGGTCTGCCCCACTTGTTTTTGCACCACCGTGGAAGATCTCACCGACCTTACCGGTACACAGGCCGAACGCTGGCGCAAATGGGATTCCTGTTTTACCACCGATTTTTCCTATATCCACGGGGGAAGCGTCCGGGCCTCCCGCAAGTCCCGTTACCGGCAATGGCTCACCCACAAACTGGCCACGTGGATCGATCAGTTTGGCAGTTCAGGGTGCGTGGGTTGTGGGCGATGTATCACGTGGTGTCCGGTGGCCATCGATCTCACCGAAGAGGTCCTCGCCATCCGTCAAGGTGGATCCGCCGATAGTTTAGCCCTCTCTACGAAGGAGGAGCAATCATGATAGATACACTTCAACCAATCCTGGCAGCGCATCCCTTTCTAAGCGACCTTTCCCCGCAACATCTTGACCTGGTGGTGGGATGCGCTTCAAACGTCCGCTTTGAGGCGGGGAAGTACCTCTTTAGAGAGGAAGAGGAGGCGAACCAGTTCTACATCATTCGTGAGGGCAAGGTGGCGGTGGAGATTCGAACGCCCAACCGGGGTTCGATCACCGTTCAAACCGTGGACGCCGGTGAAATTTTGGGATGGTCGTGGCTGCTTCCTCCTTACCAGTGGCATTTCGACGCACGCGCCAGTGTGCCGACCCGTGCCATTGCCCTGGATGGCAAATGCCTGCGGGCCAAATGCGAAAACGACCATGACCTGGGATATGAACTCTTGAAGCGATTTGCCCAAATCATGGAACAACGGTTGGAGGCCACAAGATTGCAACTCCTGGATGTTTATGGCAACCCTTCTTGAAAGGCACGAGACCATGAGCGTCGACCGTCCGGACCCGATGGTCCCCTCCCCCTTCCGCGTTCAGCGGGTGCGGCAGGAAACACACGATACGTTTACGCTGGAATTGGAGCCGGCGCTTGGCGAAGACGGGTTTTCGTTCCAGGCGGGACAATTCAATATGCTCTATGTGTTCGGGGTGGGCGAGGTCCCGATCTCTATCAGTGGCGACCCCTCCAAGGACAGAACGCTGGTGCATACGACGCGGGCAGTGGGGGCGGTGACCAAGGCCATGCGACGCCTCAAACGAGGCGACATCCTGGGAGTGCGGGGGCCCTTCGGGAGTCATTGGCCCGTGGAACTGGCCGCGGGAAGTGATGTAGTTATCGTGGCGGGGGGGATCGGCCTGGCCCCGCTGCGGCCCGCGATGTACCAGCTGCTCTCGCAGCGGGAGCGATACGGGAAGGTCGTCTTACTTTATGGGGCCCGCACCCCCGAAGAGATCCTTTTCCCCCGGGAACTGGAGCGATGGCGCGCCCATTTTGATCTGGAAGTCCATGTGACCGTGGACCGGGCGATGGGATCCTGGCGCGGAAATGTGGGGGTGGTCACGACGCTGATCCACAAGGCCCCCTTCGAGGCCCGCAACACGGCGGCGATGGTGTGCGGCCCCGAGATCATGATGCGCTTTACGGTGATGGAACTTCAGAAGCGCGGAGTCAAATCCGGCAACATCCACGTTTCCATGGAGCGCAATATGAAATGCGCCATCGGTTTTTGCGGGCACTGCCAGCTCGGACCGGTGTTTGTGTGTAAGGACGGGCCGGTGTTTTGTTACGACCGCATCAAGGATTTGTTAACCAAGTGGGAGATATGACATGGCCCCAAAGCGAAAACCAAAGCTGGCCGTTTGGAAGTTTGCCTCCTGCGATGGCTGCCAATTGAGCCTGCTGGACTGTGAAGACGAGCTGCTCGAGGTGGTGGGAGCCATCGAGATTGCCAACTTTCCCGAAGCCTCCCGCGCTGTGGTCAACGGGCCGTATGACCTCTCCCTGGTGGAAGGTTCCATTACCACTCCGCACGACGCGGAACGGATCCATAAGGTCCGCCGTGCCTCAAAATTCCTGGTGACCATCGGCGCGTGCGCCACCGCCGGAGGCATCCAGGCGCTCCGTAACTTTACGGACGTTCAGCGGTACATTCCCATTGTTTATGCCTCGCCCCAGTACATTGAAACGCTCAACAAATCCACGCCCATTGCGGATCATGTGTTCGTGGACTTCCAGCTTCGTGGCTGCCCCATCAGCAAGCTCCAACTGGTCGAAGTCCTTAGCGCCTTCCTCAATGGCCGGAAGCCGAGTACTCCCACCTATGGCGTGTGCATGGAATGTAAACGACGTGGAACGGTGTGCGTGATGGCGGCACAGGGAGCCATCTGTCTGGGACCGGTCACCCAGGCGGGATGTGGGGCTATCTGCCCCTCCTACTCCCGCGGTTGTTACGGCTGCTTCGGGCCGAAAGAAATTCCGAACACCGATTCGTTGAGCCGATGGTGGAGCAACCACGGGATGAAGGATCGGGACATCATGCGGACGTACCGGGGGATTAACGCTTATGCGGAGGCGTTCCGCCGGGAGAGTGAGGCCCACGAAAAATAGAGCGGCTTGCAGGAATTTACTTTAAGGCGAGCAGCCTGCTCGCCTTAGTACAGGACGATTTTGACAATCACTGGAGAGGCACATCCTATGAAGGCTGCGAAGGCTCGGGGAAAGAAATTGGAAGTGGATCTTCTGGCCCGGGTTGAGGGAGAAGGCGGCTTGTTCATCAAGCTGCAAGGCGGCGCCGTGACCGAGGTCCGATTCAATATTTTCGAGCCGCCCCGGTTCTTCGAAGCATTCCTGCGGGGCCGGCACTACTCCGAAGTTCCAGACATCGTGGCTCGCATCTGCGGGATCTGTCCCATCGCCTATCAGATGAGTGCGGTGCACGCCATTGAATCGGCCTTCGACGTGAAAGTGAGCGGGCCGCTCCGAACTCTGCGCCGTCTGCTCTATTGCGGAGAATGGATTGAAAGCCATGCCCTGCACATCTACATGTTGCACGCGCCCGATTTCCTCGGTTACCAGGATGTCATCCAGATGGCGAAGGACCATGCCGAGGTGGTCGAGCGCGCCCTGAAACTGAAGAAGATCGGGAATGAACTGGTCAGCCTTCTGGGCGGACGTGAGATTCACCCGGTCAGCGTTCGCGTGGGAGGGTTCTACAGGGTTCCGGCGAAGAAGGAATTAGTGCCCCTCGCGGAAAAACTCAAATGGGCCCGGGACGCGGCCCTCGATACCGTACAGTGGACGGCTGATCTTCCCTTCCCCGAGTTCGAGCAGGATTACGAGTTTGTGGCCTTACACCACCCCGAGGAGTACCCCTTCAATGAAGGAAGGTTGATTTCCAATAAGGGTCTGAACATCGCCGTCCGCGAATACGATCATCACTTCGTCGAAGAACACGTCGAGCACTCCAATGCCCTGCACTCTCAACTGAAGGTGCGTGGGCCGTACTTGGTGGGACCCCTGGCCCGCTACAACCTCAATTTTGAACAGCTTTCACCCCTGGCCCAGGATGCCGCGCGCGCCGCCGGTCTTCCCGCCGTGTGTCGCAATCCTTTTCAAAGCATCGTGGTGCGTGCGATTGAGACGCTTTATGCCTGCGATGAAGCCTTGAGAATCATCGAGGGCTACGAAGTACCGAATCGGCCCTTTGTGGAAGTCCAGCCCCATGCGGCGACCGGGTTTGCATGCACAGAAGCGCCGCGCGGAATCCTCTATCACCGCTACGATATTGATGACAATGGCTTGATCACGGATGCAAAGATCGTCCCCCCCACTTCTCAAAATCAGAAGACCATCGAGGGGGACCTGCGTCAATTTGTAACCCGAAATATCAATCTACCGAAGGACAAACTGACTTGGCAGTGTGAGCAAGTGGTACGCAACTACGATCCGTGCATCTCTTGCGCCACCCATTTTCTCAAGTTGAACATCGAGCAGAGCGAACCAGAAGATGAGCCGGCCGTCCCTCCGCCGACGACCGCGACGCTCTGATCAGGGGGGAGAGCAGATGTCGTCGCACTTTGTTCTGGTGAATTATCTTTAAATCTATTCGCTTGTGAAATTTTTCTCTTTTCTGAATTGAATTGTTGTATACTGAACCCGCATTCAGAGGATTGCTTCTGGAAGCAGTCGATTGAGAGCCCACCAAGACTGAATCCGGCGCAATCCCTCGAAAAAATCCAACGCTGCAGAGACTAACCCGCAGGTCAATCATGAGACTCCCTAATGCTTCTTCTTCCCCGGCCGTGCCGTCTTTGCCGTCATTCAATCACAAACCCGGTTTTTCTCCACAAGACATGAAGAAGACAGATCCGATGAGTTTGAAGTATTCTCTTTCCCCGGGTGAGATCGTGGTCATCGGGTTCGGCGATCCCTTGCGCGGGGATGATGCCGTTGGGCATAAAATCGCAGAACGAATTCTCCAATGGGGCCTGCCTGAGGTTCGTGTCATCGCCACTCCTCGTTTGACCGCTGAACTCTCTGAAGCGTTGGGCCGGGCCCATCTCGCCATATTTGTTCATGCCACACCCCCCTCCCGCGGAGACGAAGTCGCGGCTTGTGCCTTGGACCCCTGCCCTTCCAAGATTACCTCATCCCATGTCGAAGACCCCTGTGTTCTCCTTTCGATTACCCACGCAACATACGGTCGCTATCCTTATGCTTGGTGTATTGGTGTCCCCGCGGTAAACTTTGATTTCGGTCAGAATCTCTCGCCCGAGGCCGAACATGGGATAGGGGTCGCGCTGGAACGTATCAACCACATGATCGAAGAGAATTGCAACCTTCCCGTGTAAACAAGATGCTCCGGTGGCGTGCAGATCCTGTCAAGGGGCCCCGATTGAACCGCACCCTCGAATCCCCTCATTCACCATCCCGATCCGAATCAGTCCTCGTCATCGGGGTCGGCAATCCCGATCGCGGCGACGATGCTGTGGGCCTGCTGGTCGCGCGCGAGGTCGCACAATTGGGTTTAGCGGGCGTTGACGTTGTTGAGAGTCAGGGGGACGTTTCACAACTCCTTGAACTCTTCCAGCGCCATCACACGGTTTTCGTGATTGATGCCATCGGTTCCGGGAACCCCGCGGGCACGATCTTTTGCTTCGAGGCGAATGGGGCTTTGCTGCCCCGGAATTTTTCCTCCGGCTCAACACATGCCCTGGGATTGGCTGTCGCCATTGATCTCGCCCAGACCCTGAACCAGCTTCCTCCACGACTCATGGTCTTGGGAGTTGTCGGACAGAACTTCGCCATCGGCTCGCCTGCTTCCTCAGCCGTCGAAAAGGCCATCCCTGAAGTCGTCGACCGCATTTCAAAAGAGATTCGGGCCATTGGAAAAACACAAAGAGATCGAGCGAAATGAAATTCTTGTGAACAGAAAACATCGCCCCGACGATAAGAGGAGAGAATTTGAATAGAGGAGCATGATTCTAAGGTCAGGAATCAGGAATAGCTGGACAATCCGAAATCAAAAATCCGAAATCCGAGATACTTGGACAATCCGAATTCCAAAATCCGCAATCCGAAATCGACATGTCCCCTGCATACCTAGACCGGCTTTCACTCCCTGAACTCAGACAGCGCGCCGCTGAACTTCGCGAGATGCTCCGGGAATGCATTGTTTGCCCGCGTGAGTGTCGCGCCCGGCGCACCGAAGGCCGAGTTGGAGTTTGCCGGTCGACGGATGAAATCGTCATTTCTCAGGTCGGCGCTCACTATGGGGAAGAGCCTCCGCTGGTAGGTTGGGGCGGATCGGGGACCATTTTTTTCTCGCGATGTAACCTGTGGTGTCTCTTCTGCCAGAACTACGACATTAGTCACCTGGACATCGGGCGACCCATTTCCACCCCGGATCTGGCAGACGCCATGCTCTCACTCCAGCACCGCGGCTGTCATAACATCAATCTTGTCACCCCGACTCATTTCACTCCTCAGATCGTTGAGGCCCTCGTGATAGCGGTCGAGCGCGGACTTCAGATTCCTCTCGTTTACAACTGCAGCGGCTATGAGTCCCACAAGACGCTGCGCCTGCTGGACGGCATCGTCGACATCTACATGCCTGACCTCAAGTATTCAAACAACGACCATGCCCGCAAGTACTCCGGCGTCAAGGGTTACTGGGATGTGGCTCAGCCCGCCCTCCAGGAAATGCACCGTCAGGTCGGTGACCTGATCATGGATCGCCGCGGTGTGGCGCAGCGTGGGCTTCTGGTGCGGCATCTTGTCCTCCCCAATGGCCTGGCGGGCTCCCGTGGCGTTCTCGATTTTCTCGCCCAAGGAGTCTCCCTCGACACCTACCTCAACATCATGGATCAATATCATCCGGAGTTTAAGGCCTCGAACTATCGTGAACTAAATCGCGGCATCAGCTCGAGAGAATTCAACGAGGTCGTGGAATACGCCCGCCAAATCGGTCTGCATCGGGGATTTGAGTGAGCCGTCATCTGAAGGTTTGACTCGCACAAGCTGAAAAGGTATATTGCCAATTCATGACGCATGCTCAACCCTTGCGCGCCGCCGCAAGATCCATGGTGCATTCACTCTCATTAATCACCCGCAACGAGACCTTGCGCTCGATCCTCGCGCGTGTGGACACCCTTGCCGCGTCTGACAGCTCGGTCCTGTTGATTGGTGAAACGGGGGTCGGAAAGGAACTTTTCGCGGAATACATCCACCGCACCAGTAACCGCGCCGAGCGGCCACTGGTCAAGGTCGGGCTGGCTGCCCTTCCTCATGAGCTGCTGGAAACTGAACTCTTCGGGCATGAGAGAGGGGCTTTTACCAGTGCACACAATGAGAAGAAGGGGCTGTTTGAGCTCTCCGATCGGGGAACCATTTTCCTGGACGACATTGATGACTTCCCGCTGGCCTTGCAGTCCAAGCTGTTACGCGTGCTCGAATCTCATGAGGTCATGCGGGTCGGAGGGACCACTCCGATTCCCGTCGACATCCGGTTGATCACGGCCACCAAGGTCGACTTGAAGGAACTGGTCAACCGGGGAATCTTTCGTGCCGACCTGTACTACCGCATCAATGTCGTGCCCATCTCCATTCCGCCTATGCGGGAGCGCCGCGACGACATTCCTTTACTGATCGAACATTTCCTGCGCCGGTTCGCACCCGACAAACAGCTTGTTCCCGCGGAAGATGCCTTGCGGGCGATGGTGGGTTACTCGTGGCCGGGAAACGTCCGCGAGTTGCGAAACGTCGTGCAGAGGATGGCGCTCTTTGCCTCGGAAACAATCCAACTGAAAGATCTCCCGCCTGAGATTCGCACCGACGATCCCCTCCAGCTTCTCGTCAAGAGCTGTCACCAATGCCTCGTGGATGACCACATGTCGTACGATCAGGTGATCGCCTGCCTGGAAACCAATCTTCTTCGCCAGGCCCTCGATCAGGCCGGAGGCAACCGCGCCCAGGCCGCCAAGGCGCTGGGCATGAGTCTGTCAACTTTTCGAGATAAGTTAAAGAAATATCATTTGGACGACACGGAGAAAACTTAGGGTCTGATCATTTCCCCCCGATGTTTCCACTGGCAGCAATTTTCAGTTTTCGAATCCAAACGGGACGGAACAAAACAGGGCTAATTTGCATCAATTGGCCCTTTACCAAAGCGGCCTGAAGCCAGCATCAGTAAAGGGCTGAAGGCACCTCGTTGGAGATTTCTTGCCAGTGAATCCGCAAGGCTTATTGATAGGTGACTAATCCTTACCCTGATCCGGTCCGCAGGACTTAAGGGCCAGATCGCGACCCAGTGGCAGGATCACAGTCCCCCTCGGCGGGCTTGGGTGCGTACAGCCCGCTGGTTTGCCGGCGGGAAAGCCCACCACCCATCGGTTTTTCACCCCGATTCATCGGGGTTGATCTCCTGCCTAGGTCGGCCGTTAACGACCGACCCCATCCCCACCAACCCCGATGAATCGGGGTAAGGACTTTAGCTCGCCTGCTCCCGCCGCTGAAGCGGCGGGCTGTATTAGGACAAGTCCCCTCGAAGGGGACTCGCGTGCCCCGGCGGTGACTCTCAATTTCCGAACCCGAACGAGCCCAACCAAACAGGACAAAACGAATCAAACCCGGACATGGCTTGGAATTGCGCCCAACCTTGACAATCCCTTGGACACGCAAGAGAATGGCCGCTGTTGTTGAAAGTTTTGGAAGTGAAATAGGCTGGTCAGCATACTCATAGTTGGGCCGATTAACGGCCCGACATTATCTCCGCGTTACAACCCAAAAGGAGGAAGCAGTCATGTTCCAGAAGCCATTCGGAATGTCGTTCGTCACCGCCGCGCTGCTTGCCATGGCTGCTTTGCCTGTCATGGCTCAAGTGCCTTTCCCTCCTCCGCCGCAAATCCCATACGGCCTATCGGTCAGTACTGAAAGCGCCAAAAACGCGGCTGGGGCATCGATTGCTGAGGCACGGAAAAACAAATGGAACATGGCGATCGCCATCGTCGATACCGGTGGCTATCTCGTATACTTCGAAAAGATGCAGGACACCCAGACAGGAAGTGTCGACTTGGCCATCGAGAAAGCGCGTACCTCAGCCCTGTTCCGGCGACCCACGAAAGTTTTTCAGGACGGTGTAGCCGCCGGCGGCGAGGGTCTTCGCTTGTTGCGTCTCACAGGTGCAATTCCGAATGAGGGCGGTGTTCCAATTATCGTGGGAGGAAAGGTCATCGGGGCTGTCGGAGTCTCGGGTGGCAGCGTCGAGCAAGACGGTCAAGTGGCCAAAGCTGGTGCGAACGCCCTCAAGTAGGAGGCACAAGTTGGGCGGCCCAACTACAGCATGAAGGTGAGGGCTACGGATCAAAATTCAACTTATTGAGTCTTGAGGCGTGGCCCTAACATCGTTCCATGCTCGTTCCGTCCGACAGACGCGCTTCCCACGCACAACCCGTCGCAGCCATAACGGGATTATGCCGACCAGCATTTGTCGACCACGAGGCGTTGCGCCCAACCTCGACAATCCCTTGGACAGGCAAGAAAATGGCCGCAGTTGTTGGAAGTTTCGGACTTGAAATAGGCTGGTCAGGGTGAAAGGAGTCAGACCTGGACATCGGACGAACCGGAGCTGGTGCTGAAGAGCCCTGCATGGAGTTATTGGCGCTGCCTGACTCGCCCTCAACAATGGCTGACCACCTTGCTGACTTGACTGAGTTCCTGTCGCGCGACCCCCTTTACCCATTTGTCCCAACGTCCTATGTGCAGGTCTTACCCGTTTGGCACAAGTCACTCAAGAGGACATGAATGATGATTGAACTAGAAAGACAAAAACAAAAGGCCGATGAGT
Organism: Terriglobia bacterium; assembly: GCA_041494885.1. GTDB lineage: Bacteria > Acidobacteriota > Terriglobia > JAIQFV01 > JAIQFV01 > JAIQFV01. The sequence goes on from JBGQBO010000007.1 coordinate 53,084, forward strand.
TTTTGGCACTGCATCATGCTCCAACAATTTTCATTCTTCCAAATGCATGGGATGTCGTCAGCGGAAAGATCTTCGAGCTCGAGGGGTTCAAGGCGATCGGCACCACCAGCGCGGGTATCGCAGCAACGCTCGGCTATGCCGATGGTCAAAAAATGAGTCTGGCTGAAAACATTGAAGTAGTTCAGCGCATTGTAAATAATACCGCACTGCCTGTGAGCGCCGATATAGAGGCTGGTTATGCTACTTCCATTGAAGGCGTAGTAAAGGCGGCCCATGCGGCATTGAATGTCGGCGCTGTGGGATTGAATATTGAAGATAGCACAGGAGATCCCGCAACTCCTCTTTTCGACAAAGCTCTTCAACGAGACAAAATCAAAGCGATACGAGAAATGGCTGTTGCCAAGGGGATCCACTTGGTTATCAATGCCCGGACTGATGTCTACTTGGTCCATGATGAATCCACACAGAGTTTGCGTCATGCAATTGACCGTGGCAATGCGTATAAGGAGGCTGGCGCTGATTGCATATTGGTTCCGGATGTTGGTAGCCTCGACAAAAAGGACATTGCAATTCTTGTCAAGGAGATTGATGCCCCCATCAACATTGTTGCGGGCGCAACGATACCCCCCATCTCTGAACTTCAAGATTTGGGTGTCTCGCGCGTGAGCGTCGGTCCGAGGCCAATGAGAGCTGTGCTTAGTTTACTGCGAAAGATCGCCAAAGAACTGATGACGACAGGAACGTATAAGCTGATGACGGAATCGTCCATCTCCTATTCCGAAGTCAATCAGTGGTTTAACCGAGGAACAAGGAATGATACTTAGCAAGCGCCTATCACCCGCATCCAGCCGACTCTGTACCGCTACGCTTCGCGATGCGGCTGATGCGCATTGTTAGGCAGACATGTGGAGGTACGATGCTCGTTGAAGTAGCGGGGTGCGTCTTCGACGTCGATCAACTTCGGCTATCTCACGGCTACGAAGATCTGGACCCGGTCGCGAAGGAGGCATTCGTCAACCATGTCCATATCAAGCGCCCGGACTGCGCTACCCGGGCCGCCTGCATGGTGTCTGCTTGGTCTCGCGAGCTAAGGGCGGGCTGGCCGAAAGCAGCGTTCAGGATCTACCGTGAGCGCAGTCTCGGAGAAGTGACGATCCGCTTCCATATGATCCGGCACGGTCTTGCGAACTGGACCGAGGCATGCGACGAGATCCTCGAAATCGGACCTGAAAGCAACCTGTAAGGGATGCTAAGCCCTCAGGGAAGCCGCCCACCAAGAAGTGAAAGGAGTCAGACCTGGACATAGGACAAACCGGAGCTGGCTTTTACTCGCGATGCGTGGAGTTATTGACGCCTCCTGACTCGCTCTCATCAATGGCTGCTCGCCTTGCTGACTTGACTGGATTGCAATAGCACGACCCCCCGGCCCACTTGGTTCAATGTCCTATGTCCAGGTCTGACCCGTTTTACGTTTTCAGAAGGAGGTCGATGACTTTTGGGAGAAGCTCTCCGCGGGTGGACAAAAAGAAAGATGCGGCTGGCTGAAAGACAAATACGGCGTGTCGTGGCAGATCATTCCGTCATTTTTGGGCGAGCTGTTGAATGACCCGGATCCTGTGAAGTCGAAAAGAGTGGTGCAGACAATGCTTCAAATGAATAAAATCGACATAAATAGATTAAAGAAAGCCCATGAACAACGATAGAGGAGTCGCAGAATAAGTTTTCATCTGGTAGGGATTAGCACAATCTAGAGGAAAAGGAATTAAAGGGAAGAGAATCTAATTAGGCGTTCCAGACGACGCACGAACTATGGACATCGTTTCGATCGCAGTTATAGTGTTGGCCGGAAGCTGAGCGGGGGCGGTTGGACGCTCGCTGGTGAAGATGGTATCCTAAATCTGAGGATTGAATATGAAGAACTATACGGCTGTTGTTGAGAAATGCCCTGACACGGGATTGTATGTTGGGTACGTGCCCGGGTTTCCTGGCGCTCATACTCAAGCTGAGACGCTCGACGAATTGAACCGGAATCTTCAGGAGGTCATCGAAATGCTGTTGGAAGATGGCGAGCCGAAAATAGAAGCAGAATTCGTTGGCATCCAAACCGTCAAGGTCGCCTGAGAGATGGGGAAATATCCTGTTTTGAAGCCAAAGAAGTCGTAGCAATCTTGGAGAAGCTGGGGTTTGTAGAAGTCCGCCAACGAGGCTCTCACAAGCAGTATCGGCATCCGGATGGACGCACTACAACAGTACCGTTTCATGCCGGCAGAGACATCTCGCCAATACTTGTTCGGCAGATTGCCAAGGATATTGGCCTGACTATTGAGGAATTGCTAAGACACAGATGACCGCGTCTAACGAATTCTAGTCTCTTATATATCTCTGAGTGGCGCGCGCGGTCCCGCGGATGCAAGCCGCTAGGAGGCTGTAGATCGTGGACGTGGTGACCGGCGCATTCGGATATATCGGGAGGTACATTGCAAAAGCCCTTCTGCGACGCGGAAGAGAAGTCCGCACCATCACAACCCATCCCAACAAACCCAATCCGTTCGGCCCGTCCGTCCAAGCGTTCTCTTACAACTTCGACGACCCGCATCGGTTGACCCAGACGCTCGAAGGGGCGGACACCTTATACAACACCTATTGGATTCGTTTCCCCTTTGACGGTCAGACCTACGAATCGGCTCTTCGAAACACCCGGACTCTATTTCAGTGTGCGAAAGAAGCGAAGGTAAAGAGAATCGTCCACGTCGGCGTCACTCAGGCTTCAGTCAATTCCCCACTGCCCTATTACCGTGGCAAAGCACTCCAGGAGGCGATGTTGAGCGAATCGGGCGTTCCTTTCTCAGTTGTGCGACCCACGCTGGTGTTTGGAAAAGAAGATATCCTGGTCAACAATATTGCCTGGTTGATTCGAACGGGCCCGGTGTTCCCAATTTTTGGATCGGGGCTCTATCGGGTGCAGCCGGTCTTCGTTGAAGATTTAGCGGAAATTGCGATCCAACAGTCCACCGCACTGCCAGGAACGACGGTGGACGCCATCGGCCCTGAAACCTTTACATTTGAACAATTGACCAGATTAATTGCAAACAAGTTGGGGCGGAAAATTAAGACCCTTAGAGTTCCTCCGTCGGTCGGCATTTTCTGTGGGCAGGTCATGGGCTTGTTTCTGCGCGATGTTCTTCTGACTCGAGATGAACTGGAGGGGTTGATGTCCGAGCTGTTGACATCACAACAGCCTCCCAACGCACCTACTCGGTTTTCCGACTGGCTGGAGAATAATAAATCCGTGGTCGGCCGCAGCTATTCATCAGAGGTGGCCCGGCATTTTCGGTGGTCAGTGCTCTAAAGACGATGAGAATCTACGGCTCCGCCGCCTCCGCCGTGGCGGACGGTAAGCCTATGGCTTACCGGGGCGAGCCTTTTCCCCCTTTCTTCCATGGATCGCAAAAGCCCGCCGCCTTTGGCGGCGGGCTTTTGCGGCTCGAAAGGAGATGAAAGCTTTGGGTGAGCCGGAAAGGCGGAGCCGTTCCGCAATAATGAGCGGCAGAGCCGCAAAATTGAAAGAAGGCATCCTCCATTCTCGCTGCCCCTCTTCCTACTCCTAACGGAAATCCGACAGTGATCTAGCGGAAATCCGCTCCCAACGAAATTCATGAAACGACCCTCCTATTTATTTCCTTATGCTTAGGCTCCCCTTTGATTTGGCATCCGTCTTGCTACCTTTCTCCCTGAGTCACTAATTGGGTGCAACAGGATTCTCCATCATGATGGAAATCTCAAAACCGCAGGACATCGAACTTAAAGGAGAAATTGCCGAGATATTTGATAAAAAGGGACAGCGCTTTGTGAAGGTCTCATTGAATCCCTGCTTGATTGAGTTGACTTTGGAAGGATCCCCCGAAATGCAGTTGGGAGACACGGTCGTTCTCAGGGCCAACCTGATGATTGGAGGCGTAGAAATTCTATTCAGCAATCCTTCAGCTTCTTTCAAGTCATAAGATTTCGCCTCGTTTTGTTTCTGCTTTCTTTCACCTTTTGTGGTTCAAATCGTCAAGGAGGATGTAATGACCGACAAGCGTCTCACCATTTGGGAACAAGCCCGGTTGCACGGCTATTCCCGTCGGGAGTTTGTGCAATTCTGCGGTTGGATCGCCGCCGCCGCCGGGATCGAAGCCACCGGGGTGCCGAGGGTGATCGAGGCCCTCGATACCAAGCCCCGCCTGCCCGTTGTATGGTTTCATTTCCAGGAATGCACCTGCTGCAGTGAATCCTTCATTCGTTCTTCCCACCCCATCGTCTCCGACATTGTGTTAGACAAGATTTCACTGGATTACACGGAGACGCTGCAGGCAGCCGCCGGAAAGCAGGCCGAGGAAGCACTTCACCAGACCATGGCCAAGTACAAAGGTGAGTACCTGATGCTGGTGGAAGGCTCGGTCCCCACTGAGGAAGACGGGGTTTACTGCTGCATTGGCGGTCGCACGGCGCTGGATATCGTTAAAGAGGCCGCCGCCAATGCCAAGGCGATTGTCTGTTGGGGCAGTTGCGCCTCGAACGGTTGCATCCAGGCCGCCAAGCCGAATCCCACCGGCGCCACGCCGATCCACAAGCTGATCTCCGGCAAGCCGATCATCAATGTGCCCGGCTGCCCGCCCATCGCCGAAGTGATGGCCGGAACGATTGTCCACCTGCTCGCTTTCGACCGCATCCCGCAGCTCGACGGCTTGGGCCGACCGAAGGCCTTTTACTCGCGGCGCATTCATGACACCTGCTACCGTCGTCCCAACTATGACGCGGGATTGTTTGTGGAGACCTTTGACGATGAGAACGCACGGCGAGGCTATTGCCTCTACAAGGTCGGTTGCCGCGGTCCGGTAACCTACAATTCCTGCGGCGTGATGCGATGGAACAATGGCGTCAGCTACCCCATCCAGTCGGGGCACGGGTGCATCGGTTGCACCGAGGCCAACTTCTGGGACAACGGCCCGTTCTATCAGCATCTCGCTTCGTTCCCGGGATTTGGGATTGAATCCACTGCCGACACGGTGGGTGTCACGGTAGGCGCGCTCACGGCAGTCGGGATCGCCGCCCACGCTATCACGACCAATATCAAGAAACGGCGCCAACTTCGCCAGGAAATCAAAGACAGCTCCCCTTCTGCTGAAGAAAAGAAAGGCGGTGAGTAATGCCCAGCCGAATCGTTATCGATCCCATCACTCGCATTGAAGGCCACCTCCGGGTGGAAGTAGAAGTTCAGAATGGTAAGGTGGTGGATGCTTACAGTTCCGGCACGATGGTCCGCGGTTTTGAAATCATCCTGAAGGGCCGCGACCCGCGCGACGCCTGGGCCTTTACGGAACGCGCCTGCGGGGTGTGCACAACGGTCCACGCCCTGGCCTCGGTCCGCACCGTTGAAGACGCCCTGGGGATTACGGTCCCCCCGAATGCGGAACTGGTGCGGAATCTCATGTTCTGCACCCAGTACATGCAGGACCACGTCGTTCACTTTTACCATCTCCATGCGCTCGACTGGGTGGATATTGTCAGCGCGCTGAAGGCCGATCCCAAGAAGACTTCTGAACTCGCCCAGAGCATCTCCAACTGGCCCAAGAGCTCTCCGGCTTACTTTTCAGACCTCCAGAAGCGCCTGACCGCTTTTGTCAGCAGTGGCCAGCTGGGAATCTTCGCGAATGGCTACTGGGGACACGGCGCGTACAAGCTGCCGCCCGAGGTCAATCTTATTGGCACGGCGCATTATCTGGAAGCCCTGGAGTGGCAAAAGGAAATCGTCAAAATTCACACCATTTTTGGCGGAAAGAATCCGCACCCGAATTACCTGGTCGGCGGCGCGCCCTGTGCAGTCAACCTGGATGATTCCAACGCCTTGAATGCAGAACGGCTCGCTTATGTCGGGACCCTGCTCAATCAAGCCAAGGAGTTCATCGAGCAGGTATACATTCCCGACCTGCTGGCTGTTGCTTCTTTTTACAAGGATTGGGGCGCCATTGGAGGCGGCTTGCCGAATTACCTGGTCTACGGCGACCTTCCGACCAATGGTTACGCCGATCTTTCCAAGTTCAAGTTCCCGCGCGGGGCCATCCTCAATCGAAATTTGAACGAAGTCCATGAGGTCGACGGGAAGAACGCGGAACAAGTTCAGGAATCCATCGCTCATTCCTGGTACGAATATTCCGATGGCGACAACGCAGCGAAACATCCCTGGGTGGGGGAAACCAAGCTGAAGTACACCGGTCCAAAACCACCCTACGAGTACCTCGATGTCAAACAGAAATACAGCTGGTTGAAAACGCCGCGATGGAAAGGAAACGCGATGGAGGTGGGTCCGCTGGCGCGTCTGCTGGTGGCGTATGCTTCCGGTCGCGAAGAAGTCAAAGAGATCATCAATGCAACCCTGAAGAAGCTGGATGTTCCCGTGACGGCCCTGTTCTCCACGTTGGGACGCACGGCGGCCCGAGGTCTCGAAACCATGTTGATCGCCGGCTGGGCGAAGGAGTTTTACCAGCAGTTGCTCACCAACATCAAAAACGGCGATTCACGCATGTTCAATAATGAAAAATGGGATCCGGACACCTGGCCCACCGAAGCCAAGGGAGTCGGGCTCAGCGAGGCGCCCCGCGGCGCCCTGGCGCACTGGATTGTCATCAAGAACAAGAAAATCGAGAACTACCAGCTGGTCGTACCCAGCACCTGGAACGCCTCTCCGCGCGACAGCAAGGGCCAGATGTCAGCCTACGAAGCCGCGTTGATCGGCACCCCGGTATTGAATCCCGAACAGCCGTTGGAAGTGATACGGACGATTCATTCGTTTGATCCCTGTATCGCCTGTGCCGTTCACCTCTATGATGAAAAAGGGACGTACGTTCACTCCATCAACACTTACTAGGAGGCGCGCATGGAAAGAAACTCCATCCGACGAGTTTATGTGTGGCAGCTTCCGGTGAGGTTCTACCACTGGCTGAATGCCCTGACAGTTACCACCTCGGTCATCACGGGGTACCTGATCGGAAAACCGTTGGCCATTCAACTGGGACGGGAAGCTTCCTTTGGTTATTGGTTTGGGACGGTGCGTTTCATTCATTTCCTGGCCGCGTTTGTGTTCTTCTTCAACTTCATCTTCCGCATTTACTGGGGATTCGCCGGCAACCGGTTCGCCGGCTGGAAGAACTTCATTCCGACCCAAAAGAGACAATGGAAGGAAGTGGGGCAGGTTTTGAAAGTCGATGTGCTGCAGGCTGAAGGGAAGCCCATTGAATCGATCGGGCACAACAGCCTGGCCGGCCTCACGTATTTTCTCACGTTCCTGGCCTTTCTGTTCCAGTCTGTCACCGGTTTCGGGATGTACTCCGCGATGAGCAACGCCCGGCTGCCCCGGTTGTTCGCTTGGATCGTCCCCCTGATGGGCGGAGACTTTGCCGTCCGCCAATGGCACCATATGATGATGTGGTTCTTCATCATCTTCTCGATGGTGCATGTCTACCTGGTGTTTTATCACGATTACGTGGAGGGCCGGGGAATCTTGTCTTCGATGGCGGGCGGATGGAAATTCATTGAAAAAGAGGTTCAACCCAAGGCAGAGTAGCTTGGGATATGTAGGGCGACCAGACTGGTCGCCCTACTTGAAGCAGCACAAAGTCGCAGGGGGCTGTTGGAGGTAGGAGCAAGATGCCCAGGACCCTCCGCAAGGGGGAGAGCCCTGGGTTTTTCTCCTTCTCAATCCAAAAGATTGTTCTTCCTCAGTTGACCTCTTCCTTATCTTCCTTAATAATCCTGAATTGCGAAATCTGAAGTGGGCGAATGGAGCTCGGGGCGGGGATTCCAACTCCTGGGTGTCCTCCCATCTAGTCTTCGGACCTGAGAGTAATGAGTGCCTGACCATGGACGAAGATCCGATTCTCATTCTAGGCATCGGCAACTATTTGATGGGGGACGAAGGGGTTGGTGTTCATGCCATCCGCCAGCTTGAACAATTATCCTTCCCGGCCCATGTCCACCTGTTGGACGGTGGCACCGGCGGATTTCATCTGATGTCGTATCTTGAGAGTTACCGTTCCATCATCATGATTGACGCGACGATGGATGGAAATCCGCCTGGCACCCTCCGGATCATAAAGCCGCGCTTTGCCACCGACTTTCCGAGGTCCCTCACTGCGCATGACATCGGTTTGCGCGACCTGGTGGAGTCCATGGCCCTGCTCGGGCGATTGCCTCAAATCACTCTCATCACAGTGTCCATTGAGGACATCCAATCGATGTCCACCGACCTTTCTCCGTTGGTTCACGCATCTCTCCCTAAAATCGCTGATACCGTATTCAAGATTCTGGGTGCCAGGGAAGCGCATTAATTCAACGTGAATTACGGAATTATCCTTTGAGCGATTCTTTCGCCCCCCGAGGCAGGGCTTCAGGTGGGAGTACCATCTGAGTGCCCTCCAGACTTTTCAAGAGCACATTGATATTTCCTCGCCTCTAAGGCCCAGAGATGTCCCCTCCCGTCGACCGTGCTCTCGACATGGCAAGATCCCGGTTGATTACGCGCCACCAAAAGAATACAGTTAGCGCATAAGCACTACGGCCCAGTACTGGGCGGCTTCCGAAGGGCGGGACCTGCTCATCTTCCGGCGGGATCACCTTCAGTTTCTCCCGCGAGGCGGGCCTGCATAGGTGAGTTGTTTTCTCTGATCGGATGGAGGTCGAACCCTTGTCAAAATCAAAATTATTAAGCCCTCGATTTCTCTGCCTTGCAGTCTGCTTGTTTCTCTCTTTATGGATGCTTAGCGCCGCTCAACATGGCGCACCCAGCGTTGCTTCAGAAATGGCCCGGCCCGTTCCCGCATGGGTGCGTGACGGGGTCCTTTACGAGATCTTCCCCCGTGACTTCTCGCCCGAGGGCAGCTTCAACGGCATCACTGCACGGTTGGACGACTTGAAAGATCTTGGCGTGACCATCGTTTGGCTGATGCCAATCCATCCGGTCGGTCAAGAAGGCAAGAAAGGAACTCTGGGCAGCCCCTACGCTGTGCGCGACTACTACTCCATCAATCCTAATTACGGCACCAAAGATGATCTCCACCGGCTGATCGCAGAAGCTCATCACCGCGGCCTTAAGGTCATCCTTGATATGGTTGCGAATCACACGGCCTGGGACAGCGTGATGATGAAGAACCCGGACTTCTACCGGCATGATGCCAGCGGCAAAATCGTTTCGCCCGTTCCGGACTGGTCCGACGTGGCCGCCTTGAACTACGATAGCCCCCGGTTGCGAGATTACATGGTGGACATGCTGAAATACTGGCTGCGTGAGTTCAATTTGGATGGGTTCCGCTGCGACGTGGCTGGAATGCTCCCGACGGACTTTTGGGAGCACGCGCGACAGGAACTTCAGACCATTAAACCGGATCTTCTGATGCTTGCCGAGGCCGACAAGCCTGACCTGCTGGTGAAGGCTTTCGATCTGGATTATGCGTGGCCTTTTCATGCCGCGCTCACGAAGGTCATCATCGGAGACGCCCCCGCCACTGCGCTGCACAAGGAGTGGCAGCAGGAACGGGCTACATTCCCTCGGGGGGCCTTGCACATGCGCTTTTCAGACAACCACGACGAGCTTCGTGCCATCGTGCGCTTCGGCGAACGCGGCGCCCTGGCCGCTTCTGCATTGATTCTTACAATGGATGGGGTGCCCCTGATCTACAATGGCATGGAGGTAGGTGACACGACGGAGTCTGCGGCACCCGCGCTCTTTGAAAAAATGTCAATTTTCTGGAAGATCGCGGAACGGCGGACTGAGTTTTCACGTTTTTATCATGAAATGATTGCCCTGCGGCGCGCCCATCCAGCCTTGCGGCAAGGTGAAACGGAGTGGGTGCGCAACTCTGACGAAGTGCGTGTCGCCACCTACTTTCGCCGGACCGGCTCCGAAGAATTTCTCGTTGCCATCAATCTCTCGAATCGCCCATTTGAAGGCACCCTCGAACTCAGGGACGGGTCGTCATTCCTGGACGTAACTCCAAAGAGTTATGCCTCCTCCAACGGAGACAACGTCCCGCGACGCATTACTTTGCCTGGACTGAATCTGGAGGCTTGGGGATTCCGGGTTTTTCAACGCTCTTCCCCTCACTGAACCTGCGGGAGGATAGAAGTAATAAGGTGACAGGAAGGAGGGTTGAGGCGGGAGTCACTTCATTTTGGGGCTCAGTGGCTTGACGTCCCCGGACAATCTGGTCGAAGTCGTTCAAACCGGTAGCTGGATGACCCTCGATCCAAAGAATGCGATTCAGGAGTTGGAGAAACTGGACTATAATCTACCGCGCGTCATTCGGGGGGTTGCCGGCCTCAAGGGAGATTCCTCAATCAACTATCGCGCCCTCTCTCACTTGAAGAGCTTGGGGCTCCGATAAGTCCGCGGTTCCTTTTCGTGGATTGCAGAGCGGGGGCTTCAGGGATTAATCGACAACTCCTTAAGGCAGCATTAAGGTAACCACCAACCAGTGGACTCAGTCCGCCATTATGCATGAGCTTTCAATCGCACAGAACGTGATCGAAATCGTTCAACAAAACCTGCCGCCGGCCCCACACCCTGGAGTCAGATCAGTCAAGATGAAAGTGGGTGAAATGGCGGGGGTGGTGATTGACTCACTGGAATTCTGTTTCAGTGCGATCATCCCGGGCACTCCCCTCGAGGGGGCGCGGCTCGAAATTGAGCGTGTCCCTGTTGTCGCGCATTGCCGGAGGTGCGAGGTTCACTTCGAGGTGGACCACTATGCCTTTGTTTGTCCTTCCTGTGAGAACATCGAGATTGAAGTTATTTCCGGAAGAGAACTTCAGGTAGTGGAAGTGGAGCTTCTGGATGAGAAAGTGGGAGCCGTATGAATGTGATCACGATTGAGCGAAAGGTGTTAGAAAAAAACGATGAGATTGCGCGTTTGAATCGGGCGCTTTTTGCCCAGCACGGCATTTTTGCGTTGAATTTCGTGAGCTCGCCCGGCTCAGGTAAAACAAGCATCCTGGAGCGGACCTTGGAGCACTTGGGGGGACGACTCAAGATCGCGGTGATCGAGGGAGATGTACAGACCGATCTCGACGCCCAACGGGTGGCGCAGTACAACGTTCCGGTCGTGCAGATCGTCACCCATGGCGGATGCCATTTGGAAGCCAAACTGGTTTACGATGCCCTGAACCGAATCAACCTCGAGAATATCGATGTGTTTGTTATTGAAAATGTAGGCAACCTGGTTTGTCCCGCCAACTATGATCTCGGTGAAGCGATGAAGGTGGTGGTCATGAGCACCACCGAAGGGGAGGACAAGCCGTTGAAGTACCCCGGGATGTTCCGAAACTCAACTGTTCTTCTCATCAATAAGATCGACCTGCTGCCCTACGTTCCCTGCAACATCGAGAAGCTCAGGAGGAATGCCCTCCAAATCAACCCCTCCCTCATCATTTTCGAAACCTCGTGCACTACCTTGGCGGGGATTCCGGAATGGTGTGATTGGCTGGTCGAGAAAGTGCCGATTGCAGAGTGATCCAGCGTATCCACATCGTCATCCAAGGCGCTGTACAAGGCGTCGGTTTCCGGCCATTCATTTACCGATTATCCCGGGCTATGGATCTTCCCGGCTGGGTGTCGAACTCTGCGCAGGGTGTCTTTATTGAGGTCGAGGGAGAGAAAAGGGACCTTGACGCTTTCCTGCTTCGAGTTGAGAAAGAAAAGCCACGGCACGCCTCCATCCAAAGCCTCGAATACTCGTACCTCGATCCCTTGGGTTTCGAGACTTTCGAGATTCGCGAAAGCGAACGCACAGGCGAGTTGAGTGCTCTTGTTCTTCCCGACATCGCCACCTGTCCTGAGTGTCTCCAGGACGTCTTTGATCCGACGAACCGGCGTTACCTCTACCCTTTCACCAACTGCACGAACTGTGGCCCCCGCTTCACGATCATTGAGTCCCTCCCTTACGACCGGCCCAACACCGCCATGAAGCTCTTCGACATGTGCCCGGCCTGCCGGCACGAGTATGAAGATCCGATGGACCGCCGATTCCATGCGCAGCCGAATGCCTGCCCCCAGTGTGGCCCTCACCTTGAACTGTGGGAGGATGCGAGCCCCCCCGTTTCGAAGGATCACGACGCTCTTGTGCGGGCGGTTGGAGCGCTCCGGGCTCGCCGCATCGTGGCCGTCAAGGGTCTGGGCGGATTTCATCTCATGGTCGACGCGAGAGATGAAGAGGCGGTGGTGCGTCTCCGGGCCAGAAAGCATCGTGATGAGAAACCGCTGGCGCTGATGTGTCCCTCATTGGAATCGGCCAAGTCAATGTGCGAGGTCTCCGCGCTTGAAGAAAGGTTGCTGCTCTCACCCGAGTCGCCCATTGTCCTGCTTCACCGCAAGGTCATCACCCCGCAATCCGGAATCCGCAATCCGAATTCAATGGTGGCCCCCTCGGTGGCACCGAACAATCCTTATCTCGGCGTCATGCTGCCCTACACCCCGCTTCACCATATCCTGATGCGGGAGATTCAGTTTCCGGTAGTGGCCACCAGCGGCAATCTCTCGGATGAGCCGATCTGCACCCACGAGACGGAAGCGGTCAAGCGCCTGAGCGGTATTGCCGACCTGTTTCTTATTCATAATCGACCCATCGTCCGGCATGTCGATGATTCCGTTGTCCGCATCATTATGGGGCGTGAGCTCGTCCTCCGGCGCGCGCGCGGATACGCGCCGCTTCCCGTGCGCCTAAAGGCGGACGGCCGGCTGCGGCGGACACCTTTGCTGGCTGTCGGCGCGCACCTGAAGAACACCGTCGCCGTCACCTCCGGGAACGCGAACGTTTTTATAAGCCAACATATTGGGGACCTGGAAACAAGCGAATCTTTCGAAGCCTTTCGGAACGTAATAGATGATTTCCGTAGAATGTACGAAGTCCACCCCAAGCATCTCGTTTGTGATCTTCATCCCGACTATCTCTCCACGAAATTTGCCCGGGGGGCCGACGTTCCCACCCTGTCCGTTCAGCATCACTACGCCCACGTGGCAGCCTGCATGGCAGAGAATGAACTCGAGGGGACCGTTCTGGGCGTGTCGTGGGACGGCACCGGATATGGGCTCGATGGAACCGTCTGGGGCGGTGAATTTTTACTGACCGACCCTGCCTCCTTTCGCCGCGTGGCCTCATTCCGGCAATTCCGACTACCGGGGAGTGCAGTCGCCATCAAAGAGCCCCGCCGCGCGGCCATCGGGTTGTTAACCGAGATGTTGGGTGTTGAAGTTTTTGAGCGAACCGACTTACTTCCTGTGAAATCCTTCACTGAGCCGGAGCGATCTTTGCTTCGCCAGATGCTTCTCCAGGGTGTAAACTCACCCTTGACTTCCAGCGCCGGCCGTTTGTTCGATTCCATTGCTTCCATCGTCGGAATCCGGCAAAAGGTCAGATTTGAAGGCCAGGCCGCGATGGAGTTGGAGTTTGCCATTGGAAGCGAGGAGACGGAGGAAACCTACCCGTTTCGTATTCTCGATTCCGATCCACTCCGGCATGCTCCTGGTCGCGCCGGCCAGCCGGACGGGACCTTGCCCTGGGTGATCGACTGGGCACCTCTGGCCGAGGCCATTCTTCAAGACGTGATGCATGTGGGAGTTTCCTCTATTGCCGCAAAATTCCACAACAGTCTGGCTGAAATGATTGTCGAAATAGCCCATCGCTGTGGAGAGCCCCGCGTGGTATTGACGGGGGGATGTTTCCAAAATAAGTACCTCACGGAACGGACGGTTCGCCGCCTTGAAGCGAGCGGATTCCGGCCTTACTGGCATCAACGGGTTCCCCCCAATGATGGGGGGATCTCGCTCGGACAGATCGTCGCGGCGACGAGACTATTACACAAGGAGCCCTGAGGATGTGCCTCGCCATTCCCGGAAAGATAGAATCCGTTGAAGGAATTGACCCGGTTTTGCGCTGCGGCAAGGTGAATTTTGGGGGGATTCTCAAGACCGTTAATCTCGCTTATGTCCCCGAAGCCAAGATCGGGGATTACGTGATCGTTCATGTCGGATTTGCGATTAGTATCGTAGACGAGGAGGAAGCCCGGAAGGTGTTCGAGTATTTGAAAGAGATGGATGAACTGGAAGAACTGAAGGACCAATAATACTGTCTTTATACTAAAGCAGAGAGAGCCGAGGAGATCCAATGAATTCCATGCTAAGCACCGATGTCGAGCCAGTTGAAGGGCCCGTGAAAAGTAAGAGAGCCTTCGTGACCATGGACGGGAACGAGGCGGTCGCCTATGTGGCCTTCCGCCTCAATGAAGTCATCGCCATTTATCCGATTACTCCATCCTCCCCCATGGGCGAATGGTCCGACGAATGGGCCTCGGGGGGAAAACCGAATATTTGGGGCACCATCCCGCAAGTCGTGGAAATGCAAAGTGAGGGAGGGGCGTCAGGGGCCATCCACGGCGCGTTGCAATCCGGTTCCCTGGCGACGACCTTTACCTCCTCGCAAGGGCTGTTGTTGATGATCCCCAACATGTACAAGATCGCGGGTGAGCTTACCCCGACGGTCTTCCACGTGGCCGCGAGGTCGTTGGCGGCCCAAGGGCTTTCCATTTTCGGAGACCACAGTGATGTGATGGCCACCCGGGGCACCGGCTTTGCTTTGTTGTCTTCAGCATCGGTCCAAGAGGCCATGGACTTTGCCGTCATCGCCCAGGCCGCTTCCCTGGAAGCCCGCGTTCCGTTCCTTCACTTTTTTGACGGCTTTCGGACTTCACACGAAGTCTCAAAGATCGAACTGCTCACCGAACAGGACCTGCGGGCCATGATCAACGAGGACCGGGTGTATGAACACCGGGCTCGCGCCCTCTCGCCGGACCACCCGGTTCTTCGTGGGACGGCTCAAAATCCGGATGTCTATTTTCAAGCCCGAGAAACGGTTAATCCGTATTACACCGCATGCCCCGATATCGTCCAGCAGGCCATGGACCATTTCGCTTCGATCGTTGGACGGGCCTACCGTCTTTATGAATATCATGGATCTCCTCACGCGGAGCGCGTCATCGTGCTCATGGGTTCCGGCGCCGAAGCCGTGCACGAGATGGTCGACTATCTCAACTCGCATGGTGAGGATGTCGGTGTCCTCAAAGTGCGACTGTATCGGCCTTTCGATCTGAACCGCTTCGTCGAGGCGTTGCCCGCGACGACCGAGCGCATTGCCGTACTTGACCGGACCAAGGAGCCGGGCAGCATCGGCGAACCCCTCTATTTAGATTGTGTCAATGCCCTTCATGAAAGCATCGAGCAGGGCACCGGGGGCCTGAAAACCTTTCCAAAGATTGTGGGCGGCCGGTACGGATTGTCGTCCAAAGAATTCACCCCTGCCATGGTCAAGTCGGTCTTCGACAATCTCAAGGAGACCCGTCCGAAGAATCACTTCACCATCGGTATTCATGACGACGTTTCACATACCAGCCTTTCCTTTGATCCCGAATTCTCAATCGAGCCGGAGAATGTGGTCCGTGCGCTCTTCTACGGTCTGGGATCGGACGGAACGGTGGGCGCCAATAAGAACTCCATCAAGATTATCGGTGAAAATACGGACAATTTTGCACAGGGTTACTTCGTGTACGACTCCAAGAAGGCGGGTGCGGTCACCGTGTCCCACCTGCGGTTCGGTCCCAATCCAATCCGGTCCACTTACCTCGTCACGCAGGCCAATTTTGTGGGGTGCCACCAGCCTGTCTTTCTCGAGCGTTACGACATGCTGAAGGACATCGTCGAGGGAGGAACGTTTCTCCTGAATACCCCCTACGGCCCGGAAGAAGTCTGGAATGAGCTTCCTCGTACTGTTCAGCAACAGATCATTCAGAAGAAATTAAAGTTCTATGTGATCGATGCCGTCAAGGTGGCCCATGAGAGCGGGATGGGAGGGCGCATCAATACCGTTATGCAAGTGTGCTTTTTTGCCATCTCAAAAGTCCTTCCCCGCGACGAGGCCCTGACTGCCATCATAGACTCTATTCAGAAGACCTATGGGAAGAAGGGTGATGAAATTGTCCAGATGAATCTGAAGGCCATAGACCGGGCACTTGCCCACCTGTTCGAGGTCCACGTTCCTCAACACGCAGAAAGTCAGATCCAGTTGCCGCCTCCGGTCCCCAAGGAAGCACCGGAATTTGTCCAACAGGTCCTGGGAGAGATGATTGCGGGGCTTGGAGACGGTCTGCCGGTCAGCGCACTCCCCGCGGATGGCACCTATCCCACGGGGACTTCAAAGTGGGAGAAGCGGAACATCGCACTCGAAATCCCGGTGTGGGACCCCGCCGTGTGCATTCAGTGTGGCAAATGCGCGATGGTCTGTCCTCACAGCGTCATTCGCATCAAAGCCTACGATCCAAAAATTCTTGAAGGCGCGCCGGCGACCTTTAAATCCAGCAACGCCGGGGACCGCGAGTGGAAGGATTTGAAATACACCATTCAAGTGGCCCCGGAAGACTGCACGGGATGCGCCATCTGTGTGGACGTCTGTCCGGCCAAGAACAAATCGGAAACACGACTCAAAGCCATCAATATGGCGCCCCAGCCTCCCCTGCGGATTCCGGAGCGGGAGAACTGGGAATTCTTTTTGAAAATTCCAGAGATGGATCGCCGCCACATCAAGGTCTCAAGCCTCCGACAGCAGCAGGTCCAGGAACCCCTGTTTGAGTTTTCAAGCGCCTGTGCAGGGTGCGGGGAAACCCCCTACCTCAAGTTGTTGACCCAATTGTTTGGCGATCGCGCCCTGGTGGCCAACGCCACCGGCTGTTCCTCGATTTACGGCGGGAATCTGCCCACAACGCCCTGGACCAAGAATCTGGAGGGGCGTGGCCCCGCCTGGTCGAACTCGCTGTTTGAAGACAACGCCGAATTCGGGCTGGGCTTCCGGGTTTCCGTTGACAAGCAGAAAGAATTTGCGTCCGAACTGTTGAAAAAACTGGGGGGGAGCGTTGGAGAGGATTTGGCCACGGCCATTCTAACAGCTCAACAGAAAGACGAGGCGGATATCTACGAACAGCGGGGACGGATTGAGATCCTGAAAGAAAAACTTGAGCGCCTTAGCTCCGACGACGCCCGGCGGTTATTGTCGCTAGCCGACCTGCTGGTCAAAAAGAGTGTGTGGATTGTGGGTGGGGACGGATGGGCTTACGACATCGGCTTTGGGGGACTCGATCATGTTTTCGCGAGCGGCCGAAATGTCAATATCCTCGTCCTGGACACCGAAGTGTACTCCAACACGGGGGGACAAATGTCCAAGGCTACTCCGC
The DNA here is from genome assembly GCA_041494885.1 of Terriglobia bacterium. GTDB lineage: Bacteria > Acidobacteriota > Terriglobia > JAIQFV01 > JAIQFV01 > JAIQFV01. The sequence continues at coordinate 70,388 of JBGQBO010000007.1, forward strand.
GCGCTGCTGTGGCCAAGTTTGCAGCCGGGGGAAAGCCCGTTGCCAAAAAAGATCTTGGTCTGATTGCCATGACCTACGGCAGTGTTTACGTGGCCAGCGTGGCGATGGGCGCCAAGGATGAACACACCTTGAGGGCGTTTCTCGAAGCCGAGGCGTATGACGGCCCATCCTTGATCATCGCCTACAGCCATTGCATCGCCCATGGCATCAATATGACGACCGCCATGCACGACTAGAAAGCCGCCGTCGATTCGGGACAGTGGCTGCTCTATCGCTATCACCCCGATCGCGCGAAGCAGGGCGAGAATCCCATGATCCTCGACTCTCGGCCTCCCAAGATTCCCTTGCAGGATTATCTGTACATGGAAAACAGATTCAAAATGCTGACCAAAATCAAACCCGATGAAGCAACCCGGTTGCTGAAGCGGGCTCAGGAAGACGTCCAGACACGCTGGCGCCTTTATGAGTACATGGCGGCGAGGAAGGTGGAGAACAAAGTTTAAAGTTCAAAGTTCAAGGCTCAAAGTTAAGGGCTTACTGACCGGATGTTCAATGCTTCCAGGCGAGTCATTTTGTCTCGTCAGCCGACTTTTTAGAGGCTCTGCAACGTGACAAAAATCGAGAGGTTTGAGGACATCGAGGCTTGGAAACGGGCAAGAGAGTTGGTGTCAGACATCTATCGAATTAGCTCGACGGGTAAGTTCAATAGGGATTTCTCACTTCGCGACCAGATGCGAAGTGCCTGCATCTCAATTCTGTCCAATATTGCAGAGGGCTTTGAACGAGGTGGAAACAGGGAGTTCTTACAGTTCCTCGCTTTCGCAAAGGGATCCGCCGGGGAGCTCAGGGCACAGCTTTATATAGCTCTGGACCAACAATATATCGCTCACGATGAGTTCGAGAGAATCGCAGGTAAGATCATGGAAGTGAGCCGAATGCTTTCCGGCTTGATGAAATACCTGCAATCGTCGGAATTGCAAGGGACCAAATATAAATCGGTCTCTGAGCCGTAGAGGGAATTGTTTCTATTATGATTATTGAATCTCAAACTGGAACTTTGAACTAGGGGTTCCGACTTTGAACTTTGAACTTGGAACTTTGAACTCTTAGAGGAAAAACCATGGACCTATCAACCACATATCTCGGCTTAAAACTCCGCACTCCGCTCGTTCCCTCGGCTTCGCCGCTTTCACAGGAGATTGACAACATCAAACGAATGGAGGACGCGGGCGCATCGGCGGTTGTCCTCCATTCGCTTTTTGAGGAGCAGTTGAGACAGGAGCGTTTTGAACTGCATCATCATCTCACCCAGGGGACCGAGAGTTTTGCTGAAGCCCTAACGTACTTCCCAGAGCCCGAAGAATTCCATCTCGGCCCCGATGCGTATCTGGAACACATCCGGAAGGCGAAAGAAGCCACCCGCATTCCCATCATTGCAAGCCTGAATGGAACCTCGGTCAGCGGTTGGACGGATTACGCCCGAAAGATAGAGGAGGCGGGGGCCGATGCCCTGGAATTGAACGTCTATTACATCCCCACCGATACGGATTTGAGTTCGGTTCAAGTCGAGCAAACCTACATTGATATCTTGAGGGCCGTCAAGTACGTCGTAAAAATCCCCGTGGCGTTCAAGCTGGGACCCTTCTTCAGCAACATGGCGAACATGGCCCGCCGCCTGGAGCAAGCCGGAGCCAACGGATTGGTTCTTTTCAATCGATTTTATCAACCGGACATCGACCTTGAAGAACTCGAAGTCAGGCCGAACGTCCTTTTGAGTACACCGCAGGCCCTGCGATTGCCGATGCGATGGATAGCGATCTTGTACGGACGTCTGCAATTGAGCTTTGCGGCTACCAGTGGCGTTCATGGCGCCCAGGATGCACTGAAAATGCTTATGGTCGGCGCCAGTGTGACCATGCTTTGCTCCGTTCTCTTCCGCGCGGGAATCGACCAGATCCGGACGATTGAGCAGGACATGCGTCAATGGATGGAAGACCACCAGTACGAATCGGTTCAACAGATGCAAGGGAGCATGAGCCAGAAGAATTGTGCCGATCCGGCCGCCTTCGAACGTGCGCAGTACATGCGCGCTATCAAGAGCTATGTGCCGGCCTGAGAGACCTTTCGGAATGCCGTGGATCCCGGTGATTTCACCCGAATTGTAGAGCCCCGGGCAAGGGGTCGCTCGCGCCAGGAGAGGATGAACTCTCAATTCCCCGGTATATGGGAATGAGCCTGGCTGAGGGGGGGTTATGAAATTCATCGATGAGTACCGTGATCGCAAGGCAGCGGGGCAATTCTCGAAGGCGATTGCCAGCATGGCGACGAAGCCCTGGACGCTGATGGAGGTTTGCGGGGGCCAGACCCACTCCATCGTGAAGTTCGGCGTGGATGAATTACTCCCCAAAGACGTCACCCTGGTGCATGGTCCCGGCTGCCCGGTCTGTGTCACACCGGTCGAACTGATCGAAAAAGCGATCGAGATCGCCTCTCGCCCCGAGGTGATTTTTTGCTCCTTCGGCGACATGCTGCGCGTGCCTGCCCATGTGGGAAGTGGTCAGGAAGCTCCCGTTGATCTTCTTTCAATCAAGGCGAAGGGAGGCGATGTCCGGATCGTTTATTCCCCGCTGGATGCGATCAAGATTGCCAGCGCTCACCCCTCAAAGCAAGTCGTGTTCTTTGCGGTGGGATTTGAAACCACCGCCCCCGCTAATGCCATGGCCGTCTTCCAGGCCTACCAGCAAGGCATCGGGAATTTTTCACTCCTCGTTTCACACGTGCTGGTGCCCCCCGCGATGGAGGCCATCCTGTCTTCTCCGGACAATCGGGTGCAGGGATTTCTTGCGGCCGGACATGTGTGCACGGTGATGGGGTATACCGAGTACGAGCCCATTGCCAAAAAATATCACGTGCCCATCGTGGTCACAGGCTTCGAGCCGGTGGACATCCTGCAGGGCATCTACCTCTGCATTAAGCAGTTGGAGGAGGGACGGGCAGAAGTGGAAAACCAATATGTCCGGGCCGTTCGTCGCGGAGGCAATCGGGCAGCGCAGCAGATCATTCACGAGGTGTTTCGAGTGGTGCCTCGCAAGTGGCGGGGCGTCGGCGAAATCCCTCAAAGCGGACTGGCTCTGCAGGAAAAATACGCTGAGTTTGACGCGGAACTTCGCTTTGGGGTCGCTCAACACACGACGGAAGAATCCACCGAATGTATCGCCGGCCTGGTTCTGCAAGGAATCAAGAAACCTCACGAATGCCCGGCCTTCGGCGCACACTGCACGCCGGAACGCCCCCTGGGGGCACCCATGGTCTCCTCGGAGGGCGCCTGCGCGGCGTATTATCGATATCGTCGGCTTTCTTGCAGGAACTGAGAACGAAGCCGGAGACTGGAAAACGGAGGCCAGAAGTCAGAAGCCAGAAGTCGGAAGTCAGAGGTCGGAGGTCGGAAACCAGAAGTCAGAGGTCAGAGGTCAGAGAAAGAACCAATCTCTTTACCAGGGTGGGAAATAAGAAAGGACATTGATAAAATCATACAAGGATCTCCATGTGTATCAACTTTCGTATCGCCTTGCCATGAAGGTATTCATCGCGTCGAAAGGATTTCCCAAGGACGAATTGAATTCTCTGACGAATCAAATACGTCGGTCTTCTCGGTCGGTCGCGGCTAACATAGTAGAGGGGTGGGCAAAACGGGGGTTCGAAAACATATTTAAGCGTCACCTGATCGATTCATTTGGATCTTGCGCCGAAACAAAACTCTGGCTGGATTTTGCTCGCGACTGCAACTACCTTTCGAGGGATGATCACTCAACGCTCGAGGGGGAATATGAAGAGTTGAGCAAAATGCTTCACCGTCTTTTTGAAAGCTGGGAAACCTACAATGTTAAGTAGTTCCCTTCCCCAGAATCCCTCAGTTGAGGGTCGGACTTCTGACTTCCGACCTCTGACTTCGGCCCCGATACGTCCAGCCCTTCGTCCTTGGAGCACGCATCCATGAACCCTAAGGACTCCCAGTTCGCCCTTTCCTGTCCCATCCCTCTCTCCGACTACCCGACTGTTCTGCTGGCTCATGGAGGCGGGGGGAAGTTGATGCATCAGCTCATTGAAAAAATGTTTGTCAGCACTTTTGCAAATCCCCTTCTTGAATCGCGGCATGACGGGGCTGTCATTGAATTGGAGCAAAACGTAAAGCAGGGATTTCCCCGCCTGGCATTTACGACAGATTCTTACGTCGTGCATCCGCTTTTCTTTCCGGGCGGAGACATCGCTACACTGGCAGTCAATGGCACCGTTAACGATCTCGCGATGTGCGGCGCCCGCCCGTTGTACCTAAGTGCGGGTTTCATTCTTGAAGAGGGCCTCCCCATGGAAACCCTGTGGCGGGTCGTCCGTTCCATGCGGGAGGCAGCGGATCTGGCCAGGGTACAAGTGGTGACGGGGGACACCAAGGTGGTCGATCGAGGCAAGGGGGACGGCATTTTCATCAATACGGCCGGGATCGGAATAATCGAGCACAAGCGATCGATCAGCCCGGCCAATGTTCAACCGGGAGATGTGCTTCTCCTCAATGGAGACCTGGGCCGACATGGAATTGCGATCATGGCGGTCCGCGAAGGGCTCGAATTTGAGTCGGCGATTGAAAGCGATTGTGCTCCCCTCGCCCGCCCGGTTCTGGCGCTGCTCGACGCGGGAATCGAGGTGCACTGCATGCGAGATCTGACGCGCGGAGGTCTTGCCAGCGCCCTCGTGGAAATTTCAGAAGCCGGCGGTCTCAACATCCAGATCGATGAGAATGCCATCCCGGTTCGAGAAGACGTTCAGGGAGCCTGCGAGATCCTCGGGTTCGATCCTCTTTACGTCGCCAACGAGGGAAGGTTCGTCGCCTTCCTCGCACCATCCGATGCCGACCGCGCCCTGACTCTTCTTCGTGCCCATCCCCTCGGCGAGGGAGCATGTATCATCGGGAAGGTTGCGGCGACGAACGGCTCGTCCCGTGGAGGCCTCGTGACCATGAGAAGTAAAATTGGCGTTCTTCGTATTGTCGACATGATGAGCGGCGAGCAGCTGCCGAGAATTTGTTGACCTTCAAAGTGAACGACGAATCCAATCGCAACGATCGTCGCCCTTGAAACATTCCGCGCCATCTTTCATTGGATAACTGATTCCTCTCCTAGTCCCGACATGAATTGTGAAGAGACTCAAATCCGTCTTGTAACCGGAGCGCTGGCAAGCGGATTTTGGAGGACAACTCAAGAGATTTGATGTCCGCATGCTAAAACTCAACGCGTCACTCCAGCTCCGTGTGAGAGTTCGCCGCGGGAACGAGCCTGATCCTGAGGGGAGGTGCGTTGTGTACTGGATGCAGCGGGCACAGCGTGCCGCGGGTAATCCGGCGCTGGATGCGGCCATCGAGATTGCGAACGCGCTGCACAAGCCAGTCGTTGCTTTCTTGGGCCTGGTTCCCTTCTATCCCCATGCCAACCTCCGACACTATCAATTCCTTGTCGCTGGACTCGACGACATTGCCACGGGTCTCAAGGCGCGGAGGGTGGGGTTTGTGTTACGGCGATACCCCCATCACCGCCTGGAGCAGTTCTGTGAGGAAGTGCACCCGGCGATCGTGATAGGCGATGAGAACCCTCTTCGCGATCCCGAACGTTGGCGTCAAGAACTGGCCGGTCGTCTTCGTACCCCGCTATGGACGGTTGATGCCGATGTCGTCGTCCCCTCCGCTTTGCTTGAGAAGGAACAGTACGCGGCCCGGACCATTCGCCCCCGGATTCACGCCCAACTCCCTCACTTTCTAAAGGAGATTCCGGACAATACCGCCCATGTCACATGGGATCCCAGGCACCACGCTCAATCTCTTCGTCCCGAAGAGGGTTTACTTAAGGGATTCCCCGTGGACAGAACCGTCCAGCCGGTCACTGGCTTTGGCGGAGGGACTCAGGAGGCGCTGGCCGTGCTCAAGGGGTTCGTACGCGACCGGCTCAAGGGATATGGTGAGCAGAGAAACAAGCCCGAACTCGACGGCACCAGTCAGCTCTCCCCCTATCTTCATTTTGGTCACCTCAGCCCCGTGACTGTTGCCGTCGCCGTCCGGAAGGCCGATGCTCCTCAAAGTGACCGGGAGGCTTTTCTTGAAGAACTAATCGTAAGGCGAGAATTGGCCATTAACTTTGTCCGATTCAATCCGCGATATGACCAACTGAAAGGCTGTGAACCTTGGGCTCTCCGTTCTTTGAAAGCTCATTCGCCGGATCATCGAACGCACCGATACTCTGAGCGGCAACTTGAAAATGCGGAGACCCATGATCCTTTGTGGAATGCTGCACAAAAACAGATGGTGCTGACAGGCTGGATGCATGGCTACCTGCGAATGTACTGGGCAAAGAAGATTCTGGAATGGAGCCCTGCACCGGGAAGAGCATTCGAAGTTGCCGTGCGGTTGAATGACCGCTACCAACTTGACGGCCGCGACCCCAATGGATACGCGGGAATTGCCTGGGCGATCGGCGGGAAACATGACCGGGCCTGGGGACCAGAACGGCCCGTTTATGGAAAAGTCCGTTACATGTCTTATGAAAGCACTTCACGCAAGTTCGACAGCCGGCGATATATTGCCAACATCATGAAGTTGGAGCAACGAGGATCCGGTGGGTTTTATTGAGGGGGCATCGAGAATCAATCAGGCACTGTAAGGCCTTTGGAGTCGTCGTAGAACCTATGAATTGGGGGGCCTACCGCAGAACCAGTGGGTTTAAAAACAAAAAGGATACCCAACTCGGTTGCCCTAAACGCTGAGTATCCAAAGGAGGCTTTATGTTATGTATTGAACTTATTATATCAAAACCGGATTTAATGCAAGTACGAAAAGTTACATTCAACGTAAATTTTTGTATCCCTCGGTCTGGGTGGTCTTGACCCCCAGAATGGTCATTGGCCTGTATAAGTTGCAAAGACCAACCGACGGTTGAGCATGATCCAGACCTCTTAACTTCGAGCGAGACCGGGCCATGAACCTGAATTGACCCCCTCACCGCTTCTCATTCTGGCCTTGACACTGACAGGTTGCCGGCTATGATCTCCCTGTTTGATCTCGGAATGGCGTTATGTTTAGGATCCCTGTACTATGTCGCAAACAATTGAAAAAAAAAGACCTGCTGTTCTCACGATTGCCGGATTCGACCCCAGCGGTGGGGCCGGGATAGCCGCCGATTTAAAGACCTTTGCTGCCTGTGGCACTTATGGCATTGCTGCCATTACGGCCCTCACGATCCAGAATACCGTTGAGGTCCGCCAGATTGTCCCCATCGAGCCCCAGATCTTGATCCGGCAGATTGAGTGTGTGGTCAGCGACATTCCCCCTAGTGCAGTAAAGGTCGGCATGGTGGGCACAAAAGAAAATGTGGAGGCATTAATCAAGTACCTGAGGTCAAGCAAACTCCGAAATGTGGTGATCGATCCTGTCATCCGCTCTTCCTCAGGCAGTCCCCTTCTTGCAGAAAATGCCATCGAGTTGTTTAGATCGCAATTACTGCCACTGGCTGATTGCCTCACCCCTAATATCGATGAAGCCGGCATCCTTTCCGGCTCCAGGGTAAGTAATATTGAGGAAATGAAAAAGGCATCAAGGCAGATCGTCGCGTTGGGAGCCAGAGCGGTTGTCATTACAGGCGGGCACTTGAATGAGCCGACCGATGTTCTATTTGACGGTGAGTCGTACGAAATCTTTGCCGGACGCAGAGTCGGTCCACAAGGCACCCATGGGACGGGCTGCACTTTCTCCTCCGCCTTGGCCGCCTTTCTCGCCTTGGGACAAGCTTTGAACCTGGCAATCGCCAACGCGAAAAAATATGTCACCAAGGCGCTCCAACAATCCTACCCCATGGGTCGAGGGCGATCCCCCCTGAACCATTTCCCGGATTGATTCCGGTCATTCTTATCGATCCATGTCCCCTTGTCGCCTCCAAAAATTACCGGGATCCGAAGCAAATCTCAATTAACACCGGGCACTCATTTTCCTCTTGAGATTGTTCTCAAAAGGTACCCGAAGGCGAGTGGATCAGGTTCGAAAGAACCAATTTGAGTCTTTAGGTTGACATTTTCATGGCTAGTAAACTTGGAAAGATGATCTTCTGTAACCGTCTCATTCTGTTTCACAAATAAGACCAAGCGTCATGATTCGTAAGTCACGATGAGGAATGATTCATCAAAAAACACCTTGCACCGTGTCGGTCGAAGTGATATAGCTTTGGCCGTTCTTGGTGGATGGATGTGCTGACGATGAAGCGAATAGCCTTTCGAATCCTGATAACAGTCTTTACCCTGGTACTGGGGACGCAGGTCTTGTGCGGTCAGACTCTATGCGATTTATTGACCTCAATGCCCTGCTGCCCAAGTGAACAGGGTTCCACCATGCCAAAGGCGCCCTCTCCTGGTAATGATTGTTGCGTCATTGGCGCCCCTGCAGTCACCAATCATTTCACTGTAGATTCTCGTGTGAGTCCTGATTCCTCAAATCTTCAGACCTGCTCCATGCACTCGGAGGGTTTCAAGCTTCATTCGGTTGATCCTGCCGACACCGCGTTCTCATGGCATTCCCCGCAAACTCTCTACGATTGTCCTGAAAAACTCTCTGTCTTCCGCATCTGATCTAGTCCTCGCCCGTTTTGGCCTCAAAGCCGTTGTGTGTCTCCCATTCTGAAGCACCCTTCAGGCTTTGACCGTTCTCCATTCGCGCCTTCCCGATGGATGTCAGACCAACCTATCGCGAAGAAACGAACATCAATTTTTACGACGAGGACTTAACATGAAACCAGATTCCTTTTTGAAGAAGGCGGCCCTGCTGATCCTGGCAACAGCAGTTTTAAGTCTCATTGCGAATACCCGGGCAGCAGCTCACGATCCAAAGCTCCACGCTGAGGCCAAGAAGGCAACTCAGGAGATCACCATCACCGGAGAGGTGATTGAACCTGGTTGTTTCCTTATCCACGGGGCCCGTGGCGCCGACCATAAATCTTGCGCCGAAATGTGTGCCAAGGGGGGTAGTACGCTGACCGTCCTCGATGAGAAAACGAACACCCTGTATATCCCCATTTCGCCGGAACATGGGAAAGACCCCAATGAAAAGCTGCTTCCTTACGCTGGCGAACGGGTGACCCTCAAGGGGCTTGCGATAAACAAATACGGTTATCACGCCATCGCGATCAAATCCGTGACCCGCGCCGAGGACAAGAAGTGAGTGGCCTTCGGTCCGGGCATTTTGCGAGAAGCCTGGCAATGTCACCCCGTGGAGGCAGGCCACGACCCTGCGCTCCGCTGGATTCTCGCTGAAAAAGAAATTCCGAAATTCATGTACGGAGTTCAGAACAATGTCAAAACAAAACCATGGAATCATCCTCACCCTGGCCCTTTTAGCTTTGAGTTTGACCGCTCGGCCCCTGGTTGCCCAAACCTCCAGCCATGCGGAATCGCCCGTTTCGAAGAACCTTTTGACGCCGCGGCTCCCGGATCTTGCTCAATCGGCGGGGACAACCTCGAGCCTATCCCCTTCGAACAAAGACGCCCAATACAATGTTCCCCCCGAGGAACTCTCGCCAAAGTCGGAGTCCGTCCTCCGTCTCCAGGATCTCATTGCGGAAGCATTGTCGAATAATCCGGAGATCCAGGCTGCGGAGCGAATGGTGGATTCGAAGCGGGCGGTCCCGCCGCAGCAGCGCTCACTTCCCGACCCCATGATTTCAGGCGGATGGATGGGCAATATTGTCCCGCCTTTTTCCATTCAGACGGGCGACCCCTCCAGCGCCCGGGTGCTGAGCCTTTCCCAGGAAATTCCTTTCCCGGGAAAGTTGGCGCTCCGGGGCCGTATAGCGGACACAGAGGCTGATGCAGAACGGTGGAACTATGAGCGGACGAAATGGGCGGTCATTTCCAATCTCAAGCAGACCTATTACGATCTGGCTTTCATCGAGAAATCCATCCAGACGGTCGAAAAGGACAAAGACCTTCTCGAAAAACTGGCAAAGATCGCTGAGGTGCGCTATTCCGTAGGCAAAGGAATGCAGCAGGACGTTATCCGGGCCCAGGTGGAAGTTTCCAAGCTCTTGGAGCGGTTGACGCTTCTGGAACAACGCAAAGGCGTCGCTGAAGCAATGCTCCGCAGCATTCTTTATCGTCCCCCTGACGCACCCCTGGGGGTTCCTGCCGAGGTCACAAAAGCAGAAGTTCCCTACTCGCTCACCGAACTCGAAGGCATCGCGGAGGCCAATGCGCCTGATATGAAATCTCAGGAGCGGGAAATCGATAGGAACCAACTGGCCCTGAGCCTCGCAAGAAAAGACTACTACCCGGACTTCGGTGTCGGGTTCACCTACTTCAACCGGCCTCAAATGCCGGAAATGTATGGGGTCAATTTCACTGCAAAAATCCCGCTCTACTTCTGGAAGAAGCAGCGATATGGCGTGGAGGAAGCGGCCTCTGGACTGGTCAGTTCAAAGAAGCGGACCGAAGCCGTCAAAGCCAACCTCTTTTTTAAGGTGAAGGACCAATACCTGGCCATGAAGGCTTCTGAACGACTGATGGACCTTTACTCGAAAGCCATTGTGCCCCAATCGACCCTGGCGCTCGACTCATCGCTCTCGGGTTACCAGGTAGGAAATATCGACTTTCTCAGCATGCTCAGCAATTTCCTGACCGTGCTTGATTACGAACTGAATTACTACGATTCCCTGACCAATTACCAGAAAGCGGTGGCCCGGCTCGAGGAAGTCGCAGGCACCGTTCTTTCAAAGTAGCATAGCAAGGAGACGAGCATGTTCTTAAACAAATCAAAGGGTCTTTTCATTTTATTCATTGTGGTCGCGCTGGCGGGCGCCTACTGGGTCCACGCCCGCGGTTATTTCGTTTTTCCCGTACGTCAAAGCTCGGATCCGCAGCAGCCGGTCTCCAAGGCGCCGGGTGAACGAAAAATCCTCTACTGGGTCGATGCGATGAATCCGGCGCACAAATCCGACCGGCCTGGAAAGGCGCCCGACGGCATGGATCTCGTCCCGGTTTATGCTGAAGGTGAGAGGGCGACGGTGACGAGTAAACGAAAAATCCTCTACTGGGTGGATCCCATGCATCCCGCTTACAAATCCGACAAGCCCGGCACGGCCCCCGATTGCGGCATGACTTTGGTCCCGGTGTATGCCGACGGCGGTGGAGAATCGGTCGGCGACAATCTACCCCCTGGCGCCGTTAAGATCTCAGCGACCAAACAACAGTTGATCGGGGTACAGTTCGGTCAGGTTCAATATGGCCCGGTGGAGAGGACCATCCGTGCTGTCGGCCACATCGCCTTTGACGAGACAAAAATAGTCCGCGTTCATACAAAAATTTCAGGCTGGATCGACAAGGTTTTCGTGGATTACACCGGACAATTGGTGAAAAAAGGCCAGCCGTTGTTCACGGTGTACTCCCCCGATCTCGTCTCCACTCAGGAAGAGTTCCTGATCGGTCTCAAAGCGAAACAATATTTGAGCGACAGCCAGTTCAAGGACGTCTCCATGGGGGCGCAGAGCCTTTACAACGCATCCCGCCGACGGTTGCAGCTTTGGGACATCAGTGACAAACAAATTGAAGAACTCGAAAGAACCCAAAAACCGATGCGGGATATGACCCTCTACGCACCTGATGACGGCTTCGTGACCAAGCGGAATGCCTTTCCTAAACAGCAAGTGAACCCCGACACGGAAGTTTACGAGCTCGCGGATCTTTCCACCATTTGGGTGCTCGCAGACGTTTATGAATACGAGCTTCCTGAAGTCAAACTCGGCCAGACGGCCAGAGTCAATCTCACCTACTTCCCGGGAAAGATCTTTGCCGGCAAAGTCTCTTACATTTATCCTGAAGTCGACAACACCACCCGCACCGCGAAAATCCGCATCGAGCTACCGAACGCGGACTTCCGGCTGAAACCCGACATGTACGCCAGCGTGGAGTTGCAATTAAATTATGGCAAGCAGCTTTCCGTTCCTCAAGAAGCGGTGCTGGATTCAGGCACTGAGCAGACCGTTTTTGTCGCCCTGGGAAACGGCTATTTCGAGCCCCGCAAAGTCCAAGTGGGCGCCAAGGTCGACAATCGATACATTGTGCTCTCGGGACTGAAGCCGCAGGAAAATGTTGTCACGTCCGGCAATTTCCTGATTGATTCGGAAAGCCAGTTGAAATCGGCCGTGGCAGCCATGGCGGGGATGCCGGGAATGAGCCAGGGAGAGCAAGGTGGTAAGCGAACGCAGAATCCGCAAGAACCGATGGCTCCGAAGCTGGGGTTGAGTCCCGCCCCACAGGAGCCAACCACTCCGACGGATCACTCCCAGCCTCCGATGAACAAACCCGCGAGTCCGCCGAAGAAATCGGCTCCCAAATCCTTATCCGGGATCGATCATTCCAAACACCCAATGGGAGGAGTGGATCATTCCGGGCACGAGCAGAAGTCATCAGGAAGCAGACACGCGGGACCTGCTGCCTCGACTAAGAAGAAACCGGCGGAGGATAAACAATGATTAACAAGGTCATTGAAGCCTGCGCTCACAACAAATTCATCGTGTTCCTCCTCATCGGCATGGCCGTGCTGGCTGGTCTCTATTCGATGAAGAACATCACGCTCGATGCGATCCCGGATTTGTCGGACACACAAGTCATCATTTACTCACGCTGGGACCGAAGCCCGGACATCATGGAAGATCAGGTGACCTACCCGATCATTTCGGCGATGCTGGGGGTTCCTAAGGTCAAAGACATTCGTGGTTTTTCCGACTTCGGCTATTCCTACGTCTACATCATCTTCGAAGACGGCACCGACATCTACTGGGCTCGTTCGCGCACCCTGGAATACTTGAGCAACATCCTGCCCCGTCTGCCCCAGGGGGTGAACGTGGAATTAGCGCGCGATGAGACGGCGGTGGGATGGGTGTTTGAATATGCGCTGGTGGACAAGACTGGACAGAACAACCTGGCGCAGTTGCGGAGCTTCCAGGATTGGTATCTGCGCTATGCGCTCCAGGCAGTTCCCGGTGTTGCGGAAGTTGCTCCGATCGGCGGATTTGTCAAACAATACCAGGTCAACATCGATCCCAACGCGCTGTTGGCGTATGACATTCCCATAGACCGCGTCGTGCAGGCCGTGCGTCAAGGAAACAACGATGTCGGTGGCCGGCTGGTTGAGTTTTCCGGCCGTGAATACATGGTGCGCGGGCGTGGTTATATCAAGAAACTCGCAGACGTCGAAAACGTTGTCGTGGGGACAAGTAAACAAGGTGGAACTCCCATCCTGATCAAAAACCTGGGGACCGTGACTCTCGGCCCTGACATCCGGCGCGGCATCGCTGAACTGGATGGCGAGGGAGAGACCGTAGGCGCCGTGGTCATCATGCGCTATGGCGAAAATGCCTTGAAGGTGATCGAGAGGGTCCGGACCAAGCTTGAAGAGATGAAGGCGTCTCTGCCGCCGGGCGTCGAGATCGTGACCACCTATGATCGCGCGGAACTGATTCAACGCGCTATCGAGACCCTCAAAGGAACGCTGATTGAAGAACTGACTATCGTCAGCATCGTTATTATGATCTTTCTCTGGCACATCCCCTCCGCCTTAGTCCCCATCGTCACGATTCCGATCACCATCATCATCTCGTTTGTTCCGATGTACGCGATGGGACTGACCGCAAACATTATGAGTCTTGGGGGCATCGCGATCGCCATTGGCGCCATGGTCGATGCGGCCATTGTGGTCGTCGAGCAGACCCACAAGAAACTGGAGCACTGGGATACGGAAGGCCGCCATGGCAGCTACAAAGACGTCGTCATCGGCGCCGTGAAAGAGGTCGGTGGGCCGAGTTTCTTCGCCTTGCTGGTCATCGCTGTCGCCTTCATTCCCGTCTTCACGCTTCAAGGACAGGAAGGCCGGCTGTTCAAACCTCTCGCCTACACGAAAAACTTTTCGATGGCCATTGCGGCTTTTCTTGCCATCACGCTTGACCCGGCGATCCGGTTACTGTTCACTCACATGGATCCTTACAAGTTTAAGCCCCGGTTCCTGGCCCGCATCGTCAATGCCGTGATGGTCGGCAAAATCCACAGCGAAGAGACGCACCCCATCAGCCGGCCGCTGATGAAACTCTATCATCCGGTCTGCGAATTTGTGCTGAGGTTTAAGTGGTTTGTGGTTGTGGCGGCGGTCCTCACGGTCGTCTTGACGATCCCGGTGTTCGAGAAACTCGGCTCAGAGTTCATGCCGCCGTTGAACGAAGGGGTGCTTCTCTACATGCCCACGACCTTGCCCGGCATGTCGGTCACTCAGAGTGCGCAATTGCTCCAGATCCAGGACAAGGTGCTCAAGAGCTTCCCCGAAGTGGAGCGCGTGTTTGGTAAGGCGGGACGTGCTGAGACCGCTACGGATCCTGCCCCTTTTTCAATGATGGAGACCGTCGTTGTGCTCAAGCCGGAATCCGAGTGGCCCAAGGTGCCGCAGTGGTATTCGTCCTGGGCGCCGAACTGGCTGCAAAATATCCTTCGGAAAGCATGGCCCGACCATAAGCGGGTGGAAGATCTCATCTATGGACCCGGTGATTTGAATGAAGCCATGCAATTTCCCGGCGCCGTGAACGCGTGGACCATGCCCATTAAGGCCCGCGTGGACATGCTCACAACCGGGGTCCGCACACCCATCGGCATTAAGATCATGGGCGCCGATTTGGCGAAGGTGCAGGAGATCGGCGAGCACATTGAGATAATTCTGCAAAAAGTGGGAGGCACGAAGAGCGTCTTCGCAGAGCGTACCGCGGGTGGTTACTTCCTGGATTTTGATCTCAAGCGGGAGCAACTTGCCCGTTACGGGATGACGATCGATCAGGCCAACGATGTCGTGATGTCGGCCATTGGGGGGGAAAACATAACGACGACGGTTGAAGGCCGCGAGCGCTATCCTGTCAACGTCCGATATATGCGTGACTATCGCAGCGACTTAAACCTCTTGGGACGTACCCTGGTCATGGCGCCTAACGGAACACAGATTCCTATCGCGCAGATCGCAGACATCAAAATGGTGACCGGTCCGGGAATGATTCGCGATGAAAACGGACGCTTGTCCGGCTATGTGTACGTCGATCTCGACACCACGAAGCGGGACATCGGTGGTTACGTCGCGGATGCCAAGAAGGCTATCCGGTCCGAAGTACAACTTCCGCCCGGTTATCAATTGATCTGGAGCGGACAGTTCGAATACATGGAGCTTGCCAAGCAGCGCCTCTTTGTGGTGGTTCCCATCACGATCTTTGTGATTATCATGCTGCTCTACTTCAACACCCGTTCGATGACCAAGACCCTGATCATCCTGGTGGCAGTCCCATTCTCCGCCGTTGGAGCGATCTGGTTCCTGTACTTCCTGGGATACAACATGAGCATCGCGGTATGGGTCGGACTGATTGCGTTGATGGGTGTGGACGCCGAGACGGGCATGTTCATGCTCCTGTACCTCGAGATCGCCTACCACGAAGCCCAAGCGAAGGGACTGATGAGGAACAAGGAAGACTTGAAGGAGGCCATCCTGCACGGCGCGGTGAAGCGTCTCCGGCCCAAGGTGATGACGGTCGGGGTGATGTTCATGGGGCTCGTACCCATTATGTGGTCAACCGGTAGTGGTGCTGATGTCATGAAACGCATCGCCGCGCCAATGATTGGAGGCATTTTCACCTCGTTTCTTCTGGAGCTGGCCGTCTATCCGGCCATCTACGAGATCTGGAAGTGGTACTCCGAGGTGAGAAACAATTCCATCGCCGGCGCTGAACCCCCGGTGGTCACGAGTTAAGGAAGGATCGCTGTCTTGCCCTTTGTCCCCATTGCAGCCATCGCTGTTGGAACCATCGCCTTGCTGGTGAGCGGGCGCTCGGCTCTGAAGTTAGGCGTGAGTCAGGCGGCCGGGTTGAGCTTCGGCTTGTGTGCGATCGCCGTGGCTGTGGCGCTGATTCCGAATGAATGGCGTATGTGGCTGGGAGGCGACGCAACAGGCGATCACCTCCTGACATATGTCCGCGGAGTGGGATTAACCGGATTATTGTTTCTTGCGGGGTTGCGGCTCCATTCGGAGGAACCCCGCCGGGCAGGGCAAATCTGCTTCTTCGCGACGGGTATGAGCGCGTTGGGAGGAGTGGTGGCGATTCTGGTGTTGATGAAACTTGCGCGAGCAGAAGCCGGGCCGGCCGTGTTAATGACCGCAGCAATGCTCGGCTCAAGTGTGTGGATTGCTGGCGAGTTGTCATTCCACCCCGCGAACCCAGCAGCCAAGTCCATCGCATCCGCAAGAATCGCGTCCAGTTCGGTGATTTGTTTCTGGATCCTGGTTGTGCACTTTTTCTCGATTTTTCAAGAACTCGGTGCCAGACATGCGTCCCGATCCGCATTCCTAGTGGTCGGAAGCTATGAGCTGTTGAAATGGGTGCTCTTCTTTGCTTCGGCTTATTGGATAGGGGCCCGGTTGCTCAGTCGCGCAGAAGTTCGGCCAAGGGCATGGTCTGCCTCCCCCCGCTTCCTGCTCTTTGCGGTTTTGGCCTTCGGTTTTGCTGTGTTTGCGCTTGGCCAGCTCGGAGCCTTCGCGTGGGCTTATCTGGCCGGTGCTCTCTTTAACCGAATCAAGACAGGAACAGAACTCAGCGAAAGCCGGCATCCCTTGAGCAATGCGCTCCTCGTTTGCTTTATCTTCCTTCCGATGTTCCTGCAGTCTCATGGGAGGAGAGTGACCGGTGTGGGGATACTTCTGGTCGTCGTGGGCCTTGTCCTACTGACTAAATTCGGTCTCATGAGATCGGTTGCACTATGGGGGGGCGATTCCCCAAGTGAGGCAAATGTCTTCGCTTCTGCAACCATGGCCTCCGGAGAGATGGCAATCATGTTTCTTGGATTTGGCATGACAAAATGGCTCATCGACGGCCCCACTTACTTTGCCATACTCGCTTTTGCATTGCTATCGATCCTGCTCGGCCCCGTTCTTCTTCAATTCACAGGCCGGCAGAAAGATATTCTGGTTAGCTCATGAATCCTGTGGAAACGGCGGAACAACTGGAAAGCAAACAATGAAAAAAGAGAGAGTGTTAACCCTTTCATAATCTGAGGTAGGCTGAGTTCGCGCCTTCAAGCAAATTGATTCTGGCTTATCACATGATGTAGCCTGATCTGAATCAGACCAGTTTGTATTGAACGATAATACAGCAGCATCTGCAGGACAGTTGGAGGAAAAGCCATGTCCCTAAAGAGAGTGATTTCAGTCCTGGTCTTAGTTCTGATTGTTGTGGCAGCATTGTCGTTGTATGTCATGGAGAAACGGAGGCTTTCCGCCGCCATCTGTCGCGCCTGCGGCCGGGAAATTCACAGCGAATGGGCCTTCATGCTCGGGCTCAAGAACGGAAAACAGGAAAGGTTGTGCTGCGCCAAGTGTGGAATCCTTGAACAATTGCAGATGCAGCCGCAGGTCGCCTCGGCAATAGCAACCGATTATGCCACTGGAAGATCTGTTCAGGCTGAAAAGGCCGTTTACTTGTGGAACTCCGACCTTGAGCATTGTGCCATGCCCCAAAAGAGGGAATGGGCGGATCCACGACCCATGGACCTTACCTTCGACCGCTGCTTTCCGAGTTTGGTTGCATTTGAGAGCCGTGATGAGGCCGCAAGGTTTAAGGCCGACCATGGCGGGACGCTTGTTGATTACAGTGAAAGCATTCGACTGGCGAAATCGCTGCCAGCGAATCCCTGAGGAAAAGGAGAAGGAAAGATGTTCTTAAAGCTCATGAAAGAGAACCGGTCCAGTCCGCTGTGCGTTTGCGGCCTGCCACAGGTACTGGGGTTGCTGACTTTTTTCTTGCTGGCAGCGGATTCTGTTTCGTTCGGCGAAGAGTTCACGCTCAGGGCAAAACACGATCATCTGAAAGGAAGCTGCAGCGGAGAACTCACCGTCAGCGATAACGGAATTCGCTATCAAACGACCCATCTCCAGGATCAACGCCAATGGGCCTTCGCAGACATTCAGGAGGTACAGATTATCAGCGAAAAGAAGCTGAACGTGATTAGTTACGAGGATTCACGAAAACGCCTGGGGGGCGATAAGATATTCAAATTCGAATTGCAGGGAGAAACTCTCCCCCCCACTCTGATCGCTTTGGTCGAGTCGAAGTTTTCAAAACCCATTTCCAATCGCATGGCTGCCCAGAATCTCAAGGGTCAATTCGAGATTCCTGTGAAGCATTTGCATCGCGTCGGTGGGTGTCAGGGCAAACTCATCATCACGGAAATTGGCATCTCTTTTGTCAGCGAGAAACCGAGGGAATCCCGGCAGTGGCGCTACAGCGATCTTCAGACCGTTGCCTCCACAGAGCGATACGAATTACGGCTGGGAACTTATGAGCACGGACCGCTGCAATATGGCGACACCAAGGAATTTCGATTCCAATTGAAAGAGCCATTGAGCGAAGTGGCCTATCGATCCCTGTGGGCTCGAATCAATCAGCTTCCCCCATGGAGACCCGAGGGGAGCGGCAAGTTTGAAGGAAACAACGAACAGTGAAACAGCGTGAGTGACCAAGGGTCAGTGCTCAGTTGTCCACCCATTGCGGATCACATCAGTGGTTGAGAAGGGCCAGAGAAACAATGACCTTAATTAAAAAAGCCCAATCCGGAAAAGTCAGGCGCCACGGCGCGGGGTGCAACGTCCTGGGTCTTCTTTTGGAAGCCACAGTGATCTTGTTGGCCTTTTCTTCATTCCTGCTCGCACAATCGCCAAACAGAGACTCGAATCTTGGACGAATGACCCCGCTGCTTTCCGAAGTCGAAGCAGGAATTAACCGTGCGGCTCTTGCAGCCCAGGCTCTTCAAAATGCCGTACCGCTGATTGAAGCAGCGCGGTCACAGCTGTCCCGAGGAAAACGGAAGGAGGCTCTAGCCACCTTCCAGAAGGCCCAGTCCATGATTCAGGATTCCCCGCAATTCGCCTTGGACGCCGTATTGCTCCGGTCGTTTTCCGCTGATCTCAACCGGATCATCAGCGCCATCCCCTCCCATCGAGCGGCACCGGATGAGCCCCCCGATGATTCTTTGGTCGTGGACGAATTACAGCGCATGATCCAGCAATACATCGCTTATTACCAAGGAAAAGGCCGAGCTCAAATGGTCGCATCCTGGCAACGAATGAAGAATTACCAGCCCACTGTGGAATCAGTCCTGCATGAAAAAAATCTTCCCACAGAATTGATGTACCTTGGCATTGTCGAGAGCGGGTTCAACCGGTTCGCACGATCAAAGAAGCAGGCGCGAGGGATTTGGCAGTTTGTTCCCGCAACGGCCAGGCGTTATGGGCTGGAACAAAGCGGAGGCTATGACGAGCGCACGGACCCTCTCAAATCGACGGTAGCAGCCGCCGAGTACCTGGAAGACCTCTACGCCTCTTTTGGGGACTGGTATCTTGCGTTGGCGGCTTACAACGCCGGAGAAGGTCGTATTCAGTCCATCATTTCCCGCACCGGCATCCGCGACTTTTGGCAAATGAGCCGGTTGAAGCTGTTACCGCAGGAAACTATCAATTACGTTCCTGCCGTCCTGGCGACTGTCGCCATTGCCCGCGATCCGGAGAAATTCGGGTTCGTGGGGTCTTCTCCCCTATTAAGCTTAGGAACCAGCATGAAAAAGCACGCCCCTAATTTCATTTTTGCCAAGGCCTCCTTCACACAATCGGAGGCACCGGAGGACGATGACATACAGTGAAGCGGCGCTGGACTCCCTACCCCACATCATCCGTGATCAACAAATCCGTGAGTCTCATTTGACCGATCAAAATCACTAGAATGCAGAGTATTATATGAGGGAAACATCGAATTCAAGCGGAAGAGGACCAGTGGCCATTGATGTGATTTGCCATATGACCGTGGACGAGCAGCACGCGGCCGGACAGTCGATCTACAACGGTAAGAATTACTATTTCTGTTCGCTCGGATGCAAACAGCGATTTGATGCTTCTCCTGAAAATTATGTAGTTGCCTCGATCGGAGCCGGGCCGTTACTCGTTGGGATTGATACAAGCGGGATTCCTGCACCCTCCTCTACGACTGGAGAATTCGTCACGGATCCCATTTGTGGAATGAACGTAAATCCCAGCACCGCAGCCGGATCATATGTTTACGAGGGCCAGACCTACTACTTTTGCAGTTCCCTCTGCTTGGAGAAATTTCGTTCGGAACCTCTTAAGTATTTAAAAGGATCGGCCGAAGGTCGTGTTACAGGTAAGCCTTCACTGTTGACTCCGGCTGTGCCCGGCGCTACGGGACGCGAATACGTCTGTCCCATGGATCCGGAAATCAAGAAGGAAGGTCCGGGTGCCTGTCCAAAGTGCGGAATGGCGTTGGAGCCGAGGGTGGTCTCCGCATCGACAATAAGGACGGAGTATGTGTGCCCCATGCATCCGGAGGTCGTCCGGACGGAACCCGGCGCGTGCCCCATTTGTGGTATGGCCCTGGAGCGCCGAACGGTGTCTGCTGAAGACGAGGTCAATCCGGAACTTGTGGAGATGAAGCGGAGGTTCTGGGTCGGCCTTTTGCTCACAGCCCCGACTCTTCTTCTGGCGATGTCGGACATGATCCCGGGGCAACCGTTGAAACATGTCATGGGGCCGCGTCCGATGACCTGGGCGCAACTCGTGTTGGCCACACCCGTCGTTTTGTGGGGCGGGTGGCCATTCTTCCAGCGCGGATGGGCTTCGCTTGTGAATCGCAGCCTGAACATGTTCACTTTAATCGCAATAGGTACCGGTACTGCTTATGCCTACAGTATAGTGGCGACTCTCGCGCCCGAGATCTTTCCGAATTCATTCAGGGATCACCATGGCGAGGTGGCCGTTTACTTTGAAGCGGCGGCGGCTATTACGACCCTGGTCTTGTTGGGACAGGTGCTTGAACTGAAGGCGCGCAGTAAAACCAGTAGTGCAATCAAGGCGCTCCTTGGCCTCGCACCGAAGACCGCGCGCCTCTTTGCAGAGGATGGCTCCGAGCACGATTTGCCCTTGGATCAAGTCAAACCGGGCGACCGGTTACGGGTCCGGCCAGGTGAAAGGGTCCCCGTGGATGGAATTGTTCTTGAAGGCCTTAGTTCCATCGACGAATCCATGGTGACCGGGGAGCCCATTCCCGTGGAAAAAACCCCGGGGAACCGTGTCACGGGCGGAACGGTCAATGGGACAGGGAGCCTGATCATGCGAGCAGAACGGGTGGGCAGCGAAACGCTACTGGCACAGATCGTGCGCATGGTGGGTGAAGCACAGAGAAGCCGTGCACCCATCCAGCGCCTGGCGGATGTCGTCTCTTCGTACTTTGTCCCCGCCGTCGTGTTGATCGCGGTGGCCACGTTTATCATCTGGAGCCGTGTCGGTCCTGAACCGCGAATGGCCTACGCCCTGGTCAACGCCGTGGCGGTGTTGATCATCGCCTGTCCCTGCGCTCTTGGACTGGCCACCCCGATGTCGATTATGGTGGGAACAGGTCGCGGGGCCACCGCAGGAGTGCTGATCAAAAACGCGGAAGCCCTGGAGGTCATGGAGAAGGTCAACACCCTTGTGGTGGACAAGACGGGCACCCTCACTGAAGGCAAGCCGGTACTGACCTCCGTGGTGGCTCTGCCGCCTTGGAACGAGTCGGAATTGCTTCAAATAGCAGCAAGCCTGGAACGCGAGAGCGAACATCCCCTGGCGGCAGCCATTGTGGCCGGCACTCAACAGCGGCGGCTGGGTCTCTACAACGCTACAGAATTCAAGTCCCTCACGGGAAAAGGAGTTAGAGGAAAAGTCAATGATCACGAGGTCGTTCTCGGCAGTCGCCAGTTTCTCGAAGAATTGAACATCCCTGCGGGCTCCCTGGCCGAGCGAGCCGAGGCGCTCCGACGAGAGGGCGAAACGCTCCTCTTCGCTGCTGTGGATGGCCGCTCCGCCGGTCTGCTCGGAGTCGTGGACCCCATCAAGTCGTCGACGCTCGAGGCCATAAGAACGCTCCACCGCGAAGGCATTCAAATTCTCATGGTCACAGGAGACAGTCGTACGACTGCAGAAGCCATTGCGCGCAAGTTAGGGATCGATGAAGTGGTAGCGGAGGTTCTACCGCAACAGAAAGGAGAGGTCATCAAGCGCCTCCAAAAGGAAGGCCGCGTGGTGGCCATGGCCGGCGATGGAATCAACGATGCGCCGGCGCTCGCACAAGCTCACGTGGGCATCGCCATGGGCAACGGGACGGATGTGGCGATTGAAAGCGCGGGCATCACCCTGGTCAAAGGCGACCTGCGTGGAATCGTTCGGGCCCGGAAGTTGAGTCGGGCAACGATGCGTAATATCCGGCAAAACCTGTTGTTTGCCTTTCTCTATAACTCCATCGGTGTGCCTGTCGCGGCGGGCGTGCTTTATCCGTTCTTTGGATTGTTACTTAGTCCGATGCTTGCCAGCGCCGCAATGACCTTCAGTTCTGTCTCGGTTATCACAAACGCTTTGCGGCTGCGCAAAGTACAGTTGTAGCAAAAGACGATCAGTCCCTACCATGTCTGCAGCCTTCAAGAATGCGGGTTCAAGAGGTTCGCCCCTGCTCAAAGCACGCCTTTTTCTTTAGAAAGGAAGGCGAGTTGGAACTCCTTATGGATTTCCACTCGCCCAAATGACCTGCTCTATCCTTCAATCCCAACCCGTCATGGTTTTTCGACGATATCGCTCTTCATGGGACCCAGCAGGCCCAGCAGTTCATTTTTTTCCTTCTCGGGCACCTTGAACTTGTCGAGCGCCCCTACCAAATCCTCGACGAGGGCGCCGAAGTCAGCGGTGGACACCCCCATCCCGGCATGAGCTGTTTTCATATCTTTTCCCGTGTATTTGCAGGGCCCGCCAGCTGCTGAGCAAATTTGATCGACTAGCTCCATCTTGAGATGGGCGATGTCCGTGTGTCCAAAAAAAGAGTTGATGCGGTTGTCCGCAGCCACCCGCCCCACAAACTCGTCCACCACTGCAGTGATTGCCGGTTTACCGCCGAGTCGGTCGTACAAAGATTTCCCCTTCATCGCTTCTTTGGGTGCGGCCGACAGGATTGTCACCATCCCCATTACCAACATCGTCATTACCCATTTCTTTAAAACCCCTTGCATAATCAATCTCCTTGTTTTTAGATGTGTGTTGCCGTCTGACCTCAAAACTCCCCACGCCATTCGACACTTTTCCTCAGCATCGAAGGGCCTCCTTTTGCCCATGCCGTCGCCGTCTCCGACTTGAGACGCCTTTCTTTGGCAGCGGATTTCGGTCTTCACACACTATTACGAAGGACACTCGCTTTCGGATTTGATCTCTGCAAGAAAATTAGAGGTGCACGAGGGCACGCGGGGATTACAGGGATCAAATTGAAGGAGATTTTGATTTTCTGAGAATCAATCTTCGACCTTCTGCCCTCTGGACAAGGATTCTGTGGGATCCAAGCGCAAACGAGCGTGCACTGTGTGGCAAGCTGCTGGGGCGAAATTCGATTGTGTGCCTGTTGCGCTTTTCCGTGGCCAGTTGTTAGAACAATGTTCCTGGCGATAAAACTTACGGCGCACAATTGCATTCCCGCGGAATCTGCATTAGAATGATATTTATTTCATCACACCTCAAATGCCAACAAGGCGAAGGAAGATTTCTCCGAATCCTTGTGTGCTGACCCAAAGGGAGTTGCTATGGAAGACCAGAGTGTCCAAGTCAGTGAATCCACGGTGCTCAATGCCCTAAAATCGATCAAAGATCCTGACCTACACCGCGACATTGTCAGCCTTGGCTTTGTTCAGGAAGTTAAGATTTGCGGTGGACAGGTGGCGTTCAAGATTGTGCTCACGACGCCTGCCTGCCCGGTTCGCGACAAGATGCGGGATGAGGCGAAGGCCGTGGTTTCAGCCCTCCCGGGAGTGACGCAGGTGAATGTTACAATGGATGCCAAGGTGGTGGCCACTCAAGGCATTCCCGAAAAACAAGCGATTCCCGGCATCCGCAATATTCTTGTAGTGGGCAGCGGCAAAGGTGGCGTTGGAAAATCCACAGTCGCCGCCAATCTTGCCATCTCGCTGGCTCAGATGGGGGCCCGCGTGGGTTTGATGGATGGGGATATCTATGGCCCCAACATTCCCTTGATGCTGGGAATCACCGAACAGCCCATCGTTCAGAACGAGCGCGTCGTCCCCGTCATCAAGCACGGCCTGAAAGTCATTTCCATGGGGTTCTTCAACCGGGGCGATACGCCGGTCATCTGGCGCGGACCCATGCTCCACAGCGCAATTCAGCAGTTTTTGAAACAGGTGAGTTGGGGAGAACTCGATTATCTCATGGTGGATTTGCCGCCGGGAACCGGCGACGTTCAATTGACGATGGTGCAGTCGGTGCCCTTGACAGGCGCAGTCGTCGTCTCCACTCCGCAGGACGTGGCGCTGCAGGACGCCCGTAAAGCAATTATGATGTTCAAGCAGATGAAGGTGGACATCCTGGGAGTGGTGGAGAATATGAGCTACTTCCTCTGTCCACAGTGCCACCACCGGAGTGACATTTTTTCGCACGGAGGAGCCAGGAAGGCGAGCGAGAAATTTGAAGTGCCGTTCCTGGGTGAAATCCCTCTGGACGTCTCCATTCGCGAGGGCGGGGATACCGGATTGCCCATCACCATCTCCCAACCCGACTCCGACCTTTCAAAAGTGTTTACCCGGGTCGCCGAGCAGCTCGCCGCCCAGATCAGCATATCGAATTTCAAACAACCCGGGGTCCCCGCCGTGGTTATGTGACAACTTCTGTCTTCCATTTTCAGGGGGTGAACTTCCGTTCACTCCCTTTTGATTTTCCGGAAGAGTCCAAAACAGGGAAGATTAAGAGGGAGGTGATTTGGACGCCCGAGGGTCCGGCCTCAAGATGCAGGGAAGTTTTCTCCCAGCCTCTGGAAAATTAACTCCGCCCAGTACAAACTGACAAATAGTCAGAAGAATCCCTGTGAGCGCTGGAGCAAATAGCGCCTTGCGCCCCCCTTCCGGAAGCGTCCGCTCCGCCTTTCGCAGATCCTTACCAGCCGAATGAATGGCAAGTTTGCCGGTTTATTCCGCAATCCGAAATCCGCAATCCCCAATGAAAGAGTACCTCGCACGAAACCATCGGATCGGGTTGTTCTCCGAAAATTCAATCAACTCATCCTTAATTGAGAACCTTCAGTCGAAAGAATCCCAGGAAAAACCGGTTTGACTCAACGGGCCGAAGTCGCGGATCCGGATCCTGCTCGAGTGTGGCCAACCGGATCTCTTTCACCCCTGCCGGCTCGGCCGAGGTGTTCTCACGGTAATAAACCACGGTACTGGACTCACCCGAAACGCTGTTGGAGGCATCCTGCAAAAGGATCATGACAAGATATGGAGAGCTGCGGACCCAAGGGGTTGAAAAGAAAATCAGATCTCCTCTCTGCACTTGTGCCCGGGCTCTACCGATGAAGGTCACGTTAAACTGCTTCAGTGTGGCTACATCGACGTATTCAGAGAACACTCCTCCCGTGAGGTCCGTGGGCAGGTAGGCGCCCTCTCGTGTTCTGAAGATCTTCTCTCCCAGAGGAGTCGTCGGAAAATTATACTTCTCAACAGACGGCACCGGACCCGGCCCGCCAAACCGCTTCTGCCATGTCTCTGAATGCCTTCTCAGGGCTTCCCGAAGCGCAAAGCAAACCAGCCCGGCCCCATCATGATGTGCCGGCGGCCAATCCGGGCTTTCCTGAACGGACTGGAAGCCGGCGACTAATGCAAAGGCCCGGCGAAAATTCTCCCGGTCTGTGAACGAGGTCAGCTTGAAGGCGTCCGGAAACCCATCCTGCTTGGAATCGGTGTTGACGGTGTGAGTGAACACCCGCACCTGAGCCGCCGCTGCGTTATGCACCTTGAAGCGGATCACCCCCTCTCCTTCGGCTGCCCTGGACTTCACAAAGTAAGAGGTCCCCCGGTCGCCCAGTCGAACCTCCCCCGAGGGAAACAGATTGACGAACTCGATTCCTTGAACAATTTGGACAAAGATCCTGGGGTGAGGGAATAAGACTCTACGCGTGAACGGCATCTGCACTTGCACACGGACGGGGATCCGTGAGACGCCATCCGCCGGAAGGTCGATCTGAGAGGGTTCCACGACGAGGTTCGCCGGAAGAACAAAGGAAATGCCGAGAATCCCAACCAGAATCAGATAAATGCTGACAAAGAGTTTCTTCCTCAAGGAGACTCGGGGAGAGGCCATGGATGAAGAATGAGTCACTCGGGGGACAAATGAAATCTCAGCAGGCGCCCAATTCCACAGCGAGTAAAGCCTGTCATTCGTCCCTTCTGGAGGTCACATCTCGGAATCAACCAAGGAGGATTGCATCAGGGACGCCTCCTTAACCTGCGATTTTCCAAACCGGAAGTTCACAAACTCAAACATCACAAAACACTCTACGCAAAACGGCGGAAATCCAAGAAATCCCGCCACCGGCATTTCAAAAATCTTGAAGCTTTGCATGATCGGGAAGACGTATTTCCAGCGCGCGACCGCCCAGAAGTTCCAGAACTCCCAAAGAAAACCGCAGAACAGCCCTGCCAGCAGCATGCAGTAAATCTCCTGCCGGTGGCCACTCAGCCATTCCCGCCAGAGCGAGCGCTTGCCCAACCAATAATTGATGGGATCCAGCGCGAAGATCATGCCCAGCCAGACCGAGCCAAAAAGATAAGACGCCCTCGGTTGGGAAACCATCAGAGGAAAAACCAACATGACCAACCCAATCAATAGACTGCTCACCAGGAGACGTTTTGAGGGAAGGGCCGTATGACCCTCCTGGGAGGATTCGAAGATCTTTAGTGCGCTCAATAAATCGGTTGTTTCAAACAACGCCGGCCAGATGGTTGCGAAGGCCCACGCGTACCCCACGTACCTCAGGAAAGCATCCTGTGGAAGATTGAGGTAAGCCCAGTTCCTCAGGTGAAGATTGTAGGCTTCAAACACAAGCCAAAGCGGGATCGACCACAGGGCCAACTTCAAAAAATTCCCCAGGGAGTCATGAAGGCGTGACCGTGACGTCAACCGGTACACCGCTGCATCCGCGACCAGGATGTAACCCGACCATACCAGGGGCGTGAAGTAATGGATGACGAAGTAGACCTTCATCCAAAGCAGTGTCTCCGAAGCAAGGATAATGACTAGCCCAATAAATCCATAGAGTGGCCAAGGCCGCCTCTCTTCACTTCGTCGAACACGGATGGCGAACCACCCGATCATCATCAGGAGCATCAAAATCCCCGTCCAAGCCATGAAACCTCCAAGATTCGGTTTAAAAAAGAACAGACCGGGTGATTGTACCAATTTTTCCGGCCTTATCGCTCATAGGTTTTTTATTTCCATTTGAAGTCTTGATCTGAATGACAAATACGCTTGAGCGTCCAGGCGGGACGGATCAAACCGGAGACGGTTATAAAGCGTGGCCAGTTCAATGGCCGATGAGCGAAGCCGCGCATCACTGATTGACTGTGAGAATTCCAAGGGGGTTTGGCACGGGTGACGGTCGAACCCGCGCCGTGCCAGCGCTCGCAGCCATTTCGAAAAGACCTCGGCAACCAGGTGGGGCCGAGGGGAGCGCAGGAGACGGCGGTGGCGAACGAAGCGCCCGATTGCCCATGGGCCTGCAAAAACAGCCAGCAAGCCCAGCCCCCACAGAAACTTTTGTCCCAGGTGTGTTAACAACTGCGATCGCTTTAAGGAGGCCTGGGGAGAAAAGAAGGTCGCCTGATAGAAATCAGAAAGACGAGTTGTCCAGGTGAGCCATAGTTGCTCTAGGCCATACTTAACCGCAAGCGTCCCGTTCTGGAGACCCTGAAAGAGGACAATCTGCCGGAAGGAATCAAAGCCCACAATCCAATTAATCCAGAACAACTCCAGGGCATCGAGATAATGGTTAAGCGCTACCCAGGCTGCAGACCGATGGGGCGGTGTCACCGCAGGAGTCGGATCAAAGGCCACCCAGCCATATCCGGGGAAGAACACCTCCACCCAACTGTGCGCGTCGGCCTCCCGAACAATGAAGTCCTTTCCCACTGCATTGTATTCCCCGGTTTGAAACCCATTGACCACGCGGGAGGGAATTCCGAGCGTCCGCAACAGGATTGCCATGGAGGAAGCGAAGTACTCGCAGTGCCCCCGGCGGGATTCAAACAAGAACTGGCCGATCGGGTCGAGTTCTCGGGTAGAAGGCAAATCCAGGGTGTATCCATAGTTCTCTTTCAAGTAGCTTTCCACGCTTCGGGCGCGATCATAGTTATTTGTCTCGGCCCGCGTGATGTTCCGGGCCAACTCGTGAATTCGACGGTCGAATTCTGGCAGGGACAGATAGTCTTCTTCAAAGTTCGGGGGATACTCCGTCCCCGCCTTGCGAAGCGATGATGCCCAAGGCGGGGCGATATCTGAAATCACATTATAACGGACGCGGGAATAGGGATGATAATCCGTACTCAGTGTCTCCCCCGTGTCCATCCGCAGCCGGGCCGAGGTCAGAACCGATCTGGCCCGGGCCGCGGCGAATAGGACCTCGGTTGAGATGGGTTCAAGAAGAATCTGGTATTGAACGAGACGATGAGGGGGCGGGACCTGTTCGGGGAGAAGGCGATAACCGCCCCTCCCGTCTTTCAGCACAGATTTCGTGTCGCCTTCCATCTTCCTGCGCCAGGAGTTCCCTTCAAACCAGTTCAACGCAATGCCCCGCCATTTGACCCCGTCAAAGTCCCGCGGGTCTCCCTCAACACGCACCCGCATGACGACCGCCATGTTTTTTTTCAGGGAGCCTACGGCTCCAAACTGGACCAATGAAGAGAATCCCGTAATGGACTGGGTATTGGTATTCAGGCGAGTGAAGAATCCGGCTTCCACGCGCGGCAAAGCAAAGAAGAACAACGCCGCGAAAGCCACAATCCCCAGGCTCATTATCGCCGATGCCGCGGCCAGGGCACCATACAACCGGCGGGTCCCGTTGCCCAACCGCGAGAGAGAGGAGGTTTCTCCCCTCGGTGGATGGGATCTCCGTTCGGCATAAAGTTCCTGGGACCGCTTAATCTCAAAACTCATCAGGCTGGAGATCACAAGTGCCAGGAAAACCAGGAAAGCGACCGAAAAGGATGGGCTGGTCGTCATGGCGGCCGCCGCCAGCAACTCCATGAAGGCAATCAGAATCATGTAGAAGTAGTCTCTGTCCTTCTTCTCGGAAAAGAATTTCAGAATCTGAATAAAAATAAGGAGGTGAATGGCGGCGTCGACGAACGACTTGGACAACCACCACAGGTCCAAAAGAAACACCAAAATATAAATTTTAGAGAAGAAGGACACGCGCCCGGCTGACAGCAGCCAGACGCGTCGACGGAAACCGCCGACCACGTAAGCCGTGTAAGCCGCAGCAAAGCACAGCATGGAAGGAAGGTCCACTTTGCCGGTCG
Source organism: Terriglobia bacterium (assembly GCA_041494885.1). Taxonomy (GTDB): domain Bacteria; phylum Acidobacteriota; class Terriglobia; order JAIQFV01; family JAIQFV01; genus JAIQFV01. The sequence goes on from JBGQBO010000007.1 coordinate 99,914, forward strand.
ACGCCAGGGTGAAGAATCCGGTGGCCAGAAGGAGGTTTACGGAGGTTTGGAAGTAGAAATCAGCCCGGGATTTCATTGCAGTAGCAGCCCCATTGAGTCGTCGTTCGGCGGTCCGCACGCAACAACAACTAAGGTATGGAAAAACGGCACCTGGTGTGGGCCTGTAGAATCACCCTGGCGCAGTGTTTCTACAACGCGTTGACGAATTTCAGATAATCACGCACCTTTTTCATATCTTCCCACACTTCGCGCTTCTTGTCTGGCCACCGCAAACAGTAGGCAGGATGAAAAGTTGCCATCAGCTTGATCCCGTCGCCATAGTCCAGCCACTGCCCACGAATTTGAGTGATCCCGGTCTTGATCTTCAACAGCGTTTGCATGGCCGGGGAGCCCAGGCAGACAATCACCCTGGGTTTCACCGCCTGAATTTGGCGCCTCAAGAACGGCTCGCACGACTCGATTTCATCGCGCTCCGGGGCGCGGTTCTCCGGAGGCCGACACTTGATGACATTGCAGATGTACACCTCTTCGCGCTTGAGGTTGATCGCTTCAATGATCCGGGTCAACAACTGGCCCGCGCGTCCTACGAAGGGCAGTCCTTGTTCATCTTCATCGGCGCCCGGCGCCTCCCCCACAAACATCAAAGCGGCCTGTGGATTCCCTGAGCCAAACACAATATTCTTGCGAAGAGGCGCCAGCTTGCATCGCCGGCAGTCGCCCAGATCTGAGCGGATTTCTTCGAGAGTCTCACCGGGCCTTGTGGCTTCGGCAGGGGCAAACAAAGAACGAGTCTGCGGTGGAATAACCGGACTCACCGACAATGGGGAGGCAGGCCCCACCCCCGCCGGGGGGGTCTGTGAAAAGAAAGACTTCGGACCCGTTCCTGGCTCAGCGGTTAGCGGTTTATTCTTTTCTTGCTTGCGGATCCGATCTGAGCTGAGCTCGCTGATCCCGATTTCCTCAAAGTAATCGAGGATGTCTGTGATGGGTTTGGATGGGTTCAAAGGTGTGTTGGAACCGACCCCCTGAAAGTTATCGGGCCTGGGCGCCCGTCATCGCTTTCGCATTTCAATGATCTCATTGAGAATCTTCTCGGCCACTTTGGCCTTGGACATCAAAGGAACATCCTTCATGGAGCCATCGGGTCGTAACAACTGCACATGGTTCGTATCAACATCAAACCCGGCTCCCGCTTCGTTCAGATCGTTGGCGATGAGGAGATCGAGGTTCTTCGATTTTAACTTCCGACGTGCCCCTTCCAGTGTAAACCCCGTCTCGGCAGCAAACCCGACCAGGAATTTTCCGTCCTTCGAGCGGCCGAGGAAAGCCAGAATATCCTCCGTTGGTTCCACCTCGATCGCGCCGGGCAGTTTCTCCTTCTTGATTTTCGAGGGTCCCGGGTGGGCAGGGCGGACATCTGCGACGGCGGCCGCCTTGATCACAATCGTCGAATTCTGGAAGTGCTTCTTGACCGCCGCGCTCATTTCAGCAGCCGATCGCACCGGCACGAATTCCACTCCCCGAGGAGGTTGAAGCGCGGTCGGACCGCTGACCAGGATGACACGGGCTCCTCGACGCAGCGCCTCTTCGGCGAGGGCATATCCCATTTTCCCCGAGGAACGGTTGGTAATAAACCGGACCGGGTCGATATCTTCTTGCGTCGGCCCTGCGGTAATGAGGATCGACTCGCCGATCAAATCGTCCGTCAAACCCAGCGTTTCACGAACCAAGTCCAGAATTTTGTCATTCGCAGCAAGCCGCCCCTGCCCCACCATCCCGCACGCGAGATATCCTTCCTCCGGCTCAACCACGCGCACTCCCCGTGCTTTGAGCGCGGCCACGTTCTGTTGAACCGCCGGATGGTCCCACATTTCGCAGTTCATTGCCGGGGCGACGACGACCGCGGCCCTTGTGGCCAAATAAAGCGTTGAAAGGAAATCATCGGCCACCCCGTGGGCGAATTTGCCCAGGATGTCGGCCGTCGCCGGCGCCACGAGAAGAAGATCAATCGATTGCGCCACCGCGATATGCTCGATGGCCGATTCAACATTGGAGGACGCCGTCCCCGAGCGGTCGAACATCTCGGTAATCACCTTTTGGCCGGAGAGGGCGGCAAAGGTCAAAGGCGCCACAAACTCCTGGGCGTGACGCGTCATGACCACCTGAACCTCCAGGTGACATTGCTGTAGCTGACGGAGCAGCTCAGCCGCCTTGTACGCAGCAATACATCCTGTCACTCCCAGTGCGACCTTCATGTGTCGACCCGCCCTTGGACTGCCCTCCGTTTGACCTTGCGGTCAGGAGGGGGGTGAACTATTTCCTTTTCTTTTTCTCGCTCACTTCTTCCCCCTCATCAACAGGAGGAAGGATTTCAAATTTCAGGGCGCGCAGCTCCAGCTCCTCGCGCGCCACCCGAGTCGGTTTCTTTCCCGTGGCGGGCATCAGCGGAGGGCTCCCGCTCTGCAGTTGTCGCGCCCGCTTGGCGGCGAGAAGCACATAACGAAATTTGCTGTCCACTCCGGGTGGAAGCTTAATCATTCTGGTTTGCCTCCGAAGGTATGAAGAATATTTTCGATTTGTTTTTCCAAACGCGGCTGACAGGCTCGATGGGCCAGAATGATGGACCGAAGCGCATCAGTAGCACTGTTGATTTCGTCGTTGATGATCACGTAATCGTATCTCGCATACTCCTGGATTTCCCGATGCGCCCTGTCCAGGCGCTGGCGGATCACTTCATCCCCATCCGAACTCCGTCCCCGCAACCGCTGTTCCAGGATCTGGAACGAGGGGGGAAGCACAAAAATGGAGGGCGCCTCCTTTCCAAAGCGCTGCTTCACTTGCGCCGCACCCTGAACGTCGATGTCCAGGATCACATCATCGCCGGACGAACGGGCGGCCTCGATCTCCTGCCAGCTCGTTCCGTAATAGTTGCCATAGACCACCGCATGCTCGACAAACCTCTGCTCCCGGATCATTCGCTCGAACTCATCGCGGTTTACGAAGAAATAGTCAACCCCATTTTGTTCCCCCGGACGGGGAGTCCGCGTCGTATGAGAGATGGAAAACCGGACGCCGTCCACTTCCTTCATGACTCGTTTGACCAGGGTGGACTTTCCCGATCCCGAAGGGGCAGAGACGATAAACAATATTCCCAGACCTTTCACATCCACGGCAGGCTCACCCCGATCAGGCAGCTCTCGAACACGGTTCGGCTCAGACGACATTCTGGACTTGCTCGCGTAACTTTTCAATCTCCGCTTTGATCTCAAGCGCATGATCGCTGGCTTCGCGGGCCCCGCCCAACACGCTGGAGGTTTTAGACAGGATGGTGTTGGCCTCCCGGTGCATCTCCTGGAGCAGGAAATCGAGCCTCTTTCCAGTCTCACCCTCGGCGTCGAGCAGGGCAAGAAACTGCTTGACGTGACTCTTGAGCCGGGTCACTTCCTCCGTGACATCACTTTTCTCCGCCAGGTAGGCCACCTCCTGCGCCAATCGGCCGGGATCCACGTTGGCCGACTGGGTGAGCCGTAAAACCTCCTCCTTCAGTTTCTCGTAAATGGCCTGCACGTTGGACTCCAAGGCCTTTTCGATGGCGTCGACGCGTTGCCCGATGGCACCCGTCCTTCCCCGCAAATCCTCTTCCAGTTGTTTCCCTTCCAACTTCCGCATTGCCAGCATTTCAGAAAGGGCCTTCTGGAGCGCGTGTTCAAGCGCCGGGCGAAATTTCTCCCTCATTTGATCCTGACTCACGAGATCGCCATTACCGAAAGTAACGACGTTGGGCAGCCGAAGGATGGAATCCAGGTTCAGGTCGCTGCTGAGATTAAACTTCTCTTTGAGTTCATTCGCGGCACGCAGATAGGCCGCTGCCACGGGCGCGTTGATTTTTACCGGGATCTCGCCCATGCTCTCCATGTTCACGGCAGCCGTAACCGAGCCCCGGACGAGTCTTTCCTTGAGGACATTCTTCAGCTCATTCTCGAACGGCTGCAATTCCTGCGGCATTCTGAAACTGGCATCAAAATGGCGATGATTGACAGACTTCAAGCTGATGGTAATGACAAAATCATCACCCCTGTATTGCCCTTGCCCGAATCCGGTCATGCTAAGAATCATTGATCGTTTCCTAATGCAAACTGTCAGCTATCAGCGATCAGCTATCAGTCCTTCAGTAATTTTCTTTGAAGAAGAAAGCGATCGGGCCTCAGTAACAACTATAAACTTAAAGCAAAACCCGTCTTCAGGGTTGATGGCTGATAACTGATTGCTGATAGCTGACGGCTGATTGCTGATAGCTGAAAGCTGACCACTGATAGCTGACCTCTTTCTTCCTAGCTCGCTTCCACCCAGGGCGCAAGATCCGTCTCCGCAAATTGCAGTTCATACAAGCGCTGGTAAACTCCGCCATGATCCAGGAGGTCCTGATGGGTGCCCACTTCCCGGACCTGACCGTCCTGCAGCACAACGATCTTGTCGGCGCTCCGGACCGTGGAGAGCCGGTGGGCGATGACAAACACCGTTCGCCCTGTCATCAGGTTTCCCAAGGCACGCTGAACGTAGAGTTCCGATTCCGAATCCAGGGCCGAAGTCGCCTCATCCAGAATCAGAATGGGCGGGTTCTTCAGGAGGGCCCTTGCGATGGCGATTCTCTGGCGCTCTCCCCCAGAGAGTCGCTGTCCCCGCTCTCCGATCACCGTTTCATAGCCCTTCGGCATCTGCATGATGAAATCGTGGGCCAACGCCGCGCGCGCCGCCTGTTCGATGTCTTCCTGGCGAGTCTGAGGGCGACCGTAGGCGATGTTATTCCGGACGGTGTCGTTAAACAGAATCGTCTCCTGGGTCACAATGCCAATGTGTGCGCGGAGGGATTCCCGTGTGAATTCCCGGATGTCACTCCCGTCCACCAGGATGTGCCCCCCGCTCACTTCGAAGAACCGGGGAATCAAATTGAGCAGGGTCGTCTTGCCGGATCCGCTCGAACCGACAACGGCCGCGACCTCTCCTTTTCTCACGATCAAAGAGACATCCTTCAGAATCGCGCCCTCGTGGTCATATCCGAAGCTCACCTTGTCGAAAATGATCTGGTCCCGGAACTCGACCAGCGGCCGGGCGCTGGCGTCGTCGGCCTTCTCTTCCGGCAATTCCAGAAACTCAAACACCCGGGAGGTGGATCCTTTGGCCTGCTGAAATGCATTGTTGATCCCGCTCATCCGTCGGACGGGGTCATACATTTTGAACAACGCAAACATGAACGCTATAAAGGTCGCCGGCTTCATTCTCCCGGAGTGGATTTCCGTCTGCGCATAATACAACAGCCCGCCGATCACGACGGCCCCCAGCACTTCCATCAACGGCGAGGAGAGGGATTGCACGCGGACCCACTTCAGGTTCAGGTGCAGCAACCTCCGGCTCGCTTCCTTGAACTTCAGAAATTCAAACTTCTCCATCACAAAAGCTTTCACGATCCGGATTCCGCTGATCGTCTCATGGAGGATGTTAGAAATATCCGCCATGTTATCCTGGCTGGAGCGTGTGGTGCGCCGTATCTTCCGTCCGAATTTCACCGACGGGAGAGCCACCAGGGGCGCCAGAAGCACCGCCACCAGGGCCAACAGCCAATTCATCGACACCAGGACGCAGGCCATGGCCATCAAGGTAAAAGCCTGCCGCAAGGCATCGGCCAACACCGTGGAGGCGGCATTTTGGATTTTCTCAATATCATTGGTGACCCGAGAGATGAGCCGGCCGGTCGAGTTGCCATGGAAGAACACAGCCGGTTGGTTGAGAATCTTCTTATACAAATCGTTCCTTAAATTCATCACCACCGACTGTCCTACGAAACTAATCAGGTAGTTTCCAAAATAATCACAAATGGCCTTGCCTAAAGCCGTCCCGACGATGAATAGGGCAATCCCCAACCATAACGAATAGGTTCTAAACGGGATCAAGACCATTAGATCAACGGTCCGATGCAGCAGGGGAAGCGGAAGAACTGAATTGCCAGGATTCTCCGTGAGAATCTTATCGAAGACAATCTTCAGGGTTAACGGAACCAACCCTTCAAAGGCGCCTACCGCCGCCATGAGCAGGACGGCGAGCAGGAAGATTGCCAGATAATTGCGAACGTAATGGAGGAGTTTTCGGGTGTCGTTTTGCATGCGTCAAGACAAGTAATAAAAACCATTCATTATACTGGGCTTTTGGGAAAAAGACAATTTTCAGGACTGCAGCTTCCCAAAGCTCAGCTCTGCTAGGACGGTCAGAAAAAGCGACCAGCCGCTTGCCCATAAAAATTCATATTAGGTAAATCTCATTTCAGCCAGCCGATTTTGATTTCGCCTTCAACCGCTTTGAAGTCGGGGTCGCCAGTGACGAGTTCGGCGTTGCGCAGTTTGGCCAGAGCGGCAGCGAAGGCGTCGGCGTAAGGGAGTTTTTTCGTGCCTTTGTAGATGGCGGCCTGCCGCACCAAGTCGAGGTTCTTGTCGTCCACACCGACAATCTCAATGGTCAACCCGGCAATTTCCTTCGCCTTCTGTTCGGCGGCCTCCTGGGACACCTTGCGCATGGTGTTGTAGTAAATCTCGCCCCAGTTGATCACACAGAGGAGCAGCTTGTGCGTTCCAGCCTCAGCCTTGACCAACAGCTTCTCCACTTCTTCGGCGGCAGGCTCGTCCTCAAAAAACGCGATCAGCGCCCAGCTATCCAATACCTTGGTGGCCATGTCAGAATTCCCGCTCGCGCTTGCGATCGTCCATCAGCGCCTTCAGTACGCCAGCACCCTTCAATGAGCCGCGCAGGGTCCGGATGTGCCGCGTTGTGATCGGTTTGAGCACAATGGCGTCCGCCTCCCCATATACCAGGGCGCGCGTGCCCTCTTCGATATCGAACTCCTTGCGCAGCCAGCGTGGAATCACCACCTGACCTTTTACAGTAAACCGGATGGTGTCGGTCTTGTGTGTTGTCTTCATGGCTTGAAATCATACACATTGGCATAAAGTAAGTCAATAGCCTACTTAGTAGGAATTCATTTCCTGTGTTATACTTTCCGGAAGTCGATCATATGCCATTATTTGGCTTCCCACAGTCAAAACAACAGAGGCTGGTTGGGCCTCTTTTTCTTGAACCGTCGGCTAATTCAGTTATTCCGCCAGCGTTCACACGCTCAAATGAAAACACGGCCGGCTGCAGTGGATTTCTACGACCTTCCGGTCTAGAAGGAACCAGTCATCACTCCCGGAGAGTTATGGTCACGCGTAAGCACAGGCTGCTTCAACCAGATGTTCGTCAGGAGACGGAAGTTGTCTGAGCCAGGATATTAAATCAAGACATTAAATTAGGAATGACCTACGGCTTCGCCCCCTTGGTGTCAAAGAAATCGCGCAACGCATCTCCAAGAAAATTGAACGCCAGGACCGCCATCATCACGGCCACAGCAGGGAAGATGACGAGATGGGGGGCATCGAAAAGGTGGATACGGCCGTCATTCAGCATGGACCCCCAACTGGGAGTTGGAGGAGGAACGCCCAGACCCAGAAAACTAAGGGTGGCCTCGGCCAGGATGGTGTTCGCCATTCCCAGGCAAGCCTGGACCACGATCGGCTGGATGGTGTTGGGAACCATGTGAATGAAGATGACCCGGCCGCTGGAAGCGCCCGAAGCGCGGGCGGCTGTGACGTAATCCATTTCCTTTGTCTTTAGGAATTGCCCGCGTGCCAGACGGGCAAACCCAATCCACCCGATCAGGGACAGCGCCAGGATCAATCGTGAGAGACCCGGACCCAGAAAAGCGATAAAGGCGATGGCCAGCAGCACCCCCGGGAAGGCCATAAAACTGTTAATCAAAACGAGGTTCAAAACCTGATCGAGTGTGCCGTTAAAATATCCACTGATCGCGCCAAGGTAACATCCGACCAGAAACGAGACCAGCATCACCGCCACACTGACGCTGATCGAAATTCGAGTGCCGTAAATCACCCGGGAAAGGACGTCTCGACCCAGCTCGTCACTTCCCAACCAGTGGGAGCCTGACGGGCCATTGAGCCGGCTTGCCAAATCCTGAACCGCCGGATCGTAGGGGGAAATCCATCCCGCCAACACCGCCACCGCCATCAATAGCACGATGAAGATTGCGCTGACGTAAGCGAGCCGGTTCTTCAGAAACACCGTACGAAGAAACATCATTCTATCCGAATACGCGGATCGACGAGGATATAGGCCATGTCCGTCAAAAAATTAACCACGATATAAGTCAGGGCAATGGCCAAGATGCATCCCTGGACCAGGGGATAATCACGAAACTGGATCGCCTGCAGCGTGAGGCGGCCGATGCCCGGCCACGAAAAAATGGACTCCGTGACAAAGGTTCCGGCAAGCAGGTTTCCAAATTGCAGTCCCACCACGGTTACAATGGGGATCAAGGAGTTTTTCAAAGCATGCTTGTAGAGGACCGTGCGTCGTGGTAACCCCTTTGAGAAGGCGGTCCGGAGATAATCCTGGCCGAGTTCTTCAAGCATGGCCGAGCGGACCATTCGAGTGGTCACCGCCGCCAACCCAAGTCCGAGGGTGACCGCAGGAAGCACGAGATGTTTCAACCCGCCGATTCCAGATACCGGGAACCACATCAACTGTATTGAAAAAAGAAGTATCAGCAGAGGCCCGAGGGCAAAGTTGGGGAGCGAAAGCCCCAGAAGTGAAACAAAACTGATCCAACGATCCTGCCCGGTATTCGATTTGACGGCTGCTTGAACACCCGCGGGAATCGAGAACAACAAGGCCAGCACCAGGCTCGCCAGGCTGAGTTCCAAGGTTGCGGGATAACGTTTAAGCAGGGTTTTCAACACCGGTTCCTGGTAGCGAAAGGAGAGACCCAGATCGCCGTGCGCCAGGTTGTGCAGGTAATGCAAGTACTGGGTCTGGATAGATTGATCCAACCCCAGCGCGTGCCGGAGTTGTTGAACATCCGCGGGCTGGGCTCCTTCACCCAACATTTGAAGAACCGGGTCACCGGGAACGAGGTGAACCAGCAGGAAAATAAAGGTGACGACGACAAAGATGCTGAGCCCCATGAATGCAAATCGTCGAAGGAGAATGAGCCACATAAGTTCTGCGTTTCAGTGCCGGTTGAGTATCTGCTCCATCAATTGTCTCTGCTAACGCGATTTCTTCCCATTAAGGTCCGGGACTCCCCTTCCATACCCCGGGAGTAAGGTTCAAAACCTCCACCCTTCGATCCTGGACTCGAGCCCGTCACCCGAGCGGGCATTATAACAAAATCCCCCTCTGAGACCGACCCGACCTCATGGGCGAGTTGACCCCAGGCAACCCAAGCGCCCCCTGATGAATCAACAGGCCTGTCGTGATAAGAGGTTGATATTTAGAAATTCATTCTGTTAGAATGTTGTCCTCTGATGAGACAGCCCTTGACCCTGACAAAGAAGCCCTTGCGCCGCGGTATGCGGCGCTTGACCGCCTTTCTAGCGCTTTGCGCTTTTTCCTTCTTTTCTTTTTCGCTGGGCCTGGAGCACACCTGCCTGACTCAGAGAGGACCCGACTCCCCTGCACTTGCCTCAAGGATTACAAATGTGTCCGGGGGGGTTGAGGCTCCTGTTTGCTCCCGGCTCTTGGTTTCCAGCCAGCGCCGGGCGACCACGAACCCGGGCGATGGAGTTTGCCTGGCCTGCGCCTGGTCGCAGTCACTGATCAAGCAAATTTCGATTGTACAACTCATAAGCCCTGCCCTGGTTAATTCACTGTTGCTGACGCCTACCCAACGGATCATTCCATTTCATGATCTCTGCTGCGCAACTCTAAAACGAGGCCCTCCCAGCTTGTCCTCCGTCTAATTTCCTTTACTTCAATTGCTCAACAGTCGCCGCGTTCTACCTGCAAGATGTGTATTTCCCTTGCGGCGAGACTTTTGCCAACGCATTATCATTGTGAGGAGTGCCAATCCATGTTTCCAAGGGCAAACCGTTCCATTGCCTTGGCTTTCATTGTTGTTTCATTCTTGTCCTCTCGTCTTCTGGAGGCTCAACCCCCGGCAACGCCTTCCGCCTCAAAACCGGCCTCCGTGATCACGATGAGCGTGGCCCTTCAGCTCGCCATTGAGCACAACCAGAGCATGCGAGCGCAACGCCTGAATGTGGATCAGTCGAAGGCGAACGAGATCACGGCCGCGTTAAAGCCGAACCCTGTTTACACCACCACAAACGAGGATTTTCCGATTTTTAATCCCAATCAGCTGATCGCAGACAATCTCCGGAACAATCAGGAGTTTCTTCAGTCGATCAGTTATACCTTCGAGCGTGGTGGAAAAAGACAGAAACGAATCACGGTGGCCCAGGACACGACGGACGTCGTTTCAAAAAGTGTCGCCGACTTCGAGCGCCAACTGAAATTCCAGGTGGCCCAGGCCTTCGTCAACGTGTTGCTTGCAAAATCCAGTCTAGAATTTTCGAAGGATGATCTCAAGGACTTCTCCGAGGTGGTATCGATCAACAAGAGTCGCCTCGATGCCGGGGACATTTCTGAGGCCGACTATCTGAAGATCGCCCTGCAAAAACTCCAGCTTGAACAGGATGTATCGGCCGCGGAACTGGGCCTCGAACAGAGTAAGGCGGTCTTGCGTCAACTCGTCGGATTCGAGACGGTGGCCGAAGATTACGACGTGCTGGGCGAGTTGGGGCATAAGAAATATGTCATCGGTCCCGATGAAATCGCGCGCCAGGCGTTGCTTCAGCGTCCCGACTTCCTGGCTGCTCAAAGCGCCGTCAAACTCGCCGACGACACCGTCGCACTCGCTTATGGCAACCGGGCGCGAGACCTCACAGGGGAATGGGAATACAAGCGCAACGGGCCGGTCAATGGAGTCGGATTCGGGTTCTCCATTGACCTGCCCGTCCATGACCGCAATCAGGGGGAAATAGCGCGCAGCAAGGTGGCCGCACGGCAGGCCGGGGAATCACAATCGGCAGCGCGCGCCAGTGTGCTTACCGATGTCGTCAACGCCTACTCCGGTTTCAAGGCGAATGATCGTATCGTGTCCCTCTATGAATCGGGCTATCTCGAACAGGCCACCCAGTCCCGACAAATCAGCAACTACGCCTATCGCAAAGGAGCCACCAGCTTGCTTGATTTGCTCGACGCCGAGCGAAGCTACCGCGCTGTTCAACTTGCTTATCGTCAGGCCCTGTCCGCTTACATGCTCAGCGCTGAACAAATCAACCTAGTGGTCGGAAAGCAGGTGTTGCAATGACAAACACTCAACGAAGAACCGCGGATGAACTGGAGAAATTCGTTCCGGGGAGGAGTCGCTGCCTGGCTCTTCTCCTCTCGGGCCTTTTGGCAATGATGGCGGGTGCATGCAGCACGTCGAAGGAAGCCACACGTTCCGCCGCGCACGAAGCCGAGAATAACGAACCCAGCTTGTTCGTCATCCCTGCAAACCAGCTCCCGCATCTTCAAATCATCCCGGTTCAGAAGGCCGCCTGGGCACTCACGATTCGCACCACGGGGACTGTCGACTGGGATAACGACCACACCACACCCACGATCACGCAGGTGACCGGGCCGATTACCCGGATTCTGGCGGACACCGGGGCAGAGGTCAGGGTGGGACAGCCGCTCCTGGAGGTTTCAAGCCCCGATGTGACCGGCGCCATCGCAGCGTACCGGGTGGCGAGGAATCGCCTGAATCTCGCGACTTCGACTCTGAACCGGAGCCGGGACTTGTTGGATCATCACGCCCTATCGCAGAAGGATTTCGAAGGCGCTCAAGCCGACTATAACGATGCCACCACACAGGTTCAAACCAGCCTGCAGGCATTGCGAATCTTCGGAATCACCCAAAAAGAGATCGAAGAAGGCGAAAAACAGGGCGTCCCCATTAATCCTCAACTGACCGTGAGAGCCCCCATCAGCGGGATGGTGGTTCAGAAGCTCGTATTTCCCGGCCAACTCATCCAGGCCGGCGCCACCACCTGCTTCCTGATCAGCAACGTGTCGACCGTGTGGGTTCAGGGTCACATTTATGAAAAGGATTTGACCTCCGTGCGGGTGGGAGATCTTGTGGATGAGACGAATACGGCTGTCTCCGAGAACTTTCACGGGGTCATTTCTTACATTGGGGCGATGGTGGACCCCGCGACTCGCACGACCCCGGTCCGGATTGTCACACGCAATCGCAATGGGCTCCTGAAAAAGGACTTGTTCATGGACGTCGTCATTCACACCCGCACCAAGAAGGATGTCCTCGCAGTGCCCGCCTCCGCCGTTCTCTATAACGCGGAGAATCAGCCTTTTGTTTACACCCAAGTGGAGGCCGATAAATTTGCTCAACGGTTGGTCACCATTGGGTCTCAACAGAAAAATCAAATGGAAATCGTGAGCGGGTTGAAAGAGGGGGACAAGATCGTGTCGGAAGGGAGCCTCTTCCTGCAGTTTGCCAACAGCTATCAGCATTAGTGGGTGGGGCGCGGCCCGCTTGGTCATCCACCGCGGCCGGGACCGGGAGGCTTCCCTGGGCCTCGCGTTCCAGAGAAAACATCTATGATCAATCGCATCGTATCCTTCGCGCTTTCCCAGCGGTTTCTCATTATCATGACCATGATCTTCTTGATGATCTGGGGGATCATTTCGTTTCAAAAGCTGCCCATTGATGCGTATCCCGATCTTTCGCCGCCGCACGTGCAAATCATCACTCAATGGCCGGGCCACGCGGCCGAGGAGGTGGAGCGGCTCATTACCATCCCGATCGAACTGGAAATGAATGGGATCCCCCAACTTCAGGCCCTGCGCTCGATCTCCCTGTACGGGCTGTCCTCGGTCCAAATGAACTTCCAGTACGATACGGATCCTTATTTTGTACGCGAGCAGTCGTTCGAAAGACTCCCCAACGCCGCGGTGCCGGCGGGCATCCAGCCCACCCTCGCTCCCTTGTTCAGCCCGAGTGGATTGATTTATCGTTATGTCCTCCAAAGTCCCGACCGGACGCCTCAGGAGTTGAAGACTTTTGAAGATTGGGTGGTGGAACGGCATTATCGCGCCATCCAGGGTGTGGCTGACGATTCAGGCTTTGGTGGAGCAACGATGCAGTACCACGTCCTCCTGGATCCGAACAAGCTCCTCTCCTACAGTGTCACGGTCCCTCAGGTTGTCCAGCAGCTGGGCAATAACAACGCCAACGCGGGGGGAGGGTTCTATTCATCCGGGGGCCAGTTTTACTATGTCCGGGGCCTGGGCCTGGTGAGCACCCCTCAGGACATCGGAAACATCGTCGTCGCGACGCACAACGGGATCCCCACTTATGTCCGGGATGTGGGCAAAGTCGAGATTGGGCACGCCGTGCGACTGGGCCAGTTCGGCTACATGAAGCAGGACGACGCCGTTGAGGGTGTGATTCTCATGCGGGTGGGCGAGCAGGCGCAGGTGGTTCTCGACAAGGTGGAGCAGGTGACTGAAGACTTGAACAAAAACGTCCTCCCCCCGGATGTGAAGGTCGTCCCCTTTTACGACCGGCACTATCTCATCGAGGAAACAACACGCACGGTGGAAAAGAATCTCCTGCTCGGCATGGGGCTGGTCCTGATCATCCTGGGCTTGCTTCTGTTCAGTGTCCGCACGGCGTTGATTGTGGCGGTGACCATCCCCTTCTCTCTTCTGTTTTCATTCATCTGTCTGGACTGGAAACACATTCCGGCCAACTTGCTTTCGATTGGGGCCATTGACTTCGGCATCATCGTCGATGGCGCGGTGGTCATGGTCGAGAATATCTTTCGCGAACTCGCGGCGCGCCGCGAACAGGAGTACCACCTTATCGACGTCATCCGCGCGGCGGCGCGGGATGTGGAACGGCCGATTTTCTATGCGATTGCCGTAATCATTGCCGGGTACCTGCCTATTTACGCACTGACGGGGCCTGCCGGAAGGCTGTTTCAGCCAATGGCCGACACGATGTCTTTTGCCCTGGTGGGGTCGTTGATCTGCTCGCTGACACTGCTTCCGGTCCTTTGTTTCTTCTTTCTACGGAAACACATCAAGGAGCCCGACGTCAGGATCTATGAGCGCCTTCGCAGTCTCTACGGAGTGGCGCTGGCCTGGTGTCTGAAGCACCGCGCGGTCACTACCTTGATTTGCCTGGGAATCTTCGGGGCCTCCCTGCTGCTGATCCCTTTCATCGGTGCGGAGTTCATGCCTCATCTCGACGAAGGCGCCTTATGGGTGCGCGCCACAACGCCTTACACGATTTCCTTTGATGAGGCCGCCAAACTGGCGCCGAAAATCCGGAGCATCCTGATGAGTTTCCCTCAAGTCACGACGGTCGCCAACGAATTGGGACGCCCGGACGACGGCACCGATCCCATTGGGTTCTTCAACGATGAGTTCTACGTCGGCTTGAAGCCTTACGATGACTCTTCATGGCAGGGCGAGATTCGAACCAAGCCAAAATTGATCGATGCCATCCAGGAAAAACTGTCCGCCTTCCCCGGAGTCATTTTTAATTACACGCAACCCGCCGAAGACGCCGTCGACGAGGCTGAAACCGGACTGAAGAGTGCTCTGGCAGTGAAGATTTTCGGCACCGACCTTGCCACCCTGGAAAGTAAGGCCAAGGAGGTCAAGAGGATTATTTCCAGTGTGCCGGGAATCACGCATATCAGCATTGTCCAGGAACTTGGCCAGCCCAGTCTCATTATCGTGCCGGATCGCGACAAGATCGCCCGCTTTGGCCTCAACGTCGGAGATATCAACACGCTGATCGAGACGGCGATTGGCGGAAAGGCAGCCACCCAGGTCATCCAGGGAGAACGTCAGTTTGATTTGATCGTGCGGATGCAGGAGCCCTTCCGGGAAAACATGGAGGCCATCAAAAATCTGCTGATCGCCACTCCGGACGGCCAGCATCTGCCCTTAAGCCAGTTTGCCGATATCAAGGTGAGCAACGGCGCCTCTTTTGTCTATCGTGAATCGAATTCGCGTTACATCGGGATTCAGTTCAGCGTGGAGGGCAGGGATCTGGCCAGCGCTATCGGAGAAGCGCGAAGCAAGGTGGACCAGCAGGTCAAGCTTCCTATTGGTTATTCGTTTGACTGGGGAGGTGAGTACAAGGAATACCTGGCGGCACGCTCGCAAATGAAGCTTATTGTTCCGCTGACGGTTTTGATTATTCTCCTCATCCTCTTTGCCCTCTATGGCAATATGAAATTTCCATTCATTATCATGTTTAGCGTGCTCGTCACCCAACCGGTGGGGGGCTTGCTGGCCCTCAAGCTGACCGGCACAGACTTCAGCGTTTCCTCAGGGCTTGGGTTTGTCGCCCTGATGGGCGTCGCTGTTCAAACCAGCGTGATTCTCTACTCCTTCATCAACAAGCTTCGACTCGAAGGGAAGGATCCGCTCACAGCGACGTATGAGGCCTCGCTCCTGAGATTGCGCCCCATTCTGATGACCGCACTCGTGGCGTGTTTCGGCCTCCTTCCTGCCGCCATGTCGACTGGGATCGGCAGCGATTCGCAAAAGCCATTTGCCATCGTTATCGTCGGCGGAATGATCTCCCGCCTGCTTTTATCCATCTTTCTCGCCCCTGTTCTGTATGCCCTCGTTGCGCGCAAGGATGATGTGCTGAAGGTTTGAGGGGGGAGTGAATCAGGATTTGCTACCAGCAGATCCGGGTAGAGTATTGAGACCCTCCTACCCATAGGCCTGGTCTTTGAGTAGGTGTCCTGATTTGGAATCTAGGTTTAAGGACGTTGTCATTAATCCGGTTTTTTTGTGCGTTGGCATCGACGTGGTTTTTTCTAGCTTGTTCGGGTAACTATGAACTCAAAGCAGAGAGACAGGCTGCTTATCGGAGCACTCATTGCGCAGGTTGTGGTTGTGCAGTTTGCGCTAGATGCCCACTATTACCTGCACTTGCCGAGTTTGCTCCGATCCCAACGCACGGCGTTTAAGAGTACATCCTCAGTAGTCTCCCCAACGCCTCACTCCGACTGTGAGTTTTGCAGAACCGCCCAGTCGTATCACAGCCTTGAGGCAGTCCAAACCTATCTGAGAGTCCGCATTCCTGAGGTGTTGGCAGCGCGGGAGCTCGAGGCGGAAGGGCCCTTCGCCCTTTTTGTTTTTCCCCATGCCAGCCGTGGTCCCCCTCGTTTGAATCTCCGATCAATCCCAATTTGACTCTACCCAACGAAGCCTCGATTGAACGTCGCCAAGCGCCATCATTCGAGAGCCGTATTCACATATCATCTTAAAAACATTTGGATGGGAGATTTCATATGAAGAAGCAGATTATTTTTATCATTCTTTTGATCGGGCTCGTGGCTGGGAACTTCAATGCTCATGCACAATCCATGGGACAAGCAGGAACGATCACCGGGACCGTTGCTGACCCTTCAGGGGGCGTCGTCCCAGGGGCTAAGGTCGAGATTAAGAATTTCATGACCGGTTATGACCGCACGGAGACGAGTGATGCCTCGGGAAATTTCCGCTTTCTGGATGTGCCTCCCAACAACTATCACCTTCAAGTCGTTGCGAAGGGATTCCAGACTTTCCAACAGGATCTCAACGTGAGAACCTCAGTCCCCATTCATCTCAATGTCCAGTTAAGACTCGCGGCCGAATCAACAACGGTAGATGTTCATTCCGACAATGAGAGCATGATTGAGAATGTTCCCACGGCACACACCGACGTGGATAGCTCGGTTTTCTCAAAACTTCCTACTACGTCGCCCGGCTCTGGGGTGAGTGACGCCATCACTCTTGCCACGCCCGGAGTGGTCGCGGATTCCAACGGCTTCTTTCATCCCATCGGAGATCATGCCCAAACCGGGTTCTCCGTGGACAACCAGCCCATCACGGATCAGCAGAGCAAGCTGTTTTCGACCTCTCTGCCACTAAACGCCTTTCAATCCATGGAGGTGATTGCGGGCGCACCACCGGCTGAGTACGGGGACAAGACCAGTTTAGTGGTCAACGCCATCACACGCTCCGGTGTCGGGGCGAAGAAACCGTTTGGAAGCCTATCTTTGAATTACGGCTCCTTCGGAACTTACGGCGAGAACTTTTCCTTTGGGTTTGGCAATCTTAAGGCAGGCAATTTTCTTGTGGCCGATACGGTTCGATCTGGACGGTATCTCGACACACCGGAATTTTCACCCCTACATGGCAAGGGGAACGGTGAGACCGTCTTTGACCGGATTGATTATGAGCCCACGGCACACGATTTCTTTCATTTGAATCTCTTCTTCGCCCGTAGCTGGTTTCAAACTCCGAATACCTTTGATCAACAGGCTTCGGGACAGGACCAAAGACAACAAATTCGTTCATTCAACCTCGCGCCGGGTTATGTCCACATCTTTGGTACCTCGGCGACCCTGACGGTGAGCCCGTTTTTCCGCCATGATGAAGTTCAATATTTCCCAAGCCTGGACAGTGCCGCGGATCTCCCGGCCACCATCCGGCAAACACGCTTCCTCAGCAATCTGGGGATCAAAGCGGATATTGCTTACGTCCATGGGATTCACAACCTCAAGGTTGGGGCTCAGCTCCAGCACACCTTTTTGAGTGAGAACTTCAGATTGGGGATTACTGATCCAACATTCAACCCCATTTGCCTCAACGTCGATGGTCACCCAGTGGTCGATCCCCAATTCACCAATCCAAGACAATGTGCCGGAGCCGGCTTCACGGTCAATCCCGGCTTGTCTCTGGGGCTGATTCCGTTCGATCTTTCACGCAAGGGCAGCCTGTTCGGATTTCTGGATCACACCGACGTCAAGGAAGAGGCGTTCTATGTCCAGGACAGCATCACTTGGGGCGGGGCGAACATCCAAGCGGGTCTCCGCGGCGATATTTATCGAGGATTGTCCGCCGCTTCGTCCATCGAGCCCCGAATCGGGCTTTCCTATCTGTTTAAACCAACGGGGACGGTTCTTCGACTGGCCTACTCGCGGTTCTTCGAAACCCCTTACAACGAGAACTTAATTCTTTCCAGTGCCACCGGCGCGGGCGGCCTAGCAACCAATGTCTTTGGTGCTTTTGGTGTGACGCCCCTGGAACCAGGACGCCGCAATCAGTTTAACGCCGGTTTTCAACAGGCCGTGGGTAAGCATGTCACGGTTGACGCCAGCTACATCTGGAAATACACCGACAATGCCTATGATTTTGACACGTTGTTCAGCACGCCCGTGGCCTTTCCCATTGCATGGAGGAAATCTAAGATTGATGGGCTCTCCGTGCGCGTCAATCTGGCCGAGATTAAGGGATTCAGCGCTTTCACTGTGCTTGGCCACACACGCTCTCGGTTCTTTGGGCCCGAGATCGGCGGGTTGATATTTAATTCACCCATCAACAGTTTCGTGTTCCGCATTGACCACGACCAGGTCCTTCAACAAACCACAAATTTCCGGTACCAGTACAAGAAGAATGGTCCCTGGGTTTCCTTTATTTGGCGTTACGACAGCGGGCTGGTTGCCGGAAGCGTTCCCGACTTGGACACGGCGTTTTCGCTGACTGCAGATCAACAGGCCGCCATCGGCCTCTTTTGCGCAAATACCTTTGCAACGGTGACTGGCCCCCTCACAGGTTGCCCCTCAGGTTTGGTGGCTGGCGCAACCCGGCTCAGAATTCCGGCCTCAGGAACGGAAAGTGACGATACTAACCCTCCGCGAATTGCCCCACGCCACCTATTTGATGTCGGCTTCGGAATTGATAACCTTTTTCACACCGATCGTCCTCGATTTACGCTCCGGTTGACCGCGGTTAACATCACCAATAGAGTGGCCTTGTACAACTTCCTTTCCACCTTCAGCGGCACTCATTTTGTGACCCCACGGGGCTATACGGCCGAACTCGGGATTGTTTGGTAAGGTTCGATTGGCACCTCGAAGCTCGGTCTTGGGGTGGTCAGGTAGGATCTCATCTCGGACACACTGTCCGCGAGGATCACCCCTACACTCTGTTCGGGAAGGAGACAATCTAATTGCGGTTGCTGTCGACTGGGATCGGCAGCGATTCGCAAAAGCCGTTTGCCATCGTCATCGTCGGCGGAATGATCTCCCGCGTTTCTGTCCATCTTTCTGGCCCCCGTGCTGTATGCGCTGGTCGCCCGGAAGGACGATGTCCTGAAGGTGTAGTTGATGCAGGAAAACATCGGATCCTTGTCACCTTGAAGCGGACAATCCTATTCATCCCTCAATTGGCCCTTTGCACCTCCGTGCAGCCTTCATGAGCCAATGGTATAATGCCCCTTCAATTCAGTTTACATGTGACTTTACAAGCATAAGGAGCCTCTCATGAGTGCAACTTCGGTCCCCGCAATTCAAGCGCAGCGACTCTTCATCGCCGGTGAATGGCGCGATGGCGCGAAGGGAAAGACGTTCGACACGATCAATCCGGCCACAGGCGAAGTCATCACCACCCTCGCCTCCGCGGAAAAAGAGGATGTCGACGCAGCGGTGGCGGCGGCGCGCCAAGCCTTTGACGATCGTGAGAGCGCATGGAAGAAGATGAGCGCCGCTGACCGCGGCAAGCTGCTCTGGAGGATGGCGGACCTGATTGAGAAGAACATCGACGAATTCGCGCGCCTCGAAACCCTGGACAACGGCAAGCCCATCTTTGAATCCCGGTATGTGGATATGCCCATGGTGGTTGAGGTGTTTCAGTATTACGCCGGCTGGGCGACGAAGATTCTCGGCGAGACGATCCCCGTCAAAGGGAACTATTTCAGTTACACCCTGCGCGAACCGGTCGGCGTCGTGGCGGCGATTACCCCGTGGAATTTTCCATTGCTCCTGGCAAGTTGGAAGATCGCTCCGGCATTGGCGGCAGGCAATACCGTCATTCACAAACCTGCCTCTCTCACCCCCCTGACCGCGCTGAAACTGGCTGCGATTGCACAGGAAGCCGGTGTCCCACCCGGAGTGTTCAATGTGATTACCGGCAAGGGCGCAACCGTGGGGGATGCCCTGGTCGAGCACAAGGGTGTGGACAAGATCGCTTTTACAGGCTCGACCGAAGTCGGGCGCGAGGTGATGCGTAAGGCAGCGGGCACAGTGAAAAGGGTCTCTCTCGAACTCGGAGGAAAGTCCCCCAACATCGTTTTCGCCGACGCCGACTTGGACGCCGCCGCCCGGGGCGCCTACCTGGGCATCTTTTATGGGAAGGGTGAAGTCTGTGCTGCCGGTTCTCGCCTCTTTGTGGAGGAATCCGTTCACGATCAGTTGATGGAAAAGCTCATCGCCCGTACCAAGAAGTTGCAGCCGGCGGATCCCATGGACCCCAAGACCCGATTGGGGGCACTGGTCAGCGAGGGTCAATTGGATTCCGTGCTGCGCTACATCGAATCGGGAAAGGCGGAAGGAGGGCAGCTGGTTGCCGGTGGCCAACGGGTACTGGTCAATGGCAAGGGCAGCTTCCTCCAGCCAACGATTTTTGACCACGTTGATCCACGCATGACCATCGCGCGCGATGAGATCTTCGGGCCCGTGCTCGCCACCCTTTCTTTCAAGGGCATGGACGAGGGATTGAGCCTGGCGAATGACACCCTTTACGGCTTGGCCGCCGCCGTGTGGACACGCGATATCAAGAGAGCGCATCGCGCTGCCCGCGAGTTAAGGGCCGGCACCATCTGGATTAACACCTACAACGTCTATGATCCCACCATGCCTTTTGGGGGGTACAAACAATCCGGATTCGGACGCGAACTCGGCATGCAGGCGCTTGACTTGTACACCCAAACCAAAAGCGTCTGTGTTGACTTAAGTGAATGATGTGTTTTATGATGCATGGTTTTCGCGGGCTGCCTTGCGATGCCATAGGCTTGGAGCACCCTTTGACCTATGACCTCCCGCCGGGCCATGAAAGCGGGACCCCAGGGTTTTGACCTCATCGTTCACATTGTGTAGATCCACTCCTTGCCCGACCCCGACCTGATGGGTGGCCAGGGTCGATTCTCCCGGGATCCAACTCGTAGGACTTAAAGCATTCCTCATCAAGGAGATTCAATGAAGACTAGACTTGTCGCTGGAGTATTCTTTGTATCGCTTGGACTGCTGTCCTCCACCTTTCTCTTCGCGCAGGCTTCCAACGCTTCTCGAGTGGGTGTGATTAACATGCAGACTGCCATTCTCGAGTCCGTCGAGGGAAAGAAGGCCGCGGAGACGTTGAAAGCCAAATACGATGCCAAAGCTGCCGAGCTTGAGAAGAAAAGGAAGGAAATCGAAGATTTGACCGCCGAGTTGAAGAAGCAGGAGAAGAACCTCAGCGAAGATGCCCAGGCGCAAAAAACAAAGGCCATCGACACTAAGCAGAAGGAGTTGACCCGCGCGGGCGAAGATGCAAGTAACGAGTTCAAGCAACTTCAGGACGAGACCATTAATACAATCGGCAACAAAATCCTGAGGATTATCCAAGCCTACGCTGCAGAACAAAGCTATTCTCTTGTGGTTGACAGCTCCTCCGCCCAGAGTGGAGTGCTTTACTTCAGTCCGACTACCGACATTACGACTGAAATCATCCGCCGGTTTGATACACAATCCACCACGGCCTCGACGCCCAAACCAACTGCACCCGCCACGCCGAAGAAGTAAGACGCGCCGGAAGGGGGCGATTCTGCGAGCTGGAGAAGTGTATGAGAGACAACAACCTCGAAGTCCTTTGATGAATCAAAGTGATCAGTGCCATTGAAAGGAATCAGGGCTTAGCTTATGAATACCAGTTTTCGGGAGAGAAATTCAGTTCTTGCCTTTGTTTTATTCGTTGCAATGATAATCGCCACCGCGGTTCCGCTCCAGGCAGTGGATCCCCAGACCACGGCCCCTCCCAAGCCGGCGCCCGAAACCGCCAAGAAACCGGAGCCCAAGGGATCCCCGACTCCCGGGACGGCAAAAACAGACTTCGATAAAACCAATCAACGACTGATTGATATTATCCAGAATGCCTTCACGAGTAGGATCCCGCCGAACACGGAAATATCGGTCGCTGGAAGAACTCCGTCCAAGCTGGGCGGGCTGGACTCGGTGACGCTTGAGTTTAAGAACGGGGCTAACACAAACCGTCTCGACATTTTGGTGACCGCCGACAATAAGTTTGCCGTGGTGGGACAGATCCTTGATCTTTCGAAAGACCCCTTTGCCGAAAACGTCGACAAGATCAGCATGACGAACTCACCCGTGTTCGGAAACAAAAACGCCAAGGTGACGATTGTCGAGTATTCTGATTTTCAGTGCCCGTATTGCAGCCAGGCCTATCGTACCGTCGAAGACGATGTGATGAAGCAATTTGGAGATAAGGTGAAGTTGGTCTACAAGAACTTTCCGCTGCCCGGCCACGCGTGGGCCGAGAGCGCGGCCATTGCCGGCCTATGTGCCAATCGACAAAGCAACGACGCCTTTTGGGTCCTCTACCGGAGCTTCTTTGAGAACCAGTCGGAAATTAAACCGGAAAACGTGAAAGCCAAGACCCTCGAATACGCGGCAAAGGCTCAAATCGATACCAAGAAATTTGAAGACTGCTACGATAACAAGCTAACGCTGCCGCAGGTCAAAGCCGAGATGACCGAGGCGCAGTCGCTGGGCATTACGGGGACCCCTTTGTTTGTGATCAACGGCCATCCGCTTTCCGGGGTCCAGCCATTCAGTTCCTTCCAGAAAGTGATTGAGGACGAATTGAAGAAGAACCCCAACTGAGGATGTATGCCATGATTTCAAGGACCTACTACGGAGCTTTTCGGGGGCAAAGGGAACGGTCCGGTTTTTCCTCGAAGGTTAAACAGAACGTGCCCTGGCGGTGAGACCCCCATGCATCCGCGCGTATAGGTCTCGAAACTCAGACCAGACCCTTTTTGCAGTCTCGGATTAGGGATGCTGAACCAGAACTCGAACCAACCGGCTCTGCTTCAGCGCTGCCTCCCCTCGAATCGGACTCCCCTATTAATTGGGCTTAAGATCCCGCCACAATCTTGACAAAGTCTTTTAGTCTACTTACCATCGGGGCAATACCTTAAGAGGCCATCGTGACTTCAGAATCCCAATTCCCCGAACCTGAACAGCAGGCAGAGCACACGGTGCGGGTGTGTGTTCCGGCGGGGTTTTTTGAGCGCCTCACTGCCGCGTGCGATTTCAGGCTGGTCACTCAGCCCGTGTTCGCCTTGCATGATCTCCGGCCTCAGTCTTCCGAGGTTGACCCCGTTCTCTTTTTTAAGATTGTTTTCCTGGAATACATCCTCGATGTCAGCAGTGATGCCCTGAGGAAGGAATTCACCGCCCATTCCGGATTGCGCCTTTTCTTGAATATTGACGATCGGACCGCCTTGCCTGCCCCCGAGGAGATTGTTCTCTTCAGGGGAAGGCTAGGGTGGCTGGGTTTCAAAAGCCTGCTGGATGAAGCCATCCGTGTGGCCAGGAAGAAGGGACTGCCGGAAGCGGACTGTGCAATCATGGAGAAGCGTTATGACAATCCACTTGTTGAGGTCATCCGCGAAATGTCTCCTGGCTCACCCGCCACAATCACCCCCTCTTCCCCAGTCGGCCCCAATCCACCTTCAGCAGGATTGCGTCACGTCTTCCAAACCGAGGATTTGATGCCTTTTTTCGGCGAACCAGCCCCCTCTGTACTCTCTGAGCAAGAGCCGGTGCGGCCACCCATAGGTCAAATCAAGACAGTGGAGAGTTCGGTCTACGTGGAGAGATCTCTTCATGCCGCAGCACGGATGTTGTGGGGAGATCAACCGGAGACAAACGAATCCTTGAGCAAACCTGGTTTCAAGTCTCAAACCACCCCCCCGAGTGGGTTCGGTCTACATACCCCGGCGCCGATCGACCCGCTCCACTCGATCATCGAATCTCTCGATGGGGAGCGTGCGGAAAGGACCCCTAAAGGAGGGAAAGGAGAGCCCTCCGATTCTCTGAGCGACGCATCCACAAAGTCATCGAGGACCCAGCCCACCTCCGGACAGTCGATTACTCTCTCCAGTGCAGTCAGGCCTCCCGATGCCGAATTTGATCCACTCGGAATCGAATCCTTTTTCGACGGATTGTATTCAGCGCCCCCGGGAAGGGGATCTCAACTATCCGGGGAAACAGAATCCCAAGGGCACTTTGCGCCCCCTCTCCAGTTGAGTTCGAATGCAAAATCACCCGCCCCGCTTCGCGGAGCACCGGAACACGGGGCCTCCTCGTCCGAGTTCCGGATTTCTTATGATGAAACCCAGGCGAAAATGAACACGCATCAGGAAGTACGGAACTCATTGGGTACGTCTTCGGGTGACGGGAGTAAAGAGGGGTGGGAGAATTCTTCAGCCTGGGCACGACGGAAAAAATCTGAGGCTGAGGATCGGAGCGGGGAACAACCCGGAAGATTATTCGATTCGGATGGCGAGGGGGAGTCAACCCCGCAAGAGCAGGAGTGGAATTCTTCTTTAGCCGCGGAGGTGCAAACTCGCCTCACCCAAGCCGAAGAATCCTTTTCAAAAAGTGGAAAAGAGAGACTCTCCCTTTCCTCGATGGCGGCGTCCTCGCGGCCAAAACGATTCCTTTCAACCGAGTTGATCGTGAAGGGTCTCTACATTGCGGTACCGCTTCTGGTGTTGTTGGCAGTCTATGTGATGATCGGGGTCTTGAGGAATGCCCAGCCCGTGCCTGCGGCCGTCGAATCGGCAAAGCCTGCCCCCTCCGCAGAAGGCAGTCGGAAAACCACGAATTCCCCTGTTCCACAAACTTCGCCAGCGCCGACGAATACCATAACCGGCCGAGGGTCGCCTTCACCCATCCCTCCAAAGCAGGAATCAAACATGCCCCTGCCAAAGGGAAAGCCCGCTTCCGAAACAGTGCGAATGCCAGGGACGACAGCGAGGACAACGAGCCGGGTGACTGAGAATCGTCCGCCCGTTCAATCCACAAACGGTTCTTCAGATGAAGTGAAGAAGTTAACATTGATTCGCCATCTTAAGCAACAATACGGCCTGGACTTTCAACCCGGTCTCTACACTTACCGGGAACTGAAAGACATCAATGACCGGATGGAAGAAACCCTCAAGAAGGCCGTCAAACGATGAAGGGATCCCCCTTCAAACAGACGGGAAATGCAAAGCAACAGGACGGGCAATTCACAGTCAGTGCGAAAGCCGTTTCTCGATCAGATTTCAAGATCTGAAATTTCAGATTTGAGATCAGGCACTGCTTCGAAACGGGGTTAAAGATCAGCGCCGATGAGGGTGCTTTGAGCAGATCCAAAGTCCGGAACTCTGACGGGAGATCGCACCTGCAGGAAAAGAGATTTTGAAGTTTTTACTTATTCAGTCCAGTCCTCTCGAGATCTTCCTCCCACCGATTGGGAGAGGGCGTGTTTACCGAGGTACTGGGTTCGGAATTCGGGTTAAGTCAAAGAATCTTCCACGAGTTCCACCACATCGAGCATTTGTATCGTTTCTTCTGCGTTTTTTGCCTTCACGCCATCGCTGAGCATAATCATGCAAAACGGGCAGGACACGGCGATGGCGTCCGGGTGCGTCTCCATAGACTGTTCCACTCGAAGATGGCTCACCCTCTTGTCCTGGGGTTCTTCCATCCACATCCAGCCTCCCCCACCCCCGCAGCACATCCCGGTCTGCTTGTGACGTTCCATTTCCTGTAGCGTTGCGCCGGGAATGCGGGTCAGAATCTCCCGCGGAGAGTCATAGATTTCATTGTAGCGGCCATAGTAGCAGGAATCATGATACGTCACCCGCAGGGGCTTGGTTATCTCGCTGCGGAGTTTGAGCTTGCCCTTTTCGATAAGATCAGAGATCAACTCTGCCGCATGGATCACCTCATAGTTCCCGCCGAATTGAGGGTACTCATTCTTGAAGGTGTTATAGCAGTGCGGACAGTTGACAATAATCTTCTTCACCCCGTACTTGCTGAATAGTCCGATGGCATGCTCGACCATGTTCTGGAACAAGTACTCGTTTCCCAGGCGCCGTGCCGTCTCGCCATTGCAGGGTTCCTCGGTGCCGAGTATGGCGAACTTGACTCCGGCCTTCTTTAAGATTTTCGTAAAGGCGATGGTGACTTTCTTGTTCCGGTCATCGAACGCCCCGGCACACCCGACGAAGTAGAGGTATTCCGCCTCCGGATGTTGCGAGATCAGGGGGACATCGAGACCCACGGCCCAGTCCGCTCGCTTGTGGGAACCCAGGCCCCAGGGATTGCTGTGCGTCTCCATTCCATTAAAAGCGCGGATGATTTCCGGGGGAAACCGGGCTTCATCCAGCACGAGGTGGCGCCGCATGTCCACGATCTTGTCCACGTACTCGATCAGCACGGGACACGCCTCTTCGCAGGCACGGCAAGTTGTGCAAGCCCACAGCACTTCATCGTGGATCAATGTCTCGCCGACAATGTTTTCTCCGACCTCCCCTTCCTCCCTTGTTCGTTTCTTCTCGATCATCTCGCGCTGGTTCGTGTAGAGGTAATCTCTCAAATCGAGAAGGAGCTGCCGCGGGGCCAATGCCTTCCCACTCAGGGTGGCGGGGCAATGCGAAGTGCAGCGGCCGCACTCGGTGCAACTGAACATGTCGAGGTCCTGCTTCCAGGTAAACTGGCTGATGTGCGATGTGCCGAAGGCCTCGGAATTCTCCAGATCCATTTTGCTGAGCGCCCCGGCGGGCTCGAGCTTGCGGAAAAACACATTCGGGATCGAAGTAACAATATGGAAATGCTTGGACCGAGGAAGGAGATTCAGGAAGACGAGGACCACCAGGTTATGAACCCACCAGGCCCCCTGGCTGATCCACCGGGCCCATTGAGGACCCAGGGGAGCCAGCACATAAGTGCTGACCAGTCCACTGATCGGTTCCCATCGACGCTCCGCTTCCACCCAGCGGTCGCCCGCCAGGAACAAGAGACGACCGCCGTCATACAACAAGCCTCCCGCCATGATGGCAAAAATGAACAGGAGAATCAGCGGGCCTTCCCAATGCGACTGACCCGCGAGGCGGGATTCAGCCGGACGAAACCCCTGAAGGCGCTGGGGATGAGAGATCTTCCATCGATACAACCCCACCAGCGCGGCCCCCATCACCACCACCTCCATCAAGTCTCTGAGAAAGAGAAAGGGACCGCCCCACCCCTGGGGCGAAAAACCCGGAACAAAGAAGTGTGGCGAGAAGGCCCGCCCGAACATGGTGAGAATTTGCAGACCCAGAATGACGAATCCCCAGAAGATAAAAAAATGCATCCAGCCGGCAGGCTGCTCCCCTACCACAAATTTCTTTTGACCTAAGGCGTAAACCAACACCGCCTTCAGTCGCTGTCCCGGATGGTCCCAGCGGTCAGCAGGCCGGGCAGCCTTCAGTAGACGAAATCGGTTCAGGACGGTGCGCAGGAAGTATCCCGCCGCAGCCAATACAACCGCGGCAAAGATGAGAGGGGTCATTGGAAGGATCCTTTCTCCGGGTTTCTTTGGGTGTCAGTGTGCCTTCGATAGAAAGTCGTAAGGCTGAATGAGCCGCTGTCTAGAGATGAATGAAGCCCAGCCGGGATGGCTCCCTTTCGAGCGGGAAGTCCGGTCCTTCCCGAAGCCCCGAAGCCTTGGTCTCCTTGGGCCAGCCCTCCGAGCTTAGGTGCTCTCACTCCATCCTCTCCCCGTGAGGCTTCGTGTTCTCTTTACAGTTCGCGGGTTTTCGACTTGCACACCAAAAGTCGTACACCCGGTCTGGCATATGCTTCAAGAACCAGTAAACCACCCTCATGGGTCCAGGAAATACATAGCGCTTCTTCCCGGACTCGATCGCAAGGGCGATCCGGAGCGCGGCGGTTTGGGCATCTATCAACCAGGGCATGCGTTGGTTTTGTGCAGTCATTGGAGTCCGGACAAAACCGGGATGAATCGAAATGACGTCGATGCCGCCACCCGCAAGTTCACCTCGAATGGACTCGAGATAAGTTGCCAAAGCAGCCTTCGAGGTGCAATACGCGGCGGTTTTCGGAAAGCCCCGGACTGCCGCCACCGAGCTGACGCCCACTAACTTTCCCGGACCCTGATGAGAGAGAAAGTAATTCTTTGCGATTTCCAGCGTGTGTATCGCGCCCAAGACATTCACCGCCAGCGTCTCCCGGGCAATCTCCCACTGGTGGGAACTGAAGGCACTCCGCCTCTCTCCAATGCCACTATTGGCAATGGCGATGTCCAGACCACCCAGTTGATCGGTCAGTGCTTCCATCGCCGCTTCAAGCTCGGCTTCTTTTCGAACATCCGCCGGCTGGCAGCAGAATATTTGTCGGGGAAAACGAGTACGCAATTCCCGGCACAGCGTTTGCATTTCAGGCTCACGGCGGGACAGGGTCCCTACATGTGCCCCCCGTCGGGCGAACTCCCAAACCAAGGCGGCTCCAATTCCCGAAGTCCCGCCAGTGATGATGACTCGCTTGCCCGCTGATCGAAACATGATTGCCTTTCGAGACCACACGGTGCCTGCATATCTCCTTCTGATGGCAATGAAGCCCCCGAAAGACTCAGAAGGTTTGAGAATAATAGCAGATGGTATGGAGTCGTTTGGGAAGAAAAAAACAGGGGAATTCAGCAGGCCCTGCCAATGATTCCGTTCGCGGGGAACAAGCTCGCTCGAAGGCAGACCCCCCGGTCCCCGCTCATTTTCGAATCAGCGTGAAGACAGGGCACGGCGCGTGGCGTACGACCCGGAGTGTCGTTGTGCCCACGATCGTGGAATCAAAGAATTTCCGGTGCTGTGCGCCGAGAACAATCAAGTCGATTTTTTCATCCTCGGCATATGAAACAATCCTCTCAGCTCCCTCCCCTTTAATGACGACCTCTTGAATTTCACATTTCTTGCGGACCTCGGGGGGCACCCAGGCGTGCAGCCTCGTCATCTCGTCGGTTTCATCGCAGGGCTCTTCAATCGGTTCGATGGCACGCAGGACGGACACCGTAGCCCCAAAACACTCGGCAATGCGTGCCGCAGACACCAGGGCCATCCTTGAGACGACGGAAAAATTAATGGGGACCAGGATATTTCGGATGCTGGCCGAAGGCTTGACCTCGCCTTTTTTCAGCCGGACGGTGAGGACTGGACAGCCCGATTCCCGCAGGACTCGCTCCGCCACTGAACCCAGCAACATGCGGGTCTCACCCCCCTGCCCATGCGTCCCCATCACAATCAAATCGACGGAGCGTGATTCCGCCGTCTCCACGATGGCATTGACCGGCGCGGATTCGACAACGATCAATTCAATTCCCGTCTTGGATTCGCCTAGTTGTTTTTCAACAAAGGAGGCCAGGTACTCCTCCGTTGAGCGTTTTGATTCTTTCCAAGCCTCTGCCAGTTGGTCAATGTGCGAGCCGCTCAGTTGCGGGGGAGGAAGGAACGGGTTTGCAAACAAGATTAAGAGGTCTCCCCCCGAGCACTTTCTAAAATCGGCAGCATACTTCAATGCCAGGGCAGAGAGATCACTGAAATCCACCGGACAGAGAATTGTCTTCAGTCCAAATTCCGACATGGTCTCTTTCCTTTTCGAGGATCTTTCTGATGAAGTGAAATGAACTGGGTCGGGGACAGTGGCGGAAGTCCTCGGTCAGCCCTCGTTAGCCCGGTCAGTCCAAAAGGTATGGTTTTTTGTTAAATTCGTACTGTGACCTGCAGTCATAGCCGAGGGTTCACTTTGGTCTCCTGATCGCCCTGCACCGTCGGGAACGCGGGCTCTCCTTCAAACAACCCGGAGAATCCTCAATGCATTTCAATAATTGCACTTAGCTATTGCAAGAAAAAAAAGAGCTTGGTGGCTTGCCTCGACACAAGCCCTGCCATTCCCCATGGCGCTCAGCCATGAATGCAATCTGAGGGAACCCCAAAAGGGCTTCACATGGCTCACACGCAATGCGCATCGCAGTCTTTTCGGTCAACAACCTCAATTCTTTCGACTTTCAGTCATTATTCTGCTCCGACGAGCAAGAATAATCAAGGAGGTAAACCTCATGGAGGTTAGATACATCAAACAAACTGTTCTAATTGGAGAAAAATGGGCAATTCAGTTGAGCCAAACCGTGGTAGGGGTTGTGTAAATCGGCTTATCTAAGGCCATCTGAATGTGTATTTGAATACATCGTCTAATTGCCAAGTGTCGTGTATAATGGAGGGTTGGAAAAGGAGGCTGCAATACCTCCCGCCTCCAGGATCTGAACACTAAGTGAGCGAGAGCAACTAATGTCGAAGGCTATTTTCATCCTGTTCCGGTTATCCATTGTCTTGTGCACGATGATCATCTCTCTCCCTCTCCGGGCCCAGGCCCCGGTTTCCCCCAAGTATGGATCCATTTCGGGCACCTTGATCGATGCTAATTCCAAACCAGTAAGCGATGCCAAGGTGGAAGTCTCGCAAGATCAATTTGTAACCACCCTAAAAACGCTCAACTCCAACGAAAAAGGGAGATTCACCTTTGAGCCCTTGTCCCCTGGGTCCTATCAGGTCCGTTTCTCAAAAGAAGGCTTCGAAATGCTGACCCAGGATCACGTGGAGGTCAAGGCGGAAATTGTGACGGAACTGGATGTCCTGATGGTTCCGAAGATCACAATGACCCAGGAAATCACGGTCACAGAACAGCCCACCAACGAAGTGGCGGTGGGCTCAAGCCCCACGGCCGGGAAGATTACAGAAAAGACTATCGAGACCTTACCCCTGAAGATCAAGAAGATTGAAGAGACCCTGCCCATTATCCCCGGCGTCATTCGAACTGCGGATGGGAGGATCAGCATTAAGGGTGGGCAGGAATCTCAGAGCACTGTTTTAGTGAACCAGGCGGTGTCCAGCGATCCTGTCACGGGAAATTTTGTCATTAACATCCCCGTGGATGCCGTCGAGTCGGTCCAGGTTTTTAAGAGCCCTTATCTGTCGGAATACGGCCGATTCTCAGGCGGAGTTACCACCGTCGAAACCAAACCCGCAGGGCAAAAATGGGACTTTTCTCTTAGTGATTTTCTGCCCAGTCCTCGGATCAAGGGAGGAAAAATCGTTGGCATCGCCGACGATACCCCCCGGCTTTCATTCGGAGGCCCTTTGATCAAGGACCGCATCAGTTGGGCTCAGAGTTTTGAATACGACATTATCAAATCACCCGTCCGGGGCCTGACTTTCCCTCAGAACGAGATGAAGAGGGAAACATTCAATTCCTATTCCCGCTTCGATTTCACCCTCTCCAACCGTAATATTTTGACCACGAGCTTCAATTTTTTCCCAGAAACCAAGAATTTCCTGAACCTAAATCATTTCAATCCGCAGGAAGTCACCCCCAATTTCCGCCAGCGGGGATACTCAATCAATGCCACGGATAATTTCAGCACAAAATCCGGCGGATTTCTCACCACATTGGTTCAATTTACCAATTTCGACGCTTACATCTGGGGCCAGGGATTGAACCCGATGCTGTTGCAGCCGCAGACTTATAGTGGCAACTACTTCAACATTCAAAATCGTTTCAGTGACCGTTTAGAGACGCTCCTGGTATACACCTTGCCCCCCAAACACGCAGGGGGCACCCACCAGTTGAAATACGGGGGAGGCGTGACCTACTCCCGGTACAGCGGATTTTCCCGGTCGCTTCCCGTCGAGGTCCTGCGCCTGAACGGAACGCTAGCAGAGAAGGACGAGTTCATTGGAAGCGGAAATCTGTCGCAATCCAATACGGAGTTTGCGTTGTTTTTCCAGGACCAGTGGCTGATCCATCCACGCTTTCAACTCGATCTCGGGCTCCGATACAATAACCAGACGATCGCCGACGCCGTCAACCTTGCCCCACGAGCCGGATTTGCCTTCTCTCCATTTAAAAACGGGAAGACCGTTTTGCGAGGTGGCTTTGGACTTTTTTACGACAAGGTTCCACTCAATGCGACCAATTTCCAGCAGCAGCAGAATCGGATGGTCACGTTCTTCGGACCCGATGGGATCACACCGCTGGGGCCGGCGCAGGTATTTCAAAACCTCATCGTCGACGTGGGGCCCAAGGGACGACTGACAGAAGTTCGAGAGAATCCCGATTTCAGCTTCACTCCCTACAATGTCAGTTGGAACATTGAATTCGATCACAATCCCTTGCCGTGGGCCAGGATCCGCTTGAATTTCCTGAAGAGTTATTCCAAACGGCTATTCATGGTGGAGCCGGGCGTCCTCTCCCCCACCGATTTAACACCCACGACCGTTCTCAGCAACCGTGGTCAGGGCCGATACTATGAATTCGATACCATTGTGGAGTTGAAACTCCGCAAGAATGACATGCTCACGACCTCGTTTGTGCAAAGCAGGGCGCAGGGCGATTTGAATAACTTCAATGCCTTTTATGGAAACACCCCCAATCCCCTGCTCCGGCCGAACCAGTTTTCGAATCTTCCGTTTGACACGCCTCAACGCTTCATCTCCTGGGGAGTCTTCCATTTGCCCTGGAGTGTAACACTCTCCCCGATCTTTGAAGCGCGTCGCGGCTTCCCCTATTCTGTGGTCGATGAAAATCAGAATTTTATCGGCATCCGAAACGACAACAATACCCGCTTTCCAGCATTTATTGCCCTAGATCTGGGCGTCTCCAAGGAATTCAAGGTGTGGAAAAAGTACCGCGCGAAAGTCACCGGGAAAGTCTTCAACCTCACCGACCATTTTAACCCCCGGGATGTCCAGAACAATTTCGCCTCACCCCAGTTCGGTCAGTTCTTCAGCGACCTGCGCCGTTTTTATGGCACCGATTTTGAAATTATCTGGTGATCGGGAAGGTATGGTCACGCCACAAAAGCCCGGCCTCAAGATCTGACTTGATCCCTGCCTCTTCTCATTCCTCAAAGACGACGACAAGTGTGAGACGGGCCACCTGGCAGCAGAAGTGCCTCGATTCACCCTGAAATACAAAATCGATAGAGGAGGATTTAATCTCAACTCCGGTACTCTGGTTTATTGGGGATTCGGGATGAATTTGTAACCCAGCCCCCGAACCGTCAGGAAATGGCGTGGGTTCTTGGGATCCTCTTCCAGTTTCTGCCGGAGCAGACCAACATGGACGTCCACCGTTCGAGTGAAGATTGCACTTTCGTAGCCCCAAACCTCTTTCAAGAGTTGACTCCGGGTGATCGTCGCCCCACGCTGCAAGACAAAGTATCGCAGCAGAGCAAATTCCCGGGCCGAGAGCTCCACCCGCTGATTATTCCTTCGTACTTCCGTACTTCGAAAGTCAATAACCGTGGCGCCGAAACGGAAGGTGTCCGGACCAATCGTGGAGGAGGACACGCGGCGTAACAGTGCCTCCACGCGGGCTACCAGCTCAGCCGGTTCGAAGGGTTTTGTCAAATAATCATCGGCTCCCAAATTCAGCCCAAGGACTTTGTCAAGAGTTTGGCTGCGGGCCGTGAGCATCAGGACGGGCGTGCGGATTCCCCGCTCTCGCAAGTCACGGCATAAATCCAACCCATTCTTCCCCGGGAGCATTACGTCGAGGATGATGAGGTCGAATGAAGTGCTGTGGGCCATCTCAAAGCCCTTCACGCCATCCCGTGCGCTTTCCACGTCGTATCCTTCGCTTTCCAGCAAATCAGTGAGTGTTAACACTAACCCTGATTCATCTTCCACAAGAAGAATTCTGGGACGGTGTGCGGCTGACGTCTTCATACGGTGGATTCGCTCCCGGGGGCTGTGGAAACCGGAAGATGAAGGGTAAAAGCAGCTCCTTTTCCTGCCGAGGACTCAACCGTGACGCGACCATGGAGGGCCTTCAAATGACGTTGGACCAGGCTGAGCCCCAGCCCCGCCCCAGGAGTCGAAGTCCCCGTCACCCTAAGGCTTCGGTAAAATGGTTCAAAGATGCGCGGCAGATCTACAGCATCAATCCCAGGGCCGCGATCCGCAACAGTCACCTCGACTTCCGGATTCTTCTTGTTTCTGTTGGTGCGGGCTGTGATGCAAAGCCATTTACCCTCCCTGGCATATTTCAGAGCATTGTGG
The DNA here is from genome assembly GCA_041494885.1 of Terriglobia bacterium. GTDB lineage: Bacteria > Acidobacteriota > Terriglobia > JAIQFV01 > JAIQFV01 > JAIQFV01. The sequence continues at coordinate 133,878 of JBGQBO010000007.1, forward strand.
AAAAGATTCTTCAAAGCCCCTTCCAGTGCCTTGGCGTCACCCATCACCCAGGGCAGATCTTGTTCGATATCCTTTTCCACCCGCCAATTCTCTGCGGTCAACTCTGATTCGCAGTCTTTCAGGGCGAGATCAACGACCTCAGATATCCGGACGGGTTTTAAGTCATACTGTTTGTGGCCCGACTGGATCGCTGCATAGGTCAAGATCTGTTGCACCATCTCAATCAGACGCCGGCCTTGGGCCTGAATCTCCAACCCGTACTGCCGCACCTTGGATGGCTCCTGAATTACACCCTTGACCAGGTTGAAGCTGGCGGACTGGATGACGGCGAGGGGCGTATAAAGTTCGTGTGACACCCCCGCCACGAATTCCATCTGCTGTTGTGCCAGCGCTCGCCATCGTTGCGTGGTCATCAGCAATAGAAAGGTGTTGGCGGCCAGCAGCAGGAGAATACCAAAACCAATGGCGAGATTGCGCTCGCGCGCTCTGTTCACAACGACGTTCAGCGAGCCCGCCTGGTGCCTTGCTACCAACAGCCAGTCGGCCGACCCCGCCTCGTTCGAAGCTATCCGAGCCGCCGCCCGCATCGGGTTCAGACCAGGGACGCTTCCCTCTCCGACCGCTGGTTCCTCTTCAGACCGGCTCCTGGAAGACCCTCGATTGGAATTTCCAAACCCGAGGCCCAAATGGAATCGGGGAGAGATCAGGACCATGGAAGCGTCAACAGACGACACATCCTCCGGCTTCAGGGAAGAACTTGATCGAAAGATCAGATATCGGGGGTTCCCTGTCACTACACCGATCTGGTAATCCGAGAGGCCGGATGCCATGAAATGCCGTTGGACCAATTCCGGAAGAAGCTGTCCCCGGAGGTATTCAAGGTTCAATTGGAGGAAACACCACCCCACTAAATGCAGGTTGCGGCGGCCACGCCCCGGACCCTCAAACTGTGATCTTGCGAAGGGGGGTGGTGACTCTAAACCCCGGGGGGAGCCGGAGGAGCGAATCCTCCCCGGACGAGGGACGGAATTGGACCCAAATTGTGGCCGCCGCCGCTGGGGCCGATCAGAGGAAGGCGAAGGGCGGGGGAGATTCGTCATAATCAAAGGCAGAACGATTACAGGTACATTATCTGAGACGATGAGAGCATATCCTTCCGGGGGAAAAAAGGCCGGGGACCCCCGTCTCCATGAAACTCTCTTCAAAATGTTGCCAAACGTCGCCAGAGCAGATGGCCACGGCTCCGGGGCAAACGCATTCCCTTGAGATTGGATGACGGAGTAGACAACCTCATCGCCCTCGCCAAGCCTGCCGACACTGACCTTGCTGATGAGTTGAGGCTGTTGTGTCGTCCCGCGCCATTCCGAGTAAAGTTCCGCAACATAGGATTCGATGGGAGTCTGGCTTTCCGGTTGAGGAAGGGGGCGAAAGTCCGAAAGGACCCTCTGGATGGACCGTTGGAAATCGCCATCACAACTCCGCAGAGCTGCCTCCAGAAACCCCTTTTGTTGATGCCGATCGGCTTCGCTGGCCCGATTGATGGAGCGGTACATCATGATCGCGGCCGCCGATAGAAGTATCGCAGCAAAACCGCCCACTAGTACATTGATTCTGGAAGAAGGCTGAAACACGTCAGAGATTATAGGTCAACGTCCCTGATTTCGCACGCAACCCAAGCCCTCTTTTTCACGAATTTACCGGGTTTTTACAATTTCCAAAGTACACTGCTCCCGCGAGAATAAGGCGCTGTAGATGTTACCCTCGGCAAAGGAGAAGCATGTGCGTGGTCATGGCGCGCCAAGGAGACTTGAACGCCAGCCGAGGGCCGCCAACTTAATTTACATAGACTTTACTTCGTGATCCTGCAATCTTGTGTCTAATAGGGATGAAAGCAGGCATCGTAATTGAATTGAGGAATCAATTCACTCTGCTAGATAAGGAAAAGGAGAAGACAAGAGATGATGAATAAGATTTCGAGAGTCAAATATGTGATGGTCGGTCTGGTCCTGATTGGTTTGATCACTGGAGGCTTCGCACTCCTCATGGCGCAACCTTCACCCACGACGCCGCGTGATCCCTTGACGCATTTGAAACGGGCCCTTTCTGCGGCCGGAGCTCCGGCGTTGACGACACAACAGGAAGACCAACTGAACTCACTCATTACTGCATTCCAGGCTAACCGGTCAAAGTCCGGGCCGGATGCAACAATACAGGCTGCCCAGCAGGCATACGACAATGCCATCCTGGCCGGAGATCTCGCCGCTGCACAGGTGCAGGTCACTGCCCTGGCCAACCAGATGACCGCACACATGACCGCACGGCTTCAAGTCGAAGCCGGCCTTAAAGTCCAGATCGTGAACTCCCTCAAGACCAACGGCGACCAATTAAACTTGCTGGTCCAGCATTTCGGCGCTGATAAGGTGTCGCGGATGCTGGGTATGTTCGCCGGTTTCGGCCGCCGTGGGCCCGGCCCTGATTTCATAGGAGGCCACGGCTTTGGAGGAGGTCGAGAACCGGGCATGGGACCGATGAAAAAATAACAACTAAGACCAAGCCTTGACGATCAACCGGCCCGGAAAGCGTCTCTCGATATTCCAATGGGGACGAGAGAGGCACGACTTCCGGGCCATAGGTCGTCATGACCTGGCTTCCTCCCAACTCTTCCAGCCCAAGATCTAGGACTTCACACACCGGGCTCCGTTCCAGTCCGGTGTCCTCGGTCCGTCTTAACCAAACGTCATTGAAGATTTTCCAAAATGGTGCACGAATCGATGTAGGGGCGACCGCCGCAGCAGGCTCGCCGAGGCGCGCCATGCCTTCAAACAGGAGCTGGGGGGCCACACTCGCGGAAAGTTGGTCCTTCAAGTCGTTGAATCTGCCACCGCCAAGGCGTGAAGGGAAAAGCGGGTCTATGGGGAAAGGGTGAACTCGTTGAATCGCCGTTGTCGAGTGAGCCTGTGACCTTGGATCGAATCGGCTCACTCAGTGAAATGGATACCGGTTCCAACTCTGGAGAAAATCCCCTTGGGTTTTCCTTCGCTTGACCGAACTACGTTCGCTGCGAGTAGTCGTCCTGTTGACACACCCAGTACATGCCGCCGGGCCGGTCAGTTGACTTGACAAATTTTGTCGCTACCATGCCATTCCCGCATTGAGGACAAGGTTTGTTGAAACGGTTGACTTCCCGATCGGTCATGCTGGCACGAGCTGTCTTCGAAAGTTTTTTCTCAGCCATAGTTGTTTACTCCTCTTCTGATTCCCTTTTCGGTTGGTTTGATGGGTTGAATTTGAGTGAATTTAGGATTATGGCAATCGGTCTCGATCTGCGCTTCCCTCTGCCAGCGAGACGGTTTTTTCGTACGATTGAATACTAGATTTCTTCCGCGCACAAGCTGTTAAGCTTGGTGGTCAGTTTGGGATCCACTTGCCTGAGGAAAGAGGCTACTTCCCGGCCGGCATTTCTGACCTGATCATTGCTCCCCCGATGCAGGGCATGAATCGCCTTCCTGCGCAGACGTGACAATTTCTGCCTTGAACCTCGATCCGAAACAACGATTGTGCAATGCGAGAGGGCAAGCCGAATCACGTATTCAAGACTGGACGGCGCGATCTGAAAATTGACGGGGACATTCAAACCTTTTGGCCTTACGATGCCAACCATAACTTTGCCTCCTTGATTGAGTTCTTTGCCTGTTCGGACCTTTCGACTCAGTATCCTCGAGCTCTATTTAGGATCTTTGCGCAGGAACCTTGAAAGTGATCCACGATTTCCGACAATCGCAGTAGTAGAGCAGGTACTTGAACCCTGATTTCGAGTCTGTCACCACCCGACATTTATCGCCACAGTTGCACATGATTGACCTCCTCGTCTCGCCCCTTAAAGGTGGGCAACCTTCCTGCTCTTCAGTGCTGAACCCCTGTTTTTTGTCTGTGAGTTGACTTTATATTGGTCCCTTGCTCGAGAACTTCGACTTGCGAAATATCTAATTCACACTTCTTAACATGCAACAGGTGGGCCAACCGTCGAGTTTTCTTCAACCTTAACTAAAATAATTACTTAAATCTTCAAAGGTGAAAGGATAGGCCTGCCAAATGGCTCGGAATGAAACACTTGATGTAGGGCTGTGTATGAAATGCAATCAGGCTGTATCGAAACCCGGATCCGTTCCGCCCTCGAGCAGGATTTGTTCTAACAGTAAGAAGAGGGGGGATTCTCACTCGAACGGATGGGTCGAAAAGGTTATAGATAAGAAAAGGAAGGGCTGGCGCGTGCCCTCATGCTTGACTCCGTTTTCCACCCGGCGTAAGCTTTGCCTGTTAGGCTTGTGTTGTAAGAGTCGGTTCACCCTCCCCCGTGAAAACTTCCATGAACACACAATTGATCAAGGGCGATGTAGGGATTTCCAAAAGCAAGGTGAAATATTCGAGAACGCCCCCCTCCACATCTGGATCCGGGCTGAAACCGAAGCTTTTGGATCAGGTTCGCCAGGCGATTCGTTCTCGCCATTCGAGCCCGAGGACGGAGCAGAGTTACGTTGGCTGGATTAAGCGATACATCTTCTTCCACGGGAAACGCCATCCCGTGGAGATGGAGGAAGGTGAGATCGGCGCCTTTCTTACCTTTCTCGCCGTGGAGGGACACGTCAGCGCCTCAACCCAAACACAGGCGCTCAGTGCGATCCTGTTATTGTACCAGGCTGTTTTGAAAAAACCCTTAGACTGGGTCAAGGTTGAAGTTCGAGGCAAAATGCCGAGGCGGTTACCCGTCGTTTTGACCAAGGAGGAAGTGAGGGCGGTGCTGGGGGCTCCAAGGGACGTCCCGGCTGATTGGCCTCTTGTTATATGGCTCGGGGCTCCGGCTCACGGAATGCTTGGAACTTCGAGTCAAGGACGTGGAGAAGAATGAGATCCTGGTGCGGAATGGGAAGGGGCAGAAGGATCGTCACACCATGTTGTCGGGGGTGGCGAAGGAACTGTTGCCCGAGCATCTTCGACGGATTAAGGAGACGCATGAGTTAGATCTACGGGCGGGAGCAGGGAGAGCCTACTGCCAAGGGCCTTGGAACGCAAATATCCCAATGCCGATCGGGAGTGGGGCTGGCAATATCTTTTTCCAGCCTCGACGCGTTTTTTTGACAAATCGGCCGGCATTCAGAGACGGCATCATCTTCATGAGTCCGTCATGCAGCGGGCGATGAAGCAGGCTGTGCGGCAATCGGAGTTGACCAAGCCGGCGAGTTGTCATAGCCTTCGCCATTCTTTTGCGACGCGTTTATTAGAGGATGGGTATGACATTCGGACGGTACAAGAGCTTCTGGGGCACAGGGATGTGAGTACAACGAATAGGGTTTTATCCACCATGCCCCCGCCATCTTATTCCGGTCTTCATCCGCCTCGCAGGCATCGTGGATAAAACCCTATACGTTAGGCGTATCTCAACATGGAATGGCGATGAATCATTGGAGTAAGACATCGCTCGTTGGTGTCATTGTGGGGCTGACTTGTGCCATGCCTGCTGTTCTTTGCTTCGCTGAGACTCACTCGGTGTGCATCGTCTCTAAAGAACCAGGCACGCTTATCGGGCATGATATTTCAGTTGCTGGGACGATATCCCTCTTGGGAGAAATCACGCAGTTCAACGACGAAACATGTCCCTCGGTAAAAATGGTGTATGTTGAATTTGCGCAGGATCGGCATGAGCGCACGCCACGAGTGATTGCTTCTGAATTTAATCGCTTACGAAAACAATCTGGTATCAAATGGCCTTACAAAGGGCAGACAGTAATGCGGCTGGATTATCGTTTCGCTGACGTCGTTTTTCGTGGAAAACTGATCCTCAATTCTGAATATACTTCTCCATTGGAGGGAAAAAACGAGAACAGCAGTCTGCCTCCGTCGAAGCGAGAGATTCGTTCTCATTGCCGATACTTGCTCATTGTGAATCGAATTGAACGGTTCACTCCAAGCACAAATAAGAACGCCTAACCCGCGCGTGCACCTGGCCGGCGCAAGAAGCACAAGCGCGCCGTCGGGTGACGCGCCAGACGTTAGGCCGATCAATCGTTAGGCCGATCAATTGACACTGCCTTCAACAGCAAGTATCCTCCAGGCAGCTATTCCCGAAAGACGGAGGTCTCGATGATCATTAAGGTCGTAATCCGGCAGGGAGAAGATGGCTATGTTGTGGCGACTTGCCCCTCGCTGAAGAGCTGCTGGTCTCAAGGAAAGAACAGAGAAGAAGCGCTCCAGAATATTCGAGAGGCTATTGCCCTGTATTTAGAGCCTCAGCCGAACGATTTGACCCAAGATAAGTCGCAGGAAGTTGTGGAACTATCGCTATGAAGTTGCCACTGCTTTCGGGTCGTGCCGTGCAGGCAGCCTTACAGCGTCTTGGTTTTCAGGAGGTTCATCGCAAAGGCAGTCACGTCAAGATGGAACATCCGGATGGAAGAAGGATCGTCTTTCCGTATCACGATGAAATCGATCGGTATACCCTCAAGGGAGCACTAAGGGATGCCGAGGTGGCCCCCGCGGAATTCCTCAAACAAGTAAAATGACAGTTCTACGGCCAAAACCGCGCGTGCACCCGGCCGGCGCAAAAAGCAAAAGCGCGCCGTCGGGTGACGCGCTACGCGTTAGGCGGCACTTTACAACCAGGAGTTGTCTGATGAGCGATGCATTAGTATGGGCTCTCCACACCGCGCGTCAGCAGACTCTAACGCTGGTCGCCGATGTGCCTGACGACCGCATCTTTCTGCAGTCGACCGAGGGAGAACAGCACCCCGCATGGATCCTGGGCCACCTCCTGCTGGCAGACGTCTATCTTTTGAGTCTCCTCGGCCTCCGGGATCTTCCGGAAGACTTCGGGATCCTTTTGCGCGCGCATGGTCCGGGGGCTGCGCCTGGACCGTCTGGCGATAGCTATTATGCGAAGGCCGCGCTGGTCGGCCGGCTTGAGGACACTGGTCTGGCGCGGATCAAGGCGGTTAAGTCGCACACCAGTCCAGACCTCGTGCGGCCTCTCCCGGACGAAGTTCTGGCAAAGGCGCAGCCGACAATCGGTCATCATCTCCATTCTTTGGTGTTTCACGAGGGCTATCACTGCGGGCAACTGAGTGCATGGCGAAAGGCGCATGGATTTGCCCCAGCTCCATGGATGCCTGGCCCAAAGGGTCGGGATGTCACTTAACATGCGCGTCAGGCCGCAAAATGCTCAGGGGATGAATAAAGATACTGCGTGTTCTCTTACTGATGTTTCGGGTCCACGTGAACCCCACCGGGTTGACAGTCGCAAGCCAACCCCTCCCCAAACAAAATGATAATCCTACCCTGGTTCAGTGGGCTTGAATCCTCCCTTCGTTGACGCTCGAACGCTGCGTCCCCTCGCCCATCAAATGACGATGGAAACAATTGCAGCCCGGTAAACCGGGCTGGAAATTACCGCTTGCCTCGCTCTGAGGGATTGAGGAAGTGATCGAGAGACGCCTTCTGGACTTCCTCGAATGGGGAGCATCATCGTACGGCCATAGATTGTGGCGATGGCTTCTAATGGGGCCCCGGCGGAGGTGAAAGGCCTTGGGACAGGCGTATCGGTGGGTGACCATAAGTCCTGCCTGATCTCGACAGGCCATATCTGAAATTTCAAATTTGAGATTTGAGACTGCCTGTGTCGATGAAAGAACCTGGAGTGGCTGCAAGGTCTCGGACTCGGACTGGGGATCGCACCACCATGAAATCGGGGTGGAAATCTTCAAACCTTTTACGGCTCGGACGGGCATCCTCGATGGATTCCTATCCTGAGGTCAAGGCTCGTTGCCTTCATCGAATCAAAAAGTTCAAAATCCAAGTTCAACCTTGTTACTTCAGGCGGGTATGTCTTCGATGACCAGGCAGGGCGACTGCGTGGACGCAAGGCGGGTCGGCCTGAAACAGGCGGCGGTATAGAGGATGCGGAACTCCGTATCCGATCGTTGATGGCCGCCTTCCCCATCATAAATGAGGATGAACTGCCGGAGGAATGAAGAGGTTATGTGGAAATCCTGCGAGGAATCGGGTTAGTCACCTCTTGGAGGACCTGTTCCGGGGGAAAATCGGCCGTCTTTTCTTGCCTACATCTTCCACATCGATGCGGACGTGAGGTTTGCCGCTCTCATAAACCCTCAAACAAGCGTTCAGTTGGATCTTTGCTTCAGCGCGTTATCAATCACTTTTTGAAAAACGCTGAAGGAGACGGAGCCCGGCACGGGCCTTCCGTTGATAATAAACAGCGGCGTCCCCTGAATGTTGAGACCCTGGGCTTCATCGACATCCGCTTGGACCCGGGACAGGCTTGATTTGTTGTCATAGCATTTTTCAAATTCAGTCAAATCAATCCTGGATTTGATCAGGGCTTCCAGTGCCTTGGCCTTCACGGTCTCGGGTTTGATGGAGGACTGATTCACGAAGAAAGTACGGTAGAGGCTCCAGAAGGCGTCATTACTCTGTTGGAACGCGCACATGCCGGCAATCGCCGCACTCTCGGCCCAGGGATGGCTCCGCAAAGGATAATTCTTGTAAACCAGTCTCACCTGGTCGCCGTATTGCTTGAAGACCTGGTCCTCAAGGGTGTGATACGCCTGACTGCACATAGGGCACTCGAAGTCGGAGTATTCGACGATGGTCACCTTCGCATTCTTGTTGCCCCACATCGGAGCGCTCGCCAGGTTGATCTCCTTCATCTTCTGCGCAAACGGGTCCACGGAAAGGTCAAAAATCTGCGGCATTAAAGCGAACTTATTATCGGGAGTAATCAAGACCTCCAGCCGGTGGGGAGTGTTCACTCTGTCATTGGCCTCGACGGTAACCGTGTCCAGGCCCATCAGCTTTGATGGACTCCTGCCGACAACCGTCAGGTCAACCTCGGGCGACACATTGAAGGTTGACCGCAGGTGATCCACGATTCGCTGGTTGAGGAGATCCGACTCCGAGCCTGTTGCGGATCCGCTGCCAGCGGCCTTTGTAGCGGGCTTGGCGATCGTACTCTTCGTCCCGGCAGCGGGAGCCGGCTTGACGGGGCGACGGGGTTGAGCCTGCTGCGCCCGGACCAGCGTGGTCGTTAGAACCGAGAAGTAACCGAGTATAAGAAGGCCGACAAGTAGGCCCCAATTCCTTAGATAGTTTCTCATAGTGTAAGACCTGTTCCCTTCCCCCTCGAACCGGGAAGAGATCCTCCAAATCATCCCGGGATGAACGAGGAGCGGGATCGAGGCCATGGCTCGCAGATCCCACTCCTCGATGTAGTATCTCACATTTCCAAACCTGTGTTGCCCATGCCGGGAGCCATCCCTCCCCTATCTTTTCGCTTCCCTCGCTCGCCGGTGGATCTCCTCACCCATTTCCTTGATCTCGGTCAAATCCCGCTGCATCTCGCTCCAACCGTACCAGAGCGCATAGTCCGGGCTCGCATGAAACGTCCCTTGGAACGTTCTCATGCGATGTTCCAGAAACATGACGAACAATTTCTGCTCAATCACGGTCGGCGCGTCGTGAAAGGTCAACAGATCGGGAAAAGCAAAAGCATAGTTCTTGGGCTTCGAGAGCAATCCCTCCTTAAAGAGCGCCGCAACCACTCGAATCGCCTCGGCCATGACATGATCCGCTTCCTTAATCATTTGATCGCCTTTGGCGAGTTCTCCTTTGGCAAAATTGGCAGAGTGGCACTGGTGGCACGTGGCAAGCATCTTCTCCCGTTCCTTCTTCCAGTCCTCCTCGGTGAGGCGCGCAACTCCGGCCCCTTTCACCACTTCTAGACGCGCGGTGGGTTTGCCGTCGGGATCGAGCACCCCCAGCGCTTGCAGGATGGTTGTCCGGTCTGAGGCCCACTGTTTATCCTCCGGCATCGGAAGCCGGACAGCGAGAAATCCCCAGGCTGTGCGAACCCCGTGATCTCCATTTTGCATATGGCAGGTCTGGCAGGTTGGTGCCGCAACAGTCGCCGGCAAGACGCCCCCCTGCTTGAGTAAATATCGGACGCCGTGCTTGGATCCCGAGTACATCTCCCACTGAGGGTGGTCGAAACCCATATGACAGGTTTGACAGGCCTGCGGCTGTCGGGCCTCCCTGGCTGAAAAAGTGTGTCGAGTGTGACAGGCGTCGCAAGAGGCCACACCGAACCCGTTACCCCCCGCCTTCAGTTCTTTGATCTCGGCATCTGTTTTTACACCAATCTGATGACACCCGCCGCATCCTGTCTTCCCCTCAATCAACGCCATGGGTTGATAGTGAAAGGTCGGCATTGCCTTCATCGCTGCCCAAGCGACCGCATGCTTCCCTCTCGAGAACTGCAGAACTCGGTCCCGATGGCATTGCCCGCAAGTTCCGAGGGTTGGAATCTCAGCCTTGCTGTAATCCTCGGCGGTTTGGTGGGCATCGCCGTGGCACGTGGAACACGTCACGGCGTTCTTACTATGCTTACTCAATTGCCAATCCGAAACGATGTTCGGGGTGACTTTCTTATGACACTCAACACAGTCTTGTGCCCAGGATATCGATACGAACAGACAAACGACCCATACTATAATAGCGCTTCGAACCATGACTAACCGCATAACCCCCCCCTTCAATTTTTGAACATGACATCTACTGTGCAGGCTTTGTTCAGACCCGGCGGTTGAATGGACAGGATTGTGAAACGGTAATGGAAATCCTCTCGCAACCTAAATGAAGATCCTTTACGACTTGATCAGAACTCCTGTGATCTCAGGCAACTTTAATGGCATTAGTACCCCGAGGACTCGACTGCAAGGATAACTTCTGATTCCTGGGATATCCTATCTGGCGGAATTCGTGCACCCGAGGATCCGTCCGCCAAAAAGATAGCCTCCCCGACGAATGACGGAGCAACGAAGGCCACATATTACGGTATTACTTTCACAGGTTCCTTCTAAAGACCTACCAGTCGCTGGTCAATAGATCGGACGGCTTGCCGTTTGATGGAAGTACTTTCTATTTTCCGCTCGTTGCATGCCCATTGATCGTAATCATGGATCTGCTGGAGATTCTAGCTCACCGCTCCCCGCATGCCAAGATGAACTTCATCGGTCGCTGGCAATGAGAAAACATGCCTGAAGCTGTTCCAAGTTCACCGTCACGGTGGCGGATTCGTCCTGAAGTCTTGGAGGGGTTGTTTTGATTTAAATTGAGGCTGGGAGAAGGTGGGTAAACGGCCAAAGCGAGCCCTTGAATACTCTGGGACGAGAGATCATTGGTTCAATCAATATTTCGAAGCACGTTCACCCACCGATAAGTGCTCGATACGTTAGATCGGCCATTATTCGAAAATTTTACGCCGCTCCCGGAGGATGGTTTCGGGGCTGGGGGCATCGATGGCAAAAATCTGATCCACCGTTCTAAGGCCAAGGGCGCGATAAACCTCCTTGAGCAATGTCTTCACATCTTTCCTTGCCTTTGGGTTCTTCCGGGTCACGAGCCGAACAACCGCATTCACAGAGGGTCGTCTCTTGGTGGTTGTAGGCATTGGAAAACCTCCTTTTGTGAATATTTTATCAAATTGGGTCTCGAAGGCAAACCCTTTCGGACCCATCGGACTAATCTCAGGGAGGGGTGATTGTCAATGAACCCCTGATCGACCCGGAATGAAGGGTCCTTAAAGGGTGTCACTAGTGATCAGCGGTGGCTGAGTTTTGATAAGAATTTACTTTGCACGAAGACGATCCTTGGGGTAACTTTCCGGAGCGAACGGGGTCCGTCATCACTGGGCCTTCCCCTGTGCGTTCAGGATGGGAACGAGCATGAATTCTTTTGAAGATTTTCGCGGCAATGAACGGGTCGTCCTGACTCTTCGCCACGCGCTGGAGAGCAAGCGTTTTCCGGACTCGTTGCTTTTTGCGGGCAGTGAGGGTTTTGGTAAGCGCACACTAGCCCTGATGCTGGCGAAGGCTTTGAACTGTCTGGAGACGGAAGGATCCTTCTGTAACCATTGCACGAGTTGCCGTAAGATCGAAGCAGGGACACATCCCGACGTCCTGGTGGTCGGCGTGCTGGAGGAAAAACACTTTCTTCAGATTGATCAAATACGCCAGGCGCGAAAGGATGTTTTTTACCAGCCTTTCGAGGGCCGTTGCCGGGTCATCATCATCGACGAAGCGGACCGGATGAAGGAGGACGGGGCCAACTCGATTCTGAAGATGCTGGAGGAGCCTCCCCCGAGCACTAAGATCATTATGCTCACAGCCAGGTTTCATTCGCTGTTGCCGACGATTAGATCGCGATGCCAGATTTTTTCCTTCTCCCCCCTCCCGGTGTTGTTGGTCCGCCAGTTTCTGGAAGACCAATCAAACCTGTCGCCGGCCGATCGTGATCTTTGCGCCCGGCTTGCCCAAGGCAGCATTGGCAGAGCCCTCAGCCTCAATCTCGATTCCTTTCGCTCCATGCGATCGGAGGTCATGGAACTCGTCAAGGCCTCCCTGCTCACCCCTTCGGCCGAGGGCGTCGTGGCGGCCGCCGATGTCCTGGGGAAGAAGAAGGAGCTTTTCGAAGAGCGGCTGGACATCCTTTATCTGCTTTTCCAAGACTTGTTTTATCTGCTCCATCAGGCCCCCGAGGAGCAGATGATTAATATCGACCTGCGCTCCTCACTTCAGGCGCTTTCGGAGTTGATCCCGGCAGGCGCAATCCCGGAGGTGTTCGCCAAGTTGGACGCGATCAGTTACGGACTGAGGATCAACATCAACCGCCCGCTTGCCCTTGAGGATCTCGCTTTCTTTCTCACCCGAATCCCTTCCGCCCCCCCTACCTCCTCCCCTCAGTAAGGAACTTGGGACAACGCCTGTCTCCCCTGGGCGAACTCCCCGGGGAACGGTTTGTTCGCACACAATTTTGCGCACAATTTTGTTGCTGCCCTTCAGCGGCTGTGTTAGAATTTCTCTAATTTCACATACGTGATTCGAGCACAGTGGAAGCGTGTTGGGAACAAATGAGGAGTCCAAAGCGACCCTATCTGCCTCGAAAATTGTAAACCGTCAATTCTTTCATACTTGGTAAGCTTCCGCGAAAGTGGAATGATTGGACAACGTTTCTCGTTTGGAATTTTGTATACAGCACTGAGCGTCTTCATATCAACCTAAACAGAATTGTTATCTACCTGCAAGGCTTCACGAGCGTCTATGTGGGTGAAGGAGTGTGAGCGGTGAATCGAAAACTAATTCGTCCCTCATTAGCAGACATTAAGGATCGCTCCAGCGAGCGAGAGAGCCGGTCGTCGGGTCAGGGACGGGATACCCAACCGCGGCGAAAGCCGGTTCCCCCTGAGCAGACGAACGCCGAAAACTTTTATTACGTCAAGCAGATGCAAAACAAGACTCCCATGGTGTTAGTCCTCACCGAAGGGGAGATCTTACGAGGGACCATCGAGTGGTACGACAAACGCTGTCTCAAGTTGAATCGTCCTACCGAGCCCAACATGCTGCTCATGAAACACGCCATCCGCTACATGTACAAAGAGAACGAAGACAAGGCGGGCGATGATTAAGCCGGTGGTCGCTTTAACACTTGGCGACCCCGCGGGAATCGGGCCAGAAATTGCCCTCAAAGCTCTCCGGAAGAAGTCCCTTTCTCGGGAAACCAAACTCGTCGTCATCGGAGATCTTTTTGTACTTGAAAGCATTGCGCGCCGTGTTCCCTCCCTTCCTGTCCTTCCTCATTTTGTCACTTTTGAAGAAATCACACGCTCCGGAACCTATCCTTGCCTGTTGAACCTGCAGCACCCGCGATTTAGCATCCCGTTCGGCCGCATCGATGCGCGTTGCGGGCGGCTCTCAATGGATTATCTGCTCACGGCCATCCGACTCGCGCGTGCGAAAGCCGTCGACGGGATTGTAACCGGGCCCATCCACAAGCAGGCCTGGGCGGCGGCGGGCTCAAAGTTCTCCGGCCACACCGAGATGTTGGCAGCGGCTACCCGCATCCGCAATTTTGCCATGGCTTTCTCGGCAAAGAATTTTCTGACCGTCTTGTTGAGCACCCATCTGCCTTTGAAGGATGCCCTCTCCCTCCTCTCCGCTCCATTGCTCGAAAGAAAGATTCACCTGACAGTCCGGGCGCTCGAAGAGATGGGATCCCGTCGCGCCCGCCTCGCCGTGGCCGGCGTCAACCCTCACGCCGGGGAGGGGGGGTTGCTGGGCGATGAAGAGATCAAGATATTTCTCCCCGTCATTAAGAAATGCCGGCGGAAGGGGTTGGATGTATCTGGGCCCTACTCTGCCGACACCGTGTATCTCAGGGCGGCACGAGGGGAGTTCGACGCCGTTTTGGCCCCCTATCATGATCAGGCCATGATCGCCGTGAAGACCCTTTCCTTCGGTCATGCCACAAACATCACCCTGGGCCTTCCGTTCGTGCGGACCTCGGTAGACCATGGAACGGCCTTTGACATTTCCGGGAAGGGCCTGGCCAATGAGAGTGCTTTGGTCGACGCCATCGAAAAATGTCGCGAATTGATCCGTGCCCGCCAGAGATATCGCCCGAAACGCCCTGAGCGACCGTCATGCTAAAAGTATTCCATTCTTCCGGAGAGAAAAAACTCCTCATTCTGGTGGCCGGAATCCTGGTTCTCGCCGTCGCTGTGGTTCTCTACCTGCGGCCGACACCGTTCAATGCCTACGTTCCGGCGGATTGTATTGGCTATTTGGAAGTCCCGAGCCTGGAGGACGTAGTCCATCTGATCCGGGATCCACGTTTCCTGGCCGATGCCAGAAACGAGGCTCAAACAACCGCGGCGCGCCAGTGGATTAACGCCTTCTTAACCCGCCTTGAAATATCACCGCAGAGGTTGTCGAGGACACAAATCGGAGTGATCCTTACCTCAGCCTCCGCGGAAGCCGGCCAGACCATCAAAGTGAATGGAGTCCTGGTGGTGCGGATCCGTGCCTACGGAGTGAAGAATCTCAACCTCGCTCCACGAACTGTTGCCGAAAAACTGGCGCTCCCGGATTCATTCATCTCGACGGAAACGCTGCGGGGTCAGGATGTGGTAGTGCTCTCCCGCTCACAGCCCGATCAAAAGATTTATGTGACCGTTCACCGCGATGCCGTTCTTTTCAGCAACCAGCGGGACGCCCTCTCAGGCGTATTGGCCACGATGGAAGGTCGATCACCCTCTATCGTGGAGAGTTCGTCCTGGAAGATGGCCTCGCCAAGCTACCCGGACCGCCCGGTGCTCCAGGGCTTCTTCATCGGATCATCAGTTCTCAACCTCGTGCGTGATTTCCTCGTTCGCAATTACACCCCCTTTAAAGACCCCGCTCGAACCGCAAGGTTTCTGGCGGCCCTGGGTCTCGACCAAGTCCAGGCGATTCATTACCACGCGCAGGTTCGGGGGTCGGAAGTTCGGGATTCGTGGCATTTTCACTGGGCTGCCTCAACGGCCTCCTCTCCCTCCCTCCTCTCGATCTTCGTTCATCAAAGTGGGACTGGAATGGAATCGATTCCGTTGAACTCAATGCCTTCAAATACCGCGTCCGCCCGTTATATCTCGGTCGCGCAGTCACAGGAAATGTGGGGCCTGCTCGCGAACGCGATCGGAATTATTACAAATCAAGAGGCCCCGCAAAATCGGGATTTGATAATTGCGATGTTTGAGGGGGCACTCGGATTTCACATTCAACGCGACCTGCTCGTCAACCTTTCGGGCGGGGTTGCCCTCCTCGAACTGGAGAGATCACCCCAAGACTCGGACCCTAGGTCGAGAGGGGCCGAGAAGGAAAGCAGCAAGGGCTGGCTGCTCGCGCTTAAGACTTCGAATCCCGCTCAGCTCGAAAAGGCGCTTTCCAAAATCGTCGCCGAAGATCGGTCACCCAAGACCCAGCAAGTGGGATCGACCACTGTTTTTTTCTCAGACTTGGGTTCCAAGGTGCCTGCCCCCCTCAGCCACGTACTCGACGGGATTCCCGCATATGCGACGCAAAGGAACGTTGTTTACTTTGCCCCGAACAAGGATGATTTAGTTTCTGCAATCCAGTCACTCCAACAACGATCGGATATGCTTCCGCCCGACCTCCCGCCGCTACTCGACCCTCACGCCCCCTACCTCTCACTGGCTCTCAGCTCGGCAGAGGGAGGTGTCCGTGGAACCGGACCAGCGCCCCCTCAGCCCCCGCGGAGGCGATTGATTTCAGCTTCAGAGATCAAAGAAGATCAGGGAGGGTTTCGATACCTCCAAGTTTCGTCCTGCGGATTTCTTTGTGATTTATTGGTCGAGACGACGCGGGCAGTTTACTGAGGAGGATGTTGTCCGACGAAAGTGATTTGGGCACGATCGAGCGGCCCCTGAACGTTGAATGGGATTGAAGTCGTTGCGCGGCCTCTCGGGGGGACGGCCTTCTCTGCTGTCCCGGAAAGCTCCAGTTCCAGATTCTTGGAGCACGTCCCCGAAAAAGTACTCTTGAACTCGCCCCGGAGTAAATGCGCATGATCCACTTTGATATTCTCGGGGGTGTAATCCAGATCGAGATCGAGCGTAAAGGGGGCATCCCAGGTGAACGCAGACGGTGAAATATTAAGGCGGGAGCGCAGCTGTCCTGCCGCCGGAGAGATCCTCAGGCCGACGTTGCGGAGATCGCGGATGGTTGTGCGGACGTGAGCAGAAATGGTTTTTCCCCAAGGCTGTCCCTTTAGTTTTTCTCCCGAGAACGCATATTCCCCGGACACGTTCCCTTCCACGACGGAATCCAGCGGTGTCAGCAGATTGGTCAGAGTGTCCAAGTTCATGTTTTCCGCAGTTCCCTCCACGCGCAACACGGGCTGGCCAGCCGGCCAGTCCAGATGAAGGTGTCCCTGACTTCTCCCGCCAAAAGCCTCCAGTGAAAACTTGTCCAACAGAAGGGAGTGTCGTTGCAACTCGACATCGGAATGAAGATTCGTAACGCGCAGCCGGTTGTAAGAAAGCACGGCGGAGTTTAGCGTCCCAGTCCAATTCAATTCAGACCGGCGGGACGCTGGCAGATCGCCGGCGGATTCCCTTTCCGAAGAGGGTCCCAACCACAGGGTCCTTGCCTCGAGACCCAACTGCGTCAATTCCCCGACATCGAGAATATTTGCATTCAGATGGACCTGAGCCTGCCGGTATTCCAATCCGGGAAATTGGAGATTGCCCGAACCGAGGGAGCGGCCCCAGGCCAAGCGGGTGAAGGCTAACTGAGAGATGTCGTTTCTCCCTTCAAATCTCACTGTCCCGATGTGGATATCACTCACACTTCCCGACCCCACCGTCAGGTTTCGACCGGAGAAAGTCCCGGAGATGGAAGACCGATCTGTCTGCTTTCTCCCAGGTCCCCAATGGAGAGAGAAATCGGCCATCCCCTCAGTCCTGGGAATCAACGGCCAGACCCCAAAACTTCGGCCAATCTCATCCATCCTCTCCAGTCTGACCTCATGCCCTCCGGCATCCAAAGTCCACTGCGGGGAAGCAAATAAATTTGCGAGCGATCCACTCAGTTGGAAAAGAGGCTCCTCCGTGTCGCGGAACTCAATGGAATCCCAAGTCAAGACCCGGTCTTCCAGCGAGACGTCGAGAGGGCCGAACGTTGCCGGTTGAGCGAGAAACCTGCTTTCGATTTGTCCTCCTGAACTCGATAACTGCGCAGACATCACTGGAGAATTCCAGGGTCCGGTCAATTGATAATCCACTTTCACTTCACCCTTCAAATGCGTGTCCGTCGGAATCCGGTTGGTGAAGCCCCGTATCACATCAAGGACGTCATTCAGCGCCAATTTTTCAGAGGCTGCCATGAAATGAAGCTGGGGCTTCGAAAAACGATCAAATCCTCCGTTGACCTTAAACTGGCTGGTGCCTATATTCAGTACCGCTCCGGAGAGAGTGAAAGGGCCCCCGATCCGCAGATCAGCGTTGGGGATTTGGAAGGACGCCGAATGAAACTGTTCGCGGGGAAGGGCCGCCCAGGAATGCAGGTCCAGCAAATCGAGCGAACCACTCAGGTGGATGGGCCCGTCGAGGGAGCCATTGAAACTGGCACGTCCATCGAACAATCCGTGGAGAGAGGTGCTCTTTCCTGCCAATAAGGAGATGACGTCGGAGCATGGGAATTTTTCCAGCCGTGCCTGTCCTTGAATGGCAGCATCCCAGAAGGAGGGCTTGTGAAAGGGGCCCAAAGAGCCGCTCAAGCGAAGCGATCCCGAATTCTCCATCGGCACATCTGTCCTCGAAGGTTTCATTCTCAAGTCAAAGTCAATCCCATTGCTGAACCAAGCCGGCTCTATCTTCCCGCTGACCTCAGTCAAGATGAAGACCTTCTTCTCGTAAGAGCCGCTGAGATCCTTGAAGTTCATGCGATCCCCATCGAGATAAATCCTCAGCGGCAGCGGACGATAGGCCTCGTTCAACGGAGGTCGACTCGGAATCCCGGAGCCAGCCCCCCTGGATGCTGCTTTACCGGGGCCGGAATCGAAGAACCACGTTTCAAAGTTCCATCGCCCTTCCGCGTTGCGAACTAAGTTCAGGCTCGCTTGCCGGAGAGTGATTCGAGAGAGCTCGAAACGTCCCATGAGGAGTGAACGCCAGCTCAAGACAAAGTGCACACGGTCCGCGTACAAAAAGGGCTCTCCGCCAAACCCGAGGGCTTCCTCGATATAGACATTGTCCAGATTGAAGCCAACCCCCGAAATAACCGTAAAATTCAAATTGATGCCTCTGACTGAACGCCCCAGGGCATGGGTCAAAGCGGACTCAATGCGACGGGAAAAACGCTTGGTCAGGAAATTTTGAATGGGAGTAATGTCGGCGAGGAACGACAAGACCAACAGGACGACGAGAACGACCAGACTAACCCGCAGGGTTTTCTTGAGCACCTTCTTTAAGGAGGTTTGCGTCATGAAAAGGATGAGAGCCCGTGATGTTTCAGGAGAGAGCGCCAGAGATCCCCGGATTTAATCGGAGGTACTCGAAAAGTATCGCAGCGCTTGTCGCGCGGCCTCCTGTTCCGCCATCTTCTTGCTCATGCCTTCCGCAACGCCGCGAAAATCTTCTCCTACTCGGACCTCCACCGTGAAGACCTTGCAGTGATCCGGTCCTGTCTCACGGACCACGGTGTACTCGGCGGGCATGCGCTTGAGCGCCTGAAGCTTTTCCTGGAGTGCCGACTTGGGATCGGTCATGTCGAGCATCTGAAGGTCGATCTCGTGGACGCAGGAAAAGATGAACTCGTCCACAAATCGCTCGGCCGATTGAAACCCGCCGTCGAGATAGATGGCTGCAATCAAGGCCTCCAGACCATCCACGAGTAAGGCGTGTTTGACACGCCCGCCGGTTTTCTCCTCCCCCCGTCCGAGCCGGAGATATTTCCCCAAATCCAGACGTTCCGCCACCTGATACAGATTTTTCGCGCTGACAAGGAAGGACTTTAACTTCGAAAGCTTCCCCTCATTGAGCTCAGGGTAATGCTTGACCAGGCGATCGCTGATGATGAGACCCAACACCGAGTCTCCAAGAAACTCCAGTTGTTCATTGTCGGCTGAAAGCCCCTGTTCATTAGCGCAGGAACTGTGCGTCATCGCGCGTTCCAGCAGTTCCGGTCGGTGAAACCGATACACAATCTTTAATTCAAGCTCTTCAAACATACTTCCCTGCCCCACCATAAAAAAAGGGCTAGTACATTCCTACACGACTAGCCCTTGCAAGCTGCTCTGCTGGGTCTGGCACCACCGTTCGCCCGAGACAGATCATGGGGAAGCGGCAAGGTCAGCGTCACGGGGTCTATTTGAATCCGGAGGCCGCCTCAGCGATCACTTTGTCCAGACCGTCCAGGGAGCCATTGTTCTTTGCCTTGTACAACTGCTCCAAATAAGATTTGGCTTGCGCCGGACCATTCATAGCCACACTCGAGGCCAAAGCCTTGATGGCCTCATCATTTTTCTTGCCGAACGAGAAAGAAAGCCCGAGGCGATAGTAGGCAATCGGGTCCTTGGGAAAGGCTTCCAATGATTTCTTGTAGTTGGAAATTGCCTCGTCGTAGTTCTTCTTGTGCAGGGCAACGAATCCCAGGGCCGAATACGCTCCGCCTAGAAGTTGAGCCTTCTGCCCCTTCCACTGCTCCTCGGTCATCTGCGCCGGCTTTTGCATCGAGCCCGCGACTTCCAGGAGTTTCTTCGCATACTCCGTGGTATGGTCGAGCTTCTGCTGGCGGTCCAGATCGTCGTCCTTGATACGCTCGGGTATGACCAACGACAGCATGAACAGGGCAAAAGTATTGGAGGGGTCCGCAATGAGAATCTTTTCCCCGTATTCGACGGTCTTCTCGTAATTGTTCTGTTGTTGGTAACCGACGAGCATCCGGGGGTAGACGAACGGGACGGTCAGCTCGGAATCGGGAAAGTCCTTGATGAATTGTTCCCCCTCCGCCGTCTTCTTCACAAAATCGGTCTCCGCATTGAATTTCGTGAACGCTTCATATTCCTGCTGCGTTTTGGCCTTGGGCTCCTTGGGTGCCGTCTTTGGCGCCTGTGTGGGTGCTTGGGCCTGGGCCATCATGAGGGTAGTGATCCCCAGAAGGGAAGTTGCGATAATAGCCGCAACAACTCGCTTTTTCATATGGTGATATTTCTCCTTAACGAATTGATTCTCCGGGAGGCAATGAAGGCAAGTTCTCGACAGAAAGACCTGAGAGCAGATGGCCGAAGCATTCCGATCAAACGCCTACTCTCCACAGCTCCAAGAGAGTCCCGCAATGCTAACCAAAAGATGCGGCACTGTCAAGGAGCGGCCCGAAGCGTGTCATTAGCAAGTTAAAATGTCCGCTTTTTTTAGCAAATGAAATGTCCGCTTTTAGGTTGAGAGTCCTTTCCGTTGAGATGGATGATGATGAGGCCTGTGGGAAAGTGGGAATCCGG
>JBGQBO010000008.1:0-141266 GCA_041494885.1 Terriglobia bacterium
TATAGCTAACTTGGACAGCAGCGAAGGAGACCTGAACTTGAAAATCAAACATTGCATCGTTTTTAACCAGTATTCATAGGGATCACGGTTCTGAATCTCAGCTAATTTGGACAGCAGTGATTTTGGATCCATCCCTGTTTGAATAATGATGCGGCGGAACACTTATAGATCATTGGTTTGCTCTATAGAACGAGCAACTGAGAACTGACAACTGCTTTCTTCACTCTCCGAGTATCTTCACAAACCGCTTCGTGTGCTCCGAGATATCCTCAGCGCGCAACAGATCGCTGATCACTGCCACAGAATCAGCCCCTGCCGCGATGACATCCCCGGCGTTTTCGGCCGTTATACCTCCGATCGCTACAATCGGTTGCTTGAGGTATTGACGTATCTCCCGCAGGCCTTCAAGCCCCACGACTGGATCGGGATCGTTCTTGGACGTCGTGAAGAAGATCGGGCCCACGGCAATGTAGGTTGCACTCGTCTTTGCAGCCTCGAGGGCCTGATCCAAGCAATGGGTCGAAATTCCAATCATCTTCCGGGGACCCAGGATCTTTCGGACATGCCGAACTTGCAGGTCAAGTTGGCCCACATGAACCCCGTGGGCGTGTCCTAACCAAGCCACATCGGCCCGGTCATTGACAACAATGCGAGCCTTCTTGGCCCGGGCTAACTGCACCAGTGTCCGCACATCCGACAACAATTGCCGGCTGGAGGCAGTTTTGTTGCGGTATTGGATTAGCCGGGCTCCGCCCTCCAGAAGTCGCTCGGCAATCGTGAGCAAGGGGAGTTCGCCCCGAATCGAGGGATCAAGGATCGCGTAAAGCTTTTCCAGTCGCATGCAAGCTACGCCACCTTGCGAGAGGCTCTACCCGCATAGCGCTCCAAAAATCGGGTATCAATGTTCCCCGAGACAAAATCGGGATCACAAATAATCCGCTGGTGCAGGGGGATATTCGTTTTGATCCCTTCCACGATGAACATGTCCAGGGCTCGAGTCATGCGGCGGAGAGCCTCTTCGCGGTTGCGCGCGTGAACAATGACTTTGGCGATTAACGAATCGTAATAGGGGGTGACTTCGGACTCCGCGTACATCGCCGTATCCACACGGACTCCGGTGCCACTGGGGGGATGCCAGGCTGTAATCTTGCCGGAGCAGGGTTGAAAGGTGTCAGGGTCCTCCGCGTTGATGCGGCATTCAATGGCATGACCCCGAAGCTTCAGGTCCGAACCTACGGTATCGATCCCTTCCCCGGCGGCAATCAGGATCTGCTTGCGGACCAAGTCCAGTCCCGTCACAAACTCCGTGACGGGATGTTCCACCTGAATTCGGGTGTTCATTTCCATGAAGTAAAAATTGCGGCTTTCGTCCATGAGAAATTCCATCGTCCCCGCGTTGAGATAACCCACCGTCTGCAAGGCCTTCACCACCCGGCTCCCCATGGAAGAACGCAGGGCGCAGTCCACGGCGGGGGACGGCGATTCCTCCAGAACCTTCTGATGACGCCGCTGAATGGAGCACTCTCTTTCACCCAGATGAATCACGCGACCGTGGGAATCTGCGAGGACCTGAAACTCAATGTGGCGCGGATGTTCAACGTACTTTTCGATGTAGACGTCTTCGATTCCGAAGGCGTTGGTCGCCTCCAGCTGGGCGGTTCGAAACGAAGCGCGCAGCTCCTCGATGGTCCGCACAACGCGCATGCCTCGTCCCCCCCCGCCCGCTGATGCCTTGATGATCACCGGGAATCCGATCTTCGTCGCGACCGCTTCGGCTTCGGCTGCGTCTTCAAGGATCCCCTCACTGCCGGGTAGGATCGGAAGACCGGCTTCGCGCATCGCGGCCCGAGCCCTGGCCTTGTCTCCCATTAACCGGATTGCCTGGGGAGTGGGGCCGATGAAGGTCAGATGACACGACTGGCACACTTCCGCAAAATAGGCGCTTTCGGAGAGATACCCGTAACCGGGATGAACGGCGTCGACATTCGTGATTTCCGCTGCGCTGATGATACTGGGAATGTTGAGATAGCTTTCACTGCTCCGGGGAGGGCCGATACATACCGCTTCATCGGCGAATCGAACATGGAGCGAGTTGCGGTCTGCTTCCGAATAAACGGCAACGGTCTGAATGCCAAGCTCCTTGCAAGCGCAGATAACGCGCAACGCGATTTCGCCGCGATTGGCAATCAGGATTTTTTTGAACATAGCCGCAGAATGCTGGAAAATCGACACAAGGCACGCGTGCGATCCCTCGGCTGCCGGAACCGGGGACATTCCCGGCTTCCTTCAGGATCCCGGTGACTGATTAACTCACTCGAATCGCAAAGAGGGGCTCACCATACTCGACGGGCTGGGCGTTTTCCACGTAGACCTTGATCAGCTCCCCGGAGACTTCAGACTCAATCTCATTCATCAATTTCATGGCTTCGACAATGCACAAAACTTCTCCCGCTTTGACACGGTCGCCCACCTTTACAAAGGGAGGTGAGTTGGGATCGGGGGATGCGTAGAAGGTCCCGACGATGGGAGACTTCACCATGAAATGATCCTTGTCCAGCGGTTCCGCCTGGGTGGGCTCGTGGGCAGTCCCCAAGGGAGCGGTTTCTTGCGTGAGGGCGCGGCTCTCTGCAGGGGTACCCGGATTCGCAGCGATTCGGGTGGGTTCAACCTGGATGAGTTCGGTTCCCCGGTTATATTTGATGCGGACGCGAACCCCCGACTTCTCCACCTCAAATTCAGCGAGCCCTTTCTTCTCACCCAAATCGATGAGCCGTCGGATTTCATCGAGATCCATCGCCGCTACTTCGCTTGGTCTGGTTGGTGTCTTCTTCATCGGAGAGATTTACCTGATTGATGGACTAAAGGGTGATGAGTTCTCTGGTTGTCTCAGTCAAATTGCGGCAGCCCCCCTGATCCACCACCACGATGTCTTCAATGCGCACACCGCCGTAATGAGGGAGGTAAATGCCGGGCTCAACCGTAATCACCTGCCCGGCCCTGAGGACCGCCGTGCTGCGGGTGCCGATCAGTGGAGCCTCGTGGACTTCCACGCCAATTCCATGACCTGTGCTATGGACGAAATTCCTTCCGTAGCCTTTTTGCTCGATGACGTTTCGGGCCAGATGGTCAATATGGGCCGCAGGGATGCCCGCCCCGATTCCCGCGATGGCACATTCCTGACTTTCCGCCACGATCTTGTAAATCTCGCGTGCCCTTGCCGAAGGTCGTCCGACATATACCGTACGTGTGAAGTCGCTCGAGTATCCGCGCAGTATAGCACCGAGGTCAAAAACCAGAAACTCATTTCTGCATACTTTTCTCTCAGACGCAATCCCATGCGGCAGGGCGGAGCGAGGTCCCGAGGCGACAATCAAATCAAACGACACCTTCTGCGCGCCATGCCGTTTCATACGATATTCCAGCTCGGCGCTCAACTCCCTTTCCCGGACTCCGGGGCGAACGGCCGGAAGGGTCTCCTCAAACGCGGCCATCACGGTGCGCAGGGAGGCGCGAATTTTTTCAATCTCCACCGGTGTCTTGACCGCCCGAAGCTCCTCCACCCAGTCCACACACGGGACCAGTTGACCCTTCAGGTGAAGTTCCTTTTTCAACCACCGGTACATATCATAGGTCAGATGGCGCGATTCCAAGGCCACCCGGCGGGCTCCGCGCCTCAACACGACTGAAGCGACTGCCGGCATCAGTCCATTGCGCGCCGCCTTGATTTGGGCGTTTTTGACCTCCCGGGAAGCTTGCTCGGTATATCGACCATCCGTAAGGAACACTGCCGCATGCCGGAAGACCACGAGGGCCGCCGAAGAGCCGCTAAATCCCGTCAGATAGAAAATATTGGGAAGGTGGGTGACAAGGAAGGCGTCTAGGTTCCGTTCTTTGAGATTCTCCTGCAGTCTGCTGATGAGGGTTGACCGTTTCATTTTTGAGACGCCATAAAAAAACAGGGAACGATCGCCTCATTCCCTGTGCTCTCTGAATCTATGAATTCTGAAAAAGGCAAACGCCCGATCTTGGCCTTTGAAGGGGGAAGTCGCGCCCCAGTGCCCGCCTGGAGTTTCCCCGAGCACCTTCTTGTGTCACGGCAGATTCTACCATTGGCGCCGTGCTCGGGTGAAGGCCGATTTTATTTCCACCTCGTTCCGGTTGAGGGAGCTGCGAATCCCATCCCAGGGAGTAGCCCAGATACGAAAGCCAATGAAATTCGGGGCCCTGCGCGGGGATCCAAAGACCTGCATGGGCTGTAGCGAGGTCCGTCACGGGTGGTCCGACCAGTTTCCCACTAACTGGAGATACATGAGATTTCAGATTTTAGACCGAAGACCGGACCATGAAAGGCGTGAGAAACCAGACTGAGAACCGGAGGATACCTGGGCTTCGTCCCGTGGTTTCCGCTTATCGGGGTGATCGACTCTCTGGAGGACCTAAATTACGAATTCACTCGCCAGCAATACTTTTGCTTTTCTGAGTTCAAACCGGGCCCGGCCGAAGATCCCATCCAACGCCTGGATGAGGCATAGAAAATAATCGTTCGTAATTCTTTGGACGAGGATATAGAACCGCTCCGTCCGGAGATCCACCTCCTCAAGCGTTCCGACATTCATGTCAGCGGATGACGTTTGAGCCTGCCGGAGCAACGTGGCTATCTCCGCGGCAACCGTTTCCAGGGAGAGGTCGCCCTCGGGACTCCCCTGTTGCTCAATGATGAAGCCATCCAGTCCGACAACCATCACGGCTACCGTTCCCTTGACCTTCTCATGGATGGCCTCAAGTGTCTTGTTCAGCATTGGAAATCAAACCCATGGGCACCCTGGCCCAACTACAGGGCCTCTCCATGAGGCCTTCTAGCAATTTCACTGGAATCGTTGGACTGAATGCGCCAGGAGGGAGGGTCGAGTCCCCGCTCCTGGCGGCTTATTATTGGATTATTTTCGGAGTCAGGAAGAATAACAATTCGTTAGTAGTTTGGGTCACTGACTTGTTCCGGAAGGCATTCCCGATGATAGGAAGATTTCCCAGGCCGGGGACCTGCCGGATGTTGTATTCGTTGTCGTCGACCAACACCCCGCCCACCACCACGGTCCCTCCGTCATTGAGGAGAACCTTGGTCTGGAGGAACTGGGTCGCAATCGTGGGGATGCCATTCACCGATTGATTGAAGTCAGGGGTATCCCGAGTCACCTTGACATCGAGGAAGATGGTTCCCTCTTCCGTGATGTGGGGGGTCACGGTCAGGTCGAGAACGGCATTCACATAAACGGTGCTCACGGTGTTGTTGACGACCGTCTGGATGGGAATCTTCGTGCCCTGGTTCACTTCCCCTTCTTCATGATTCCTCGTAATGATTTTCGGCTTCGAAAGGAGTTTGGCGAGCCCCTTGGACTCGGAAGCGGTGATGAAAGCATCGAGCATGGCATTGGCACCGTTGAACACATAACCAAGGGAACTGGTTGGGGCTGCCGCGCCCAGGTTGATATTGAACGGGAGGGGGCCGATAATGGGCTGGCCCGGCGTAGTAGCTGGAGGCGCAGAAGAGATCGGCGGTCGTGGCTGCCGAACATTGGGGCTGTTCAGCCCCGGGATGGGCGACCCGCTTAGAATATTCCTGGCGTTCTGAACAGTTCCAGAAAACAGTTGGGCCCCCAGTTGAATTCCAAGGTCGCGGAGGAAACTGCGGTTGGCAGTCACCACCCGTGCCTCAATTTCCACCTGCTGCTTTTTGATGTCCATCTTCTTCATGATGGCGTCGAGATCATCCATCTGTCTTTGTGTCGTCCTCACGAGGATCGTATTGGTATCCTTGTCGGAGTAAACAAGGTCGGACCCCTTCCCCAACAGCTGTTCGAACACCTTTCTCAGATCTTCCGCCTTCATGTAGTTCGGAACCCGGGTATATACTCTCTTGGGCTCGACCTGAACCTGCTGCATCGCCACCTGGGCTTCCTTCATTTTGCGCTCAGCGACACTCTCATCTTCGGCTCCCTTCAAGGTCACAATGCGGAGGACATTTCCTTCCAATTTAGAAGTCAGCTGATTGTTCAGAAGGACAATTTTCAACGCTTGCTCCCAGGGAACATCTTTCAAAGCAATCGTCAGTGTTCCCCGAACGCTGGGATCCAGGATGACATTCAAGCCGCTCACTTCATGAATCAAACGGAAGAAATCACGAATATCCACATCGCGCAGGTCGAGGGAAATGATGTCACTTGGAGCAGAACCAGCGCTTGCCGGAGGAGCACTCGCCGCCGCTTGAGGGGCAGGTGTAGGGGCGGGCTGAGCGGCCGCAGGAGTGGACTGCAATGACGCCGCATTCTGAGCTGGTGGCACAGGTGAAGGGGGCTGCACAGCCGCGACGTTCACCGGTGCTTTATCGCTGGGAGTGGGCGCCTGAACAGGCGATAGTGCAGTCCCACCAGTTGAGCTACCTACGGGTTTTCCGCCGAGCTCGCTTTGAGGCACGGGGCGGGTCCGTCCATGGACCGACGCACTCTCAACAGGGGCCACCGGTTTAGCATTGGCCGGAGTGCTCATGGCAAGGGCCGGCTTGTCCACAGTTTTCTGTTTCTCCAAAGGTGCTTTTCTCTCTTCAGGCAGGGCCTCAACTTTCTTTGGAGTTGCCACCTTGGGAAGTGCCTCCCCCGCGGGTTTCAGTGAGGCAATGAGCGGACCCGTTTCAGGTTTCACCGGGCTTGGCCGCTTGGGAGTGGGATTCTGAATTGATCCACGATCCGGCGTTGGGGCAGTCTTCTCCAGACGAGTTCCCGCCGGTGCATTCGAGGGTTTTTCAGTCTTGGCTGCCAACGCGGAAAGAGGTGGCTTGGAGGCCGCCTCCACCCCCTTGTTGCCCGGGTCAATTAACATCCGGATGGCGTTCCCGTCGCGGGCGAAAGCATAGGGGACCTTATTCCGGAAGGTGATGACCGCGCGCACAATTTGGGGAGCCGCGCTGGAAAACTGGGCCAGCCGCACCGACCGGATGTTTACGTGATCCACGGGAAAATGATGCTGTTCCGTCTCCAGGACGGCATTCTCCACATCAACGACCACCCGGCGCGGGTTTTCCAACTCAAAGCTCTTATAGACAGCAGTGCCGTTGGTCTGGAGGTCGATGATGAGTTTTCCGCCATCAGGTCGAACGTTCACGCCTTGCACTATGATTGGACGGGCGGAATTAGATGGAGTGACAGAAGGTGGGCGTGAGCCAACCTCGCCGGACCAGGCCGGCATCGTCAGCACATTGAGTCCGACCACGACCCCCACCAGCAGTGTGATGAAATACTTTAAATGACCGTGCTGCGCCCTCATGGGATTACTCCTCCCGAACCCGAAATTTTCTTAACGACATCCCGCAAAAGGGGTTTGCCCAGCGGATCGAGCGACCGCTCTTGAAAAAGTACGGCGTCTTCAGTAATCGACACCACCCGGCCGTCAGAAACCTCATCGTTCTCGCGGAACAACAAGGTGCCGGATGATTGCCGCGTATCCATGACTGCAAGATAATGTCCTTCAGACTTCACAATTCCCTTCAACTGCAACTGCCTGACACGGATCCCGTGCTTTCCGGGAACCACTGGAAACAGGGGCTCATCGCTCTGACGCACCACCAGGGCTCGAAACGGGTCCCTCCCGGGCAGACGCGAGTCTTCCTTCTCATCCGTGGATAGCGCGACCGATGTTGTCGAAGCCAATGGAAACGCCGCCCGCTTTGGAGGTCCCGACTTGTTCTTTGCGCCCTCGCGTCTTCCGCCGGGTTTCTCTGCCCCCATGGTCAGGGACGCCAAGCCCAGGGCCGTGAGGGCAAGGCACCCCAGGATGATGAAAATTGTTTTTCGTTTTTTCATAGGTCACGAATCCATGAATCGTTATGCGGATCTTTATTCCTCCGCCGTGAAGTAGGCGGTCGCCGTACAGGTGGCCACAATCGTGTCGGTCAGCCCTTTCGGAGGCATCACCTTCAAATGCACCTTTCCGGGACTGGCGGAGCTGGCGATGTCCAGATCTTTGACATTCACGATTCTCGGCAAATGCGCAATGCGGTCGAAGAACATTCCCAGACCCGCATAGCTGCCCGACAGCTCCAGCGTAAAGGAAATCTCATTGTAAAGCTGGGGCTGCGCATCACCCTTTTTGCCCGAGGCATCCTGGGTCGCTGAGGTTTCGCGCTTGGTAACCGGTTTGGCGAGCAGACGCAATAACCGGACATTGCTCCGCGACGCGATCTCCTGGAATTGCTTGATCAGCACATCGGTGTCCCGGTCGTTGGGGAGAATCGACCGCAGACCCGCCAGCTGCTGCTCAAGACGGGCATTGGTCGCCCTGAATTCGCTATGCCGTTTTTCGACGCCTTTCAGCTTCTCCAGATCCTTGTTCAAACCGTCCAACTGGCTCTTCTGATCGGCGATTTGCGTGGACATATCCCGAAAATAAACCATCTCCACGCCCACCACCAGTAAGCCTCCAACGACGACGAGAATCAGGAGTTGTAGATACCAAGGGAGCCTAGCTATTTTTTCGAAGGCCATGGCCGTAAAACCTTCTTCTTCGATTTACGATTTAGCTGCAAGATTTCTTACTTTTGTGTCCAAGGTGACCGAAAACGTGTATCCATCCATCCCCGAGATGTTCGTTTGGGCCGTTTCGTTGATGGAAACATTGGCAAAGGCGCTTGATCGTTTCAGAGACGCAACAAAATTCGCCACCCCATTGAGCGAGGTGGATAGCCCCTCAATGGTCATGTGATCTTCCGTTTGACCGACCGAGGTCAACCAAACGGTTTGGCTCTGATCGACCGCTTCGCTGAGCGCGTTGAGCCACTGGATTGGCCCCAGCTGGTTCTTCTTTAATTCGTCGATGACCGCGATACGGGCCTCCAGGATATTTTTCCTTTTTTCAAACACCTCGATTTCCTTGAGGAGTTTTTGTTTCTTTTCCTTTTGTGCCTTGGCGTCGTTCACCTGGCCTTGGACGGTCGTCAACTCGCGGTTCAGCATCTGGTAGCGCTGATAGAGGTATGCGGCCGCGGCGACAAACACCAGCAGGAGCAACAGGATCAGGAAGGATGACCTGGGCGGTCCTGAAGGAGTCTTTAGGGTAATGAGCTGCTTCTTGCGTTCACCTAGTAAATTGATGCGTATCATAGTCTTTAGTCGAAGCTGCGAAGGGCCAGGCCCACGACCACGGCCATGGCCGGAGATGTGTCTCGCAACTTAGCCGTATCCACCTTGGGGTCGTCGATGGCTATCTTGCGAAACGGGTCCAGTTCTTCCACCGGGATACCCAGTTTCTCCCGGAGGTATTCAATCAATCCCTCAATGCGCGCCGTGCCCCCCGAGACATAAACTCGCTGAATGGGCTCGCCCGTGGGGGATGCACGGAAAAAGTCGAAGGTCTTATGGATCTCCAATAACAGAATTTCAGACACCGATTGGATCAGGGTTCGGCGCGTCTTCTCCTCCACCGTGGTCGCTTCCTTGGCGCGCTTCACCTTCTCGGCTTCCTCAAAACTCAAGTTCAGCTCTTTTTGAAATACGTCGGTGTACTGGTTCCCCCCGATGGAAACGTCCCGGGTAAACAGTGACTCCCCGTTCTTGACGATGTTGATGTTCATGACGCTGGCGCCGATGTTCAACAGGCCCACGCACAAGGTGGGAGCAGGTTCATAGTTGATTTCATAAGCGTTTTGAAGCGCGAAGGCGTCAAAATCGACAATGGCGGGGCTCTTCCCGGCCTGGATGAGCGCCTGCGTGTGATTCCAGATCTTATCCCGCTTCACCGCCACCAGCAGGACATCCAGCGCCGTCGCACTGGAACTCTTCAGCACCTGGTAATCAAGGTTCACGTCGGAAATATCAAAGGGGATGTGCTGCTCGGCTTCCCAGTGAATCGACTCCGCCAAATCTTCTTCGGTCATCTGGGGCACTGAGATTTTCTTGCAGATGACGGAATGCCCCGAAACCGCCGTGGCCACCCGCTGGTTCTTGATCCCGAGGCGTTGATAGAGCCGGTTCACGGCCTCGGCCACAGAGTTGGCGTCCATAATGGCGCCATCCACTACCGTGTCCGCCGGCAGAGGTTCGAATCCCCCCGCCACAACCGCCATGCCGCGGCCCTTCTTTTTCAGTTCGCACACCTTGATTGTGCTCGACCCAATGTCGAGCCCCACTACCGATTTTTCTCTCAGTCCAAACATGGTTTTTTCCGCCCTGATTGAAAAGCAACCCTTTGATTCAAATCCCACCCTCTCTAACGGTGACGCATTCGGATGGGGACTGAACTCTTTCGCTCCATCCACGTATCGAGGATGGTCTTCTTAAACCGCCACCGGTTGCCGAGCTTGAAAGCGGGGATGCGTGCTGAGGACACGTACTTGTAAAGCGTGTCGGGTGAAATGCCCAGATATTGAGAGGCTTCACGAACGTTCATCACTTCTTTCTGGATGTTCATGGCGTTCTTCCTGGCTTGTAAAAAACCCTTGAATGATGGATTCAAGGTCGACGGGTCTCAGCGCCTCGGGTTCTATTACATCCCTTTTGTCGGAGTCAAGTTCTTTCTTCGGTGATTTAGCCTGTTCTTTGGGTTAATTTACCTGTCTTTTGGAAATTTCGCACAAGCCGATGTAGACCATCTTAAACCAACCACAATTAGAATACCCCGAGATTCTTTGGAAATCCTGTGACGGCAGTCACAAGAGAGAAAGGTAACTTTGCGCAAGAGAGTTCCAACTGTATGCTCTCTGGCCGGTGGAATTTTCGATTGGAGTGCGTCCCCCCGGTAACAACGCCACTCATGGCGCGCATCATAGCACACAATCAAACGGCGAAAATCAACTAAAAAAATTTCTTTCTTATCCAGGGAACACGTGGAGTGAGCAAGAGGGCGCCGCGAATGGAATCAAGCCTTCTTTTGGATCCAGTCAGCGAGCCCCAGCGATGGCAGCATGGCGTCCACCCGGCGGATGATCTCGTCACTCATCTTGATTTCCCCTGGCCAGGGACGGGTGAAACCCTCGCCGGGCCACTTGGTGGTGGCGTCGATACCCATTTTGGAGCCGAAATTGGGGAGGCGCGAGGAATGATCCAGAGAGTCCACCGGACCCAATATGAATTGGATGTCACGCTCCGGGTCGATGTGATTCAGGGCCTTCCAGACCACCTCGCCGGGCTCTCGAACATTGACGTCCTCATCGACCACCACAATGCATTTCGTAAACATGGCCTGGGGGAGCGACCAGATCCCGTTCATGACCTTCCGGGCATGACCTGGAAAGGACTTTCGCACGGACACAATCATGAGATTGTGGAAGATGCCTTCGAACGGCATGTGGTAGTCAATGATTTCAGGAAACTGTTTTCGCATCAGCGGGAGGAAGATGCGCTCGATGGCGTAGCCCATGTGGCAGTCTTCCATGGGTGGGCGACCCACGATCGTGGTCGAATAAATAGGACTGCGACGGTGCGTGATGCAGGTCAGATGGAATACGGGATAGAGATCATCCAGCGAGTAGTAGCCGGTGTGATCGCCAAAGGGTCCTTCCACGTGCAACTCATCGAGGTCAACATAGCCCTCCAGGACGATCTCCGCGTTGGCCGGCACTTCCACATTTACGGTTTCCGCGCGGACCAGGGCCACCGGCTTTCTTCGGAGAAAACCCGAGATCAGCATCTCGTCCACGCCTTCAGGGAGCGGAAGAACTCCCGCAAACATGGTGGCGGGATCGCTGCCGATGGCGACCGCCACTTCCATGCGGCGAGTTGAACCGGCTCCTTTCGCAATCGCGGTCGGATTCGATGGGCCGCTCCCCCGCCCTCCCCCCGCCGCGGCGGCTCTTTGCGCGTGGCGGAAATGCTCCGCCCCGTGCTTGTGAATCTGCCAGTGCATGCCGGTGGTCTGACCGTCAAAGACCTGCATCCGATAAACCCCGCAGTTGCGCTTTCCCGTTTCAGGATCATGCGTAAACACCAACGGAAAGGTGATGAACCGGCCTGCGTCCTCGGGCCAGCACTTTAGAATGGGAAAACGGTTGAGATCGAAATCCGATTTCAAAATGACTTCTTTCGAAGATCCGCTGCCGGAGCTCTTGGGGAAAAAGGATCCCATTTCCATCAACTGCGGCACCAGCTTGATCTTATCAATGAGGCCCTCGGGGGTTTTGAAGTCGAGGAAAGCTTCGATGCGATTGGCGATCTCTCCAAAGGATTTCGCTTCGAGGCCCAGCAGCATGCGACGTTCAGAACCAAGAGCGTTGATCAGCACCGGGACCGAATACCCCTTCACGTTTTCAAACAGCAAAGCCGGGCCGCCGGCCTTGGAGATGCGATCGGTGATCTCCGTGATTTCCAACTCACAGCTCACCTCGGCCGTAATGCGCTTCAACTCGCCGGCATTCTCCAGCGCCGCAATGAACTCCCGCAGATCCTCGTAGGCCACTTGATGTCCCCTCTCGTGTTGAGTCCGCGCTATTGTGCACCAAGGGCAAGGAAATTCCAAATTCCAAGCACCAAAATCCAAATAAATTCCAAGCTCCAATAAGAGCCAAAATTCCAAGCAGATGCAATCATTCGCTCTTGTTGACGATTGCGGAGAAGATAAGAGTCAACTCTCTGGCTTCCTGGAGCAGTTCGTCCCTCTCGCGATCATGCCCCTCACAATCAAGCAAGCCCAGCCACAAGCGGCTCTCTTTTGCCTCCTTTCGACAAACCTTGATTCGCATCAGGAAATCCCTTCTGCTGAGCGCTTCATTGGCTTCAACATAGTTCGCTGCAACTGAACCGGACGATCGGATCACCTGCTTCCAATCTTCATAATTCCCAACCGTTCGTGGCACCAACTTGACAAATGCCCTTACCCTTTGTGCGAACAGAAATGTTCTTCTTTCAAGGTCCATCAATTTGGCGGTATCACTCATAGAATCCCCCCAATTTGCTTAACTTGGAATTTGATTATTGGAATCTATTTGGATTTTGGTGCTTGGATTTTGGAATTTATACCAGAGGGGGGGATGTTATGCTGCAAACCAAATGAGAGTACCCAGAGCGGGCGATGGGACTCGAACCCACGACGTCCAGCTTGGGAAGCTGGCATTCTACCGCTGAATTACGCCCGCTCTCGATACTCTACAGAAAAATAAACTCTTGCACTTAAATGCAATATTCTGTACTACAAATATACAACAAACCCCGGGAAAAACCGTGGTTCGAAGGCGATTGCAATATTCGTTATTGTACCGTTGCATGGCATGAATATATCGCATTTCTCGGTCTTAGCAACTGCTTGTCCAGTAACGAATACAGTCCTTTTTCCGCTTCTGTGGCTCAATAAACCGAGGCAACGTGCTCCTCAAAACGACCAAACCCCGAACAAGTATCCAAGCCTGCAACTCTCTCTGATGGTGATTTCCTTACATAGCCTATGATAACTTGCGCCATCAGTCAAACCCGGTCAACTGTCGCGAATGAAGTTTCACCGAACAATTCAATTCAAGGAAACTGCTCCATTAAATAAATTAACATTCCAAATTACACCGGAAGCCCCGATTCTTCCCCGCAATCGGACTTGTCCAGAGAGAAGTACACAGGTCTCATGTACTTCACAACTTCCTTGATTTGCTTCTCCACGGTACGTGATCTGACCAAAGGCTTCGGTGGCGTAGGATCCCCTGTGCAAAAGGCGTATTGAGTCCTTTCTCGAATCCGCGAAACGTCTTTCCTCGTTGGGAGGGACACCCCTCCTCTCACAAATGGCGTGAGCAGAGCATGAGGGTTGTTTGTTAACATCTGCGTCCAGACTTCAGGTTTGTCGGCGTTTTTGGATCCATGATGTGGAATTTTGAAAACTGATGCTGATTTTTTCGGCAATGAAGAAGCTAAGACGGCTGTCCATCCCATTGAAGGGATCCCAGTTTCTTCCAAGTCAGCACCAAGGAGCACAGAGGTCTCTCCGAGTGTAACATTGAGAACGACAGCAAAATCGTTTGGAGAAATGTCTGGGACTCTCCTTTTAGGCTGCGCTGCTTGAATGTCGCGGCCTGACCCCTTTTGCTGCTTCCAGAACGATCGCTGCGCCGTCCACCCAACGGCTTGCGGTTCAGCGGCGAGCGCATGCGCATCGGCTCGAACCGATTGTTCGGCGAAACGGCAGTAAACTGCCTTCGACAACGCTCACGCGAATCGTGTGCCCACTGCCGGGAACCCTCCTTTACTGGATCACCCGGTCCGCGCGCTTGAGCACCCCGGGTGGAATCGTGACACCGATCTCCTGAGCCGTCTTCAGGTTCACGATCAGCTCATAGCGTGTGATTGTCTCCACGGGTAGGTCACGCGGTTTGACTCCCTTCAGGACCTTGTCCACGTACGCCGTCATGCGGCGGATTGCCTGGACTTGGCTCGTTCCATAGCTGATGAGGCCGCCCGCACCTACCCTGGACGGCGCAAACACAGTGGGAAGCCGATCCTTGGCCGCCAGCTCCGCGATCCTCTTCGCGTGGACCCCCAGCACTGGTTCTTCAAGTACCAGCAGAGCTTCGGCGTGCTCCTTCTTGAACGCGGCAAACGCTCCCTCAAGATCCGGAGTGGGCCCTGCCACTCTGAGCCGTTGAGGCTGTAAGCCCAGAGCTCGTGCCTGCTCCTCGCCCGCCTTCATCAAAGCCTCGGACACGCCTTGATCTCCCAGTAGAGCCACACGCTTGAGCCCCGGGATCACCTCCATGAGGAGCTCGAGCTGCTTCCTGGCTTGCTGTGGGTCAAAGCTCGTCACGCCGGTGAGGTTTCCGCCAGGCCGCTCCAAGCTTGGTACCACATTGTCTGCTACCGGATCGACCACGACGGCGAAGACAATCGGGATGTCTGTGACCGCTTTTTTGGCCGCCCGGGCCGTCACGGCACCCGTCACAGCGATGACGTCCACCTTGAGACGAACCAGTTCGGCAAAAAGCTCGGGGAACCGCTCATACTGCCCTTCCGCGAATCGTGCCTCGATTGTGACATTGCGGCCCTCGACATAGCCGAGCTCGGCAAGCCCTTGCTGGAATGCCTCGAAGAGGGGTAGGGAGCGACCCTGGGGTGCGAGAAACCCAACCCGCGGGATTTTGGGGGCCTCCTGCGCCTCGGCGGGCACAAGGATGGCACCCAGAACCAGTATGACCGCTGTGAACATAGCCTTCATGGAACACCTCCGCCTCTTGTGGGTATTACGCATTTCACACAGGGTCGCCGAACTATTGTTTAAGCTGCATTAGACTATGAGGAGTTGAAAAACAAACCCTGTTCGCCCAGGCGGACACCCTAATCGAGGGAGAATCAAAACGTCCCTTCCAAGCTGTCCGCCGAACTGTGAGCTCCCCGGCCGCCTCGGTTCCGCAATGGTGGTGTAAATCATGGTTGCGCTGAAATTCCGATGTCGCGAAAGTTTCCCCTAAAGTGGGAATGTGATTACGCTACTTGAACCAACACATCTCCGCAGGGACTGCCGAAGTCCCAGAGTCTGCGGATTAAAATCTTCCGCTGCATTCCTCTCCTATGAAGAGTCCAATTGTGGAATGGGATCGTTTAATCGCAAGTTCAGAACAGCCAGGTGGCCGCAAATGAATCTTATGCCCTGTGATACTTGAATTCAAGCAGATTTGTACTCCGAACAAACTCATAATCCCGCCTCGCCCCGCCGTGCGGGACCACATCAAATCTGGCGCCTGAGCAGGATTCTCTGAGAGAGAGCACGACCCCTCGATCCGGAGATGTTCCTTCCAAAGTTAAAAACGGGGCGCCCCAAAGAATTGGAGCGCCCCAAGGAGACGGAAGACCCGTTCTACTTCTGCTTGAAAAGGACCACGCCTTTCGCGGGAAGGGTGTAGGTGAAGGAACTGCTAACCGTATCATTGAGCCGCAAAGCCAGAGGGGACCCGTTGTTCGATTCAGCGCCACTGAAGAAGTTGAGACTGCCCGAAGAGGTTGCGCCGGACGGATTCAACAGGACGATCTGCATGGCATAACCCTTGCCGGAGACCAGTTGAGGGAAGAACACAATCCCGCTGGAGGAAGAAGGAGTGGCCACGGGTAGTGTCGTGAACAGCGACTCGTTGCGCTCGTTTGTGGTAAGCAGCAGCGTAACGGCCGACACTCCTTCAGGGGAACTCGTCTCAATCGACATCGTTCCCGTGAAGTTGTTCGCCATAGTGCCGAAGATCTCGTTCACAAAGAAAGACGAATGCCCTCTCGGCGTCAAGAGAGAGCCCTTTAACTGGCTGAAGGATTTCGTCGCCATCACATTCCCCGCCCCATTGCGGAGTGTAAAGACGACGTCAATCGCGGATGTGTCGGACGGATTCGCAATGGCCACGCCCGTGTCTTGGGCGAGCCCCTTTGAGGTTGGATTGGAATCGACAAGAAGCAGTCCAAGGCTGGTCGAGGCAGATGCCGCTACCCCGGCCGTGGCAACAGTGAACTCGCCGGGAGTGAAGAACAACACCGCGGTGCCGGAGGGAGCCAAGCTGCCCTCATCGGGAACCACCATCGCGAATCCCAGATGGAACCCGCCGGTGCCGCTCGACAAGGCTGAAGATTGGCCTTGCGGCTGAATCCGGAACGGAACCTCGGCGCCTCCCCCATTCGAAGTATCGAAGTGGAGATCGGAATCATTGGGACTGCTGGCATCATCCCTCACAAAGAGAATTTTTCCAGAGATAGCGACATTATTCGTATTGAGCAACATGATTCGGGTCTGGAAACCTCCCCCATCCACGAATTGTGGAAACACCAGATTTCCCCCCGATGCGGGTTGGGTCATATCGGCCACCGGCGTTGAAGTCAACAACGCTTCATTGCGTGGCGCCTGGTTGTTGACTTGCTGCAAGGTCAGCGCACTAACTGGTTGAGAGCTGTCGACCCGCAGTGTCCCCGAGAAATCGCTGGCTCTCGACCCGAACAGATTGCTGTCGGTCACAAAGGCCTGGAAATGGGCCCCGGCCGGCAGCATCGCTGACACTGGAGGCGCGGCCGGCGATCCGTCGCTCTGGAGGAGAGTGAACGTGAGGTTGGCCGGGCTGTTCGACGGGTTGATGATCGCCAGGCCGGTGCTGTTGGGAAGCGCCCCTTTGAGGCTGTTCAACCGCTTGGTATCGACGAACATGAGGAATGAATTTGTGGGCGCGCTTGCAAGGGTTCCCACGGTGGTGACCAGGGTGTTGTTCTGCGAAAAACTGAAGATTCCTCCCCCAGCGAGATTACCCGGCCGGATGGCTTTGGCCTTGTCACCTCCTCCTTCTCCACCACTACCTCCTCCACCAGAGTGGTCATGGCCATCTTCCTCCCCGATTCCAAATCCGACTTCCATCTCATCATCCTCACCTTCATCGTCATTCTCGCCACTTGTAAACGTGAAGGCTTGAGAAAGGGTGGAAGCTTGTCCGTCGGGATTCTGCACCTTGACATCCACGGTCCCGGGTTTACTGGATTCAGGCGTCTCTGCCTGGAGCTGGGTGGCGCTGATGAATTTCGTGTCCTCGGCCGGAACAGCTCCGAAAAAGACGATCGCTCCCTTGACAAAGTTTGAGCCACTGATCGTTACCTTTGTTTCGCCGTCAGCGCTCCCCTTGGTCGGGGTAATGGGATTTGAACTAGCAAATTGAGGAGCCGTACCGCCTGACGCCTGCGTATATGTGAAACCGCCGGAAAGCGTCGCGAACTGCCCGTCCGGATTCTGCACCCGGACGTTTACGGGCCCGGCCGCAGATGCCGGCGGCGTGACCGCGGTTAGTTGAGAGGAGCTGTTAAAGGTCGTGCTGGCCGTGGCGCTGCCAAACAACACCGTTGCGCCACTCACAAAGTTCGAGCCGTTGATCGTCACCATCGTCCCCCCGGCGGTACTCCCCGTATTCGGCGACACCGGATTCACGGCAGCAAACTGGGGGGGTGGCAGCGACGACTGCGTGTAAGTGAATCCGATGGCCAACGACGCGAACTGCCCATCCGAATTCTGCACCCGGACACTCACGGGCCCGGCCGCAGAGGCCGATGGCGTAACTACAGTCAGTTGAGTAGAGCTCACGAAGGTCGTAGCGGCCGCCGTGCTGCCAAACGATACCGTCGCGCCGCTCACAAAGTTCGAGCCGTTGATCGTTACCATCGTCCCCCCGGCGGTACTTCCGGTATTGGGAGACACCGGATTCGTCAAAGCAAACTGCGGCGGAGGCAACGTCGCTTGCGCGTAGGTGAACCCATTGGCCAACGTCGCGAACTGTAAATCCGGATTCTGCACCCGGACGCTCACAGGACCGGCAGTGGACGCGGGCGGCGTAATCGCGGTCAGTTGAGTCGAGCTGACAAAGGTCGTGCTGGCTGCGGTGCTTCCAAACGAGACCGTCGCGCCACTCACAAAGTTCGACCCGTTGATCGTCACCATCGTCCCACCGGCGGTACTCCCCGTATTCGGCGACACCGGGTTCGTGGCGGCAAACTGCGGCGGGGGTGGTGGCGCCTGGGGGATGGTGGTCACAGATTTCTGCGCAAAAACTCCACTTGAAAACCCGGATACCGAGGCAACGTCAAACTGCACCGTTCCCGCCGTAGCGGGGGGCGCTGTCCAACTGACATTAAAGGTACAAGAACTCGCTCCGGAACAAGCGGGGGTTGTGTGGCCGATATAGGTAACTCCACCGCTCGTGCCGTTGGAGCCCGTCCCCGAACTGACCCCTGCCAGCGTCCCGGCCTGTGCGCCACCGGACGTTGAGCGTGAAGAAATCTGAAAACCGAATCCGGAACCGGCACTCGGGGGAGCCATGGCTATCGTCACCGGGTACTGCTGCCCTGGCGCGTAGACTGCAGGAATTCCAGAGAGAGTGAGAAAGTTGTTGCTGGGGGTCAGCGAAGTATGGCAGCCAGCATTCATACATGTGCCGCTGCTCAACCCTCCTGTGCTCCCCGGGGGAGCCCCCCCAGGAAACGCAAATAAGTATATGGCGGTGAAGAAAGTCGCCGTGAAAACGGGTATAAGAGCCAGATACCGGGCTCGTTTTGTAAATTTCATGATACCCTCCTGTTGTTTACGTTTAACCGCTCCTGAGTTCAATCTCGGCTGTCGAGGTGAATAGAGCACTGGAGTTCTTGGCACACTGCACTGAACAGCATTGGTTTGATTGACAGGAAACTGAAGTTGATCGGGAGTGTCGTCAGAGCACTAGCGGTTTTCGGGTTGTTAGTTGAAGTTCAAGGACATCAACAAAAACCTTGACTGACTCTCCCCTCACTTTTTTTCGAGGTGAGCTAACTTGGAATGTGCTTGCTCCTGCTTATCTAAGCGTTTTCCCCTGAAGCAATTCGAACATAAAACGAATGGCGGGTAACTCACCCCCGTTTATGAGAATGTGCGCATTCAGGACCAGCAGACGACGGGCTTTTTCATCGTTTGCATCTACGTCGCTCTCCATAGGGTCTGCATCCACGAATGCAATTCTCTTTTCTCACACCTTTCCTCTCATGGCCTTGGCGGAAGGGCCATGTTTGTTGTCAAGGGTCCCTTAATCAAGCTACCCTGATGCTCTTGAAATGTGAAAAATGAGTTTGAGTCTTGGACCTCGATTTTACCTTCAGCAAATTCCATTCCATTAGGAGGGGCAATCTCCAAGTTGATGAAGCGTCAGCAAACATTGAATTGAGGGTTTAGTGCTTTGATCGTTGAGGGGGGCTGGAGAAGGGAAAATCTCCCTGATTCGGCGACGGAGAGGCTGGAACAAGGGCGGATAGGGCTCAGGATCCATGTCCACCCACGGTTCGTGGCTTCGATGGTGATTTTCAATCCTTGAGACTCGTGGGCGCTCACCCCACAAAATGAAATTCTAACCAAGGATATCTGAATTTCGCGCTCTCCCGCAAATGGACTGGGAAACTGGCTTACAATAAATCGGGCGGGATCTGAATCCTGGCCGATTTTGAAGCAGCTTGAGAATGGTTTGATCGTTCTTGCGCAGTCCTCTCTCATCCTGCAGGGTCAAATTGCGAGGGGCCGGCAACATTTGGCTCACTTTTATCATCCCATTAACAGGTCGCCCTTTTAGGCAACCATGAGGTCCCTGAAGGTTCTTGAGATTCGACAGCGTTTGTGGTAATACTTCGGATCAGAACGGGGGGTAAAAAAAATGAAGTATTTCAAGTATCTTGCCATCCTGTGCATGTTGATGATCCCAGCCGCGGGCTATGCGGCACACGTTTCGGTGGGGGTTTTCGTTGGCCCTGCGTACGGCTATGGGCCACCGGTGTGCCCATATGGTTATTACGGGTATTACCCTTACCCCTGCGCACCGTACGGTTACTACGGTCCTGATTACTTCGTCAGCGGGGTCTTTGTCGGCGCCGGCCCGTGGTTCGGCGGCTTCCACCGTGGTTTTGGAAACTCTTTCATCGGCGGTTTTGGACGCGGGCCCTTTGTCCGCGACTTCAGGGGTCGTCAAGAGTTTGGACGTGGGCCGTTTGTTCGTGACTTCCGGGGTAGCTCAGCATTTGGACGCGGGCACTCCGTTCGCGATTTTCGGGGCGGCTCTTCCAGGGGTGCCTCCTCTTTCCGTGGTAACAGTCGAGGGTTCGAAGGCCGTGGGCATCGATAATTGAACCGGCTCTTTTGGCTGGAAACACGAACGGCTGGCAGCATGTGCTGTCAGCCGTTTTTGTTTTGTGCCCATCGATCGATAAGATGCCGATTTTGTCGATTGTCGAGGCGCATCCCGTTTTGATATTCTTGGCTCGCCTATTTGTCCTCCTTCTATTCCCCGGCATCGCAATACGGTGACGAGGGATGAGCTCCATTCTAATTTGACCTGCTCCGAAGGATACTTTGACTAACACCCTTTCCTGGAAAAAGCTTGTTGTCCCGCGGCTGCACCGTTTCCTCCAAGTACAGCAGCTTTTTGTTTTTGTTGCCGTGGTTGTGTACTTCATGTTTGTGGCCATGAAGATTCACGCCTCTTTGGGGCGGATGGTGGTCATCACACTTTCAGTGGGGAATATCATGTTCCCCATTATGGCGGTTTGTCAGCCGATTTATACCCGGCGTGCGTTTCCTTGGAATTGGGTCCTCTTCTTTCCTATCATGGGGGCTGGCAGCCTGGCGAGTGCCCTCGCGGCCATTGTCATCGTTCGGTGGTTGGAGCCGGGCAAGCCGTCATTCTGGGCTCTGTTTCAAGAGACCGCTCCCCTCGTCCTGGTGATCTGTATGGCTGCAGGCACGGTCACCTACTTGAGCAGCGAAATTCAACGCCGGCTCCGGGAGAAGAACTGGGCGCTGGAGCAGGAGGTGGAGAGAGGCAGCGTTGCCCTCCAAAAGCAGGAGCAGGAATTGGACCGAGCCCGTGAGATCCAGCAGAACTTGTTACCAAAAACCTTGCCGCAACTGCCGGGTGTGCAGATTGCCGGGGCTTGGCAACCGGCCAAAACGGTTGGGGGGGATTACTTTGATGTGATTCATCTTGACGAGAAGCGACTCGGCATCTGCATCGGCGATGTGGCGGGAAAGGGGATCACGGCCGCACTCCTGATGGCAAACCTTCAGGCGGCCTTTCGCGCCTTCGCCACACCTGAGGCCACGCCCGCAGAGGTGTGCTCGAGACTAAACGCATTTCTTTGCGGCAATGTGGCTCCCGGTAAGTTCATTACGTTCTTCTATGCGGTCCTGGATGTCGACCGCCGCACCGTGTGTTACGAGAATGCCGGTCATTCTCCCGCGCTGCTGTTGAAGCCAACAGGGCTGGTCGAATCTCTCCAAGGGAACGGAGCGGTCCTCGGCGTGCTGCCGAATTGGAGTTATAAGGATTCGATGGTGCAACTGGATAGCGGCGACCGGTTGCTACTCTTTACCGATGGCATCACCGAAGCCGCGAATCAACGGGCCGAGGAGTTTGGTGAAGAGAGGCTCATCCGAACCGCACAGATGGAGGATGGGACAGCCCTGCACACCCAGCGAAGAATCATGGAAGTCGTCACCCAGTTCTGCGAAACAAACTTCCACGACGACGCCACACTCCTTGTTGTAGCTCTGCAGTAGCCCTCGCAAAAGGAACCCGACCTCCTTGGAGCGGAGCCCCATCGTGGGTTCCCTCGGTGGAAGAGAGTTCGTTCGAACCCCTCGAGTCCCCCGCCGGGGTCATCGCGGAAGGTCCAATTCTCAGGGATTTCGTTCGCCACGCCAGAAGGTAAGGAAATGTCGTCGACGGGGGCGGGTCCTCCTAGAGTCAAGCCCCCTTAACAAAAGGCGCGGACCAATTCGAGAATGGATCCATAGGCAGTGGACTTCGAAATATAACCGGCCGCCTGAAGCAGTTTTGCCTCGGCCATGATATTCGCGACAGTCGTAAGGATAATGGTAGGCACGGAGCACAG
This sequence comes from Terriglobia bacterium, assembly GCA_041494885.1. Classification (GTDB taxonomy): domain Bacteria; phylum Acidobacteriota; class Terriglobia; order JAIQFV01; family JAIQFV01; genus JAIQFV01. The sequence continues at coordinate 22,368 of JBGQBO010000008.1, forward strand.
CGCGGGATCCTTGAGTTGTTCGGATCGAAATTCCCAGCCGTTCATGACGGGCATCATCAGGTCTAGCAGAATCAGGGAGGGAGCCCCCTTGCTGCGCATGTGAGACAGAGCCTCTGCCCCATTGGACGCAGTGGAGACCTCGTAGCCGGCCCCGCGAAGCACTTCTCCCAGGACATCTCGAACAGCCGGTTCGTCATCGATGATCAAGATCTCTGCCATTCAACTCCCTCCTAAGTGGCCTGCGGTGTCACTTCTGCAGCGATCGTCAATCTCACTTCAAGTAGGCTACTATGATTCCCGTCTTTCCTCATAATTTAACCATACTTCACCCCCCAAGGGGCCAGTCATTTGTGCGATAAGAGCCGGATCGACGTCAATGATCGAGGGGTGGCTTCGAAGGCTCGCGCCCAAACCCTTCTGGTTTCTCGAAATGCCGGGGGAAAAGTCCATCCCCGACCGGAAGGCCCAGCGTCCTCCCTCCTAGCGGAACTCATCCCGAGGCTCTAAGCCACGCATTCTCCCGGGCGCGGAAGGGAGTAATTCTGTCATTTTGGAAAATCCCGTTGTCGAATTCCCAGTGCATTCGGCACGGCCCATCCTCGTTGGTTCTTTTCGTTCCCCTCGAAGGACATTTCATAGCTGCCGAACCACTGGAGGTCTGCTCCACAGACCCTCACCTACAACTGTACCTGCGATCCTCCCTCAAGATGCTGTGCGTAGTCTAGTTTAATGTCAAGAGATAGAAGCTCCCGGATCAAATCGACCACCCTGAAGGGCGACCCGGAGAAGATGAACAAAATCCGGCCTCCCCGGTCCTCTCCCAACGCGGCTTCACTCCACATCCGCTCCTGTGCGGCCCACGAATACTAAGGTCCCATAGCTTGGGATCAACGCGGAGAATCATGATCCGGGAGTCGCCATAATTACTGGGTGGCTTGCCGTGAACGCACCCAAGTCCACGCCCGCAGCCAGACTTTGCCACCGCGTTGCGACCCTAGTCAACTGCGGGAGGAGCAGCAAGAAAGCAAAAAAGGCCTGCGGCAGGAATCCGGAAAAACCAAATCTGAGATTAGATCTGTTCATGATTCAATGGAGCGCCCTGGATCGCCGGCCTGGTAGAGAGGATATCAGGATATTTGAAGTTTTGGAACGCACACCATCAGGCACCAAGGCTCCGGGTGCCAACCCCAAACCGCCACCCCGGCACGCCGGATAGATTGTGAGTCATTGGCTCCCGTGGCGCAAGCCCCTCCCCCGCAGGGCGTCCCGCGAAAAGTTGATTGGCCCTTTATTCAATGGACCGGGATCCGAAAACGGGTTACTTGGGTCGTCGCAAGGCCCAGGACTTGTCTCGATTTGCGACTCCCGGTTCCGGGAGAGAAACACCAACTCCCTGATTAACCAGTGGGCAAATCCAGGCTCCGTATCCCGATATTGTTTATTGACTGACTAGTCAATCAATGATACACGAAGAGCGGAATCACACTATGTCACCTCGAAGTGAAGCGCAATGGGAACAAATGCGGGAAGCTGCCTCCGAAAAGATCCTGCGGGCTGCGCTGGGCCTTTTCAAAGAGAAAGGGTTTCACGGGGCCTCCATGGCATTAATCGCCCGGCGGGCCGGGGTTTCCAAAGGACTCGCCTACAACTATTTCAGGAGTAAGGACGACTTGTTGACGGCTGTTGTGGAGCGGCGTTTCGATGAAGCGGAACTCCTCATTCATGGATTTGAGCAGGTTTCCAATCCACTGAAAAAGCTGCGATACGTCCTGGACCGACTCTTCGACCATGTGAATCGGGATATTGAGTTGTACCGGCTCTACATGACGATTTTCCTACAGCCCGACTCCCCTGCCGCCTTCCGGAGGGCCGGGAAGATTTCCGGGAGGGTGCAGAGCCAGTGGCTTAAGATCAGAAGTACTTATCACCAGATTTTCACTGAACTGGGGGTGCCCGACCCCGACAAGGAAGTGATTTATTTCCGATCGCTGACTACCGGCATGGTAGCCGAATACATTATGGAACCCCGGAGCTACCCCCTCGATGCCATGAAGGCTCATGTGCTTAAGAAATATCGATGCCTTGGCCGAAAGTGACAGGTGGCCGACGCCTCGGTTGTATTCTCTCAAGAACTCGCAGGTTGTGGGGCAGCTCGTAGGCATTAACAATATAATCCCTTGCGTGCGACGGATCGCCTTTGATTCAGTGCGGGCTCCCCCTCCTCTTAGACAAGAATCAGCCAGGGAGTTGGGCGCCCCTCGCGCCCGCCAGAAGCAAATCGCCGCAGGATACTTCGCCAAAGTGAAGAGTATCTTGAGGTCGTCGGGACCTGAGGTTCGGAGAAGGCGCGCATTCTTGGCGTTCTCATTTGGGCCTATGATCATCTGGGTCTTCTTCATGCGAATGGCCCAACCGGAGGATGAACGCACGATGGCAAACACAGCAATTCCAAGCATGTCTGGAGCGGAACTGAACGGATTGTTCGAATACAACCCCGGGACCCCTTTGGAGATTGAAGTCGTCGGGGGCGAACCGGTCGAGGGCGTTCAGATTGAGGATATCTCTTTTGTAAGCCCCAAGGGGGGACGGGTGCCCTCTTTCCTCATCGCGCCTTCAGGGAACGGGAGCTTGGCCGGCGTGATTATGATGCATGGGGGGCAAGGAGATCGAACCCAGTTTCTGTCGGAGGCGATCGACCTCGCCAAATCAGGTGCTGCCTCAATCCTGATCGATGGGCCTCACAACCGTCCGGGACAATCTCGATCAAGCGCGTTAATGCTCGACCCGGAGAAGGAACGCGCGATGTATATCCAGCTTGTGATTGACCTCCGTCGCGCGATCGATCTGTTACTGACCCGGCCCGGCATTGATTCGAAGAGGATCGGTTACATCGGACATAGCCTCGGCGCCACATGGGGAGGTGTCCTGGCGGGGGTGGACAAGCGGGTCAAGGCGTTTGTCCTCATGGGTGGGCTCCCGGTGCTTTATGATTTTTCTGAAAACGCCGGCATTGCGCGGGTACTAAAGAGCATTTTGACCCCGCAGCAGATGGAAAGGTACGTCGAAGTGCTCGCCCCCATCGCCCCTGAGAATTTTGTCTCGCGCGCGGCCCCCGCCGACATGTTCTTTCAATTCGCACGGCATGACCGCTTCATCACTCTACGCTCAGCCGAGCGCTATGCGAGCGCCTCCAGTGAGCCCAAACTGGCACGCTGGTATTTCACCAGCCATGAATTCAACGATGTGCGGTCCCGGGCCGACCGCTTGACCTGGCTGGGAAAAGAACTTTCGCTCTCGCCCGTCGCAGCGATCTCCACTCCGGACTCGAATCAGGCGTCGAGGCCCCCATCTGCCCCCAGGTTGTTCGAAAAACTCTTCAGCAGCGGGATCATGACGATGGGCCCGGCCAGGGATGACCCGCAACAACAGGTCGGTGTCTTCAATCAGGACCTCGTCGCAAGCTTTCCGGCCCTGCGCCTTTCCGAGTTGGAGAAACTCCGTTGGCTCGCCGGCGAATGGAGCGTTACCAACCGTGTTCCCGCCTCGCGTGCGAACCCCGCTTACACCGACCATACTTCCCTGACGTATAAGTTCTGCGAAAAAGACGCCTGGATCTGCATGGTTGGAGCGGACGGAAAAGAAAGGCCTCACATGACCTTCGATCCGTTCACCCGGCAATGGATGTTCGTGCTGGCGGATAGCGCTTATGGAATCTTGCACTCAAGCGGATGGTCGGGAAACCAAATTGTATTCACGGGCCCCATGAGCATGATCGGTGTTGACTGCCAACTGCGACAAACTTGGACAAAAAAGGGCGACGACGAATTTCATGTGCTCAATGAAGAGATGATGGACGAGGGTCAGTGGGGATATGTGGACGAGTTCGAGTTTCGGCGAAAGTAATCCCTTTGGTACGAGGGCGAAATCTGCCGCCAACCTCATTCTTCCCTCATCGACAGTTGTCATCGGAAGCAGCACTCCGCGCACGGAACGCCCCGTTGTGTGTTAGCATTAATGAGACGAGAAAATCGTCTCAACAACAGAATCCAACGAGGGTGCTCGCGGCATGCCCACTCCGGTTGAGTTAAGTCCTGACACCAAGTACCACCTTTTGCTGGAAATTTCGCAGAAGATCGGCGGGACGCTGGACCTCGACCAGGTGCTTGACCTGCTGATCGACGCGGTTAGATCAGCGATCCCCTTTGATGCCGCCGGAATCTTCGTATTGAATGAGAACAGTCTCGCGAACAGGGACCGGATTGGCTCTCACCTGATTGCAGGAATGGCCACGCGAGGTTTTCCGGAGCGGCCCCGGGAGGACGATCCGATGCTGAAGTCCGGCCATGGAATCGTTGGCTATGTCATCCGGACCGGCCAGCGGGTGATCGCCGGTGACGTGCGACATGACCCCCATTATGTCGAGGGCCGCGCGGGAACACTCTCCGAAATTGCAGTCCCCCTACTCGTCAATAACCAGATCCTGGGAGCCCTCAACCTGGAAAGTGATCGGCTCGAAGCCTTCTCGGAGGCCGATGCGGAACTTCTCCAGTTCATTTCGAATTCAGCCGCCCTGGCCATCGAGAAGGCCATCCTGCACCGCCGGCTACTGGAGAGCAAGCGGATTGAAAGGCAACTCGAGATTGCCCGCGAGGTTCAGACCAGTCTACTTCCCGATCACCCCCCCGTCCTCCCCGGCTACGACCTTTCGGCCCTCAACCTGCCCAATTCAGAAATCGGAGGAGACTACTACGATTTCATCCCGCTTCCTCAGAAACAGATTGGGATAGCCATTGCCGATGTCTCCGGCAAAGGGATCGGGGCAGCCCTCATCATGGCTACATTTCGCGCTGCCCTCCGGACTCAAATTCGTTACGACTCTGACATCTCTCGCAGCTTGAGGTCGGTGAACAATTTTCTCGTAGAATCAGTGGGGCGCTCTGATTTCGTGACCGCAGTGTTTGGGATCCTGGATCCTCCCTCGGGTCGTTTCGGCTATTCGAATTGTGGTCACAACCCGCCCCTCTTGCTGCGGACGGGAGGCCCGACTGAGGAATTAGACCAAGGAGGAATGGTGCTGGGGGTTTCCAGTGATGCGCTGTACGAGGTGTCAACTGTGGTCCTGAATCCGGGAGATGCTCTGGTGTTCTACACCGATGGCGTCATCGAAGCCCCCGAACCCGGTCTGCAAGAATTCGGGTTGGAAGGTCTGCAGCGGGCCGTTCGAGCCGCCTTTGCCCGTTCAGCAAATGAGATGATCCAGTCCGTCGTCAGCGCAACGGAGGCTTCACATGGTTCAACGGGCTATTCCGACGACTTCACCTTGGTGGTCGTTAAGCGGGAGGGATGAGGTTCAGAAGGGGGTGCAAGCGAGGGAAGATGAGTTCCGGGGAGGCAGCTTCGAACAGGCCTCAAGGGCCACTCGCTGCGGAATTCTGGTTGGGGATAGCCACGAACCCGGATCATCGTCAAGAACCATCCCCTTCGCCCTCCGAATCAAAAACCGGATTCCTTCAAACTGGGTCCTCCTTATTCCTCTATATACGGCCCCACCACCTCGTTCCAGCGATCCTGCGTTTTTAGCACGAGCTCAATGATTTCCCGGACGGCACCGTGTCCGCCTTCTGCCTTGGTGACGTAGTGGGCCACTTTCAGGGCCTCCGGACAACCATTGGAGACGGTCGCAGCGAATCCTGCTATTCGCAAAACCGGAAGATCGACGATGTCGTCTCCGACGTACGCCGCTTCCTCCGGGGTCAGGGAGAGCTTCTCGAGGATCTCGAGGAAATCCGGCTTCTTCCCCGCGGACCCCTGGATGCAAATCTCAATGCCCAGGTCCTGCGCCCGCTGAGCCACTGCCTCTGAAAACCTCCCCGAAAGCAGACCTAACTTCAAGCCCGCTTGGAGGGCAAAACGCATAGCGATTCCGTCCCGCACATCGAAGCTCTTGGACTCACTCCCGTCCGGATGGACAAGAATGTCCCCGGGAGTCAAGACACCATCCACATCAAGGATCACCAATTTGATTTTTTTGAGACGCGACCGAACACTTCGGGAAAGATGTGTCATAAGGGAAGCCGAAAAGCAAAGCGCCTGATCAAGGGAAAAGACCGGAAATTCAATGAAGCCTATGAACGCCGGAGCATCGCGTGCACGATCCACGCGGTGTCAGCGACACCCATCTTAGAACATCTCTGTCCGCCACAAATCATGAATATGCAGGGCTCCTTCGATGCGCCCCGTCTCATTGACGATGATGAGCGAGGTAATCTTCTGCTGCTCCATCAGGTTTAGGGCATGCGTGGCAAATTCCCTCCGCTGAATGGTGAGCGGATGAGGATGCATAGCCTCTCCCGCGGTCTTCGAGAGAATCTGGTCGCCTCGTTCGAGGAGGCGGCGCAGATCGCCGTCCGTAATGATTCCCACCAGGCGATCCTCCCGATCGACGACGCTCGTCATGCCCAATCCCTTCTTCGAGATTTCATAAATCACGTCACTCATCCGGGTATCCGTCAGAACCTTGGGCAGCGCGTCCCCCGTGTGCATCAGGTTTTCGACCCGCATCAGTTTCCGCCCGAGTCCACCGGCAGGGTGGAGGGCTGCAAAATCCTCTTGGGTAAAACCTCGCCGCTCCAGGACCGCAAGGGCCAACGCATCTCCCAAAGCGAGCATCGCGGTAGTGGATGCGGTGGGGGCAAGTCCCAAGGGACAGGCTTCCTGCTTGATGGAGACGTCGATCACGACATCACTGGCTTCCGCAAGGGTTGAACTCAGCATCCCTGATATGGCAATGAGAGGGATGCCGAGACGCTTGAGGGTGTTGAGCAGTAACAGGATCTCTTCCGTCTCTCCGCTGTAGGAGAGGGCAATCACCAAATCCCCTGCCACCACGCGACCGAGGTCGCCGTGCACGGCTTCGGCCGGGTGCAGGAACAGCGAAGGGGTCCCTGTCGAAGAGAGCGTGGCGGAGATTTTTTGCGCAATGATCCCGCTCTTGCCGATTCCGGTGATGACCACCCGGCCTTTGCAAGCCTCGATCAGATCAACGGCCTGGGTGAAGCTGGAGTCCAGTCGACCGATCAGCTCTGTTATCGCTTCGGCTTCAATAGCAAGAAATCGCTTGGCAGACTCAAGGCTCATGCGTCGACTTCGTCCTTCACGATGTGATTGATCTCAAGTAAGGTTTTCAGGAGCCCCGGGAGCAGTTTGAGATGGAGGGCATTGGGGCCATCACTCAGCGCCTTTTCCGGGTGATCGTGAATCTCCATGAAGATCCCGTCAACGCCCGCAGCCACTCCCGCCCGCGCCAGAGGTGGAATGAACTGGGCCTCCCCGCCGGAAGCGTGTCCTGCTCCACCCGGGATTTGCACACTATGCGTCACATCGAAGACCACGGGAAATCCCATCTCCCGCATGATGGGAAAAGAGCGCATGTCCACCACCAGGTTGTTGTAACCAAACATCGCGCCGCGCTCGGTGATAATGATCTTCTCATTACCGGTGGAGCGTACCTTCTCCACGGCGTGACGAATCTCCCAGGGAGCGACGAACTGTCCCTTTTTAATATTGACGGCTCGTCGTGATTTTCCGGCCGCCGCGAGCAGATCGGTTTGCCGGCATAAAAAGGCGGGGATCTGAAGCACATCGCAAACCTCGGCGGCAGGGGCGACATGCGATATCTCGTGAACATCCGTGAGTAACGGAACCCTAAACATTCGTTTGATCTTCTTGAGGACGGAAAGCCCCTTCTTCAAACCCGGACCCCGAAAGGAGTGAACGGAGGTCCGGTTGGCCTTGTCGTAGGACGCCTTGAAGATGTAGTTGACGTTCAGGTCGGAGCAGATCCGCGCGATCGCCTCGGCCAGCCGCATCGCATGTTTCTCGCTTTCAATTACGCAGGGCCCGGCGATCAAGAACAACGGGCTGCGAGGGCCGATCTTGAAATCGCCAACCGGAAAGGCTTTCGTCATCAGAGATCCATTAAATCATAACTCAAGAGAGTCGGGGAAAAATTCCAAATGGCAAAATCCAAATTCCAATAATCCAACAAGAGTCAAACCCCGACTCTCGTGTCCCAGCGGATCTGTAAACCCACTTTGCCACGCAGAGTCATATCATCTCAGTTACGGCTGAACCCATGCCGCGCATCGTGAAGGTGGAATTTCGCATTCAGGATTTTTGGGTACTTGAAGCTTGGTATTTGTAGTCTGGAATTTATTTGGACTTTGGATTTTGGCATTTGGAATTCCCACTGTTTACGGCACTACCTTCGCGGCAAGCGGGACTCCCACTGAGTGTCTCGCCCCTGCGATGCGATTCTTATAGGCTGCTGCCACAAAGGCGCGAAATAAGGGATGGGGCTGGATCGGCTTCGACTTAAACTCGGGATGAAACTGGCACCCAAAGAACCACGGGTGGTCCCGAATCTCAACGGTTTCCACATAGGTCCCGTCGGGGCTGGTCCCTGTGATTTCTAACCCATGCGCGACCAGGGTCTCTTCATATTCGCGATTGAATTCGTAACGGTGCCGGTGCCGCTCTGAAATCTCCAGCTCCCCGTACGCCTGATGGGCCAGCGAGCCCGGTTCAAGCTTGCACGGCCAGGCGCCCAACCGCATCGTGCCACCCAAATCATCGATCCCTCGCAACTCGCGTAGTTTATAAATAACGCGATGCGGGGTTGCCGGATCAAATTCGGAACTATCGGCTCCCTCCAGCCCGCACACATTCCGCGCATACTCGATGACGGCGCATTGCATCCCGAGGCAGATCCCGAAAAAGGGAACCTTGTGGGTGCGGGCATATTCGATAGCCCGTATCATTCCAGCGATCCCTCGTTTACCAAACCCACCGGGGACGAGGATGCCATCCAGGCCTTCCAGCTGGGTCCCCCAGGCCTCGCCCTCTATCCCTTCCGCTTCAATCCACCGGAATTCCGCGCGCAGGTTATTCGCGACACCGCCGTGGACGATCGCTTCCTTCAAACTTTTGTAGGAGTCCTCAAATTCAACGTATTTCCCCACAATCCCAATGACCGCAACGTCCTCGGGATGCCTGAGGCGCATCACGAGGTTATGCCAGGGCGCCAGCTCCGGCTCGCGTTCCGGGAGTTTCAGTAACTGGACGAGGCAGCGGTCCAATCCTTCCTGATGAAACACGATCGGGACTTCGTAGATAATATCCACATCCTTGGCCGTGATGACGCACTCTTCAGGGACATTGCAAAACAATGAAATCTTGGCCTTCAACTCCTTTGAGAGAAACCGGTCCGTGCGGCAGAGCAAGATGTCCGGTTGAATACCGATGCCCCGCAATTCTTTGACACTGTGCTGGGTGGGTTTGGTTTTGAGCTCGCCGGAGGCGTGAATAAAGGGAACCAGCGTGAGGTGGACAAAAACGGAGTGATCACGGCCGATCTCGTTCCGCATCTGGCGGATGGCTTCAAGGAAAGGCTGCGATTCGATATCCCCCACGGTGCCGCCGATCTCGACAATCAACACGTCCGCGTCGTGAGAAACCTTCTTGATGGCGGCCTTGATCTCGTTGGTGACATGCGGAATCACTTGGACGGTCTTCCCGAGATAATCGCCTCTCCGTTCCTTGGCAATAATGAGCTCGTAGATTCGCCCCGTCGTCCAGTTATGATCCTTAGTCAGCCGCGCATTGGTGAACCGTTCATAATGTCCCAGGTCAAGATCGGTTTCAGCTCCATCGTCGGTGACATAGACCTCTCCGTGCTGAAACGGGCTCATCGTTCCCGGGTCGACATTGAGATAGGGATCGAACTTCATCAAGGTCACACGCAACCCGCGGCTCTCAAGCAACGCGCCGATCGATGAGGCTGCCAGGCCTTTGCCTAACCCGGAGGCGACTCCCCCCGTCACAAAGATGTACTTCATAACCGTAATCCCTCCCTGGTCATCATAAACATGATCCTCCCCCCACTGGAACCCGATCGGAGCCCAGAGCCTCAGAACTTGATCTTGCGCCGGTCGATCTCGCTTTCCACGATGCTGACGTCTTGAGGTGTATCAACGCTTGGGGACGAAAAGGAAGTTTCAAGGACCCATATCTTATAACCATTTTCTAAAACGCGCAACTGCTCGAGCGCTTCGAGTTGTTCCAGTCCTGAAGATTTCAACCTGGGCCATTCCAAGAGGAATCTGCGCGTGTAGGTGTAAATCCCGAGGTGTTTGAAAAAAATATCTTGCCGGGAAAAGTCCAGCCGGTGAAGCTCAAGACCCCGCACGTAGGGGATGGGGGACCGTGAAAAATACAATGCTTCCCCCCCAGGGCCAGTTACCACTTTGACTACATTGGGATCACGGAGTTCAGCCTCCCGCCGTATCGGCGCTTTCAGCGTTCCGACCTGAAATTGCTTATTTGACCGGAGGAAGCCCTTCACGAGCGCATCAATCGCCGTCGGCTCAATCAAGGGCTCGTCCCCTTGAATGTTCACGATCACCGGATGCGTGACGTGCCGCGCCACCTCCGCAATCCGGTCCGTGCCTGAACGATGCCGCCGGGAGGTCAAATGGACTTCTCCTCCGAAAGATCTCACGGCGGCCTGGACACGTTTGTCGTCGGTGGCGATGCAAACCGACGTAATCGCTTTGGCCTTTGAAACGCGCCGGAAGACCCATTCCAGCATGGGATGGTTGGCGATGGGAGTGAGGACTTTCCCGGGGAATCGGGTGGAGGCGAACCGTGCAGGGATGACCGCTAGGATCCGTGGCTTCATTCAGACTCGTGGAGGTACTCAAACGGCGGAGGTGCCGTCATCATCGGAATAGTGACTTTAATGTACGGTTCTGGTTCCAAGGGGTCTCTCTCTCCACCCCCCAAGGCAGCATCGCCTTGAATGGTGAAAACTTTCATGAACGAAGTTGTTGCACAGGGATTGCCCCTGTGCTAAAAAGTATATATCATATTCAGCCAGGGGCAACAAATGTGACCGACAGAGTCACTTTGTCCAGGAGAGGCGCGGGATGAGATCCCAAAAGACTATCATTTTTCTCTCCCTACTCATGGTGGTTTCTTCGCTCCACGGGGCTGATAACAAGCAGACCAAGCCCGATCCGCTCAACTTTCAAAAACCCATGCAAGTCAACGTCTCGATGGTGCTGGTGAACGCCACCGTGACGGATTCCATCAACCGTTTTGTAACCGGACTGGAGAAGGATAACTTTGCCGTGTACGAGGACAAGATCGAGCAGAGCATCGTTCACTTCAGCAGTCAGGACATGCCCATTTCGATCGGCATTATTTTTGACACCAGCGGGAGCATGGCAAGCAAGATCGCCAAGTCACGGGAAGCCTGCATCCAGTTCATGAAGCTGGCCAATCCTGAGGACGAGTTCTTCCTGGTAGGTTTTAATGACCGGGTCTACCTGGAACATGACTTTACGTCCCAATTGGATGACATCACCAAGAAAGTGATTTTTGACCGAGCCAAGGGTCAGACGGCGCTCCTGGATGCGATTTATTTTGGAGTCGAGAAAGTGGCGCACGGTCGTTATCCGCGAAAGGCCCTCCTGATCATCTCCGACGGAGGCGACAACCACAGCCGTTACAGTGAAAAAGATGTCAAGGAGTATGTCAAAGAGTCGGACGCACAACTGTTTGCGATTGGCATTTACAACCCCTTTGCCGATGCCCCGGAGGAAAAACGAGGCCCCTCCCTCTTGACCGAATTGTCCGAAATTACGGGGGGTCGCACTTATACCCTCAACAGCGTGAGCGATCTTGAGGATATCGTGACCAAGATTGCCATCGAACTCCGCAACGAATACGTGCTGGGCTATGTGCCCTCGAACGAACAGCACGATGGCCACTGGAGAAAGATCAAAGTCAAACTCAACCCGCCCCGGGGATTACCTCCCCTCAACGTCAACGCAAAAGCGGGCTACTATGCCCCGAGCAACTAAAGCGATCTCGACCTCGTCTAAGTGGATTGACCCTTCCGACGCATCGAGAAAAAACCGAGTCCCTTCAGGAGAACCCTATTGAAGCTCATTTCGAGGCACATCTTCACGGCCGGTCTTGCCGGATGCGCTATCCTTGCCCTGTCTCTCTATGCCGCCCAAAACCAGTCTGCCTTGAGCCCTGCTCAGAAACCCCAAGCAGAAGGGCCCAGAATCAAGGTTGAAGTAAACCTGGTCCTGGTGGATGTTTCCGTGACCGATGAGAAGGACCAACTGGTCAACGACATGACCAAGGATGATTTTCACCTTTACGAGGATCGCATTGAACAGCCTATTTCAGTTTTCAAGCACGAGGATGTCCCGGTGACCGTTGGATTGTTGCTGGATGCGAGCGGGAGCATGTACACAAAACGGCAAAAGGTTAACGCAGCAGCGGTGGACTTCATGCAACTGAGCAATCCCAACGATCAGGTTTTTCTGATCGACTTCGCCGACGAGGCCTATCTCGAACTCGATAAAGATTTCACCAGTGATGTAGAGGAACTCAAAGAAACCCTCGAGAACGTCCAGTTTCGAAGCAGCACGGTCCTTTACGACGCAGTTTACCTGGGCTTGACCCACATCAAGAAAGGAAAGTATGACAAGAAGGTCATTCTCTTGGTGACTGATGGCAAGGACAACCCCGGGCCAGGACAACACTACACCTTTAAGAAGGCCTTTGATTTCGCGGTCGAATCGGGCGCTCAAATTTATACGATTGGCCTCCTCGATGACCCTCCCAAGTCGCATTTCTTCAAAAAGGGATTACCTAAGGAAGCTGAGATCTTAAAAGAACTGGCCGAGGCCACGGGCGGAAAGGTGTACTTTCCACAGTCGGTCAACGACATCGGAAATGTCACCAAGGAAATTGCGCACGACATTCGCAGCCAGTATCTCGTGGGCTACTATCCAACCAACACCCATCGGGATGGGTCCTGGCGCAGCCTGCAAGTCAAAGTGACTCCCAAGGCAAATTCTAAAAAGCTCTTTGTCCGATGTAAGCGGGGGTATTACGCGCCAAAAGGGTAGTTTTGCGCGCTCCAGAAGTGAGGAAGCTGAGGGCCGGAAAGGTGTCGGGTGCCGGGTGTCAGGTGTCAGCAACAAAGCTCCCACCATGGGGCGTGCTATGAAAAGTGCCCTTCATGCCAACTAACTCGATGTGTTTGCCCTTCTTAACTTCTGACACCTGACACCCGACCCCTGACACCTTGATGAGAATTCTTGATCAATCCCTTACCCACCTCCCAATTGCCTAACCTCCGCGCGGGTTAGCATCCGCCACTTCCCCACCGCAAGTTCGCCCAGTTGAAGGGCCCCGATCTGGACTCGAACCAATTTGAGAACGCGGTGTTCCAGTGCTTCGATCATCCGGCGGACCTGTCGATTCTTACCTTCCATGAGGGTGATCTCGATCCAGGCATACTTGTCCGATTCACGAAGTCGTTCAACCTGACAGGGCAGTGTCACTAACCCGGGTTCAATCTCGATTCCACGACGCAGTCGTTCCAATTCCTCGTCGCTCAATAGCGCGTTCACCTTGACCAGATACTTCTTGGCGACTTTTGATTGAGGATCCGTCAACAGGTTTCCGACGTCCGTATCGTTGGTGAGCAAAAGCAAGCCCGAGGTATCCTTGTCAAGGCGTCCTACAGGAAATACCCAGACATCGAGAGACTGCAAGCAATCGTAAACCGTCCTCCTTCCCTGGGGATCCCCGTGAGAAGTAACGACGTTGGCCGGCTTGTTCAACATCAGATAGACCTTCTTCGCATCGGAAATCTCTTGCCGGTCCAGAAGGATGCGATCATGGTTCAAATCGACCCATCGCCCCGGGTTGCGCTCTACCCGGGTGTTCACACGGACGCGACCAACCTGAATCCATCCTGCGGCCACGCTCCTTGAAGCAAGACCGTGACGGGAGAGAACTCGGTCCAGGGTCATTAGGGTTTTAACGGGGGAGGGCGCCCGGCCTTGCCCTGCAGAGATTCTTGTTTTCCGTGTTGTGGTTCTCTTCAAGGAGTTGACTGTCTTTGCGCGGTTAGTGTCTTCACAGGGCGCCCCTTTTTTGATCCCAAGGCGCCACACGTACACTCTTTTATGAATGGGTTCAAACTACTCCAGCCGAACGCTCACGCCCTCACCCTTTTCAGCACTCCGGATCGGGATCCGGATGAGAACATAGGCAACACAGGCAAACACTAAAATTGACAGCCATCCTCCGGCCATTCCGAACAGTCTGAGTTCATCGTGGCCGGTCACGATCCGGGTCACCGAGGGAAGTCCCACCAGGACCAGCCCGGAAAGAGCAACGCCCATCAGCGCCTCTCCCGCGATGAAGCCTGACGCCAGCAGGGTTCCGATATTTGCCAACGCCACTTGCCGATCTTCCGCCATCTTTCGTCGAGCAGCCACAGCCGTGGCCACCCAACGAATGATTCCTCCCACAAAGATGGCAAAGGTTGTTTCAAAGGGGAGATACATTCCCACCGCAATGAGCATGGGTGACGGCGCCCTGATCAAAATCAACATGAGGGCAAAGGCCATCCCCATAACCAAAAGTCCCCAGGGCATGTCTCCGCCGACAATCCCTTTGGCCAATTGGGCCATTAAGCCGGCCTGCGGTGCTGGGAGCGCCTGATCACCAATTCCAATGCCGCCTTTGGCAATGTTTCCTTCATGCAGGATGATCATGGGAAAGACCATGATGAAGCTGATGAAAGTGACGCTGATCATCTCAGCGACCTCCATCCTCCAGGGCGTCCCGCCTAGTAAGTGGCCGACGCGCAAATCCTGAATCAGGGATCCTCCGGCCGAAGCGGCACAGCACACGACCGCAGCGACCGCCAGAACCGCAGCGACGCCCGCAGGCCCGCGCTGACCGATCGCCAGCATCAACAGCGCAGCGACTATCAGGGCGGAGAGAGTCAGCCCCGAGACCGGCTGGTTGCTGCCTCCGATGATGCCCACCAAATATCCCCCCACAGCCGTAAAAATGAAGCCTGTCAAAACAAGCACCAGGGCTGATAACACAGCACCCCCGAGAGTATGCATGTAGCCGTAGTAAATGGCGACCATCGGGATTAGAAGAAGACCGATGCCAACGATGACCCACCGGAAGTTGAGGTCCTGTTCAAGACGGGAGGAGGACGCCCCCGAATCACTTGAGGCGTCGCGCTGTTTCCGGAAGGAATGGAGCAAGCCTTTGGCCAGCGAGTTTCGCATCCCCCACAACGTGTTCACTGAGCCCACCAGCATGGCGCCGACCGCGATGGGGCGGACGATGTTGTACCACACGGAGTTGGCTTGATCGGCCAGGCTGACCGGCTGTCCTTGAAATGCAAGCCGCCGCGCCAGATCTGGGTCCACAAAGAGGACAAAAGGGATCAGCACCAGCCACGCTATGACACCCCCGGAAAAGTTGACGGCTGCCCATTTCGGTCCGATGATGTACCCAACCCCCATCAAAGCCGGCGAGGCCACCGGAGAGGACCAGGGAATCGCCCCTTGATGCGCCACATCGCCGATGGGAATCTTATTCACATTGAAATGGTGCACGACCGATTTGGGCAATTGAATGAAACCGGTGGTCACATCGCGAATCAAGGTAAAACCGCTGGTGTTTTTCAGAATCTCAATAAGCGCTCCCAGACCCAACGCGGAGAACACATGCTTGGCTCCGCTGTCGGCCATCTGGCCCGCCTTGACGATTTCGACGCAAGCCGCGCTTTCAGGAAACGGAAGGGACACGTCCTCCACGAGGGTCCGGCGCAACAGGATTATGAACAAGACCCCCAACAGGCCTCCCACCAGCATGATGAGGGTTGAATCCCAATAGCGAAACTTGGTCCAAAGTCGTTGACCGTTGACCTGGACGATCAAAAACGCGGGGATGGTGAAAATGGCTCCGGCGATCAGAGCTTCTCCCATAGCGGCAGCGGTTCGCGCGATATTCTGCTCCAGGATCGTCCCCCGGAAAAAAGGCAGGCGAAAAGCCGCGGCCGCAATCACAGCCGCAGGAAAAATCGCAGAAATGGTCTGCCCCGCTTTCATGCCAAGGTAAGCATTGGCCGCACCTAAAAACACCGCCATCAGAATCCCCAGGACCACCGCGCGAATGGACAACTCCGCCATGGATTCTTCCGCACTGACATAAGGCTTGAATGGAGACGTTGACTCCTGAACCTTCGAAGATTGAGCCATTAAGTTTTCCCTCGGAAGTTGAAAAAACGACCCACTGGATCAAGAACTTATCAATGGTGCCTGTGGCAACAATCGCAAAACATTCCTCGCGGGAAGCCGTTGAACAGACAGTCCGAACCGTCCACCTGAATAGCATGAGCTGATTAGAGAAATCATCCATACCAGCCGATTCCCGGGCTTCCGAGATGACTTGCGATCCCCGGTCTCGGTTCCCGCTCTTCGCGGATCTAGCGCTCAGGCCACTCGAATCTCCTGCTCCTTGTATTGGAGTTGGTACAACCGGTAATAGATGCCTCGCTTCGCCAAAAGCTCCTGGTGATTTCCTATCTCCCGAATCTGTCCTTTATGCATGACGATGATCTGGTCGGCATTCTGAACCGTGGAGAGTCGATGCGCAATGACGATTGAAGTCCGCCCCTTCATCAAGCGGGCCAACGCTTCGCGGATCTTCAACTCGGTCTCCGTGTCGACGCTCGAAGTCGCCTCATCCAGGATCAGAATCCGGGGATCATGGGCCAGGGCCCGCGCAAAAGCCATCAGTTGCTTTTGGCCCACCGAAAGGGTGCTGCCGCGCTCCCGCACCTCTTCCTTGAAGCCGTTGGGCAGTTCGCGAATGAAATCGTAAAGGTTGACATCCACAGCGGCATTTTGCACCTGCTGTTCGTCAATCCATGGAGTCCCCAGCCGGATGTTACTCTCAAAGGTGCCCGAAAAAATGAAAACATCCTGTAAGACCACACCGTAGTGACGTCTCAACTCCGCCAATGCCAATTCACGGATATCAATGCCATCCAGCAGAATGGAACCGCGGCTCACATCGTAGAACCGTTGGAGCAGGCTGATCAGAGTGGTTTTCCCGGCCCCCGTATGCCCCACAATGGCCACCGATTTGCCCGGATCCACCCGGAACGAAATATCTTTCAGCACGTATTCCCCCGGGGCCGGGTCAGGCGTCTCAGAATACGTAAACCAAACGTTCCGGAATTCGATGGAGCCCCTGAAGTCATGGAAGGTTCGGGGGGTCTTGGGGGAGGCAATCGTGACCGGGGTATCGAGCAACTTGAAGATGCGCTCTGAACTCGCCATCGCCGATTGAAGAATATTGTACTTTTCACTGAGGTCCTGAATGGGGCGGAAAAAACGCTGTGAATACTGGATAAAAGCCACCAGGGTCCCCAAAGTCAATTGCGACTTCAAGACTTCATGGCCTCCGTACCACAGGATGAGCGCAATCGCCGTGGCGCTCAGTATTTCCACCATGGGAAAGAACACCGCATAGGCCATGATGGAATCATAATTGGCTTTTCGATGACGCTCATTGATGGCCTCGAACTGCCGGAAGCTCTTCTCCTCACGGTTAAAAAGTTGAATGACGCTTATTCCTGAAATGTGTTCCTGCAGAAAGGCGCTGATTCGCGCCACCGCAGCCCGGACGTCGCGGTACGAGTCGCGTGCTTTGCGCCGGAAGACGGCGGTCGTGATGATGATGAAGGGAATCACAGCAAAGCTCACCAGTGCCAGGCGCCAGTTCAACCGCAGAATAACCAAGAGGATGGCCAGCAGGGTCAAGAGATCGCCGAAAACGGTGACTAATCCCGCCGCGAACAGCTCGTTCAGCGCGTCCACATCGGTCGTGACCCGTGTCATAAGCCGCCCGACCGGATTCTTGTCAAAGAATTTCAACTGCAATCTCTGCAAATGAGTGAAGATCTCCACGCGCATGTCATACATGATGCGCTGCCCCATCAATTGGGTTAGAAAGGTCTGGAGGAACTCCAGGGCAAATGAGACCGCCAGTACGGCAACAAAGAGGAGGCCGATGTTTCCCAGGCCGGCATAGTTATGCTGGAGGATGTAGCGGTCGATGGCCACTTTCGTCAGATAAGGCTGGACCGCTTGTAACATGGCGAACACCAGGATGCACAGCAGAGCAGTGGCTGCCATGAGCCAATAAGGGCGGACGTATCGCACCAGCCGCGCCATCAAACGGTGGTCGTAGGCCTTCCCGAGCGCTTCTTCTTCGTGAAATTGGGTCATTGGAAAATGAGCAATCAGCCGTTAGCTAACAGCCATCAGCATTGAGCAATTAGCTTTCAGCCGTCAACTCCATGAGATCAGATTTCCGGGGCTTCATGAATGCGTACAGTAATTCCGGCATCTGGTCTGATGTAGAGAAGCCAACACTATCGATCAAGCTATGGATGCCGACGGCTCTGAAGCTGATCGCTGACGGCTGATAGCTGACCGCTGAATGCTGATGGCTGACCGCTGATAGCTTTCTTCATATTTGTTCCAACTCTTCTTCCAGCAACTGTTTCTGATACAACTCCGCGTAATAACCTTCCTGGGCGATTAGTTCGTCGTGGGTTCCCTCCTCCACGATGCGACCCTCGTTGAGGACGACGATCTTGTCCGAGTTCTTTACTGTCGAAACCCGGTGGGAAATGATGATAGAGGTGCGATTCTGCATGACCTCATCGAGCTGTCGCAGAATTCGTTCTTCCGTCTCCGTATCCACGCTCGAAAGCGCATCATCGAGGATCAGGATCCTGGGGTTGCGGATCACGGCGCGGGAGATTGCTGACCTCTGTTTCTGCCCTCCCGAGAGGGTGATCCCGCGTTCTCCCACCAGGGTTTGAAACTGCTTGGGAAACTGGTTCACGTCACGAAGGAGATGAGAAACTTCGGCAGCGTGGAGGATGGATTGTTCGTCAGCCACGGAGACCCCAAACGCAATATTTTCGGCGACTGTTTCACTAAATAAAAACGTCTCCTGCGGTACAAATCCAATCTGGGAACGCAATACCGCAAGCGGGTACCGGCGGATGTCTTGTCCATCGATGAGAAGGGTGCCCGGCGGGGCCTCATAGAGCCGCGGGATGAGATGGACCAGGGTCGATTTACCGGAACCGGTTTGCCCCACAATCGCCACGCGCTGCCCGCGCTGTATTTTGAGATTGATTTCCCGAAGAACGGGATGACCGTTATAAGCAAACGAAAGGTTTCGAAACTCGATCTCCCCTTCAAGGGTTGAGGGGGCGTCCCCCCGGGCCTCGGGCCCGTCAGCAATGTCGGGCCTTGAATCCAAAATCACATTGATTCGACCCATGGAGGCGGCGCCGCGCTCGACCAGGTTGATTACCCAGCCGAAGGCGATCATGGGCCAGACCAGCATCCCCAGGTAAGTGTTAAACTTGACAAAAGCCCCCAGCGTTATTTTTCCTGCAATAACCTGCATCCCGCCAAACCACAGGACCACAACAAACGCGAGGCCGATGAGCAATTCCAAGGACGGATAAAAGGTCCCCCACAGCCGGATCAAACTCATGTTCTTCTCAATGTAGTCCTTGTTCATCCGTTTGAAAGTCTCGATTTCGGATTCCTCCTGATTGAAGGACTTGACCACGCGAATCCCCGAGAGGTTTTCCTGGATACGAGCACTGATGTCGGAAAACATGGCTTGGATCTTCTCAAAGCGGTCGTGGATCTTGGAACCGAGGTAGCGCATGGCCACGCTGACCAAAGGGAGGGGAATCAAAGCAAAGAGGGTCAGGCGCGCATCAATCTTGAGCATGATCGTCAGTGCCAGGACCGTCGCCAAAATCGTGTTGGCGGTGTACATGATACCCGGACCGACCAGCATTCGAACGGCAGCGATGTCGTTAGTAGCTTTCGACATCAAATCACCCGTCCGGTTGTGGTGGTAGTACCGCACCGAGAGCTTGAGTAAATGGGAAAACAGATCGTTGCGCATATCATATTCGATATCGCGAGAAACCCCGATGAGGACCCACCGCATGGCAAATCGGAAGATCGCCTGCACGAGGGATATCCCGATCAGGATCAAGGAGTACCGGATGAGTTTTTCATGGGTGAGCATCCGCGTCAGGTCATCGATGGCGGCCCCCAGAACCCAGGGAAACGCCATAGCCACGGCATTCGTGGCCACCACACAGAGAAATCCCAGAATGATGCGGCGGCGATATCGGTTCACATAGGCCACGAGGGGCCAGAGGTTTTTTCTGTGTTTGCCCACTGGGACCTTCCTGATCTCCATGCCACAGAGGAGCCATGAAAAACGAACTCGCCCGAGCGGCAGAAATCTCTTCCTCCGCGACTTCGCGGACGGGAGCTGACGAGTCCTTCCTTGACCCATCGGATTCATGCCCGCCGGTTGCGGTCACAAACGAGCGATTCTATCCTAGCCGTTCAAACGCGGCAATATGGAAAGCAGTATTTTCTAACCCCTTGATTAAACTTTCTGTTAGCCCACATGTCTATCCCGTTGAGTAAATTCTAGGAGGAGCCCTTATGAGACGTTTAATACTGATTCTGATGAGCATGGTCTTTGTGGTGGGAATGGGGACGACTTTGCTGGCACAACCGGGCCCGGCCCCGGCCCGTGCCCGACGCCTGGGCAACCAAACTCCCGGTCTGGCCCGGATCTTGCAGAACCCGAGCGTACGTGAAAAACTGGGCATTACAAATGAGCAGTTTGCGAAGCTGCAAACGGTCTTCCTGAATTCTTCCAAGAATGCCATTCGAGGAAAGGCAGATTTGAAAATCAAGCATCTTGAGTTGACCCATCTGATGAATGCAGACAAGGTGGATCGCGCTCAGGTCGAACAGAAGGTCGATGAGATTTCCGCATTGCGAGCATCCTTGATGAAGAATCAGATCGAAGCGCGCTTGGCCGTCAAAGAAACGCTCAGCCCGGACCAGTTGAACAAAGTACGGGAGTGGCGCGAATCGCAGAGGGGGCGTTTGGCGCAGGAGCGCATGCAGCGGCGCATGGGAATGATGCGGCGCCCGGGTATGGGTCCACAGGGACCGCCTCCACCACCGTCTTCGTTGCCTCCCAAACCGAGTGGCCAACCCGATCTACAATAAAGACCGTGGAAGGGGAGGGGCTTGGGCTTGAATGACAACACCGTCCATCCTTGGGAATATGCAGCAATCTCGCAGAGGCTTTGAAGAAGCGTACTTGATTTGGACGGCTTCGTCACCCTGTTGCAGGCGGAATAACTCAAGACCAATGGATTGCAATTGAATTTGGACTTCCGCTTTTGAAATGAAAAATGAAAACCCTTAAGTTAGAATTAGCACAGATCGGCTCGCAGGTCATGATCAATGGATTCCTGCGGGCCGAATGCAAGGATGCCGGTCGCGACGCACAGACCATGACAGACCTCGAACGGGTGGAGCGGTGCCTGAAAGGTGAACGAGAGGCGTTCGACGAGCTCGTCCAACAGTATCAGCGACCCATCTACCGGCTGTGTTTCCGTTACTCTCACCATCCCGAGGAAGCTTATGACCTGGCCCAAGACGCCTTTCTAAAGGCCTATCAGGGCCTGCGGACGTTTAACCGAAGGTCAAGCTTCAAGACCTGGCTTTACCGTGTGGCGATTAATAATTGCATCAACTACCTTCATCGCCAGCGGTCCCACGGCGAGGAGGTAGAGGTGGAATCGGCCGAAGATCATTCTGTGCATATACACGATATGGTCGAACAAAACGAGAAGCTACGGGCCCTGCGCGCCTCGCTCGAAAAACTCCCCCCCCGGCAGCAAGCCGCTCTGAAGCTGCGCGTTTATGACCAACTGAGTTACGAGGAAATTTCAAAGGTTTTGAAGTGCACCGTTTCCACGGCCAAGACGAATGTTTTCTTTGGGCTGGCTAACTTGCGCCGAGTGATGAACGTAGAACCGAAGAATCGAACAGAACAGGATTGATGCCTATGAGACACCTAAATCGTGATCATCTTCTTGAATGGGTCGAGAGCGGACAGGCCGATGATCCTTCGCGGGAGCACTTGAAGATCTGTCCGGAATGTGCCGGGCAATTGGCGTCACTTCGGGAGGTATTTCAAGGGCTCGCCATGAGTGACACGGCCCCGGACCTGGACGAGGCGAAGGCTGAACAGTTTCGTCAGGATCTCAACCGGAAGATTCGCCTGTTGCCTGCACCCGGCTCTATTCGATTGGGTTGGAATTTTTTCCGGCGCCACTTGTTTTCCAATTACGCCTTGGTGGGGGTGCTGGCCATTGCAGTTCTGATCTTTTCAATCGTTTCGGTCTTCAAATTTCGATATGATAAGCTGCCTGTGCCTGAACCCACGCATGTGGCGAACGCGGCACGCGGCATTGGAGACACTGAAGGAGACCAGGGGATCCCCGTGGAAGTGGCAGAGGAAGTTGCCGCAAGTCAGAATCTGAAAGCCAGTGATCTTTTCGAAGCCGTGGTGGATTCAGCAGATGCTCCCGGAGAGGAGATGGGGGTGGGGAGCGAATTCACTGCAGACCCATTCCAGCGAATTACAGATCTCAAACCGGAAGAAGTTTCGCAATTAAAGGCCTTGATCAAGGAACAACTCAAGAGTTAGCCATGATACGTTCACGAAACCCTTATGTCATATTTCTGGAAGTTCTCCTGGGGGGGATTTTGGCCGGGCCGGCGATTCTCGCCCAATCCGAACCTCAACCATCAAAGACTCCTGGGTCGAACAGTCAGATGCGCCCTGTGCCAAGCAACGAGAATGAGGTGCAGCAGTGGATTGAGGCATTTTACATCAGCCGCCTGCAGGAAGACTTGAAGTTGACCGACGAGCAATACGCGGATGTCATCCCTGCGGTAAAGAACTATCTTCGCGTGCGGCAGACGGGCGCTCGCCAGAAACGCCTCCTCGAACGACAGCTCAACCAGTTGCTCGATAGTGGCGCCCCGGACGAGCAGGTTCAGGGCAAGCTTAAAGAACTCGACCAATCGAAGCAGCAGAATGAACAAAACCTGCATTCCGCCCTGACAGACGTGGACTCCAAGCTCGATGTCCGTCAGCAGGCCCGATTTCGGCAGTATCAACAGCACACGGACCAACGCATCAACCGGATGATCCAGCAAATCCGTGAAGGGCGACGGATGCGCCGCCTGGAGGGGGAACCTCCACCCAACGGCAAGCGGGCCAACCCTGAGAAGCGAATGCCGAACCCGGAAGGCAATAAGCGCTGATCTTTTTATGAATGAACGATCGGTGGGTGGCTGAGCTTTCGTGAGGTTTCGATCAATCCTTGAAGTTTTTCGTAGGCCGCACCATCATCCAGCGAATTCTGTGCCCTTCGGAGGGCGTCGTCGAACGACGTGGCCCCCCCCACGTATATCCCGGCAGCCGCGTTTAGAATCACTACATCTCGCCGTGTCGACTGGTCCGTCCCAACAAGAATATTTTGCAGGCAAGCGGCATTCTGCCGGGCGTCCCCTCCGCGCAAGTCTTCAATTTCACCCCGTTCAAACCCCAACTCTTCCGGGACCAGTTCAAAGCTGGCAAATTCACCATTCTTGAATTCGCTTATGTAAGAGGGCGCCGTCACCGACAGCTCATCGGCGCCGTCGTCTCCCGAGACCACCCAAACATGATCGCTTCCCAGGCGCTGACTGACGACGACGATTTGATCTGCAATTTCACGACTGCACACGCCGATCACCTGACGCCTGACTCTCGCAGGATTGGTTAACGGGCCCAGCAGGTTGAAGATGGTCTTAACCCCCAACTCGCGGCGCACCTGGGCCACTCGAGCTGTGGCCCGATGAAACTTGGGCGCAAATAAGAATGCGATCCCCAGCTCGTTTAAACATACTTCTACCGCCTCCGGGGTCAAGTCCAGGCTTACACCCAGTGCTGCCATGACGTCCGCGCTGCCATTGGGGCTTGAGGCTCCACGATTTCCATGCTTGGCGACGGGAATCCCCGCCCCGGCGATGACAAAGGCCGCTGCGGTTGAGATGTTAAACGTATTTAGCCCGTCTCCACCAGTTCCCGCTGTGTCCACAACAATCGCTGGTTTGTTATGAAGCGGAACCGCGCTGTCCCGCATGACGCTGGCAAACCCGGCAACTTCGTCCACGGTCTCCCCCTTCGCACGCAGCGCCAGAAGGATCGACCGAAGTTGTTCATCCGAGAGAGCATCTTGCTGAATCTGCTCGAGCAGCAGGCGGGCTTCATCAAAGGTGAGAGATTGAAAGGTTAGAACTTTATCGACAATTTCCACGTGAACTGGGTTCGACCCCCTTCCCCTTCGAGGGGTCAGTTTCTCCGGGGTCCATCCCGTGGGGTGGAGAACCGCGTTACGAGTTCCGCCTCACTGAGGGACTCCTGTGAACTCCCTTTCATGTCCTTCAGCAGGAAGGAATTCCTGGCGATCTCGTCTTCCCCGACGATGAGGACCTGCGCGGCCCGCATCCGGTCCGCATTTGACAACGCCTTCTTCAACTTGACCTCTTCGAATTCGATGACGCAACGCGCGCCGATGTGCCGACACTTTTGAGTGAGTTCGTAGGCTTTGGGGAAAGCAGCCGGGCCGATCCAGGCCACATACAATTGCACGGGATCTTCTCCGAGTGCCGGTCGAATCTGAGAGAGCACCAGTACGAAACGATCGAGGCCAATCGCAAACCCGATGCCCTTCACAGGCGGACCCCCCAGCATTTCCGACAGTCCATCATAACGGCCGCCGCCTAATAGGGAGTTCTGCGCCCCCAGGAGATCGCTCGTAATCTCAAAGGTGGTTCGCGTGTAATAATCCAACCCGCGCACCATCCGGGGGGTCAACCGATAGCGAATGCCGCGCCCATCCAGCAATGCCCGCAGCTTTTCAAAATGCGCCCGACAATCCCCGCAAAGAAAATCCAAGATGGAAGGGAACCGATCGATGTAGGGCTGACAGGACTCTTCCTTGCAGTCGAGGATTCGCAACGGATTAGTCACCAGCCTCCTCTGGCAATTCCCGCACAATTTGTCCTGGATGGGCTCAGCCGCCGCTCTCAACGCCTCGATAAACGCGGGGCGGCATTGACGATCCCCAATGGAATTGAGCAATAGCGAGAAATCATGAATGCCCAAACACTTGAGGTACTCCGTGACCATCTCGATGACTTCGGCGTCGATGGCGGGGTGATCGCCTCCCAGGACCTCAGCGCCGATCTGGAAGAACTGGCGGTACCTGCCCTTCTGAGGACGTTCCCGTCGGAACATGGGTCCCAGGTAATAAAACCGCTTCAAGCCGGGCTCATTGGCCATTTGATGTTCGAGGAACGCTCGAACGACGGACGCGGTGGCTTCGGGTCGAAGAGCCACCACGGTTTCATCCCGATCCGAAAAAGTATACATCTCCTTGGATACGATGTCGGTTTCCTCACCCACGCTCCGGGCAAACAACTCCGCCTTCTCGAACACCGGGGTCCGAATCTCATCAAAATTGAAACGGCGGAACACTTCGCGGGCGACCGACTCCACGTAGGTGAAGAGGCCGGACTCGGGGGGCAAAATGTCGCGGGTGCCTTTGATTGTCCTGATCATGCTGAAGGAAAAGAACTGCTTTGCTCCTTTAGATAGATCTCCTTGTACTCCAGGTAATTCCTGGCATACCGGAGAATCTTCTCTTGCTCCGCCTCTTTCAAACGGCGAATGAATTTTGCGGGAACACCCATAAACAAGCTTTGTGGCGGTATGATCGTATCCTCAGTCACGAGGGCCCCCGCAGCGACAATGGAGCCGGTACCGACCCGCGCATTGTTGAGGATGGTGGCGCCCATCCCGATCAGGCAGGTGGATTCGATGGTGCATCCATGTAACGTGACGGCGTGCCCCACCGTGACGTAATCGCCCAGGGTCAACGCGTACTCGCCCCGATGGACGTGCAGCACCGAACCGTCCTGAATATTAGTACACGACCCGATCCGAACGGAATGCACATCGCCGCGGATCACCACTTGAAACCACACTGAAGAGTGCTCCGCGATTTCAACGTCCCCAATGATATCGGCGCTCGGCGCAACATAAACGCCCTTCGCGATTCGGGGGGTCTTGCCCTGAAATGAGAGGATCATCCCGCTCTCCCTGACGCTTACGGATCTGGCCTGCAGAGGAACGCAGAAAACTAACACAAGGATTTTGAAATGGCAAGGAAAGGGGCTGGTCCGGGGATTGAGACTGCTGCGATGTGACTGATTTGGACGGAGGGCTTTCGGCGCCGGGGCCGACGCTGGATTCCGGATTCTCGTTCACCCATTCTTCAATCGGTGCGGCACTTGCGGATTCGCCGCCCTGGCCTTGATCATCGTCCGGGATGCGGAAATGGCGTCACTCCCCCGGGCATGGCCCTCGAGCACCCGCAAAATATCGGGAAGCAGCGGTCGGTCCGTGACGGAGCCCACGTACTGGTAGAGTATCCGGCCCTCCTCATCCAGGAGATAGGCTGCGGGACGTGCGACGTTTACTCCCATCAGCCCCACCGCCTGGTAAATCCCAAACTGACGCGTCACTGCCCGATCGCCGTCAGCCAGAATCTTAAATGGGAACTTTTCCTGCCGGGAAAATCGCAGGATGGGAGACAGGGGCTGCGAAGCGATGAGGACCACCTCACACCCCCTCGATTGCAGCCCTTCGATTGACTGGAGGAGTTGTCGCATAAACCGTCGACAAAAGGGACACCAGGTTCCACGGATAAATCCCAAGAGCAACGGCCCTCGACCGAGCTCGTCCCGAAGCGAGAACCAGGAATCCTCCTCGTATGGCAAATCAAACTGAGGGGCCCGGTCGCCCAACCGGAACCTCGATGTTCGGGAAGGCATGCTTGCGTCCTCTCCCTCCCGGCGGAGGGTGGCCGGCTAGATCCTTGGAAGGACGATACCCTTTTGAGCCTGGTATTTTCCGTGCTTGTCCTTATAGGAAATCTCACACACTTCGTCGGCCTCAAAAAACAGGATCTGACACAGCCCTTCGTTCGCATAAACCTTGGCTGGCAGCGGTGTCGTGTTTGAGATCTCGAGGGTCACGAATCCTTCCCACTCCGGCTCGAAAGGGGTGACATTGACGATAATTCCACACCGCGCATAGGTGGATTTCCCCACACACACCGTCAGGATGTTCCGAGGAATACGAAAGTACTCCACGGATCGCGCCAGCGCAAAGGAGTTCGGCGGAATAATGCACACCTCACTCTTGACCTCGACAAACGAGCGTTCGTCAAAATTCTTGGGATCAACGACGGTCGAGTTGATATTCGTGAAAATCTTAAACTCATCGGAAACGCGAAGGTCGTAACCATAAGAAGAGACGCCGTACGAGATCTTCCCTTCCCGAACCTGCCGGTCAGCAAAAGGTTCGATCATGCGATGGTTCATCGCCATGCGGCGAATCCAGCTATCCGATTTAATGCTCAAGATGAATGAAGTCTCCTTGAAAAGTGGGAAGCGAAAGGCGAGGCAAAGATATCATCGAAGGATTTTTCTTGGCAAGACGATTTGAGGGCGGGTTCGTGGCACACACTGCCGACCCTCCGGCACTGCACGCTCGAGGATTCAAGTCAGGGACGGAAATGGCTCCATCGGCTTGCAGAAGCTTTTCATTCTTGCGATTGGAAGGAATAAAAATTCTTTTCCGAGGTCATACAGATTGCACTCAATTCAACACGGATGAGGGTGGCGTTACAGTGCAGCCTCACCCCACGATAGAGAGGGCACCACAGATGCCGGCACAAGGATTCCTCGGGACGGGCGCCTCGTTTAGAGCGGACATAAATCTGATTGCACAGTTGGTCATGGGGGTGACCCTTCTGGCCGGCACCCTGCTGGCGCGACGCAAACATTTCACCGCACATGGAATCTGTCAGTCGACGGTGCTGCTTTTGAATGCGGTGATGATAGGGTGGCTGATGTGGCCATCATTTCACCAACAAGTCCTGCCGCCGCTGCCGGAACATCTGGGCGAGCGATACTACGCCGTGGCTGTAGTCCACGCCTTGCTGGGAAGTGCAGCTGAATTGCTCGGCCTCTATATCGCCGTGGTGGCCGGAACGAACCTCCTCCCCCAACGACTTCGTTTTCAGCGATGGAAGTTATGGATGCGTGCGGAACTGGGGCTCTGGTGGGTAACCATTTTCACGGGCGTTGCGGTATACCTCCTCTGGTATCGGACCATGGGATTGCCCTAATGAGGCCGGCGGTGGCACCCGACAAGGAAAGGCCTTGTCGGATTTCACCGCTTTGCCGGGTTTGACAAACCCGGGATTAATCTCAAGCTCCCCGCACGAGGTGTTGCGGCTTCCCACAGCGAACCGTGCGCCGCCTCTCAGCATAAGGAATCCTGGACTCAGTGGATGCGATGCCACGTCAATTCGATGAAGACCCGCCTACGGTTTATGAGTGGTGCTGAGACAGGTGCTTGAGATAACCCTTGACACAAATGCGCGCCGTTCATTAGCATAAGTTCTCTTTTTTTGCGTTGGATGGGTTCTGTGCTGACCTCTCCCCGCGCAGCGGGGGGAAGGAAACAAAGGAGGACGCCTTGATCAAGCTTGACATCGTGAATGAAGTGGTAAGCAAGACAGGGATATCCAAGACCAAAGCTGAAATGGCAGTGGAAGGCGTCTTCGAGGCTATGAAAGATGCCTTGAAAAGGGGCGAGCGCATTGAATTGCGCGGCTTCGGGGTTTTTAATGTGAAGCCTCGAAAGACCGGAATCGGCCGCAACCCGCGAACCGGCGCTGAAGTCGCGATCAAGCCTGGAAAAGCGGTGCGCTTCAAGCCCGGCAAAGAACTTCATCTTGACTAGGAAGGCCGAAGGCAGGCGGACCCGGCAAAAAGTTTTGCGGGGTCGGAAGGACCGCGTTGAAGGCGAGACAGCGTTGTACGGTCTCGCTTTTTTGTTTTCGGGGCACAGGAAGGCTATCCAAAGAGGAATGTAAGATCCTGCGATGTCTCAACCCATTGAATCCCGGACTGCGGAACCTTTTGTGACGTTGTCGCTCGAAGAGTATGCGCATCCGGTCCCTCGACGTCCTAACTATTGGCTGCATGGCCTGCTGTTTGCGGGCACCGTCTTTACCACCCTTGTCGTCGGTTCAGCGCTGGCCCTGGCGTTTCATTCAGAAAACAGTGTCGATCCCTCTCTCCATTTTTTCTTGACGATATTCCTTCATCCTTCCATTCTGCTTGCGGGGGTTCCCTTTTCGTTCAGCCTCCTGGGAATTCTCCTCGCGCATGAGATGGGGCACTATGTTGCCTGCAAGATTTACCACATCGACGCCACGCTTCCTTATTTCATTCCAGCCCCCACATTGATTGGAACTCTCGGTGCCTTCATCCGGATTAAAGGACCGATCACCAATCGCAAAGCCCTCTTCGACATCGGGGTGGCGGGTCCCATCGCGGGGTTCGTTTTTGCTGTGCCGGCCCTGGTCATGTCCCTGATGTTCTCGAAAGTGGTCCCCATGTCCGCCGTGGCTGGGAGTTCGATAGCGTTTGGCGATCCACTGATTCTTAAAGTAGCGGAAAGACTTGTTCGGATGAAAGTACCGGACGGCTACGAGCTTTATTTGCACCCCGTCAGTTTTGCGGCCTGGGTCGGAGTCTTCGCCACCGCACTCAATTTGCTCCCGATTGGTCAGCTCGACGGGGGACACATCTTATACTCTGTTTTTGGAAGGCGGCATCTGCTTCTATCCCGTCTTTTTTTGGTGGTCTTAATTCCATTGGGCTTGAAGTTTTGGCCGGGTTGGCTGATTTGGGCGATCATCATGCTAGTGCTCGGAACTCGTCATCCTCGCGTTATCGATGAAGAAGTGCAGCTTGGACGCGGCCGCCAGTGGGTGGCCTTTGTCTCCCTGGTAATTTTCATCCTCTGCTTCACCGCATCGCCTTTTTCCTTCCGTTAAAGCAGGTCCATCCCTGAATTCTTGACTCTTTTTTGATCAGCCATCAAACCGGCAGACAGAGGCTCCTCTTCAAAATCACGGACCGGGGATTTGTGTATGCAATTTATGGCAACAGGGGGGATTTCTCGTCGCCCCAGGAGAGATTACGCAGCATGGTTAGTCCCTTTTGAATCTCGCTCTTCTTAAAGCACACGACCAACCAGAGCAGCAGGACAATGCCGGCGATGCCTATAGAAGCTGGCAGCCCGGCATGAGCTGCACGGACGATGCAAGCCAGGGCAATAACCGAGAACAGGATCAACTTCAAGTTCGAGCCACTGATGTGGATCTTCATGCTTCGCCAGGCAAAGATGACATATCCTACGGAAATCGTAAAATAGCCCCCTAAAAACGCCATCGCGACCCCGACCAGCCCCACGCGATCCATAAGAAAATAGCTCAGGCCGATGAAAATAGCATCCCAGAAGAGATCCAGCACCAGCCAGGGGATCAAGCGTGACCGGGAGAGCAGCGCCACGCCAAAGACATACGCGATCACCTTAAAGAAATCCCCAATCAACTGGATCTCCAATAAATTCACGCTCGGGAGGAACTGCGGAGAGTAGAGCACCAAAACCAGGAATCTCTTGAGAACGAGCAAGACGGAAATGATTGGGACGATGGCCAGGAGCGAGGCTCGCAGGGTGTGGTTCAGTTCTGCGGAAAGAGACGATTCCTCGCGGAGGGCGCTCATCGTGGGCAGGCTATAGGTCATCAGGGAGATCAAAACGATGTTCAAATATTGCAGAGTCAGTCCGTATGGAACCTGATAGAGTCCCACTCCATGCTCTCCAAATCTTTGCTGGATCAGCTTGCGCACAACGAGAAAAGCTAGACTTTGGAATACGTTCAAAAGAAAGGTGGCGACGCCGAAGGCAGCGAGGGACTTCACGAGACGACGGTCAAACCCGCGGAAGGAGAGGGCGCCAAGCACACTCAGGCCGGGAATTCTCCGGTGGTAGAACAGAAGGGTTACGGTGAGCATCGACATGGATTGGAGAACCAGATGCAAAACCACACCGGTCAGGCGGTACTTCCACACCAGCGGAGCCACTAATAACACCATAATCAAGCCCCCACACGTTGAGATGAGGGCAATCTCGCGGATGGCTTTAAAGCCATTCAAAACCGCGGTCAAGGATTGGCTTAAGGTGAGACAGGGGATGCCCAGTGAAACCAGGCGTATGTAGAAGGCGTACCGCACATCCCCCAAAAGCCATATCGATACAGTTCTTGATTCTGCGAACAATGCCAGAGCAATGACCACCGAGAACCAGAAGGTCGATGGGATAGCGGTGGCCTTTATTCGGTCAACCGCATGCTCCTCCCCCCGTGAAAGGGCTTCGCTGGTCACCTTGACGACCCCGCTATTAATCCCCAGACTGGTCACCGAGCCCGCCAGCTGGACGAGGTTATAGAGGTAGGAGATCACCCCCAATCCCGCAGTCCCGACCAGCACCGCCACTATCTTGACGCGCAAAGCATTGGCGAGAAGGCTGAGGACTGCTGCGCCCCCAGTCATCGTGCTTGCCCTCAGTATTCTCTTCATGATTGTCTCTGGGCTAGGCGAGCGAGAGGAATTGCTGGTTGGTTAAAATTGAACAATGACTGCGATTTGCGGTGACGTCGTGATTTCCAAGGCCAGCCCATGGACCGGGATTATGGGATGATGAAAGAAGAATCAGATATCCAGACAAGAATTTAAATGCAGAGATCCTGATCAAGGCCAGTTCATTGCATCCGGGAGGCAGACTTTCCACCTCCCCGCTCCTGAGCTTCTCATGCGCGCGCCCATTCTACACTGATTTGACAGGGACCCTCGCAAATAAACGGCGGCCCGAGATGACCCTGATCCCCGAGGAAAATTCGGAGGGATGTCTCTTCAGAGTTGATTCACTTTTCTTGAATGTGCTATAAACCCATTCATTGGAGAAGCGGCTGCAAATCTTATGCCCCTGAGACATGAAAGGCTGGGGGCTTCAGATGTTCCGGTAAATGGCCTTTAACGACGATTATGTCCAACTCCGTAGTCAAGCAGCTGGAAAGTGAAATCAAGGGACTTGAGCATGAGCTACATCACGTGCTCCCCAAGGAACTGGAGCGGGCACGGGCGCTCGGGGATCTGAGGGAAAACGCCGAATACCAGGCGGCCAAGGAGCGGAAGGATTTTCTGATGTTGCGGCTCGCCCAAATGAAGAAGCGCCTGGCGGATGCCTCCATGGTGAACTTCGACCGCATCCCTCACGATCAAATCGCCTTTGGCTCGACCGTGACCCTAAAGGATCTGCGGCGGGACACGGAAGTTGTGTATACTCTCGTTTCGGTAGAAGAGTCCGATGTCAGTCATGGCAAGATCTCCGTTAGTTCGCCTATCGGGCAGAGCTTGTTAGGAAAGAATGCCGGGGACACGATTGCGGTTCGAACTCCTGCCGGAGTTCGGGAATTTGAGATCCTTAAGCTGGTCACCATTCATGAATCCAAGCCCTGAATGTCGGCGGCACATCATTCCCAACCCAAAATGATTACCCATACAATCGGCGTGGTTTGTCAGTGGATCATCGATAGAATCGTTTATGTTCTGTCGCTGCTGCGGATCAGCCCGAATATGCTGACCCTCGTTGGCCTCCTGATCAACTTGTATGCCGCGTACCTTTTTGCAGATGATCGATTCGTCGTTGCCGGAGGAGTGGTGATATTCGCCGGGCTGTTTGACATGTTGGATGGGCAAGTGGCCCGGCTGACCAACCGTGTCTCCGACTTCGGCGCGTTCTTGGATTCAGTAATCGACCGCTACTCGGATGTTGTGCTCTTCATCGGTCTACTCATCTATTACGCTCGGGTGAGGAGGTTTTTTTACGTCGTGCTGGTGGCCATTGTGATGGCCGGTTCAGTGATGGTGAGTTACACACGGGCCCGGGCCGAATCGCTCATTCCTCAATGCAAGGTGGGGTTTTTGGAGCGACCCGAGAGGATTGTGCTGATCATTATTGGGGCGCTTTTCAATCGGATGGCCGCTGTCCTGTGGGTTATCGCCGTGCTCTCCAACGTCACGGTCTTCCACCGCTGTCTGTTCACCTGGAAGGAAACCCTGAATAGCCCAAAGGTGAGCTGATTAATCAGCTATCAGCTATCAGCTATCAGCGACCAGCAGTCAGCTATCAGTAGTCAGCTCTCAGAGGCCAGTTATCAGCAAAGTGCACGTTCTCCACGCGGTGCTTTCGGTGCCGGACCCTCATTGTTCGCAGATTAGATTCACCTAAGAACGGAAAGAGGATCCACTTCAATACTGGGAAAATTGAAAGCTGACTGCTGAAAGCCGATAGCTGATAGCTGATGGCTGATAGCTGATGGCTGATAGCTGATTTCTGCTTGCTTCCCCATGTCCATTCAGACCAAGGCTGATCTTGCCCTGCTGGGAATTACATTCATCTGGGGTACCAGCTTCTCCATCATCAAGGATGCCATCGCCCGGTTCGATGCGCTGGAGTTTCTCGCCCTGCGGTTCGTGTTAGCGACAGCAGTATTGGTCATCCTGTTCCGGGGGGATATTGGTGCGGGCCAAAGGGGCGATTTCGTGGCCGCCTTGTGGGTTGGGTTGATCCTGTGGGTGGGATTTACCTTGCAGGTTAAAGGCCTGGAATTGACGACCCCCTCGAAATCGGCTTTTGTCACCGGTTTTTCTGTCATACTCGTCCCCCTCTTCGAGGCAGCACTCAAACGGAAACTCCCCTCCTTCGTGAACATGCTCTGCGCGGCTTCGGCGCTGGCCGGCCTCTATCTGCTCGCTGGCACGCACTCGCTTCGACCGTTCGACTGGGGGATTTTTTTGACATTCCTCTGCGCCGTGGCATTTGCATTGCATATTATTGTGGTCGGGCACTTCGCGAAGTCACGAAACTTGAATGTTCTGGTGGTGGGCCAAATCGCCGTGACTGCTGTTGCTTCCAGCGTCCTGGCATTCCGGAGCGGGGTTCCATCCCAGCATCTCTCGGGAAGAATTGCAGCCGCGCTCTTTGTGACCGCCGTCCTAGCGACGGCCCTCGCGTTCTATATACAGAACTGGGCCCAGAAACATACGGTTCCCTCGCGAACCGCCTTGATCTTTAGCATGGAGCCGGTCTTTGCCGCCGTGGTCACCTATTTCACGCTCTATGAACGGTGGAACTCACAGATGTTCATTGGCTGCGGTCTAATATTCATCGGGATCATCGCCTCCGAGCTAGGAAGCAAAGAGAAGATAGCCATGGAATCCATGGGCTAACAGCTCAAAAACCCCCAACCAGCCCTGGAACACTGAAGTGGATCCAATGCGGATCGGTAGATTCAGTCCAGGTCCGAGGGGACGATGCACCTCTCCCGGGCAGGAGCCCACTCCCACCTCCCTCCCGGGAGCGTTCGAGAGAAGAATATTGAGACTCGCCTTACTCCGAGTCGCCATGCTAAAATACTGGCTTTCTGAGGGCGTCCGAGAGGCAGTCTTATCGGTGGCTTTCCGGGGTTGGAGTAACAAGATAACCGGGTTGCATAGGAGCAATTCATGAAGAGAATGAACGAAACCATGAGAGAGCTTGCCAAACACAAGGTGTTTCTTCCAAGTTTGGTTGTTTTTTCGACATTGGCCGTCGGGATTATGATCGGGACGCTGGTGACCCATGGGGTGAGGGCGGACAAGAAAGCGGCCCCTGATGCAACCCCGCTCTCTATTCCGGCCCCAAGGCAACTTTCCTCACAGTTTTCGCAAGTGGCCAAAGCCGTTGAACCTGCCGTGGTCAATATCACGGCAGACCTGAAGGTCAAGCAAGACCGGAACCGGCTTCGACGGACCCCGGGACCCAACCAGAATGACGAGCCTTTTGATTTCTTCCACTTTTTTGACATGCCTCAATCTCCCGAGGGGTTTATCGCACCGGTGTCCGGCTCGGGGTTTGTCGTCGACAAAAATGGCTACATCATGACCAATTTTCATGTGGTCAAAGATGCGGAGCGGATCGCCGTCAAGCTGGCCAACGGGGAGGTTTACAAGAACGTGAAGTTGATCGGAGCAGATCCGGAAACGGATCTGGCCGTGCTCAAAATAGAGCCCAAGGGAGAGCTTGCGGTCGCCAAGTTCGGCAATTCCGACAGTGTCAATGTGGGCGATTGGGCTTTGGCGGTAGGCAGCCCGTTCGGTCTGGAGCAGACTTTGACCGCCGGCATCATCAGCGCCAAGAACCGCGATCAGATCGACCCGGGGGCCCAGTTCAAGAAGTTCCTTCAGACGGATGCGGTCATCAATCCCGGCAACAGTGGGGGTCCGCTCATCAACATGGATGCCGAAGTGATCGGGATCAACACATCCATTGCCACGAATACGGGCGTGTGGCAAGGCTATGGCTTTGCCCTTCCCTCCAACACCGCCATCAAGGTCTACAATCAACTTATCGAGCGGGGTCGCGTGGAACGCGGCTCCATTGGAATCTCGCACACCGGACGTCCGCAAAGTGAGGTTGTGCTCAAGTCATTCGGGGCCAAGGACGGAAAAGGCGTGGTCGTCGAAAACGTCGAGAAGGACGGGCCTGCCGAAAAAGCAGGGCTGAAACGGGGTGATGTCATTCGGTCCATCGATGGCAAAGCCATCTCGAACTGGGACGACCTTGTGCAAATCGTGGCCGAGACGACGCTTGAAAAGAACGTTACGGTTAAGTATTTGCGAGATGGAAAAGATCAAAGCGCCCAGGTCACCATCCTGGATCGATGCAAGGTCTTTCCGGATCGGTGTGGTGAGCCCGGGGTCACCCCGGGTGAAGACAAGGAGAGTGGCCAGGTGAAATTTGGGATGACGATTCAAAACGTCACTCCCCAAGTCGCGCGCCAGTTGAGCCTTAAAGAAGTGGATGGGGCCTTAATCACCCGGGTTGAACCCGGCAGTGTTGCCGGCGATGTCGGATTGGTACGCTATGACGTCATCCTCGAGATCAATCGTGAGCCTGTTCACAATATCACTGATTTTCGCCGAATCGAGAGCAAGTTAAAGTCAGGCGACGACGTCATGTTCCTCTTTTGGCGGCAGTTGGCACCGGGACAAGGGACCACCACTTACGTGGGCACAACCCTGCCTTAGATTCTGGTCTTTTGGGTCGCAGCCTGAATGCATGGTTATGGGTGCCCCGGAAGATTTTTTCCGGGAACTCGTAGAACTTGTAAGTGAACTGGTGAAGATCCACCCCCACTCATTGTGAAGTTTGTCATTGGGTTTGCAAGGAGTTAAGTAGGCAGTGGACAACACCCGGGGACGGCTTGGCATCCAACAGCAAAAGCACTAATGTTCAGAGCGAGGGGAGGATTCTGAGATGAGGAAACGATTATTCTTTGTGGTTCTTGCGTTTGTTTTTGCCTTGGGAAAATTCGGGGTGATTGCCTTTGCTCAACCACGCGGCGATGACAATTCGACCGCTGTCACCGTTCAAGAAGGGACAACTTTGAGGGTCGCCCTGGACACGACGCTTTCGACTAAGTCCACGCGGGTGGGAGACCGGTTCAGCGCCACATTGCGCGAACCCATTTACGTGAATGGGAAAGAGGCCATTCCTTATGGCACCCGAGTCGACGGACGCGTCTCCGAAGTTCAACGACCCGGACGCACTCATGGTGTCGGGAAAATAGATATTGCATTTGAAAGAATCCAACTGCCCAACGGCTACACGGAGACGATCGTGGCCTCCACGGCGGGTGCGGAAACAAATGACAAAACGAAGGTCGGAAAGGAAGGGAGCATCTCCGGCCCGAATTCAAGAAAACGTGATGCGGGCGAGGTCGCTGGTGCGGGAGGTGTGGGGGCCGGCATCGGAGCGATTTCGGGTGGGGCCAAGGGAACAGCCATTGGGGGCGGCGTGGGAGCAATCATTGGACTAGCTGACTCCATGCGGCGTCGCGGCAAGGACCTTGAACTGCCCTCTGGGACTTCCCTCGTCATCCGACTCGATCGCCCTTTAACACTGCAAGTCCCGAGCAATAGATAACCCATCAGCATTGTTCCGATGGGGAAAACAGAGAATGCTCCTCTCCATGAAAACGGAGAGGGGCACTCTCCCAATAAAGGGTAGAGAGGTTTGAAATTCCTTCCTTTCTAAATCCGCCCCTCTCCACTCCGAATTCGTCGTGAACCCATTCACCATCCATTTTGCTTTGCCAAATCCGCAGTTTCCAACACCCGGAGGATCACTTTGCAACCGCTAAGATTGCTCAGCGCTCTGGTGTTGTTCATGGTTTTCAGTGCCGCGACGGGGAGGGCTCAGGCGCAGCATAAGAATTCAAACCCGGCTCCGACTGTAAGACCGTCCAGCCTGAAGGTGAGCTTCCAAAAGAAGCCGACATCCTCTCCCAACGGCGCAAAAAGCAAAGCGTCCGCTTCAAAGCGAAAAACCTCCAAGAAAAAGCATCCCGCAAGGCCAAGGGGACAGCTCAGGCCTGATGCGGAGCGAACCCGGGAGATTCAGGAAAAACTCGTGGATTCGGGTGCCATGGCCGGGACGCCGAATGGGGTCTGGGATCCGAAGCAAATGGAAGAAGCCATTCGGAAGTTCCAGCAAATGCATGGACTCACTGCCACGGGGAAACTGGATGTCAAGACATTGAAGGCGATGGGATTGAAGTCGTGAAAAGGGTCATTGCCGCCCCAGCCGGTCCTCGATGAGGGGTAGTGCTTTGAGCAAAGTCTCCCCGACAATCTGCAGACTCCGTGGACTGCACTTGTCCACAGTGTCTTGTTCGCTGTGCCAATAAAGATTGGAGGGTCCATAATCGAAATCAATGAGATCCACTGCGGGAATATTCTCTTCCAGGAATGGAAAATGATCATCCCCTCCAATTGCAAAAGATCCGGGGAGAAAGTTCTCCTGGAAACCGAGTTGGGCCGCTGAACTCCAAATAACATCCACCAACCAGGCAGTGGAATTACTTTCCTTCAACAGGTTCAAGTTCCGGTCCCCAATCATATCCACAAGCACCATTGCTTTGATCTTCGAAAACTCGTTTGACGATTTAAGTTGCCCGACGAAGTGGCGGCTCCCATAAAGGCTGTCGGCGTCGGTCCATTCGCGTACTGCTTCTTCCCCATCAAAGAAAACGCACCAATAGGTGAGCCGGTTTCCCCGATGCTTTAGAACCCTTGCCATCTCAAGTAGAAAAGCGGCGCTCGATCCCCCGTCGTTCGCCCCGACAAAACGAAATGAATCGAGGAGTTTTGTGTCGTAATGGCCTCCAAGGATAACGACATTGGACGAAGCTCCCGGGATCTTCGCAATCAGATTATTCATGGCCATCGGCCCTCGGGGCGTCGCCGCGACAAAGGGCCTTTCTTCCACTTCAATCCCTTCCCGCTGGAGCGTCTGGAGAATCAATCTCTGAGTGGCGAAATTGGCGTCTGAACCTGATGGCCTGGGGCCCAATTGGACTATTGCCTCCAGAGAATGAAAAGCTCGGTCACCTTCGAAGACAACTCGGGTGCTTTTTTTACTCCCCCCGCGGTTGACCGCCATGGCCTTCGTTGAGGAGTCTTCGGCGGCTCTATGCCAGGTCACAAGGGAGGCAAAAAAGATCACAGTGAGAGAGATTCGAGAGACGAATCTCATGACCGTTTCTTGGCGCGCTTTCGAGCAAATATCCAGGAGATCGGTATTCCGATGAGGTAAAGGCCCAGCATGGGCGCCATGAACAGCATCATGGTGGGGATGTCTGTGGTGGGCGTGATAATGGCTGCAAGGATCGCTATGATGAGTACGGCATATTGAAAATTCTTCCAAAGAAAGCGGGGGGTGATCAACCCAAAGGCCGATAAAACCATGATCAGTACGGGGAGCTGGAAGATGATCCCGAGCCCAATGAGGACCATGCTCGCCAAATCGAAGTATTCACTGATCGTGACCTGAGGCTTAAAGCTGGGGGCATACCCGATCAAAAACTTGAGCGTGTAAGGAAAGGCCAGATAATATCCGAACGCCCCACCCGCTACAAAAAGGACCGAAGAGAACAGCACAAAGGGCAGGGCAAACCGTTTTTCGTTCTTATAAAGCCCAGGGGAGATGAAAAGCCATAATTGCCACAAAAGCCAGGGTGAAGCAAGAAAGATGCCGCCGATGAAGCCAAGCTTCATCGAGAGAGTGAAGGGCTCGGTGGGATTCAGGTAGATGAGTTTTTCACCACCCAGGACATCATTGATAGGTTTGGCCAGATAGTTATAGATGGGCTCCCAGTAGGTCCAGCAAACAAAAAAAGCCACGACAAAGCCCACCGCAGAGTACAAGATGCGCCGACGCAGCTCCTCGAGGTGGTCAAAAAAAGACATCTTGGATTCGGACGTCTCGCTGGGCTCTTGTTCGTCGGTCATCCGTGATTAGGTGTGCTGCCTTCAGTGGGAGTTGGGATTTCTGGAGCTGGAACAGGTTCAGCCTTGATTTCAGTCTTGACCTCAGGCTTGTTTTCAGGTTTGTTTTCGAGAACACCTTCAAGGAGTTTGCCGGGTTCACCAAAGGCATCCTTGGCGGAAGTCTGAACGGAGCTGATCTCCTCTTCCAGCGAACTCTTCAGGTCATTGGAGGCTTTTTTAAATTCGGCGAGTCCCTTCCCGAGCGTCTTACCCAACTCCGGCAACTTCTTGGGGCCGAAAATGAGCAGCGCCAGGACGAAGATAAAAATCAATTCGGGCATTCCGAGATTCATAAATCACCCCGCAAAACCGCCCCGTTGAACTGTGGCGACCTGCGCGCAAATCTCGCTGATGATATTTCAAGCCTGCATTGAAGTCAAGAGAACAGCGGTCAGCCCTCAGCCATCAGCTTTCAGGCATCAGCGGTCAGCCATCAGCTTTCAGCAGTTAGCGGTCAGTGAGGAGCTTGGGATTAGAGGAGGAACCATCAAAAACGACACCTCCGATGCAGCTGTGGCCGACCCTGTATGAATTAATGAAAACAATTTACAATGATCAAAAAGTTTATCGCTGATTGCTGAGGGCTGAAAGCTGATGGCTGATCTCTGACTGCTGCCTCCCCAACACATTCGTACCCGAATGCGAATTCTCTGTGTTATACTTCCCCTGATTTTGCTCAAGGAGATTGACTGCATGAGACTTGCACGTCGCGGATGGGTTTTGGTCCTGGTAATCGCCGCTTGTTCCCTGGTAGGGGGGACGCTCGGCAAATACGCACTGGCCACATCGGCTGGTTCCACGGAGGACTTGGACGGGGTCAATAAGACCTTTTCACAGGTGCTTGATCTTGTCGAGACGAATTACGCCGAAAAGGTCGACCCCCAAAAATCTGTCTTTAGCGCCATCAATGGCATGCTGCGAACACTCGATCCTCATTCCACTTTCTTCGATGCCAAGGCCTTCAGCGCGCTACGCGAAGAGCAGACGGGCAAATACTACGGCGTCGGGATGACGGTCGCTTCACGTAACGGAAAGGTGGTGGTGGTGGCACCTTTCGTCGGGTCACCCGCCTACCGTGCGGGGATCAGGCCGGGTGATGTCATTGCGCGGGTCAACGACAAGTCCACCGACAACATGTCCACCAGCGAGGTGGCAAGCCTGCTCAAGGGTCCCAAGGGCACGATGGTCAGGGTGACGGTCGTGCGCGAAGGGGCCAAGGAACCGTTTGAATTCACAATTACTCGGGATGAGATTCCACGGCGCAGCATCGATTTTGCCTATCGCCTGGAAGGCGGAGTGGGCTACATTCGCCTTAATAATTTCAATGAAACGACCGACAAGGAACTGAGCGAAAAACTGCAGGCCGTTGGCGAAGATACTCTGAAGGGACTCATTCTGGATCTCCGCGACAATCCCGGAGGACTGTTGAATGAGGGAGTCCGGGTGGCGGACGCTTTTCTCAACAAGGGCCAGCTCATTGTTTATACCAAGGGTCGCAACCACCCCGAGCAGAGGTTCACGGCTCCCCACGGGAATGGGGGCCATAAGTATCCCCTGGTAGTCCTGATTAACTCAGGGAGCGCCAGCGCGGCGGAGATCGTCGCCGGTGCGATTCAGGATCATGATCGCGGCTTGATTGTCGGCGAAACCAGCTTTGGCAAGGGACTCGTTCAAACGGTCTATCCTCTTGATGACCACACCGGACTGGCCTTGACGGTGGCAAAGTGGTATACCCCCAGCGGACGCCTCATCCAGCGCGATTACCAGCATCAGTCATTCTTTGATTATTTCTATGGGAAAAAGGATGACCAGAATCAACCCACCATGATCAAGCTCACTGACAGTGGCCGCGAGATGTTTGGAGGAGGCGGCATCACGCCTGACGTGAAGGTCCCCTCGCCTGTGGTGAATGCTTTCCAAACACTGCTTCTCCAACGATATGTATTCTTCAACTATGCCAGCCGTTACCTCGCTGAACACGAGAAGATTGGGAAGGACTTTGAGGTGAATGAGTTGGTATTGAACGACTTCAGAAAGTTTCTGGAGTCCGACAAGATCCGGTTCCATGAGGCGGACATTCAGGACAACCTCGATTTCATTAAACGGACAATCAAATACCAACTGTTCCTGTCCCAGTTCGGCCAAGTCGAGGCCTATCGCACGACTTTGGACTCGGATGAACAGGTCCAGAAAGCCATTGGGGTGATGCCCGAGGCAAGGTCGTTGGCTGAGAGCGCACGACGGGCCATTGCGGAGCGAACCGCAAAATAATCCCTCCGTATAATTCCATCGAATGATTTTTGGCAATCTAAGAGCGCTCCTATCCGCAGCAGCGGACGGGAGTGTTTACTGACTGATCTTGAAGAAGGAGGCCCATGTTCGAACGCCCTTGGTTCACGGTGCTGTTTTCTTTGCTTCTCCTGGTCTTCTCCCCCTCCCTCCATCCCCTCAGGGCACAATCAGAATTCGACTCAAAGGTCCCGACACCAAAATCCGTCATTGGGCACGAGGTCGGCGAACAATTCACGCACTTTTACCAGCTGGAGCAGTATTACAAGGCAGTGGCGGCCGCGAGCGACCGGGTCAAACTGGTCAAGTACGGTGAGACCTATGAGGCTCGCCCTCTCTACATGCTGGTCATTTCGACACCCGAAAACTTAAAACGCCTCGACACCATTCAGAAGAATGTGTTGTCTCTGAGCGACCCTCGTAAGACCAACCCCACAGCTGCGGAGGTAATCATCCAGAAGAGCCCTGCGGTGTGTTGGTTAAGCTACAACGTGCATGGAAACGAATCCTCCAGCGCCGAAGCCGCCCTGGCTGTAATCTACCGCCTCTCCGCCGCCAACGATTCGGACACCCGCTTTATTCTCGAGAACACCGTGGCCATTGTCGATCCCCTCGTCAATCCGGACGGACACGAGCGCTATGTTAACTTCTACGAGCAGCAGGTCGGGCGCCAACCCAATGCGGATCCCAACGCCTCAGAACACAGCGAAAATTGGCCGGGCGGCCGGTTTAACCATTACCTTTTCGACCTGAACCGGGATTGGGCCTGGCAAACGCAGCGCGAAACGCAAGATCGTATCCGGGTGTATCGCCAATGGAACCCCCAGGTTCATGTCGACTACCACGAAATGGGGGCCGAGTCCACCTACTACTTCCCGCCCAATGCCCTTCCCATCAACGCGAATATTTCATCCCAGGTTGTCAAATGGCTGAAGATCTTCGGCGAAGAAAACGCAAAAGCGTTTGACATCCAGGGATGGCAGTACTTCACGCATGAAGATTTCGATCTGTTCTACCCCGCCTATGGAGATTCCTGGCCGGCCTTTAACGGGGCCGTCGGAATGACCTACGAGCAGGCAGGGGGAGGAATGGGAGGTTTGCGATTTAAACGCCGCGACGAATCCTTCCTCACGCTCAAGGACCGGATGGATCACCACATCACCAGTTCGATGACCACCCTGTTGACTACAGCCCGTAACCGGGAAGCCCTGTTACGGGACTACTACAAGGATAAACAGGAGTCCCTCGACGAGGGCCAGCACGGGCCCGTGAAAGCCTATCTGATTCCGGCCGGCCGGGACCCTCAACGAAGTGCATCGCTCATCAATCTGTTGCTGTCTCAAGGCATCGAAGTGATGAGAGCCACCGAGGGTTTTACTGCCCCCGGCATTCATGATTACTTCGGGGCGACTTTTCCGGAAAGGCATTTTCCCGAGGGCACCTTTGTTGTCCGGGTCGCACAGCCCCTCGGGCGCCTTGTCCGAGCTCTGCTGGAACCCGAGGCCGTTTTGAAGGAGAAGTTTTTCTACGATATCACGGCGTGGTCCATGCCCCTGGCCTTCGGGATCGAAGCGTATTATACGGACAGTTCTGTTTCTGTGCCCGCCGAGGCCGTCCAGCAGGTTTCTTATGAGGCGGGTGGAGTGGATGGAAAAGCAAAAGCGGCCTACGTTTTTGAGTGGAAGACCAATTCAGCAGCGCGGTTACTTGCCCGGTTGCTTCGAGACGATATCAAGGCTTCAGTGTCACTCAAACCGTTCACGATCCAGGGAAGATCATTTGAAGCCGGCTCGATCGTCATTCCCATCGGGCGGAACAAAGATCCCCTTCACGACAGGCTCGCGGCCGCCGCCAAAGAGTTTCATGTCGCTGTGTATGCTGAAAACACCATGCTCTCGCAGTTGGGAGTTGATCTGGGGTCCAATTATGTTCGCGAGATCCGCAAACCAAAAATCGCCGTGGTGACGGGTCAACCGGTCTCTCCCTCTGAGTACGGAGCCATTTGGAACATGTTCGACAATCAATACGGGATTGAATTCACTCCCCTCAAGGTTGATCAACTGCGGGGCGCCGATTTGAGAGATTACAATGTGCTTATTCTTCCCGATGACTCCGGAACGGGACGCGGCTATTCGAGGTCAATAGACCGCGGAACGACCGACCGGCTCAAGGCTTGGGTCCGCGATGGCGGAACGCTGATCGGGTTGAAGGGAGGCGCCGTGTTTGCCACCGAGAAGAGATCGGGTCTTTCTTCGGTGACTTATCGCTATGTGCTCAAACGCGATGAGGACGCCCGGATTGAAGAAGAGAAGGCGGCCCAGCCCTCGCCTCCAGGGTCTCCTGCACGCGTCCCGGAACCTCCATCCTCCCCGCTCCCTCAGGATGAAAAAAACCGAAAAGAAAACGAAGCCAGGGAACTGGCGGACAAACTGAAGACGTGGGACCAGAAGGAAGAAAAATCTCAGACCGATCGAATCCCGGGAGCCTTGATGAAGATTCAACTCGACAATACTCACCCGCTGGCGTTCGGGTACGGCAAGGAGGTCGTCGTCGCCAACTTGACGAGCCCTATTCTGGCCCTCACCTCTAAGGGTGACAATGTGGGCTACTATCCGAAAGAGAACTTTCGGGTAAGCGGCTTCATCACCGATGAGAACCTGAAGAAGTTCCCGAACACCGCTTACCTGATCCGTGAGGATGTTGGACGCGGACACGTCATCCTGTACGGGGATGATCCTAATTTCAGGTCTTTCTGGGAAGGGACATCGCGGTTGTTCCTCAACAGCATCTTTTTCGGAGCCATCGAGAACCCGGACATACGGTAGGACCACCCAGCCCAGGGGCGCGAGGATCTGAGGGCCAGGTCAATCTCGGCGTTCTCTACGGCCCCGGCATTCCAGAGAATGCTCTTCCCAAGGCCGCTGAGCGACGATTCCTTAGTCCCCGGGGGATGTTTTTTCGACTAATCTCTTCAC
This sequence comes from Terriglobia bacterium, assembly GCA_041494885.1. Classification (GTDB taxonomy): domain Bacteria; phylum Acidobacteriota; class Terriglobia; order JAIQFV01; family JAIQFV01; genus JAIQFV01. Next base: position 66,940 of record JBGQBO010000008.1, read on the forward strand.
GAACCACTGCATTCCATCGCTGTTCGCTTCGATGGCCCCGTCGATTCCAGTCTGATAGACAAGCACGTGATGACGCGCGAGCCGCTCCAGCACTTCGGGGCTGGGATGCCCAAACGGGCTGGGCGAGGGCACGGAGATGATGGCCGCGCGTGGCTTCAACGCTTCCAACATCCTCTCGCTGGTGCCCGTCTTGCTGCCATGATGAGCCACTTTCAAGAGTGTTGATCGAGGCCCGTTCATCTCATTGAACGCCAGCCGTGACTCCCCGGCCCCCCCAAAATCCGCCATTAACATGACGGCAGTTTGCCTGTATAGAATCCGCAGGACCACGGCATCCGCGTCATTTGCTTCGGTCAAGTTGGACACTCCCCGACCGGCCGATAAGATGAGAACTTCTGCACCTCCTTGCTGATACCTTTCGCCCCCCTTCACCTTGCGGACGCGCACACCGCGCTTCTCCGCGACTTCGAGCAATTCGCGCACAAGTGGACTTGGAGGGACCTCCCCTAGCCACAATTCACCCACGGAACAATTCTTTATCACAGGGATCAGCCCTGAAAGATGATCGTTGTGCGCATGCGTCAGGACGACGTGTTCCAATCGCTTGATCCTTTGGTCCCACAAATAGGGCAGGACCACATCTTCTCCAATATCGATGCGATGTTCCTGCTGACCTTCATGAAAGCCGGCTGCCGCAAGTCCCCCTCCATCCACCAACATGAACTGGCCCTCCGGAAAATGAATGAGGATCGAATCCCCCTGGCCAACATCCAGGACCGTCAGTGTCAGTCCCGGTGAGCTCGAAACTGCGGGGAAAGGTGAAAGGAAGATTGTGAGCATTGCCGCCAAAACGAACAAGCCGCTGATCACCATTGTCTTCCTGGATCCTCGCCAGAGGGCGCATGCAAAAACCACGATCGCGACCACATAAATGAACTGAAGCGTGCCTGGAGGCGTGACGACGCGTGGATTCATGAATGTCAGTGAGCCTGCCAGATGACTGAGCCAGATCAAACCCGTCATAGCCAGCGAGACACACGCAGCCAGACAGTCTGCAATACCATGGCTAAGGAACGAAACCCCCAGCTCAATGAGGCCCAACGGCACCACGATCCCCATGACCGGAATCGCGATCAGGTTCAAGATCGGCGCTGATACTGAGACGCGATTGAAGTAAACCGCCATGAGCAGGGTGAAGGAGCTTTGGATCGCCAAAGAAAACAGAAGCAGTGAAGCCAATCGGAGGGCAAAGCGCTGGAAATGAACATAACACCATCCAATCAATCGTGGAGACAGAATACGAAAGAGAGGTTTTTCCTCCAGCTCTTCCAACTGGAATCTTAAGCGGACACGCTGAGCCGCCTGGCAGGGTGTCAAATGAACATCCCGACCGACATCCTCCAAGTGATCCAGCGATTGGACCCGCGGCAACACCCATCGGATCACTAATGGATTACCCATGCTTGCTATGGAAAGTACGCAAGCGAATGAAAGCTGAAACCCCGGATCATAGATCTGTCGGGGCTGCCAGCCGCAGATGACCAAGGCCGCGAGCCCAATCGCATTTAAGGGCGAGCGGCCCCTTTCCAATAGCGAGGCCATCAGGTAAGTCGATGCCATGATCACCGCACGGACAATCGGGGTTCTCGCTTCGACCATCCATGCATAAAAGACCAGTAGGATGACGATGAACAGAGTCGACGCAAGACGCGGCACCCTGAACCACCGCAGGAGCGCGAAGAGGAACCATGCGATGATTCCCACGTGGAGGCCGGCGATTACCAAGACGTGGTAAATTCCCGTGGCTTGAAAGTCCTGTTCCAGCGAGCGGTCAAGGAAATATCGATTCCCGAGCAGTATTGCCTTCAGGGCGGCCCCGGAGGACATAAGTACACCCCCCCGCGTATAGGCTCGCTCAATTTCTGCATCCAGCCGGTGGCGCAGCCGGTAAATCGCTTCAATCCAGAAAGACCCCTGCCCCCTTTCTTTCGTTCGGAGAAGCTGTTGTGACTTGATGTTTCCAACCAGGAAGATCCCTTCCCGGCTCAATTGGGCAGCGTAGTCAAAGCTGCCCGGGTTCCTGAAGGTTCTTGGTTTGCGCAACGAGGCGAGGGCCTCGACCATGTCACCGTATTGGAACGGACAAGGGGCCGGGAGGTTGTTGATTGTACTTACAGGAAGGGTGAGGCGGACGTCACCTGCAACGGGGTACCATCGTTTCCCATTTTCCAGTGAACTCAGTCGAAACCGCAGAAGATATCCGAAGGGAGTTTTCACCGGGTCACGATTTACTGTACCGATAAACCGGGAAGGCAGGCTCAGATTGAGTTGTTTGAGACTCAAGAGTGTCTTCAAGTGATGTGGTGGATAATCAGCGGCAGCAACACCACTCCAAAGAATTCCTTGCAACGCAAACAGGAGGGACACTAAAAGACACAGCAGATAACGCGCACTCCTCCGGTGCGCAATGACTGCCAGGATCATGAGATCAAGGCAGCTCAAGAGCAGCATGAAGACATTACCGACCACCCATTCCGAGAGGGCGATCCCTGCACAAAAACTCGCAGCAACCCAAAGCAACGGGGCTCTCATTTGTCGTTAACGGGGGCAGGGGAGATCAACGGGGGGCAGAGCACTTTTCAACAACGTCTGAGTTTATCAGGAAATGATCTTAATCTGAATTCCGAAATTTGAGCCGGGGGATCGGACCGAACTATTTCGGAACCCGAGCGCTCGTCCGGAATTCCGGGATCCTTGACGGCAATAGCAATTCTTGGACCCGGCTTCTTATCGAAAGCCGGCTGGGGCTGGGTGCGGTGAACGGAGCACCTTCACGCTGAATGGGAGCGATGGAGTCGGACCACAGTTTCGAAATGGTAGGTTTGCGGGAAGAAATCAAAGAGCAGAGTCTCGGTCATCTGATAACCATCGGCGCACAGAATCTTCAGGTCGCGGGCCATCGAGGTTGGATCGCACGACACATAAACACATTCGGGAACTTCATGCTCTTTGAGCTGTCGAAGCACTTTGTTTTCGACACCTTGTCGGGGGGGATCAAACACGACAAAATCAACGCCTCGCCAATCGTCTCCATTCCGGAGAAGGGTGGATGATACACTTCCCCTTCGAACCTCCACATTGGGGCAATCATTCGTCCTCAGGTTTTCCCTTAAGTCACTGACCGCATTGGGGTTTTCCTCGACGGCCACCACGCGCTCAAAATTCCTGGAAAGGGGCACGGTGAATAGCCCAACTCCAGAAAACAGATCCAAAGCCTTAGATCCGGAAGCAGCCTTAAGGCTTTTGGACACGAGCTCCTCCAGAAGATACCGGTTCACTTGAAAGAAGGAATTGCTGCCCACCTGAAACCTGCCGTGCCGTGTCTGGTAAACAAGATTCCCTTCAGGAACCAAGAAGGCGTCATCGTCTGCAAAGTCAAATTCGGGGGGGAGTCCAAAGTAATCCATCGCCCACTGGGATTCATCACCCACGGTGCGAATCCGAAATTCTTCAGCGGTGACGCTTGGCTGAAGGAATCTGTTTCGCTCCGTCTGAATGGAACTCAGCACGTGATTGAGCTTGTCCACAAGCAAGGGACAAGTGTCGATGGCCCAAAGGCTATGGGATTGAGCCGCAAAGAACCCAATCTCGATTTCATCCGGGCGTCTTAACACCTTGAACTGGGCGCGGGTCCGGTAATGCCAGGCAGGACTCGGAACAACCTCGACGTCCGCGAGGACAATCTGGCCGATCCGTCGAAAGGTCTCCCGAAGGATTCCCTCCTTGAATCGTATTTGTTGGGCGTAATCGAGGTGCTGGAGATGACAGCCTCCGCAATGCATGAAATGCGGACATGGGGCCTCAATCCGAAGTGGCGACGGCGTGAGGATTTCAACGGTCTTCCCAAAGGAGGTATTTTTCTTTTCGCGAATAATCTCGGCCAGAACCTTTTCTCCGGGCAATGCGTTCAAAACAAAATAGGCCCGTTCTCCACTAAAGGCGAGGCCGTAGCCGCCATAGACCAGCTTCTCGATCGTGAGTTCAATTTGTCGGATCACTGTAAATGAAAGAGGCTCAAACGGGGAAGAGACCAACGATCCAGAAGTCGCTTGTGTATGAACTGTTTTCGCAGACTCAAGATCATCTCCGCCCGCATGTTTCGCCGGTAAGGCGCCAATGCCTGGTCCGCGTCGGTTTCCAAATCGGCGAGTGTCCGGTCATCGATTGCATTTTTGACGGCCGACAATAGTTTTTCTTCGATGGCTCCCAGTCGACGTTCCAATTGCTCAAAATCAAGGCCCTGCGAATCAGTGTCCGGAAGAAATTCCCGTTCCAGTCTTTCCAGGGAGAGAACCAGGGCTTCAAGATCTCCTGCGAGTCCCTGAGGATCTGGTACTTGCTGGAGGAGCGTGGCCTGCCCCGTTTCCGAAGGAGCCGGTCGAGTCTCAGGGGACTCGCCCCGAAGGCCTCCGGCAGCAGTCTTGATCGAGGCGCGGACTCCCTGAAAGAACGATCTCAGTTCCTGCGGACTGAAAAGCTCTTCGCGCGTCACCCGGGCGGCGGAACCCTTCCCGACTGCGGCTTCTTTATGCTCATCGTGGGCCGTCAACACTTCTTGCAGGCAATAGGCAAGACCATTGATGCGTCGAGTTCTGCCGCGCCGCTTCTCCCATTTTTCAAATGTAGCGTCGATACCGCGAAAAATAACCTCGAGGGGGATCTCGGCCTCACGCCAGGTGTCGATCAACGCCCAGTCGAGAGTAGAGAGGAGCATCCACGTCCCCCGCTTTTGTTGGAAATATTCCTCGACCTCTGTAAAATAATTATAGTAGTTGTGCATGCGGCTCCAAGGCAACGAACCCCCATGGGAAAATTCAGTTCCCATCGCCCCGGGTGTTCCCTGGGGAGAAGAGTTCTCTTGACCAGGGAGAACGGGGTGTGGGGAGCGGCAAGCATGCCCGTCCATTGAATCCAGAATCGCTGCGAGCCCAGCGCTTGGTCAGGCCCGTGCTTGGTCTTAAACTCAAGCATTCAACTCATAAATGATGCGAAGACCCTCCAGAATCAAATCGGGTTCCAAATAATCAATGGCGGGGGTGCCCTTGGCGATCATCTCCGCCTGACCTCCTGTGGCCACGACCTTTGGGGCGCCTCCTAATTCCTTCTTCATCCGCGTGATAATTCCTTCTACCAGTCCGACATAACCATAAAAAAGGCCTGACTGCATCGATCCCACGGTGCTGGTGCCAATGACCTTGCGGGTGGGCCGGATATCGACGCGAGGGAGTCGAGCCGCCCGTTCAAAGAGCGCTTCCGACGAAATCACAATCCCCGGAGCAATCACCCCACCCAGGTACTCTGCTTTCTTGGAAATCGCATCAAAGGTCGTCGCCGTGCCGAAGTCCACCACAATCACCGGCCCGCCATATTTCTTCCAAGCTGCAATCCCGTTTACGATGCGATCTGCCCCTACATCGTGTGGCGGATCATATTTCACGGCCAACCCTGTTTTGATCCCCGGCTCGACAAACATTGGCTGCAGGTGAAAATACTGAACCGCCATTTGTCTCAGGATGGGATCGAGGGGGGGAACCACCGACGCAATGATGACTCCCGAGATCTTTGCCGTATCAATTTTGGCGAGAGAAAACAGGGTGCGGGAAAGAATGCCGGACTCATCCACGGTGGCTTCGCGCCGCGTCGACAGACGCCAGTGATTCAACAGCGTTTCCCCGTCATAAACGCCCAGAACCGTATTCGTGTTCCCGACATCCACCACTAGGATCATCCCTGTCCTCCCAAATCAGTTCTGAGGGTGCCGCAGGAGTTCTCACGGGGTGGGTTCAGGCATGGAATTCTCACGAGTCTTCCTTCGGCTCGCCGACATCCACGACGGTACCGGTATAGACCGTCTCCATCCGTCCATCGTCACGTCGTACCCGGAGGAAACCGTTCTCATCCAAACCTGTCGTTTCGCCAAAATAAGAACCCCCATTGCTTACCACTTCGACTCTCTTATGGCTGGCGTAAGAAGAAACCTCACTCCAGCGTTTGATGATCCCGTCTCCCCCGCCTTTCTCGAGTTCACGGCAGAGGGATTCAAGACGTTTGAGCATCTGACCCGTCAATTCAATACGCGACCAGCTTTTTCCGGTCTCCAATTTCAAGGACGTGGCCAGGTGAGATAGCTCTTTGGGGAAGGAAGTATGGTTCACGTTCACCCCGATCCCCATCACTACGAATCGAATCCGCCCAACCTCCGCATTCATTTCGGCGAGGATGCCGCAGAACTTCTTCCCTCCGATCATCAAATCATTGGGCCAGCGGATGTCCACGTTCAGATCCCCCATCCGGCAAACCGCTTCCCGCACGGCCAGCGCCGCGGCCAGGGTCAACAATGGGGCTTTAGCGGGGGGTACTGTCGGATGAAGGATGACCGAACAATAGATCCCTTTCAAGGGCTCAGAATGCCACGGGCGGCCCATGCGGCCACGGCCGGACTTCTGTTCCTCGGCAAGGACCACAGTTCCCTCCTCACATCCTGACATCGCGAGTTGAGTGGCATAATCATTCGTTGAGTCGATGGCCAGGAAATGGTGGATGATTTTCCCAAAAGAACTTGCACCGAGTTCCCGCTGGACAAGCTCGGGTGCCAGAAGGTCAGGCAGCTTCTTCAGTCGGTACCCCGCGGCCTGAACGCCTTGAATTTCACAACCCAATGCCCGTAAATTTTCGATCCATTGCCAAACCTGCGATCGAGTGACACTTAATTCCTTGGCTATCTTCTCACCGGACACAACCACCGTGGCGTGGTCGACCATGAGTTTCAGCAGCTTGTCGATCTTTCTAACCGTCGGTTCATCCATTGGGATTCATTTAAGAGTGCCGGCCAATGCAACCAATCTTGCGCGCCGGAAAGAGGTTGACCTACAGACGAATGAAGGGTGCTTCTCAAGCCCTCGCTGGGCGGCCGCGAGAACTACGAATAATTCCGATTTGTGGAATCAGGCTCTCTGCCGGAACGATAGGGTCCATGTGCTCCTGTTAACCGGGATCCGGAGTTATCCGGTCGATTTCCCAGTCGTCCCCGCAGAGACGTGAATGCGACCGGGCGAGCCTCAATTCCCCGAAAACGCGCTCAGGTTTTCTTTGATGCGTCTACGTTTCGTCTGCAGCTCCTGTTCGCGCGCCCGCCAATCCGCGACGACCGTTTCCGGAGCGCGCTCGAGAAATTTCGGATCGCTGAGTTTACTCTTGATGCTCTGGAGATCTTTGTCCAGCTTCATGTCTTCGCGAGTCAGCCGCTCAAACTCCTTCTCTCGATTTCCGACCACCGAGGCCGGGATCAGTACGGCAAAATCCGCTTCGATATGCTTGAGCCCTTTGGCAACCGTGACGTCGCCGGTCGAGAGCTCGATCGTTTCCAGTCCCGCCAGCATCCGAAGTTGGGGTTCAAACGGACGCAGCACTTCAGTCTGGCGGGCGTCAACCAGGTAGACGTGGGCCGGGATCCGTTGAGAGGGACCGATTTCGTTCTCCGCCCGCAGGCTCCGAATGCCCGTGACGACGCCCTGAAGCAACTGCACGACCTTTTCGGTCTCCTGGTCCGCATACCTTTTGCTCAAATTCGCAGGGAATCGCGCCACACAGATGGAACCCCGCGCCACCGGCAGCTGTTGCCACAACTCCTCGGTAATGAACGGCATGAACGGATGGAGCAGTCTCAGCGCATAATCGAACACCGCCACCAGCGATCGCGTCTGGACTGCCCGGGATTCCCGCGGAACATGGGGATCGGTCAGAGCGGGCTTCACGAACTCGAGGTACCAGTCACACAATTCGTGCCAGAAAAACTGGTAGACGACATGGGCGGCCTCGTGGAACCTGAATTCCTCCAAGGCACGATTGACTTCGTCAGTGACCGAAGCCAACCGAGAGCGAATCCACCGATCGAAAACCGTGTTCGCGCAGTCCAGATCTTCGTCCGGATGATATTCGATAGGGTCTTCCGGAAGGTTGATCAGAACAAACCGTGCGGCATTCCATATCTTGTTTGCGAAGGCGCGATACCCTTCCATGCGCTCCTTGGACAAGGCAATATCACTTCCCGGAGCGGACATCGCGGCCAGGGTGAAACGCACCGCATCGGTCCCGTATTGCTCCGTCACCTCGAGGGGGTCGATCACGTTCTTCTTGGATTTCGACATCTTCTGCCCTTCGGCGTCGCGAACCAGCACATTGAAGTACACGGTGTGAAAGGGGATGGAGGCTTTCCACTCCCGCGGACCCCAATCCAGGTAACTCTTTATATCGGGGTTGCCGGCGCGCAAGGATTCGTGTCCCATGAACCGAAGTCCACTCATAATCATCCGTGCGACCCAGAAGAAAATGATGTCGGCGGCCGTAATCATCGTGGTGGTGGGATAGAACTTCTGAAGATCCTCGGTCGCTTCGGGCCACCCCAGCGTCGAAAACGGCCAGAGTTGTGAGGAGAACCAGGTATCCAACACATCCGGATCCTGACGGAGCTGATCACTCCCACACTTTTCGCACCGGGTGGGCTCTGCGACCAGGGCCACCGCGTCATTACAATTCCCACAGTACCACACCGGGATGCGATGGCCCCACCAAAGCTGCCGCGAAATGCACCAATCGCGGATGTTCGTCATCCATTCCCGGTACACATTGATCTTGCTGGAAGGCACAAACCGGATATAGCCTTCTTCGACGGCCCGGAGCGCCGGGGCCGCGAGATTCTTCGCCGGATCGGGATCGCTCATTTTCATAAACCACTGTGTGGAAATCAGAGGCTCCACGACCGTTCCACAGCGATCACACTTGCCCACATTGTGGAGATGAATCTTCTCCTCGAGCAGCAAACCCTGTGTCTTCAGGTCTTCGAGGACCTCCTTGCGCGCGACGAACCGATCCAGCCCATTGTATCGGCCGGCATTGATGATCCGTCCTTGTTCGTCGAGAATCGAAATCTGGGGCAAGTGGTTCTTCATGCCTACTTCAAAATCGTTTGGATCGTGCGCCGGCGTGACCTTGACAATCCCGGTTCCAAACTCAGGATCAACGCGCTCGTCTTCAACAATTGGAATCTCCCGTTGCATTAGCGGCAAGACCGCCATCCGACCCTTCAAGTAGAAATACCGCTCGTCGCGGGGATGAATTGCCAGGGCCGTGTCCCCCAGCATGGTCTCCGGACGGGTAGTCGCCACGGTCACAAACTCTTCGCCCCCTCCGCCGGCTCCGGGGACCTTCAGCGGGTATTTAATCGTCCATAATTTTCCATTCCGTTCCTCGAATTTCACCTCGAGATCGGACAGAGCTGTCGTGCATCTTGGACACCAATTAATCATCCGCTTGGCCCGGTAAATCAACCCTTCATTGAAAAGCCGAACGAACACCTCTCTAACCGCCCGGGAAAGTCCTTCGTCCAAGGTGAATCTTTCCCGCGTCCAGTCCAAGGATGCCCCCAGCCGGCGCATCTGTTTCAGGATGATGCCCCCATTTTTTTCCTTCCACTGCCAGACGCGCTTGACAAATTCTTCTCGACCCAAGTCATGCCGCGTGAGGTGCTCTTCCTCCATGAGCTGCCGCTCCACGACGTTTTGAGTGGCAATACCCGCATGATCCATCCCGGGAAGCCACAGCACATTGTCGCCGCTCATCCGTCGCCAACGGGCCACAATGTCAGGGAGCGTGCACACCAACATATGCCCCATGTGTAAGGTTCCCGTGACATTGGGGGGTGGAATGACCATGACATAGGAGGGTTTGGGCGAGCGGACGTCAGCCACGAAATACCCATTGGTCTCCCAATACGGGTACCATTTCTCTTCCGCCCCCCTGGGGTCATACACTTTCGGGATTTCACGTTTCATTTCCAGGAACGTCCTTCGAAGGATTTTTCAAGTGGCTTTGAAAACAAGCGATTATAGCATGAATCAAAATCCACCACGGCCGGCAGCGGCAAAAACTCCACACCCTGCGAGGGGAAGCTTGTCGTTTGAGATGAGGTATAGGACGGGTGGAAACGGAGGGTCGTTGGCTCGACTTCCAGGTCGCCAGGATTAGAAGGCAAGGAGATGGGCTTTCGACATCCAAAACTCTTGGGGACCGAAGCCACGAGAGGTCTGTGAGTGATGCCTTATTTCTTCTCCAGAATGTTCTTTCGAAGAAGTGTCTCCGCAATCTCGGGGACGACCTCCCAGGCGATTTCTTCGACAACTCGCGATGACATTCTTTCTATGACCCGCTGCACTATTGCATCAATCATTTCCTGGGAAACCTCACCTCGAGTGACCGGAGGTGTTATGGCTCCCGGAAACTCGACATACTCCTGCGAAGCAGGCAAATGAATCTCTGCGGGCTCCTGGGGCACGGAAACAAGCACCTCCGCGACCTCCGGCGCCGCGATCACGGGGATCGCAGCGGGTTCCACAGAAGGAGGAGGTGTAAGGGTCTCTTCTGGCAGGGCAAGCGGAGCGGGCGGCCCCATGACCTCCTCGGGTATCGACAGAGGGCTCTCCATGGGTGGGGGTTCCATGGAAAGCGGTTCAATAAGTGGTTCTTCGGTCAATGGCGGCAGCACGTCGGGGGCGTGGCGCACCAGTTCGCGTTGAAACTCTCTGAATTCATCCGTGAGCACTGGGCCCGATTCCTCGGGTTCGATCCCTGAAAATGCTTCTGCATCCATGATGCCCGGAGCGGGCGTTTCTGCTGCAAACCCGGACACCGGCGCCGTGAAGGAAGCCGTCGGTAGTTCCCGGGTTCCCGCCGATCCTTCCGCAACAAGAGACGTTGGTTCCAGTAAGGGTTCCTGCGCGGCATTCGCCTCCAGGGGTGTTCGGATAGGAGACTCCGCGACAATCTCACTCAGGGTTGCAGGTCTATGTTCGGCGCTTGCCTCTTGTACTGTAAAGGGCTCCGGCTCCTTTGCCGGCTCGGCCGTGAGAAATGCGGGCTCCTCCGTTATTACCGGGCCTGACTGTTCAATGGGTTCTTGTTCCAATGCCGTGGTGGTCTCATTTACAGGGAGCTCGAACCTTGGGGACGATGGGACCGGCTCGGGCTCTGAAACCAGTGGCTGCGTGTTCAGAAGGCTAACCTCTACCGCGGGCTGATGCACGTGCGAGATCTCGAGAGGAGCTTCAGTCTCTTCAATGAAGGTTGAAAACGCCGGCAGGGGTCGGGCTTCTTCGAAAGGAACACCAGCCGTCGATACCGGCGGTTCTTCCCGAGGTATTGTCGGGGGTGGCGGCAAAAATGGCTCATCCACAATCGGTCGCGTGACTGCGCGACTGAAATCGGTCGGTGGAGTCAACGGGATAACTTGAGTTTGTTCCGCATGCCAGTGAGTTGGTACAGATGGGGGCGCAGGGGTTGTCTCCTCAGGCGTTTCAGGCCAGGACGTTAGCTTTACGTTCTTTTCAGCGGGCTCGAGCGTTACGTATTTTCGGATGGTTTCCACTAGCATCTGGGGGGCAAACGGTTTCTTCAAGTGATCATCTGCCTGCACTCGAGCCGCTTCTTTTTCGTCGAACGGTTCAAACGCCCCGACTAGCAGGATGACAGGGACAGACGCCATTTCCGGCTGCTGCTTGACATACTCGCAGACTTCGTAGCCGTTTTTGCCTGGCATAAAGATATCCGCGAGAATAAGGTCCGGTAAAATCTCATGCATTTTCCGAATCGCGGCATCCCCGTTTCCAACCAGGGTCAGCTCAACCGGCTCGTGCTCAAAGGTCTGATGGACGATTTTTTGAATTGTGATGCTATCGTCGGCAAGAAGGATTTTTGTAGGCATTGAGAAGTCTTCTTTCTGGCTGGGCGCCTCCCTAATGCGTCTTTGGCGATTGGACGCATGCTTTGCCCCAAGACTCCCCCGATAATAAACGGAAGAAGCTTAAAACCTCAAGATTTTCTTTCTCAGGCTCTTCTTTTTTTTCTTGGACGTCGACTTTGAAGCTTCAGAGGACGAGGTTTTGTCGTCGCTCACTCCTGTTTTACTGTCGGTGGGGGGTGGTGCTGAAGCCGCAGGTTGACTTGAATCCTTGTCGGTCGACGGAGGAGGAGTTGGTGCACTGCTATCAGGGTTGGCGGCTGACTTGGAACTGGGAGGAGAACTCGAGACCCGACCTACCGAGATTTCGGCAGACGCACCTCCGGCTCCCGGCTCGGGGGAAGGTGGCGGCTGCTTGGAGGCCGTTTCTGTCGGCAGGGGAGGCATGGGCGAAGGAGTGGTCCGGGCTGTACTGACGTCCGGGCTCTTCCTCAACATTCCCGAAACACGGCCCATCATCCCCTTATGGGCCCGGTTGGCTTCCTCTTGCTGGGCGACCACGACGGCCTTGGGATCGGTGGCGGGAATCGGCATGTTCAGATCCGCAAGGCGCTCTTTGGACTTGTCAAAATACTCACTGGTCGGAAAAAACTGGACGATTTTCGCGAAGGTGTCCGCGGCGCCGCGGTCATTATTGGAACGCTCGTAAGACTCCGCCAGCAACCAGAGGGCCCTATCCTGTCCGCTGTAGTCCGGGTACTTTTGCAGGGTTTCCTTGAAACGGTCCACTGCGGCCCGGTAGGAATGTCGCAGATAATACTGCCGCCCCACCTGGAAATTCCCTTCTGCCAACACCTCCTGCACTTCACGCAATTTTTGTTGCGCTTCAGGGGCATACTGGCTCTTGGGATACTGGGCCAGCATGAACTTGAACTCCTCTTCCGCAGCCCTTGCCTGGGTGCGATCGCGATCCGGCTTTTCCATTTGTCGATAGTTGGTCATCGCGGCCTTCATTTGCGCTTCGGCCGCGTCCGGGTCGGTGGGGAAAAAAGTCCTGAAATCCATGTATTCAGCCTTCGCCTGCACCAATCCGGTCGTCCCTCCCTGCTTGTAAAACGAATCGGCAATCTGAAGCTTTGCTTTAGAGAGATATTCACTGTCCGGGTAAGTGTTGATCAGGGTTTGCAGGGTCAGGCGACCCACGTCGTAATGTCCTTTCCCGATTTCCGCCACCCCCCGCTCAAAGAGGATCTTGTCCGGTTCTGTTTCAGTGGTGGGTGCCACGGCGGCGGACTTCTTATGGCCGAAAAACAAGCAGCCGTAAAGTGAGCCGATCAAGACTCCGATTGCCACTCCCATCGCCCATCGTTTCAACATACCAATCCTTCTCCTTCCCATCCATCAGATGGTCATTTCAAGATTCAAACCGAGCGGCGGATCCCACACTCGATTCCCCTTCGAACTGGCGGGCTATGCGGAGCAGTTCGCGAAGCGCTTCTGCCGGGTCCTCAGCATGGAAGATGTGTGAGCCGACCACGATCATCTCAGCCCCGGCCTCAAGCACTTCCCGGAGATTCCCGCTCTCAACTCCGCCATCCACCTCAATGCGGCAATCCACCTCAGCTTCCTCAATCATTTCTTTCAGACGCGCGATCTTGTCGAGACTGTACTCAATAAACTTTTGCCCGCCGAATCCGGGATTTACGGACATGATAAGCACATGATCAACGCTCTCGAGGATCTCTTCGACCATCGTCAGCGGCGTCCCCGGGTTCAGTACGACTCCTGCGTTGCGGTCCTCATTCTTGATAAACTGGATCGCACGGTCCAGATGAACTGTAGATTCAACCTGGATGGAGATCGAATCAGCCCCCGCATCGATGAAATTCCGCAGATAGCGTTCGGGCTCCGTAATCATAAGATGCACATCGAGGGGCAATGAGGTTGCCTTGCGGATGCACTCGATCACGGGCGGTCCAAGGGTGATGTTGGGGACAAAGTGGCCATCCATCACGTCGATGTGCAGCATCGTTGCTCCCGCTTCCTCAACGGTGCGTATCTCGTCGGCCAGATGGGTGAAATCTGCGGACAGGATAGAGGGTAGGATTTCAATCATTGGTTTTCTGAAGGTCTATTTCGACACCGTAAATGCAATCGAGGCGCCTGGGACAACCTTGCTTCCCGCAGGCGGCTGCTGGGCAATAACCAGGCCGCTGGCAACATCAGGGTAGTTCTGAAGATTCACGGCCCCACGAACAAATCCTTCGCCGGTAACGATCTCGGAAGCCTGTCTGAAATCCATCCCGATAAAATCGGGCACGAGGTAGGCTTCGATCCCCGCCCCGCGCGACAACAAGACATCCACCGTCGGACTCAAAACCTCCTTGGAATCGGCCGGAGGTTCCTGGCACAGCACGCGATCCTTCTCCACCGCCGTCGAGCTCACCGAGGCGACAAATCCTAGTGTCAATCCCTGCCTCACCAGCTTGATCCGCGCCGCCCGCAGGGTTCCATCAACCAGATCAGGAATGGGGACTCTGCGCCTCCCCAAGCTTAAAACGACACTCACTTTGCTGCGTGTCTTCACCTCGGCCCCGACAGGGGGATCCTGCGATACAATCACGCCCGCCGCTTGAGCATCATTATAAACTTTTGACTCCACTTTCAATAGCAGTTTGCTCGCGGCTAGCCTCGCTTCTCCCTGAGGCTGATCCAGCCCCACCACCTGGGGGACTCGGACGACCTGACCGCGGATCGCAAACCGCATCGCCGTCAGTGCGCTCAGAAACGCTACGCTCACCAGAATAAACACGGTGAGAAGCGTCCGACCAATGACTTTCAACTTCTCTACAAGCATTTGAAATGCTATTCTGTTTTCGTGAGGATGGGCTCAACCTTCCCGTTTGCGCTTCGAAATCAAAGTTTATCATAGCGAACTTACGGTCACAAGTGCGATTCCAAAGGCAGCTATCAGCCTTCAGCAAACAGCCATCAGATTTCAGCAGTCAGCATTCAGCCGTCAGCTTTCAGCAGTCAGCCATCAGCTACAAGAATGAAACTTAGAATTGTGTCCAGCTTCTCATTTGTCCCTGGCTTTCGAATTGAGGGAACCCATGGAATATGACGTTGAGACCAAAGAGCCAACCACTGACTGCTGAAAGCTGATGGCTGATGGCTGATTCCTGATGGTTTCCAAATCATGAAAATCCTTTTCATGGGTACACCTGCATTTGCGGTCGCGTCCCTTGCCAGGCTGCTTGAAGCCGGACACACCGTGGTCGGAGTGTTCTCACAGCCTGATCGTCCGGTCGGACGCTCGCAAACGCCCACGTCACCGCCGGTCAAGCAGTTTGCGCTACAACATCATCTACCCGTTCACTCACCCGAGAAAATCCGGACCGAAGAAATGCGGGAGATGATCGAGCGGATCAGTCCTGATGCTATTGTCGTAGTTGCTTATGGAAAGATCCTTCCGGCATGGATGCTCGAGAAACCAAGCTACGGCGCCATCAATCTCCATGCGTCTCTACTTCCCAGATACCGGGGGGCCGCGCCCATCCAGTGGGCCGTGGCAAATGGGGAGATCCGCACAGGGGTGACGACCATCCAAATGGACGCGGGCCTGGACACCGGAGACATTCTTCTCCAACGAGATTTTGCGATTGCGCCGGAGGACAATGCCCAGACCCTCCACGCTCATCTGTCCAAGTTGGGGGCCGAATTGCTGGTGGAATCTCTGGCAGGAATCCTGGAGGGTTCCATCCTGCCTCGGAAGCAGGACGATTCAATCGCAACCTGGGCTCCGATTCTAAAGAAGGAGGATGGCAGAATCGACTGGAATTGGCCGGCAAAAAAAATTCACAACCACGTTCGCGGACTAAACCCCTGGCCGGGAACATTTACCACTTTCCGAGGAAAGCGCTTGAAGGTTTGGAAGACCGAGACCGTGGGGGCACAGGAAAACGAGGTAGGGTTCGCCCGCGCTGTGGCAGCGGGCACATTGATCCTAACCCCGCACTCCCCTCCGCAGGTGCTCACAAGAGAGGGAGATTTCTTGACACTCCTGGAAGTCCAGCCGGAGGGGCACCGACGAATGAGCGGGGTCGATTTTTTGAATGGCTTGAGAATCAATTCAGGGGAACGCGTGGGTTGAAGCGGCCTACCCCCACTCGCCTGCTGCAATCTTCTTTTTGATCCGCCGCCGGATTAGATCACGCTTCAGGGCCGACACATGATCGATGATCAGTACTCCGTTTAGATGATCGATCTCATGGAAGAAAGCCCGCGCCAGGAGGTCGTCCCCCTCGATCTGGATGGCCTGGCCGTCGAGGTCTTGCCCCTTCACCAAAACGTGCTTGGGCCGTGTAATAACCGCCCGGATTTCCGGAAAGGAAAGGCACCCCTCCTCCACGCTTTGCCTCCCGTGCTGTTCCACGATTTCAGGGTTACAGATCCGGATGATCTTGCTGGGATCCTCTCCTCCTGAGATGTCAATCACGGCGACTTGTTGCGAGACCCCCACCTGGGGGGCGGCCAGTCCGACCCCATGCTCCGCGTGCATTGTGACAATCATGCGGTCGAACAACCGGCGGAGCTCGCTGTCAAAAGTCATGACGGGTGAGGCTCTCTGTTGTAAAACCTGCGCCCCGTACCGCAGGACTCGCATGATCTGTCGCTGCTGCTCGACGACGGAAATCCTGTTTTCCACACCCATGACGCCTCGCTCTAGAAGTTTCTTAATTGTTCACAATAGCCATCATAATTCCGTCGGGTCTCACCGAGGGAATCGCCTCCAAATTTCTCCAGGAAACATCCAGCCAGGACCAAGGCAACCATGGACTCCGCGACAACGCCCGCTGCCGGGACGACACTCACATCCGATCGCTCGAAGGCCGCTTCGTCGACGGTCTTGGACGTGATGTCGACGGACTTGAGAGGGGTTCTCAGCGTGGAAATGGGTTTGAGATACCCCCGCACGCGCACCTCTTCCCCGTTTGTCATCCCCCCCTCGATGCCACCGGACCGGTTGGAGGTCCTTGCGAACCTGCGTTCCTGCTCCCGGTAGAGAATCTCGTCATGAACCTCCGCCCCGGTCCGATTGGCATTCTGGATTCCATCCCCGATTTCCACGGCCTTGACCGCTTGGATCGACATCACTGCGCGAGCCAAAAGACCGTCAATGCGGGTGTCCCAACTGACATGAGACCCTAATCCGGCCACAATGCCCTTTCCCACTACTTCAAAGCACCCGCCGACCGTGTTGCCTTCAGAAGCGGCTTTCTGGATAAATCGGACCATCTCGTTTTCAATCTCTTCATCCACACACCTCAACGGCGAATCCGTATTCGAACGGAGGGCCTGGATCTCTTCAAAGGTCACGGAGCGGGATTCACTGAGAGCTACCGGCCCGACCGCGACGGTATGGCTCACCACTTCGATTCCGAATTGCGACAGAAAGATTTTCGCCAAGCCTCCCACCGCCACCCGCGCGGCCGTTTCGCGGGCGCTGGATCGTTCCAGGATGTTCCGAACGTCCTTAGTGTTATATTTTAAAGCGCCCGCCAAATCCGCATGGCCAGGACGCGGACGCACTACCGTCTTTCGTTCAGTTTTCTCCGCAGGTTCCGCCTCTGTGTTCATGGCGACTTGCCAGTTCACCCAATCACGATTCTCGATTTGAAGAGTCACCGGCGAACCGATGGTCCTTCCGAAGCGCACCCCCGAGAGGATCCGGGCCTGGTCTTTCTCGATCTTCATGCGAGCGCCTCGGCCGTAACCGCCCTGCCGACGCGCCAGTTCCTCATTAATGTAATCCAAATCGACCGGGACATCGGCGGGCAATCCGAAAATGATTGCCGTGAGAACCGGTCCATGTGATTCGCCTGCCGTAAAGAAATGAAACGCCATGTTATAATCCACCCAATTAGGATAAGGATTCTAACGTAAACCAAAAGTATGCGTCAAAAACTTTGCATTTGTCTGGCCCTTGCTTCACTGATGACGCTAACCGTGAGTTGGGGCCAGGGGTCCACGGGGGCTCCCTCCAGCCCGAATCCCGGCACACTCCTCCCCTTGAACCCTGAACTTTATGGTGTCGCACGGTGGAGGGTCGGGGAATCCTCAGAATATGTTCTGGTGACCCATCAGAACTTGAGGAAAGAGGTGAAGAGACTCCGCTACGCCATTCTCTCAGAAGAAACCCGGGGCATCGCGAAGTACTATACCGTCGAATCTCAAGTAACAGAGCTCAACCTAGCCCGCCATTCCACGGTCAACTCCGTGGTCCGCCCTTTCGGAGACTTGACCTATCTCCTGGAGGGGGCGACAGGGAACTTCGTGATGAAACAAGACAACAATCCCGCCCGTGCGATTCCCATTCCTGTTCTCAAGGAGCGCCTTCTGCTCTCAGAGGCCGTCGTACGATCTCCCAAGATCACTTCGGTGGAAACGTTAGGTGAGGAAACCCTCGAAACAATGACAGGGAAGTTGAAAACGACCCATCAGAAGCTTTATTTTGATGATGGAAGAGCTGCTGAGGTTTGGTGGGCTGGGAGTGTGGGGCCGCTGGGGTTGGTTCGAGTCATCTCAAGGACATTCTCACTGGACCTGGTGTCGCATCAGTCGAAGCGCTCTGTCTCCGCAATCACTGACTCACCCGTGGCGGTAACAAACGAGTAGAGCATTATTTTTTTTCCGACTTTTTGGATTTGAAAGAAGTCTAATGGAATGTGCGGATTTGAATGAGAAGGAGAGCGGTGGGTGATCAAGGTGTCAATCCCGGGGGCTTCCAGGGTAGGTTTTTTGAGGTGGAACTTCATTTATGTCGCTCGCCTCGCGAGTGTGCAGGTTCAAAGATAAGGTCCCGACATCACCGCCCAGCGAAGGGATGGTTCAGCATTCAAGCCACGTGGTTTTGAGGGTGAACTGTATTGGTGACCGATGAAGCTTTGGTAGAGAGGACCGTTCGCGGCGACAATCACGCCTACGACGAGCTCGTGGTGCGATGGCAGCGCGTGATCTATAACCTCGTGTATCGAATGCTCGGGAAGGAACACGAAGCGGAGGAGGTGTGTCAGGATGCCTTCACCGCCGCTTATCTCAACCTGAAGAATTTCAGGCGGGAGGCCAAGTTCTCCTCTTGGCTGTACCGAATCGCCATCAACCTCAGTACCTCGCATCTACGAAGACGGCAGCGAACCTCATGGGAGTCGCTCGATGAGATGCAGGAGAAAGGGGCGACGGCGGACCAGGAAGCAGCTCAATGGAATGTGGAACCTCAACCCAGCGTGGAGGATCATGCGATCGAGCACGACCGGGCCCGCCGTGTTCGGAGGGCCATGGAACGTCTGCCGCAGGATTATCAAGCCGTGCTTATCTTGAAGGAGTATCACGGCCTCACTTTCAAAGAAATTGCGGAAGTCCTCAACATTCCGATCAGTACGGTGAAGACAAGGATGTATGCAGGGTTGATTGAAATGAAGAAACACTTGGCCCGTCAGGGCTTGCATGGAGCTTAAGGGAGTTCGGAAAGTGGATTCCGGTTCTGTCGAAATCAAACGGTTGAGGAATTGGTTTTGGCTTTTGATGAATCCCGGAAATCACGTTGACGCAGGCCAATTCGTGGGGAGAAGATCATGAATTGCGATCAATTTAAGGATAAGGTTCTGGATTTTCTTTACGAGGAAATCTCAGAGGAAGAGCGCGTTGAAGCGGTCCGCCATCTCAGGACGTGCGGTTCCTGTAACGCCGAGGTCAATGAATTCAAGCTTGTCCGGAGCGATCTCGCGGAATGGAAGGATCCCGCCGCACGGGATTTTTCAGTCACCGTCCCCTACCCGTCCCCGCTGAGAATCATCACCGAATGGCTCCTCCCGAAAAGGTGGGGCTGGCGAAATGCCCTGGCTCTGGCGACTGGCTCCGCGTTTCTGCTGCTGGTGGCATTCTCCGTCCTCGGCACGGAAATCAAACTCTCGAAGGACGGGTTTGCTTTTCGAGCGGATTTGCTGCGGCGGGCGGTCTCGGGCCCGTCGACGCTTTCCGAGCCCCGGCCGACACCCGTGGAACGAGCGGTCTCTTCGCCCTCTAAGACCGGTCCACAGGAGCCGACAAGAACCGACGTTCTGCGTGAAGTGGCCCGGATGATCCAGGAAAGTGAAAACCGACAGGAACAGCTCGTCAAGTCAGAAGAGATCCGCCTGGTGAATCAATTGACCTCCGGATATCGGACCCAGTTGGCCGACCTCACCAGGCGGCTTAACGATAAACATAAGCTGGACTATGTGACTGTGTATGACAATCTCGAGCAGCAACGGTTGACCGATCTGCAGCAGATCCGGATGGCTTTCTCGTCGCTGGATGCACGAACCTCACAACAGGCAAAACAGACCCAGCAGTTAGTAGACCTCATTCAGAAAGCATCGTATCAACCGAAATGATTCCAGAGATTGCTCCAAACCACCCCCGATGGACGGAAAGAACGGGAGTACGAGAACGGAAAGAGGCCATCTATGAACACATTTAAGAAACTGACTTCATGCGCCGCCTTGGGAGTTGGAATCCTTGTGACGGGGTCCACTTGGTGCGCTCAAAACTCCTCACCCTCCATCGATCGCGAGCAATTAAAGAGGAGCATTCAAATCGTCGAAAACGTCCTCAACACCGTCAGGCAACAGGCGCTTAGTCCCGTAGCCTTGACCTTGGCGAAGAGGGGCGAGGAGGGCAATCCGACCGTCCTGTATCTTCGAAGCAGCGAGGGAAGCCGGGCTGAAGGCATCTACCTGGATGGGTACGGGGTCATCTTCGAAGTATCCCTTCCCAACTTCAGTGAACAACGATCCGTGAACTGGATTGTTAAGAATTCGACCGGAGCAATCCCCGGGAGGAGAATGGTTCGTGCGCCCGCGGGAGCCACCCCTCCCCCTAAATCCGCCTCTTCGGGGAGCCTCGTGGTGGAAACCAAATCCAACCCCACGCCCACAGCCCTGGATACATTCTCAAAACTGATTGATTCCTACGTCCGCGAATCGCAAAATAAAAGTAAGGAGATCGCTCTGCGTGAGCTGTTCTCAAAGCTCAGGGAAGCCAATCTGGTTCCTCATCTGAATATCTTCGAGTCGGCTTTCCTGGATGACGGAATGGAGTCTGAAGCCGAAAACCCCTCCGTCGACGAATCGCGTTCGGAGGTCCAGCGGAAAAACCTCCAGAATGCCATCATGAAAGCAGTTGCCGATTATGGGAGTTCCATTCCCGGGCTGCAACCGGGGGAATATATCACGGTCTTCCTGAAAGCCCCCGTTCCTCAGGACTTTTCCTTGTTCTCGCCTGAGACCCGGACTTCGACGGTCATCCGTTTCTCAGTGCGCGATTTGCGGGATTACAAGACGGGCAAACTTTCTTACGCCGACCTGGAGATTAGGACGAAGATTGAGGAAAACTAGAAAAACAGCAATCAGGTCTCAGCCATCAGGGATCAGCTGTCAGCTTTCAGACATCAGCGATCAGCTCTCAGCCATCAGCTGTCAGCGATCAGCCATCAGCTAGTGCGTTTACAGTCAAAGATTGAGATAAAGGCGATTGGGTGACCGGTTTATGCCATGTATCTCTGGAAGAACTGAATCCTTTGATCCCCAATATTGAGTGAGAGAACGGGCATACCCTCTACCTCAAATGGTGAATGCTGAGAGCTGAGAGCTGATGGCTGAAAGCTGACAGCTTAAGGCTGATCGCTGACAGCTTACTTCCTCTGCTTTTCCAGCTTGGATTTGATCATCCCAAGGCGAACCTCAGCTTCACTCAAGGTTTTCTCGCTCTTGCAGAACGCGAATCGAAGATAACGCCGCCCTTTCACGGGGTCCTTGTAGAAGCTGCTACCGGGAACCGCAGCCACGCCCACTTCCCTGACGAGAAATTCTGCAAATTTGACGTCGCTTTGAAAACCGAACCCGGAGATATCGGTCATGATGTAGTATGCCCCAAAGGGTTTGAAACAACGGAATTCGGCGCGCGACAAAAGGTCCAACAAACGGTCCCGGCGATGCAGATACCCGATCGCCAGTTGCTCGTAGTAGGAGGGTGGCAACCGCATTGCGAGCGTTCCCGCTTCCTGCAAGGGCGCGGGCGCACCCACGCTGACAAAATCGTGCATCTTCCGGATCGCGCTGGTAATCCCCGGCGGGGCCACCGCATAGCCGATCCGCCAGCCTGTCACACTGTAGGTCTTCGACATTCCGTTGATCAGTACGGTGCGCTCGCGCATTCCCTCGATCGAGGCCATCGCCACATGCCTCGCGCCATCAAAAAGTATATGCTCATAGATTTCGTCGGTGATGGCGAGGGTGTTCCATCGAATACACAACGAGGCAATGAATTCCAGCTCCTCTCTCGTGAATACCTTTCCCGTGGGATTGTTCGGCGTATTGATCACGATGGCCTTCGTCCGGTCATTGAAAGCCGCTTCCAGTTCCCCCCGATCAAAATGCCAGACGCCCGTCGTGTCCTCCACTAAGGGCGGACGCAAGGGGACGAACCGCGGCGTTGCATCGCTGATAATCACATCCGGGCCGTAATTCTCATAGAACGGCTCAAAGATAATCACCTCATCTCCGGGATTGATGATGGCGAGCATCGTCGACATCATGCACTCGGTGGCTCCACAGCAAACGGTGATCTCCGTTTCCGGATCAACGGACAGACCGAGGGTGCGCTCAATTTTTTCCGCGATGGCCTGGCGGAAGGACCGGGCACCCCAGGTGATCGCATATTGATTTACATCGCCGTCGATGGCCTTTTTTGCTGCCTCCTTGATCTCGGCCGGTGCGGGAAAATCTGGAAACCCTTGAGCCAGATTGAGGGCACTGTATTGCATTGCCAACCGGGTCATCTCGCGGATCACCGATTCGGTGAACTGGTCCGATTTGAAGGAAGTGATTTTTTTGGACATGGAT
Source organism: Terriglobia bacterium (assembly GCA_041494885.1). Classification (GTDB taxonomy): domain Bacteria; phylum Acidobacteriota; class Terriglobia; order JAIQFV01; family JAIQFV01; genus JAIQFV01. The sequence goes on from JBGQBO010000008.1 coordinate 89,674, forward strand.
ACCATCTCAAGGGACAACCAGGAAGTTCATTCCGGGGGACGAGGCCAGAAGTCAGAGGTCAGATTTTGATCCGCTGGAATCAATATGGGATGAGACTCGAACCCTGAATCCTGCTCGCTTCGTGCTTCTCCTCATTTCATTTTCCAGAGGGCGCACCACGGATCGGAATTCATCTGACTTCTGGCCTCTGACTTCTGACTACGAACTCGACCTGGTCAGCAAAGATCGGTCTCTGCTCATTCCGTTCCGTTCTGGGGGTAGATCTTTTTGTAATAGCTGAGATTTCGCAGAAGAATTTGAACATATTCCCGCGTTTCAGTAAATGGAATGCTCTCGACAAATTCCATGGGATCTTCGGCCATTCCCGCCATGGACTGTTCCTCTGTCCAGGCGATCACGCGATCATCTCCCGCATTGTAGGACGCCAGCGCCAGCGCCAGTCTTCCATTGAAGCGGTGCAGGGTATCCGCCAAATAAGCAACGCCCAGCCGGATATTGATTTCCGGATCGTAGACATTCTTGGGCTTCCAACGAGGGAGCTTTTCCTTCCTGGCATACCTGCGGGCCTCACGCGGCAACAACTGCATCAGTCCCTGGGCCTTGGCAGGAGATTTGGCCCCCGCGTCAAACGCGGATTCCTGCCGAATGAGTGCTGCCACAAGATAGGGATCCACTCCTTTCCGTTCTGCGGCGGCACGAATGGCCGACCAAAATGGCAAAGGGAACAGGGCACGCCAGAAGTTCATGGGCAGTTGATCCAGCGAAGTCCGATAGTAGTCGGGAAATGCCTGCCTCACCGTCGCCATCGCCACTCCATAATTCTGACGGCTCAAATAAATCCCGGCAAGCTCCCCCGTGGCCTCAACCGAACGAGTTCGATCGAGAAGCCCCCGTAACTCCCGTACCGCCAAATCGAGGATGGAGATCCTTCTGAACAAATCAACTCGCTTCAATGAATCCCTGGTGTTTGAGTCGGCGGCTCCCGGATCATCGAGAAGGACCTTGGACTTGAAACTGGGCAGGTCTACATCCGGTTTTCCGGTTTCTTCCCCCAGCCGCAATTTGGACAATCTCTCGCGCGCCGATTGGGCATAAAGGCTTTCCCCGAAATTTCGGATTATGGCGCCAAAATAAACTGCCGCCTCAGGAGGATTCGACATCTCCGCTATTCGTCCCAGCCAATAGAGCGCGGGCCCCGTCCGGCCGGACTCCGGATAGAGCCCCACAAAGCGTTTGAATAAGCCCTGCGCCTCCGTGTAGTCACGCCGTAGGTAGGCGCTCCAGGCAACACGAAAGAGGGCTTCCAAGGCGTTCCTGCCTCCGGGAAACCGCTGGGCGATTTTTTCAAATTCGAGTGTTGCCCGCGGGCGATCGTGATGAACCAGGAAGTAATTTCCCAGCGAGAAGATGCCGGCCTCGGTCCATGGACTGGAGGGGTACTTTTCTTCAAGCCGCAAAATGGCTTGCTCAAATTCTCCCGCTGATTTCTTGGATCTTTTTCTTTTTAGCTCCGCCGAGGCGTACAACCATTCCGCCTCCTTTTCTCCTGTCAGTGGAGCGGCTTTCGATAAGGCATTCCCCGCCTCGCGGATCCGTCCAAGAGAGAGAAGGCATTTGCCGATCTTCAATTGGAGGTTTGCTCTCTCGTCCTCCGATGCGCGCTGACCCGGCTTTTTCCCCGAGGTCACCAAACTTTGATAGTCTGAAAGGGCTTCTTTGTATCGTTTCTGACCATAAAAAGCTTCAGCCCGTGCCAGAACTGCCGAAGGTGTTGGCGGGGGAATCGACGAAGGGTGGAGGCGATGCAGGGTCTGTATCATGTCCTTGGCCTGCGCGGCTTCTGAACTCAACGCATAACCATAGGCAATACGTTGCAGAACCTTGGACTCCGCGCTCCAATTGGATCCAGTTTCATAAGCCTGGGCGGCAACAAGCAGGAGGCGAGGCGAGGAATCAAGATTGGGGAGCCCTTCCAAAAGATCAATGCATCGGCCTGACACATTGCTCTCAATCCAAATCTGGCACCGCTCCAAAATGACGTCGACTCCCAACCGGCTCGACGGAAAGCGGGTCGGAAAATCTTCAAGTGCTGCCAGGGCCGCAGGAAAGGACTTGACCCGACGCTGGCTCCGGGCAAGGAACAAGGCGGCGTAATCCGCAACCACGAGATTCTTGAGGTTGGGTTTCGCAAAGAACTCTGCCGCAGAGTTGAATTCCCCGTTCTGAAAGGCCGAATAACCCAATGCAAAGGAGGCCAGTGCCGCAATTTCGGGGTCTTCAGATTGTTGGGAGACCAGCACAAGCTGGTGCACTACGGAGGGAGCTCCCGTCGCCGCCAATTGCTTTGCCAGGGTCTCCAGGGGTTCCGATTGAGGGCTGGCTGCCGCCCAACTTACAGGAAGAAGCGGAGGTGCAAGAAAGAGGAGAGCAGACACAATGAGACGGGCCGCACTCTTCAACGGGGAGGAATGATGCAGGAAAGCAGGACTACGAAAAAGAGCCCTGCCGTATAACACGGGGGATTGCTTGATGCTCACAATCTTTCGATCGATTTCAGACTTCTCCCTGCAGAAATTATTCCGCGGCCGCCCCAATCATGGGTCCGGGGGAATCGCTGCCCAGAGCTCCCGAGTCATTCTCGCCGAGCGTGCGCACTAACTCATCATGGAAATAATCGATCTTGCTCGAAACCAATGGGGACACACGTTTCATATACATATCTCGGCTGCGGTCGATGTCTTCCTTAAGCCGGTCGTAGAGATCACGATTCTTTCGTCCCGCCAGGACCTTCTGCTCATTGTAAAGTTTGATTTCCGAGACCAGGAGCCGTGCAAAACGCTTCGCATCGTTATGCAACTTGACTTCCTGCTCGTTGCTCGAAGGGACCGGGGACACTCCAGGTGATGTAAGTTGCTCCATCGCCGGGGGGGCCACGGGTTCTGGCGCCCTGACCTCTCCAGCGGAAGGAGGTCCCATCTGAACAGGAGCGGGTGCAGCAGGAACAGCCGGTGGTGCGGAAGGACGTTCTCCGAAGGGTGCGGAGACCGACGGCCCCTCGCCGGATGGCACACTAGCTTGGACTTCAGCTCGTGGGGGGGGAACCACTCGGGCCCGGTAAGCCAGCAGCTCAATGGAAAGCGCGACCAGCCGGACGAGCAGTTCGAGCGCCTCGATATCATACGTGCCTTCCGCTTTTGTTCCCCCATCCGCATATAAGACCGCTGTCGATTTTCCCTTGACCACAAGGGGAACGGCCACAAAAGAATCGTTCAACGGCATTCCCAGACGTTGGATCAGCAGCGCATTGTCTCGATGGGAATTCAGAGCCCCCTGGACGGCGCGCTTTTCGGCATAGGTCTGCCGAAGAATCGTTTCATTCTCCACGGAAAAATGAACGGCCTTGATGTCCTGATCCGAAAAGATCTCTGACGAGAAACCCCGGGATCGCCACCCCAGGAACAGGTCACCCTTGGCCACAAACAGAGCTACACGGGCTGAGAACTGAGCCGCTTCATCCAGGAAAGCAGTCAGGATATCGACCTGCGATTTCTTACCTTCGATCTGATCGAGGGAGGCCACCAACCGCTGGAGCAGGCCATGAACCGCTTGCGCTCGTTCCAGCCCCTGGGCCTCCAACACCCTGGCCATTCGCTCGTCCAGATCCTTTCGCTCCTCCGTCAGGCGATTCACAGAGTCGTTCCTCTCCGACAGCGATTGGGAAAGCCTGGAGATCTCCTCGGTCAACTGGGTCTTTTCCTGGAGCAGTCCGTTCTTCTCCCCTTCGTTTTGTTCGGCCGCTCCCTTGAGATGGTTCGTCTCCTCACCTAACCTGAAGATCTGTTCACTCAACCGGCCGACTTCCTGACGCAAGCTGTTTTTCTCGTTTTCCTGTAATTCGACTTCAGCTTTTAGCTTTGTTGCTTCTTCGTTCAATGTGGCGATCTGCTCCGCCCATTGGGTTTTTTCCAGGCGTAACTCATTCTCCTCAACTTCATGCCGCTCGATCCCTGCGTTTAACCGCGCAATCTCCTCATTCAAGCGGGAGTTCAGTTCGCTGAGGTCACCCTTTTCCTGGCGCAGACCGTTGCTCTCTCCCTGAAGTTGATCAACCAGACCGCTCAACCTTACAACCTCTTCATTCCAAGTCACTTGTTGCTGGTCTAACTTTGTGGACGAATCCACGAATGAACCAAAGGTCTCTTGAATCTGATGTTCCAGACGTTCCGTCAGGGGATGGGAGGTGGCCTCCACCTCGTTTTCGAGTTGGTTCAGGCTTTCGAGGAACTGGGAGCGAAGCGCGCCAATGCGGTCCTTCAGGGACTGATTTTGCGACGTCAGCGTGCGGTGCAAATCGTCCTTGAACTTGATCATGATCTCGTCGCTGGTTGCCATGGGAAAGCTTTCTACCTGAGACTTTCAAAAATTATTATCGAGAGCGGAGACAAAGTCAACGGAAAACAAAGACTGCGGCCGATCAGAAGACCTTGAACTTAATGGTAAGAAAGCGTTTCGGATTCTTTCGAAAGTCATAAATCAACTTGACGACCTCTGCCGACGCTGCATTCAGGTTATTGTACAGCTCTTTGTCATTCATCAACCGGCCCACCGTGCCCTCACCATGGTCGATCTTGTCTGTGATGGCAGTGATGCGGTCCAGGGCGTGATTCATCTTGTTATAAAGTTCCTGGTCAGCTGCCAACTTTCCCAAAGTCCCTTCTCCCTTTTCAATTCGGCTGACGACGGCCTTCGACTTCGCAACGGTCTCATTCAAGTTGTTGTAGAGCGATTCGTCCTTAAAGAGCTTTCCGACGGTGCCCTGGCCCGCCTCCAGCCGGTCTGCAATCCTATTCAACTTCTCAGCGGCCACATTAAAGTGATCGTACAACTGGGTGTCGACCAAAAGCTTGCCAATCGATCCCTGCCCCCTTTTCATCTGGTCCATAAGATCGGAGGCCACCTGGACCGTGTGGGACACATTGTTGTACAAGGTCGGATCATTGATAAACTTGCCTACCGATCCCTCACCCTTGTCGATTTTTTCTGTGATCGATTTGACTTTATCACTGAGGACATCCAGATTGGCCAGCAAATCGTTCGAAGATTCCACCAGCTTTTTGATATCCGCTTCCTCCGATCCTTCCACGGTTCCGCCTTCTCCCACAGGGGTTCCTTTTAGACCCCGGCTCAGTTCGATGTACTTGTCCCCTAAAAGGCCGATCGAACCCAGTCGGGCCTTGGAGTCGGTGCGGATATCCTTTTGATACGTGTTCCTGATGGACATTGTGATCTCGACTGCCCGGAGCGGATCCAGACTACTCGAAATGGCGACGGTATCAACCTTGCCGATCTCCACCCCTGCCAGCCAGACCGGAGCACCTTCCTTGAGCCCGGACGCTGCCGGCAAATACGTTTTCACATGGAATCGCGCTGCGAATATCCCGCCTTTGCCGCTGATGAAAAAAATCGCCACGACCAGGATGGCAACGCTTACGACCACGAGCACTCCCACCCGCACTTCCGACAAGGTCACTTTTTTGGACTGAGCCATGGGATCTCCTTAGAACCGGTAACCCACCTCGAGTTCTTTGATGCTACCCACTCGCGAGCCTTTTCAAGCCTAGGTACCTTGCTACGACAGGAATTGTCGAATGAAGGGTTGCGACTGTTTGGCTTTCAGCAAATCCGATTCGTTCCCTTCAAAGACGATTTTCCCCTCCTTTAGGACAATAAAGGAGGTGCGCAGGTCGGGTGCTTGTGGATTGCGCAGATCCACACTATCAAAACCAATGCTTCGCCCGGCCGGCACGACCTGCTCGCTGGCAAGCGTAAAGGCGTCCGTCAGCCGATTCGTCACAAAAACAGATGTGACACCCTCCTGGTCGCGCAGCTTCAGAATCATTTCCACAATGGTCCGCCCTGTCAACGGGTCCAGGCCTGCAGTGGGCTCGTCATAGAGAATAATCCTGGGCTTTGTGATCAATGCTCGCGCCAGGGCGACCCGCCGGCGCATCCCTCCCGACAGATCCGAGGGCATTAGATAGATGGCATCCTCGAGCCCCACGAACCCCAGCACCTCGCGCACTTGCTGTTCGATCTCTTCCCCCTCTTGTCCTCCCTCTTCATTCAACCGGTAGGCCACATTTTCTAACACGGTCAACGAATCGAAGAGCGCCGACTCTTGAAAGACGATCCCGATGTTCTTCCTGAGAGGCATGAGCTTGTCTTCGCTCAGGGCGCTAATTTCCTGATGATTGACAAAAATTTGGCCTCCATCCGGCCGAATCAAACCGGCAATCAATTTGATGAGGACGGTCTTGCCGGATCCACTCTCTCCCAAGATGATCTTTGTTTCGCCTTCTTTGACAATGAATGAGACCTCATTCAAGACCCGGAAGTCTTTGAACCAAAGGGTGACATCTCTCACTTCGATGACTGCATCGGCGGACGGCGCCGGGATCGGCCACGGGGAAGATAAACTCATCGGAAAAACACCAAAGCGACCCGGGTTAGGACGGCGTCGACAGCGAGAATCAGAATGGACGACGCCACGACCGCCTGGGTCGTGCTGCGTCCCACACCTTGCGTGCCCCCGTAAGTTCGGAACCCACAATAACAGCCCACGCTCGCCACAATGGCCCCAAACACAAAGGGCTTCAACAAACCCTCCAGCAGATCGTTGTAATCCAGATTGTGATACACCGTCGACCAATACAATGCCGAAGAGATATGGAGCAGGAAGCGCGCCACGATGTAACCGCCAAAAATTCCAATAAAATCACACACCGCTGTCAGCAATGGAAGCATGGTCACGGTGGCCACCAACCGCGGCGTCGTGAGTTTCTTGCTGGGGTCCGTGCCGAGAGCCCGCATCGCAAGAATCTGGTCACTGACCACCATCGAACCAATCTCCGAGGCCATTCCGGAACTATTGCGACCGGCCACCATGAGCGCGCTCAGGACGGGCCCCAATTCTCTCACCAGGGAAACGGCAACCAGTTGCCCCGTCAACCCTACAGCTCCAAACGATTGCAGGCTCTTGGCGGATTGCATCGCCAACACCGCGCCCGTAAAGAATCCCGTCAGGCAGATGATGGTCAACGATCCGACACCAATAATGTCCATCTGAACAAGGGTTTCCTGAAGATAGTGGGGGCGGTGGAACAGGTTGGTGAAGGAGCGGCAGCCCTGCAAGGTGAAATTCTGGACCTCAAGAACCGCGCTGAGAACAGCCTCAAAGATCAAGTCCAGCAAATCTCTCATATGAAGGATATGACGGCAATTATAGCCATTGTTCTCAATTGGCGGCGTGTGATGCTTCGGTCCTGTCGAAGCCTATTTAAACAGATGGATTTTGGCGTGTCAAACCTTTGTGGACGTAAGAGCGAAGGAAAGATTAAGTGACAAGGGCGAGGGTGCCTAATCCAATTCGCGAAATCTCGCGATAAAAGGCGCCCGGCTTTCAAATCTCGGGATGATTTGGAAGTCACACCGAGCGTCCATCCCGGCGGAACTCCTCAATAAAGGGAGCAAAGCGGTGGATGGCGTCCCCAGAAATTACAGGTGTCTGCAACTCGATCGCCTAAACATCCACCGTCCATCCACTGAGATCGTTCTTAGATGTTTCTTGTTGACAATCTCACGAATTCAATGAAAATATCCCAAATACCATCCATATGGATGGCGAGGAGATGATATGGCTGACAGCGAAAAGATCACCATCAACATGAGCCCCGTCGACCTCGGCAAGATTGACGTGCTGGTGGAACAGGGGCACTACTCGAACCGGACCGATTTCATCCGCACTGCGATCCGGTCACAGCTGGAAAAACACACAGTCGATGTTCAACAGGCCGTTTCCCTTTTCTCATTCCTCGTGGGGGTGGCTGTTTATAACCGCAGCCAGTTGGAAAAGCTCAAAGCAAGGCACAAGAAGCTCAAGTTAACCGTCATCGGCGCGTTGCACCTTTCAAAGGACATTTCCCCCGCTCTAGCCTGCGAGGTCATCGAATCCGTGCGGGTGCGCGGCATTTTTAATGCCAGCGAGGAAATCAAGGCCGCTCTGGCCGACAGGATCCAATAGCGCTACCTTGTGCCTTTCCTTGGACGGGATGACGCAGACAAAGCTCTCTTTGCGAGGTGTGCGATGTCGAATCAATCGACTCTCCAGCTTGATCGGGAGCCTATGCGAATCAGGCCGAATCCAGTCGCGCCGAGATCACAACCTGGGTATGTGCCATCCCGTCCTCTGGCCCGGATTGCTTCCCGCCAAGACGCCTTATGCTATAATCGCGGGCGATTCAGTCATTACTTCCACGACACCAAGAATTAGAGCCACAGTTTCTAATTCAGCCGGAGGTTTCTTAGCGTGTACGACGTCATCATTATTGGAAGTGGTCCGGGCGGCTATGTCGCCGGCATTCGCGCTGGGCAATTGGGCCTGAAGGCCGCGCTCGTCGAGAAAGATGATCGTTTTGGCGGGACCTGTCTCCTTCGAGGCTGTATCCCGACCAAGGCCCTGCTTTTCAATGCCAAGCTTTACCAGCAGTTCCTCAATGCCAAGGAGTTCGGGATCACTTACAAGGATCTGATCCTCGATTTGAAGGTGGTTCAGCAACGAAAAAACAAGATTGTTCTGAAGAACGCCAAAGGGGTGGAGTTTCTCCTCCGGAAAAACAAGGTTGAAACATTCCGCGGCTTTGGCACCCTGGAGTCCCCCACCTCGGTCCGCATCCGCACCGACTCCGGAGAAGAGAAAATCCTCGATGCCCGGCACATCATCCTCGCCACCGGATCGGAACCGAAAAGCTTTCCGAACATCAAGGTCGATGGCAAACATGTCATTACCAACAACGAAGCCCTGGAACTGGAGATCGTTCCCAAATCGTTACTCATTATCGGGTGTGGCGCCGTGGGCGTGGAGTTCGCCTCCATCTACGCGCGTTTTGGGAGCAAAATCACCCTGGTGGAAATGTTGCCCCAGGTCTTGCCGCTCGAGGATCATGAGGTCGCCGCTGAATTGGAACGGAGTTTTCGAAAGCACGGCATTTTGATCATGACCCGGACAGCGCTCGAAAAGCTCGATGTCAAGAAAGATGGCATCTGCGCGACGGTCAAGAACAGCGCCGATGGAAAATCCTCTTCGATCCACGCCGAGAAAATTTTGATTGCGGTCGGGCGATCACCGAATACCACAGGGATTGGCCTAGAGAAGCTCGGGATTCAAACCGAACGCCACCTTGTCCCGGTGAATGATTTCATGCAAACCAATATCCCGACTGTTTACGCGATTGGCGATATCATTCCCCGGCAGCAACTGGCCCACCTCGCTTTTGCCGAGGCCCATGTGGCGGTGGAACACTTGGCCGGGCGGCACCCTCGTCCTATCAATTACGACCTGTGCCCCAACTGCACGTATTGCGATCCGGAAGTTGCCAGTGTGGGGTTGAGTGAGAAGGAAGCCCTTGCCCGCGGCTACAAACTCAAGATCGGAAAGTTCCCCTTCCAGGCCAATGGCAAGGCTGGCATTCTGGGGGAACCCGAAGGTTTTGTGAAGATCGTCTCGGACTCAAAGTTCGGGGAAATCCTTGGGGTACAAATCATCGGGCCGCACGCCACGGATCTTATTGCAGAAGCCTGCGTCGCAATCAATTTAGAAGCCACCGCCGAGGATCTGGCCCAAACCATTCATGCCCACCCCACGGTTTCCGAAGCGGTGGGTGAAGCAGCGCATGCGGCATTCGACTTGCCGGTTCATATTTAGTCGAAAGCTTGTTATAATCAAGATCAAGCGACCGCTTCATCATGAGCAATTCACATAAAACTTCATCACCGCTCAGGAGAGACGGATATTTCTCGAAGACGCTCTAAATCTCAATTGACCAAGACCATCTCTCCCCGGGCGAAAAAGGCCTTGAAAACCGAAACGGTTTCAGACCAGAAATTTGCCCTTCCCCAGGATCGGCTCCATGAACTTTATTATTTCCTGCGTCTCAACCGCAGCGTCGATGAAAGGTTAGCAAACCTGTATCGCCAGGGTAAAGTTGTGGGAGGACTTTATTCCAGCCTCGGACAGGAAGGGATCTCCGTGGCCACCGCTTTCGCCCTGGAGAAGCAGGATGTGCTTGGCCCGATGATTCGCAATCTGGGAGCCACGCTTGTCCGCGGATTCAAACCGAGAGACCTTTTTTGCCAGTATATGGCCCGTTCTTCAGGTCCGACAGGTGGAAGAGACTGCAACCTTCACTTTGGAGACCTCGACCGCGGCGTCATGGCCTGCATCTCCATGTTGGGAGCACTCATTCCGGTCATGGCGGGCATCGCGTTGAGTTCAACACTTCGGGGGGAAGCTCGGGTGGCCCTGACTTACATCGGGGACGGTGGAACGCGCGTGGGGGATTTCCACGAGGGACTGAATTTTGCCGCCGTGAAAAACCTTCCCCTGGTCGTTATTGTCGAAAACAACCAGTTCGCCTATTCGACGCCCGTCGGGAGCCAAATGAAGAATACCCGGATCTCCGATTTTGCCCAGGCCTACGGGATTTTTGGCACGACGATCGATGGAAACGATGTCCTGGAGGTGTACCACACGACGAAAGAGGCGGTCGAACAGGCACGACGAGGGGGAGGCCCCGCCCTCATTGAGTGCGTTACCTTTCGAATGCGAGGGCACGCTGAACACGATGACGCCAAGTATGTCCCTCAGGAACTGGTAGAATTCTGGAAGAAAAAGGATCCCATTCTCCGCTTTGAACGATACCTGCTCGATAACGGCATTATGACCCAGGGTGAACAACAATCTATCATCGACCGAATCACTCGCGAGTTGGACGCCGACGTGGCATGTGCAGAATCCAGTCCATTGCCTGAACCCGCTCTGGGCGGGACGGCGTTGCCGGGGGTGTATGCGGATTAGAGGCTGACACTATGGATTCCCCGAAGGTTCTTGAACTCAAAGCGCAGGCTGAGATCCTGAGAGAGGCAATCGGCCGGGAAAGGGCTTCTCATGATTTCTATGTGGCAGCGTCAAAGTCAACGAAAAGGAAGTACGAAAGGGATATGTACGACCAGCTGGCCCGGGAAGAAATGGTGCACCGGGATGACTTGGCCCGCCAGCTTGAAGAAGTCGAAGCCCAAATCGAGATGGAATCGGCATTGACGGAAGACAGCGAGAGCGACGAGGAGAGACCGTAATCCGACCGAAGCCCAAATCGGGCCCTCCTCCCACATCACGGCAAAGATCCGACCGGCTCCGGATTCCCGGTCGAACCCCTCTGCCCTGCCGTGAACATCGGCGGGCATCGGGGTGAGAATGATTCTCGTAAAACTTTTTGCTCTTAGTCTCGAAGGAGTGCCTTGGCAACGACGACCTATCTAGAAGCGATCCGCCAGGGGTTGTGGGAAGAAATGGAGCGCGACCCCAACGTCTTCCTCATGGGGGAGGACATCGGCCGCTATGGTGGAGCGTTCAAAGTGACTGCGGGCATGATCGAGCACTTCGGGGAGAAGCGCGTTATTGACACTCCCATTTCCGAAGAGGCGATCGTCGGCGCCGGGATTGGAGCGGCAGTCATGGGTATGCGCCCGGTCCTGGAAATGCAGTTCATGGACTTTATCTCTTGTGCCTTTAACCAGATCGTCAACTACGCTGCCAAGATGCATTACCGGTGGGGGCAGGCTGTCCCCCTGGTCATCCGCGGCCCCTCCGGTGGAGGCGTCCATGGGGGTCCCTATCATTCTCAGAACCCGGAGGCCTACTTTGTCCACACGCCCGGGCTGAAGGTAGTGCAACCTGCGACCGCTTACGATGCTAAGGGATTGATCAAGGCCGCCATTCGCGACAACAACCCCGTTATTTTTTTCGAGCACAAGTTTCTGTACCGCCGGATTAAGGAGGAAATCCCGGAAGACGATTATGTTGTCCCGCTGGGCAAAGCCCGGGTCGTTCGCGAGGGACGACATCTTTCGATCATCACCTATGGCGCCATGCTCTTCGTTGCCTTGGAGGCGGCCCAACAACTTGAGCAGGAGGGGATTGATGCCGAGATTATTGACCTCCGAACCCTGTCTCCACTCGACGAGGAGTGCATTCTGGCTTCTGTGAAGAAGACAAACAAGATCATTCTGTTGCACGAAGACACGCGTACCCTCGGTCTGGGAGCGGAATTAGCAGCAATTATCTCGGAGAAAGCCTTCGAATATCTCGATGGGCCGCTCTTGCGCGTTACGGCGCCCGATTCTCCCGTTCCCTATTCGCCCCCATTGGAGGAAGCTTTTCTTCCGAGTGCAGGCCGGTTGGTGAATGCCGCTCGACGGCTCGCCAGCTACTGAACGAAAAGGAACGAGACCTTCGCCGGGCACGGTCGGGTCTGGTTAGCCACTCTTGGTGGGAGAGGAGTTTTTTCATGGCCACAAATGTCATTATGCCCCAAATGGGAGAGTCCATATTTGAAGGGACGGTCACGCGGTGGCTCAAAAAGGTTGGCGAACCAGTGAAGCGGGACGAACCCCTTTTTGAGATCTCCACGGACAAGGTCGATTCTGAGATCCCTTCGCCCGCAGCCGGCGTCCTCACAACAATCCTAGTCCCCGAGGGCCAGACCGTCCAGGTGAACACGGTGGTCGCGGTGTTAGACGGCGAAACGGGTGCCTCGGTGACTCCGTCCGCGTCAGAGGTTGTGGCGACGGCACCTCCGGTTTCAAGGCCGCCGGCAGCCACTCCCGCTCCCCATCCACCCCAGCCTGAAGCGAGACCGGCACCCAGCGGCGAGCTTCCAGAAGATATCAGGTCCTCACCTCTCGTCCGAAAGATGGCCCGGGAGTATAACCTTGAGCTCACAAAGATTAAGGGGACTGGATTGGGAAATCGAATTACGAAACAGGACATTGAGACCTATCTAGCGGACGCGGGTGTGCAACCGCTTCCTCCTGGAGCGCCACCTCCCTCTGCTCCATCCAGGCCCGCCCCGAAACCGATCCCGCCGGGGCCTACGGTCGTCCCGCCCTCAGTGGCGCCCCCCACAACCGTCGCCACCCCTGCCCCCTCACCCCCCCCAGCTTCCCCTGCCAGCCGCGTCACCATTGAGCCCATGTCGACGATGCGCAAGCAGATTTCGGAACACATGGTGATGAGCAAGCGTACTTCGGCGCATGTGAATACCATTTTTGAGGTCGACGTTACTAACGTCGTGAAGCTGCGTGAACGCGAGCAGCAGAACTTCCAACGGACGAACGGGGTCAAACTCACTTTCACCGCATTTTTGGCCAAAGCCGTAGCGGATACGCTTAGAGAATTCCCCATCCTGAATTCCTCCGTCGAGGGCAATAACATTGTTTATAAGAAGGACATTAATGTCGGAATCGCTGTGGCACTCGATTGGGGGCTCATTGTTCCGGTCATTAAGAATGCGGAAGACAAGAGCTTTGTCGGCGTTGCCAAGACGATAGCGGACCTGGCAGAGCGTGCCCGAACCAAGAAGCTGAAGCCGGAAGAAGTGCAAAACGGCACGTTCACGATCACGAATCCGGGGATTTTCGGAAGTTTGTTTGGAACCCCGATCATTAACCAGCCGCAGGTGGCCATCCTCGGCGTCGGATCCATAACCAAGAGGCCGGTAGTGATTGAAAACGACGCCATTGCCATCCGGTCCATGGTCATACTCAGTCTCTCTTTTGATCATCGTGTGGTGGATGGCGCTGTGGCAGATCAATTCATGGCCGCCCTCAAAAAACGGCTGGAGAACTGGAAGAGTCTTTAATCGAAGTCCTGGATGAGGTTCGTTGTAAAATAACATGGATCACAGAGGACCTGAACAAGTAATGGATTTGCGGCAACAACCCATGAAGCAAAACGATTATGCCTCTTTCTACTGAATCCGACAGCAAACCGCACCGGCCTCCGTGGCTCAAAGTAAAACTCCCCAACAGTGAGGGCTACTTTGAGATCAAGCGGTTGGCCCGAGAGAAGAATCTCCATACCGTCTGCGAGGAGGCGAGATGTCCCAACATATCTGAATGTTGGGGAAAACATACAGCCACGTTCATGATTCTGGGGGATGTGTGTACCCGGGCCTGCCGTTTCTGTGCGGTGAAAACCGGGTTACCGAAGGGGTATGACCTGGAGGAACCGCGGCGCGTTGCCGAGGCGGTAAGAACCCTGAACATCAAGCATGCGGTCCTCACCTCCGTTGATCGGGACGACTTGCCGGATCAAGGCGCCTTTATTTTTGCGGAGACGATACGGCAGATCCGGGCGATCATGCCTGAAACAAAGGTCGAAGTGCTCACTCCTGATTTTCGAGGGTCTGTAGAGTGCCTGCGCCGTGTGCTGGAGGCCTCCCCGGACGTTTTTGCCCACAATGTGGAGACGGTGCCGCGACTTTACCGGACGGTTCGGCCCGGGGCGCGTTTTGTCTGGTCCACTCAACTGCTGGCCGCGGCCAAGCACTTTTCGCCTCAAACATTGACGAAATCCAGCGTGATGCTGGGCCTGGGTGAAACACGCGAAGAGTTAATTGAGGTCATGCAGGTTCTTCAGGGCATTCAGGTGGATATTATGACTTTGGGGCAGTATCTCCAACCGACGCGAGAGCACGCTCCGGTGGAAAGGTTCTACCCGCCGGAGGAATTCAGCGAGTTGAAGTCCCTGGGGGAGGCCATGGGGATCCCGCACGTCGAAGCCGGACCTCTCGTTCGAAGTTCCTACCATGCCGAAACGCAAGTGAATGCCCTGAAGGATGCGACACCTCGTTGAAGAGCATGCCGGGCATCGGGCCGCCGCGCTTCACGTGGAATCAACCCCTCTATCCTGATCTATTCATTGTGATGCTATCCTCCTGATTTTTCTTGCCCTTGAAATCCATCGGTCGCCATTTGATCCTCTTCCCGCTTGTCAACCCACGATTTTTTTGAGATAGTGAATGGAGTTTATTTTACCCATCGGCACGTAGTATTTATCCTGCCCTGATTAGAAGTGAGGTCGTCGCATGTTAAGAATCCTGCCCCGTGAAGCCAAGTTCTTCGAATTATTTGTGGATATGGCAAAGAACATTGAGCGGGCCTCGCAACAACTCGTGGAGCTTTTGGTCCGGTACGACAATGTGGCCGAACGAGTCCGATCCATCAAGGACATCGAGCACCTCGGTGACCAGATGACCCATGACCTGTTCACGCGGCTGAACAAGACTTTCATTACCCCCATTGATCGCGAAGACATCCATGAGCTCGCGAGCAAGCTCGATGACGTGTTGGATATGATTGATGCGGTCTCCAGCCGCATGCTCATTTATAAGATCGAAAAACCCACGGAAGACGCCGTGCGGCTGGCGGAACTCATTCATACGGCGACCCATGTCCTCGTGCAGGCGCTCGCCGTGCTCGAGAAGCACGACCATATCATCGAACATTGCATCGAGATCAACCGCCTGGAGAACGAGGGCGACCGGGTCAGCCGCATTGCCATTGCGCGTCTCTTTGACGATCACAACGATCCCATTTACATCATCAAGTGGAAGGAGATTTACGAAGTCCTGGAGGGGGCGATCGACCGCTGCGAGGATGTCGCCAATGTTATCGAAGGCGTGGTTGTAAAGAATGCTTAACCCCATGCTCCTGCTCGTTATCGGGATCATCGTCGTCGCGCTCATCTTCGACTTCTTCAACGGCTTTCATGACGCTGCCAACTCCATCGCGACCGTCGTATCCACCCGCGTTTTGACTCCGGGGCTGGCTGTGATCTGGGCTGCCTTCTTTAATTTCATCGCCGCCTTTTTTTTCCCACTGAACGTTGCAAAAACCATTGGCAAGGGGCTCATCGTTCCTGACGCCGTCAATGAATATGTGCTGCTGGCCGGCCTGGTCGGCGCCATTGCGTGGGACATCATCACCTGGTATTACGGCCTGCCGACCAGTTCCTCGCATGCTCTGATAGGAGGATATGCAGGGGCAGCGATCGCGCAAGTCGGTTTCAGCGCGATCATCTATCACGGCTGGACCAAGACCATTGTCTCGATGTTCATCTCCCCCGTGATCGGTTTAGTGGCCGGCTTTCTCTTAATGGTGGGTGTGGCGTGGACATTCCGCCGCTCCTTCCCTGGTCGCGTCGACAAGTATTTTCGGAAATTGCAGCTGGTGTCGGCTGGGCTCTACAGTCTTGGGCATGGCGGAAATGACGCCCAAAAGACCATGGGGATCATCGCTATCCTGGTGTTCACTTACAAGAGATCCATGGGAGCGGCTCCGGGCGATATCCACGTCACCTTGTGGATGATCCTCGCCTGCCATGCTGCGATCGCGTTGGGAACACTTTCCGGTGGTTGGCGTATTGTCAAGACGATGGGATCGAAAATCACGAAGCTGAAACCGGTGGGTGGATTCTGTGCAGAAACCGCTGCCGCACTCACCTTGTTCGGCAACTCCTATCTGGGAATTCCCGTCTCAACCACTCATACCATCACTGGGGCCATCATGGGGGTGGGGGCCACGCAACGGCTCTCTGCGGTTCGCTGGGGTGTCGCCACACGAATCGTCTGGGCCTGGCTCCTGACTATCCCTGCTTCTGCTCTTATCGCTGCCGCGACGTATCACTTTTTGCGCCTGTTCATCAAAATCTGAAAGAAACCGACTGCTCAATACCATTGTCTAGGCGTTTGATTTCCTCTCTCTTTAGAGTCATCGACTCTCATAAGGGCCACCGAGTGCCTTCAGACAACCGGAGGGTCTTCGCGTTTTTAGAATTTGGATCCTTGTTTTTTGTTTGGAATTTGGATTATGGAGCTTGGGATTTTTTTTAGCTGGCGGAAGTGTGTGGGAATCGAACCCACCGAACCCTGCCGAATGGCAGCGTCCCACTGGTTTTGAAGACCAGGCGGATCACCAGACCCAATCCACTTCCGTGGAGCATTATCGACCAAATCCTCAATTTTGCAAATGCCGACAGTTACAGACTTAATCTCACCAATGAAAAAGGGTCTTCCCTCTTTCTTACCCGGGAGGAAGATCCCCCGAGGTGTAGCATGAGGTCCGCATGGCAGGTCCAATCCCTCGGAGCTTTCGGATTCCGTCTGTGATTCCACTTCATCTGTCCCTTCAACGCACCAAGCCAAACCAAGGAGGATAGGAACGTGAGATTTTTACATCGATTACTGCTCATATTGAGTCTTATGAGCCTTGTCATAGCTTTCACGGGTTTTGCCCAGCAAGACAAGCCCGGAACCGAGTCTGTCACGCCTGAAGAGGGCAGACCGTCTGATCCCTTCTCATCCACCACCTTCAACGGCTTGAAGCTCCGATCGATCGGACCGGCGACGACCTCCGGCCGTGTGGTTGATTTTGCCGTCAACCCAAAGAATCGCAGCCATTATTTCGTTGCATCCGCCTCAGGCGGCGTCTGGAAAACCATCAATTCGGGGACGAGTTGGACTTCGGTTTTTGACAGCCAGGGTTCCTACTCCATCGGCACCGTGGTGCTCGACCCGAAGAACTCCTCCATCGTCTGGGTGGGGACCGGAGAGAACAACAGCCAACGCAGTGTCGGGTATGGCGACGGGGTCTATCGGTCTGAAGATGGGGGGAAAAGCTGGAAAAACATGGGCCTGAAGAAATCCGAACATATCGGCCGCATCATGATTGATCCACGCAATACGGATACAGTCTATGTGGCGGCCCAAGGACCCCTGTGG
Organism: Terriglobia bacterium; assembly: GCA_041494885.1. Classification (GTDB taxonomy): domain Bacteria; phylum Acidobacteriota; class Terriglobia; order JAIQFV01; family JAIQFV01; genus JAIQFV01. The sequence continues at coordinate 107,349 of JBGQBO010000008.1, forward strand.
GGTCCGGGGGGCGACCGCGGCCTCTTCAAAACCACTGACGGCGGCAAGACCTGGAAGAATATCCTCTCCATCAGCGAGAACACCGGTGTGACTGACCTCGTCATGGATCTCAGAAATCCGGATATTCTTTTTGCTGCTGCTTACCAGCGGCGACGGCATGTTTTCACCCTCATCGACGGCGGACCGGAGAGCGCTCTCTACAGGTCTACCGACGCCGGGGCCACATGGACCAAACTGAAATCCGGACTGCCCAGCGAAGACCTGGGGCGCATTGGACTCGCCATTTCGCGAACCCATCCCGATGTGATCTACGCGATCATCGAGGCCGCAAACAAGAAGGGCGGTATTTTCCGGTCTGAAGATCAGGGCGCCACCTGGGAAAAGAGAAATGATTACGATAGCACCGCCATGTATTACAGCCAGATTTATGTCGACCCCCAAAATACCGAGCGCATCTACGTCATGAACGTTTTCATCATGGTGTCTGATGATGGAGGCAAGACCTTGCGCCGGCTTGGAGAAAAGGCAAAACATGTCGACAGTCACGCCCTGTGGATCGATCCGGAGGACACAAATTATTACCTCGTGGGCTGTGATGGAGGCATCTACGAAAGCTTCGACCGTGGCGCGACCTGGGCGTTCAAGAACAATCTCCCCATCACCCAGTTCTATGACGTCGCGGTGGACAACGCCACACCGTTTTACAATGTCTATGGCGGAACGCAGGATAATTACTCTTTGGGCGGCCCTTCGCGGACTTTCAGTGCTTCCGGCATCACGAATGCCGATTGGTTTGTCACGCAAGGGGGCGACGGCTTCCGGTCACAAGTGGATCCAGAGGATCCCAACACCATCTACGCCGAATCGCAATACGGTGGTCTGGCCCGCTTTAACAAACGCACCGGCGAACGCATGGGAATTCAGCCCCAGCCCGGCAAGGGAGAACCCCCGCTGCGATGGAACTGGGATTCTCCCCTGATCATCAGTCCCCATTCACATACCCGACTCTACTTCGCAGCCAATAAGCTTTTCCGGAGCGAGGATCGCGGTGACACCTGGAAGGCCGTAAGCCCGGATTTGTCGCGGCAGATCGATCGGAATAAACTGGCCGTGATGGGAAGAGTGTGGGGGCCCGATGCGGTCGCGAAGAACGCCTCGACGTCATTTTATGGCAACGTTGTCGCCCTCACGGAATCCCCAAAGAAGGAAGGATTGCTCTATGCCGGTACCGACGACGGCCTGGTCCAGGTGACCGAGGATGGCGGGGCAAACTGGAGGAAGATTGAGAAGTTCCCTGGCGTTCCAGAGATGGCTTACGTGAGCCGCTTGTCAGCCTCCTCACACGAGGTGAATACCGTTTACGCCACATTCGATAACCATAAAAACAACGACTTCGCCCCCTATGTCCTGAAGAGTGCCGATGCAGGAAAAAACTGGAGTTCCATCAGTGGCAACCTGCCGACGAATGGACCCGTGTTGGCCATGGCCGAGGATTCCGTGACCCCCAACCTGTTGTTCGTCGGCACTGAATTCGGTCTATTCTTCACCCTCGACGGGGGCCAGAAATGGGTTCAGCTAAAAGGAGGCCTGCCCACCATCGCCGTCCGCGACCTTGTGATTCAGCAACGAGAGGGTGACTTGGTTGTCGCGACCTTTGGCCGCGGCTTTTACATCCTCGATGATCTTACCCCGCTGCGGGGGCTCAAGCCCGAGACCTTAAAGCAGACTGCCACTTTGTTCCCTGTTAAGGACGCCTTGATGTATATTCCGGCACAACCCCTGGGCTCCCGAGGAAAATCGTTCCAGGGTGAATCCTTCTTCACAGCCGACAATCCGCCCTTCGGAGCGACGCTGACTTATTACCTGAAAGACTCTCTCAAAACAAAAAAGGAAAAGCGCCAGGCCGATGAAAAAGCAGCTTTGAAAAAGGGGACTCCCGTTCCCTACCCTTCCCCGGATGAACTTAGGGCCGAGGAACTGGAAGAAGCTCCCGGCGTTTTTCTTACGATCACCGACCCATCAGGAAGAACCATCCGGACCATGACCGGACCGATTACCTCGGGGTTTCATCGCGTGGCCTGGGATCTTCGTTTTCCCCCATCCACCCCTCCTCGCGAGCAGAGGCCCAGCGCCGAGGAGGAAATCTTCGGCGGCGGTCCAGTAGGGCCTCTGGCCATGCCCGGTGAATACCAGGTTGCGTTGGCACAGCGGGTAAACGGGGTTTATACGTCATTGGCCGGGCCTCTGAGCTTCAAGGTGGTTGTGCCGGGGACAGAGGCGATGGCCGCATCGGATCGGACCGCCCTTTTTGAATTTCAGAGGAAGGTGGCAAGTCTGCAGCGCGCTGTTTCGGGGTCCATCGAAGCCGCCAACAACTTGAAAACTCGTCTCGCGGCAATTAAGCGAGCCTTGCAGAATACGCCTGCCGACACAAAATCTCTGATGGAGGATGCAAGCTCCATCGAATCCCGGCTCGAACTGATCCTGCGCGCCTTGCGCGGAGATTCGATCCTGGCAGCCCGGGATGAAAATGTCCCTCCTTCAATCTCGGGGCGGGTGAATGAAATTGTGGGTGACCAGCGGATGTCCACTTCCCGGCCGACCCAGACACAGATTGAAGGCTACAATATTGCCGGCGAAGAATTTACTTCTGAACTCGCCAATCTGCGAACGTTGATCGAAGTCGACGTGGGGAGACTGGAAAAGGCGATGGAAGCCGCGGGGGCGCCCTGGACCCCCGGAAGGATTCCGGAGTGGAAGGAACTCCGGAAGTAGGGACAAACCCAATTGGTGTTTAAATAAAAAGTTTGGACTTCGTGCGCGTTCAGGAGCATCTGCCTGCGCCGAAGGCGCTACGGCATGCAGCCCAGCGCTGGCGTTTCCCCCCGCTTCCAAGGATTTCGAGATCTTGGCCGCGAGTTCTTAGAGATATCCAAGACTTTCCGCCACACTGTTGCGTCCAACGGGAAGCACACCTTTGTTAAGGAGAGCCTTACATGCCGTCGATGAAGAGACTTTTGATGACTCTGTTGATTTCGAGTGCGGCCGCTGCCGTGCTCACGTTGCAGGTTTTCCCCCAGTCACAGAATCCCGCGGACAAACCAGCGTCACCCCAGCAGCAAAAACCGGCGCCTCCCCCAATTCGAGAATCGGGGGCCGGGGTGGGGGAAACCACGCCTGGGCCAGGCGCGAGCAAGAGCGAGTCCCGCCGTTCGACTCCCAGGGCGGACTCAACGGAAGCAGCCAAGAAGAAGGCGGAAGAACTTTTGAACCGTTCTTATCAAGACGCCCTGGGGACCGACCCGGAGATAAAGGCAGACGCGCTGACTCGCATCGCGCAATCCATGCGGAAGATCAACAAGGAACGCGCCCTGTACGTGTTTCAACAGGCGTTTGATTCCACCCTGGAGATGCAATCCGAGGAGGCGGTCCGGAGAAAGGCTACACGGCAATTTCAGATCATCACCATGGTGACTCCCCTCGATCTTGAGAAGGCCCTGCAACTGGCTATGCGAATGGATCGCATCTATCCAACAGGCGATCAACCCCGGCAGAGAATGAATCTGCGGAACAATGCCCTTAGCTTTGTAGCCGCTCAAATGGCCGACAAATCCCCGGACCGCGCCTTTGAAATTGTGGAACAGCAGATCACAGAAGGAAATTTCGAACCCGGCTTTTTGGCTCCTGTCGCTACTGCCCTGAGAAAAACTCGCCCCGATAAGTCGGAACAATTGTTCCTGGAGGCCATTCATCAATTTGAAAAACCCGGCCAAGACCTCCTCCAGGTGCAAAGCTTCGTGGACTTGACAGCACGACTGTTCGATCTGAACCGAAGCCTGTCGGCCAAGGCCCTCGATCTCATCATCCAGGTGATCGACGACCTCGAGAAGAAGCAAAAAGAAGATACCGTCTCCTTTGCCTTCACCAGCGCCAATGAGCTAGGCAAAACAAGCATCAGCGGTATTCGCGAGTACGCGGCGGTTCAAGCAGTCGCGATGATGCGGCGCCTGGATCCCGAGCGGGCCAAGACGCTGGAAGAACAGTATGCGAAGTACCGGGCACAGATTTCCAAGAACCCCAACGGCCTCTTCCCCATCGGCAATGATGCCGATCCCTCCACCGGTGCATCCGTCAACGCACAGGCCCAGCCCGGAGATGCGGTGCAGGGCCAGAGGATTGTGAGTGATGGAAATGCTTCCCCGGGAGAAAAGAATCCCCCCGCTGGGGCGGCGTCTTTAAACACCGGACAGAGGATGGTCGTCGTACAAGTCGATGGCCCCCAGGGCGGGGCTCCACAGGCTGATCCGAATCGGATCGCCTCACAACTCCAGTCGCAGTTCACCGTGGATAATGCCGTTCGAACCGCTCAAAACAACCCCCAGGCGGCCTTGAACACCATCACGACCTTGGAATCTCCCACTGATCGCGCCAAAGCCCTTGCACGGGTCGCCGCGGTGATCTATAAAACCGATCCCGAGAAAGGCAAGAGCCTGCTCGCAGATTCTTACACGGCCGCTGAGAAAATCACGGATCCTTTCGACCGGGGCACCCTGTACGGCCTCTTGGCCGATGGGTATGTGAGTTTTGACCGTGATCGCGCCAAGGCGCTGTTGACGGAGGCGTTCCCGCTTGTCGATAAAGTCATCGAACAAGAGACAAATCAGCCTTCCACGCAGCCCTTCGCAAGCCGACTGGCTCCGGAATTTCGCCGTTCCAATCAACTCGTTCAACAATTAATCACCAGCCTCTCCAAGTTGAATATCGATGAGGCAATTTCCCATGCGGATCAAATCAGCGACAAACGGATGAAACTGCTGACCCTGATCAACATCGCTGACTTCATCCTGAATGATGGAAAGTCGGACACCTCAACCATCCGGATCGTACTGAACTGAATGGATGAATGGTTTTCGGCCAACATGCGTCCCCTGAGGGCAGTCCAAGCGCCAACAGATTCTTGGACTGCTCTCTGAAGGCTGCCGTGTTTGACCTGGTGCCTTGTCCTGCGGACACCGTTCACACCCCTCGACCCTCTTCGAAAATCTCTTGCCTTCGTGATAGAGTTGAACTTGCCCAATTCATGGCGGGAGGAGATGAGTCTCACCCCCCAAAGCCAAATGGAACCTATACCTCGAGTTGAGCTCTAATGGAGAAACCTTATCAAGTGGTCATTGTGGGTGGGGGGTTTGGGGGCCTCCTCGCTGTTCAATCGTTGAAACGGGCAGCCGTGCAAATCACTTTGATAGACCGCCGCAATTTTCACCTCTTCCAACCACTACTTTATCAAGTCGCGACGGGAGGATTGTCTCCCGCAAACATTGCGACCCCCCTCCGCGAGATCCTCAAACGTCAGAGAAACGTGCGCGTGTTACTGGATGAAGTGACGGATATCGATATCGCTGGACAACGGGTTGTGTTGCGCGACCGAGAGCTTCACTACGATACGCTCATTGTCGCCACGGGAGCTCAACATCACTATTTTGGAAACCCGCAATGGGAAGCCGTGGCGCCGGGATTAAAAACCATCGAAGATGCAACCGAGATTCGGAGGCGTATCTTGCTTGCCTTCGAAGTGGCCGAGCGCGAGTCCGACCCGGAAAAAACACGGTCCGGGCTCACCTTTGTGGTCGTCGGGGGAGGCCCCACCGGCGTTGAGTTGGCTGGTGCCCTGGGAGAAATTGCGAATGACACGCTCAAGCATGAATTTCGATCCATTGATCCCTCGAATGCACGGATCATTTTGCTCGAGGGGGGTGATCGCATATTACCGGCTTATCCGCCCGACCTCTCTTCAGACGCTGTACGCTCCCTGGCAGGATTAGGAGTGACCGTTCAGCCCAATGCAGTTGTCACTGAAATCAGCAAGGATTCCGTCAAGGTTCATTGTGGCGGCGAAGAGCGAGAAATCCCTGCACGGACTGTACTCTGGGCGGCGGGAGTGGCTGCCTCACCTTTGGGCGGCAAGATTGCAGCCGCCACAGGCATGCCGTTGGATAAGGCGGGTCGCGTGATCGTCGAACCCGACCTCACCGTAAAAGGTCATCCGGAGATCCTTGTCATCGGGGATTTGGCGAATTTCAGTCATCAGACTGGTACGCCGTTGCCTGGGGTGGCACCAGTAGCCATGCAGCAGGGACGTTACGCGGCCCGCCTCATCATACGCCGCCTCCGCGGAGAGAAGACGCCACCCTTCGTTTACCGGGATAAGGGTAGTTTGGCTACAATTGGCCGGGCAGCGGCAGTCGCTGATTTTGGCCACATTCATTTTTCTGGATACTTCGCCTGGCTGACCTGGCTCTTTGTTCATTTGATGTACATTGTGGAATTCGAAAACCGGCTCCTCGTCTTTGTCCAATGGGCCTGGAACTATTTCACACGGAATCGTGCCGCCCGCTTGATCACGGGAAGGGATGCCTTGCCCCCAACTGGGGGAAGCCGTTAAACGCGATGGGGTAAGATCGATCCTCAGAGATGAGACGGATCCCCGGACCGCCATTGTCTTTGACTTTCGATTTAGGTCAAAAAGGGGAGGCAGCAAAGAGGGCCTCCTGTTGAGGTAATATGGAAGTCCACGACAAAAAGGGGAACCAAGATGCGTAAGATTGGCTTTCATTTCTTCATCTTCTTTGTGCTTGTTTGGATGCTTGCGCGTTGTACCCCTTCTCAACAGCGTGTGACCCTTTTCTCCAGTGCCCCCAAGAGCGAAACGAAGCAGCACGAAAGGAAATCAAACTCCATGGAAACCCTGGTGCAGTTCAAGAACCGCAGCGGAAAATGGTTGCGGGGAATGATCCATTGGCCGAGTGCCAGCACCCACAACAGCCCCGTTCCCGGCGTCGTCTTTTTCCACGGGTTCACGGGCGACCGGATCGAGTCACACTGGATCTTTGTGAAGTGCGCGAGAGCCCTTGCGGAAGCGGGCATCGCCTCCTTACGCTTTGATTTCTACGGATCGGGGGAGTCCGAAGGAACTTTCAGGGAGATGTCCCTCCAGGGCGAAATCGCTGACGCCGAAGATGCCATCGCATTCTTGCGCAAGCAAAATGGAATCGTGTCCGACCGCATCGGATTGACTGGCCTCTCACTCGGAGGAACGGTGGCCGCAAGCGTCGCCGGCTCCGGGCAGGCCCGCGCCTTGGTCTTGTGGAGCGCGGTCGCCCACACCGACCGTCTTCGTAACGCCCTAAGGAGGTCCGGGAAAGCAGTCCCTGATGCGCAAGGCAACCTGGAATTTGATGCCCGTGAAATTTCAGCCCAGGCCCTCGAAGAGATGGTCAAGGTGGATCCGCTCGCTTCCCTCGCCTCGTTCAAACGACCCACCCTCATCCTCCAACCGGGGAAGGATGAATTGGTTCCTCTCTCTGATGCGGAGGAATTTTTGAATTCGGTAGGCGCGGACGTCAAAGAAAAGGTCATTATTGCAGGAGCCAACCACACCTATACTTCGATTGCATGGGAGAACGAAGTCATCCAGCGAACAGTGGCGTGGTTCAAAAAATACTTGATTGACAATTAGGGACTCATGCTCAATATTCAATGCGCACGCAAGAGCCAGACCGAAACCAAACCCCTCCCCCACAGAAGGATTCCAGGGAATCATTATGAAGTACAAACGGTTCGAAGAGCTACCGGTGTGGGAGTCAGCGATCAATATGGCTCGTAAAATAATCCTTTTGTTTGACGACAACCCTATTCGGACTGGGGGAGACTTGAGAAACCAGATTGAGCGAGCGGCATTGTCGGTTTCCAACAATATTGCGGAAGGATTTGAGCGAGGGACAACACAGGAGCTGTTGACGTTTCTTTACATCGCCCGAGGTTCCGCGGGTGAGGTGCGGTCTATGCTCTGTTTGATGGACCGCCTTGGAGCGTTCACCCATCTCAAATCGTTGTCCGAGTCAATTTCGAGGCAACTTCGGGCCTGGGCTGACAGTCTTCAGAACTCAAACATCAAGGGTCAACGTTACTTGTCTTCCCAAAGCAAACACCTGTCAGATCGTCAGCGGGAGATCAAGGCATTCATGGATGAACTTAAAACAATTCAGCATCAAAAAACCAGGGACAATCAGATCTGAACACCCAGTCACTCTCAATTTGCCAAACTTCTTTGGGAACTTTTTGCCCGTAAATGCATCTAAAGGGACAGAAGGCAGTGTTCATGGCATTGAGTTAGAAGTACCCGTCTCGCCAGAGAATCGTTAGACCGGCCCGGAGGTTATCGGCATTCGCGTTGTGCACTTAGAAAGCCCGTAAGAGCTGATTTACAGGCTCCCCTTTTCTGACACTTGTGAGGCCACAATGAAATCCCTTACGTCGTTCGTTCTGCTGCTGGCACTTTCACTTGGCCTGATCTCGCTCTACGCTCAGACCCCCGACTACGAAAAACTCAAGAGCGAAGCTGAAGCTTCTTATGCCGAAGGTTCCTACGCGCGGGCATATGAAAGTTATGTCCAGGCCGGCGCATTAAACCTTTCTTCAGCCCAGAAGCGATGGGTCGACTTCCGCCAGGCGGACACGCTGTGGCGTTCCCAAGCGGCAACTCAAACCGCCGACACCACCAAGCTCGATCAGGCCCGCCATCAACTTGAAGTGCTTGTGCGCGACATCCAGCGTCCCGAAGATCGGGACCTGGTTTGGGTTGAAGTGCAGGAATCGCTGGGCGATTTCTGGTGGTCACGGCGTAACCAATCCGACTGGGGACAGGCCTGGCCACATTATCAACTAGCTTTGGACTGGTGGGCGGGCTCCGCGGACATTGAATCGGCGCGGGATCGTTATCTAAAGTTGGTATGGAAGATGACACAGCATTCCGGGGCCGGACGCTTCTATTCGTATGGGAATTATGGTTTCAATGTCCCTCTCGATATCCTGGAAAATGCCCTGAAGATTGCAAAAACGGAGAATGACAAGGCCCACGCCCACTATTTGGTGGCAATGACGCTCCGCATGCAGGCGACCGACACGAACCAGCGGCGCCGGATTCCTGAAGAGTTCGAGGGCGCCATTCGATCGGGAAAATCCAGTGACTGGTATGACGACGCGCTATATCAATATGCCCAGTGGTTAGAGACCAACGGGCGCGTCACGGTGGACGAAGAGGGACGGGAAAAGAATGAACCAGACTACGTGCGAGCACTGGAATTGTACAGGCGGCTCGTCAGTGAATACCAGAAAGGAGAATCGCGCTACTACGAGGGAGCGACGCAGCAGATTAAAAACATCACGAACCCGAGTTTAGGCGTTTTTGCCTCAAATTTTTTCCTTCCCGGTTCGGAGATCCAGTTCAACCTGAACTGGCGCAATGTGAAGAAGATTGGTTTTGACCTCTATAAGGTGGATCTCACGCGCGACGTTGAGATGGGAAGCGGCGAGTGGATTCGGGGATGGATTCAGTCGATTAACCTGGACGCGCGTCAGCCCCTCAAATCGTGGTCCAGAGATACCGAGGATAAGGGAGATTATCGACCCGGTTCTGAGGCGGTTCGCTTTGATAACAAGCTCCCGTCGGGAGCGTATGTTCTGAAGGCATCCTCGGGTAAGGTGAATGTCCGCGACTTGATTCTGGTCACAGACACTTCCCTGGTGGTCAAGACGACCAGCAAGCAGGCGCTCGTTTATTTCTGCAATGCACTCAATGGCGCGCCCATCACGGAAGCCAGAGTGAGCCTGTGGGAAAGCTCCTATGACTATCAAAGCCGCATGTGGATCAGCAAAAGATTCTCTAAACAAACGAATGCCGAAGGCCTTGCGGTTTTTGATGTGACGAAAAATCGCAACAATATCCAGCTATTCGTCAGCGCCATCCTGGGTGAGAGGCAGGCCTTCAGCCTGGGCAATTCATACTCTTACGGGCGGCAGGACCAACCCTGGCGGATCTATGCTTTCACCGACCGCCCTGCGTACCGGCCCAAGGAAGAAGCGCATTGGAAGCTCATCGCCCGCCAGTATAATGGCTCGGTCTATTCCACGCCCGCCAACCAGACCCTTGAATTCCAGATCTCCGATCCCCGCGGTTCAAAAGTAAAAGAAGGCAAGATCATACTGAATGCATTCGGGAGCGCCTGGGGATCCTTGGAACTGACCGACGCCATGCCCCTGGGCGTTTACCGTGTGACCTTCTTGGACGAAGGTCGAAAATTGCAGATCGGATCTGCCAACCTGTTTCGACTCGAAGAATATAAACTTCCGGAATTCAAGGTCAGTGTCCAAACACCAGAAGAAAACGGGAAGAAGAAATCATTCCGCGTCGGCGAATCGGTCGAAGTGAACATCCAGGCCGATTACTACTTTGGCGGCCCGGTCAGTGATGCCTCTGTCGAAGTGCTGGTCCACCAGAACCTGTTTAACCACGGGTGGTATCCTCCCCACGATTTTCCCTGGTATTACGAGGACATGTCTGGCCGATCCCAATACTATGGCGGGCGGCAAGGACAAGTCATCAAACACGAAACTCTCAAGACCGATGCCACCGGGAAAGTCTCCCTCACCTTTGAAACACCGCGCGAGGGTCAGCAGGATTATGAATATTTCATCGAAGCGCGCGTCACCGACGCCTCGCGCCGCGAAATTGAAGGCAGCGGCGCCGTACGCGTTACTCGACAGCGGTATTATGTTTATCCCCAGGCCCAACATAATCTCTACCGACCGCAGGAGAAGGTTACCGTCGATCTGAAAGCCCTCGACGCCAATGATCAGCCGGTTCAGGCCGAAGGGACGGTGAAAGTTACGAGGGACTACTGGTACGAGATTTGGATCGATCCCACGGGAAAAGAAGTAAAAGGCGAGGAGTTGACTACGCAGCGCCGTAGGTGGCCGATCTTCCCTCCCCCGCCTGATTCGAGCGGGAAATCCTGGCGGTTCAAGTTTCGAGGGTACCAGCATGAGGACCTTCTGAAGCAAACTCTTAAGACGGATCCGGAGGGAAAGGCAGAACTTACGTTTACTCCAGCCCGTGAAGGCTACTATCAGATCGCCTGGGGTAGCAGGGATAAAGACGGCACCCCCATAAAAGCTCAAACCACCGTCTGGGTGTGCAAGAACTCGACCACAGAGATCGGTTATCGTCACGACGGAGTCGAGATTATCGCAGACAAAGACACGTTCCACGTTGGACAGAAGGCACCCGTCCTGTTGAACGTTCCTACCAATGATCGCTACGTTCTTTTCAGCATTGAAGGCGACGATCTTTATAGCTACCAGTTGGTCCATGTGACGGGGACGGTCAAGCTGCTCGAGATCCCCATCGAAGAAAAACACGTACCAAATATCTTCCTCAGCGCCACGATGGTGAATGAAGGTCAGATCTCCCTCGACACAAAGCAGATCATTGTCCCGCCAGTTCAACAGTTCTTGACGGTCGACGTGAAAGCCAATCGGGAACAATACCAACCGCGCGAGGAAGGAACTCTGACCGTTACTACTCGCACTTATGATGGCAAACCCATTTCTGCCGAGGTGGGCCTGGGGCTGGTGGATGAATCGGTGTACTACATTCAACAGGATTATGCCGGAGATCCGCGACAGTTCTTTTACGGAACTAAGCGCTACAACTATATTCAGAATCAAAGCACGTTCAGCCAAAAAAGCTTTACAAAGCTGGTCGAAGGCCCCAACAAAGAATTAGTGGATGAGCGCCTGCTGGCCAGAGAAAGTACCGAGGAACTCAACGCTGAATTCGGCGCTGGAGGAGGAAGAGGAGTTGCCGGTGGAATTGGGTCGGGGTCAGGTCACGGTGTAGGCGCTGGAAGAGGAGCTGGAATCGGTCCAGGACGGGCTGATGCGTTAAGCCTAAATGGTCGGCCGGCTGCCCCTCGGGAACGGGAGGTTAAAGAACAATTTATGATGAAAAATGAGGTGGTTACACGATCCTCCCCCCCGCCACCACCGGGTAAGCCTGGAGAGGAACCCGCAGTCCAGGTGCGCAGTGATTTTCGGGCAACAGTTTTCTGGCAGCCCGACGTGGTGACAGATAAGGACGGCAAGGCGACTGTCAAAGTGATGTTTCCCGATTCACTGACTACCTGGAAAGCAACCGCACGTGTCGAGAGTGTGGCGAATCAGTTTGGAATTGCCTCGTCGACCACTCGAACTCAGCAACCCTTGATTGTCCGATTGCAGGTGCCTCGGTTCTTCCTTGTGGGTGACCAGGTCACCATCTCTGCGGTGATGAACAACAATACGGACAAACCCATGACGGTTACCCCATCCCTCGATGCCCAGGGTGTTGTTGTGACCGGCATCGTCGTCAATGGCTCACCCGTCAAGGGTGAGCAGGTGCCGGTTCAGGTTCCTGCCAACGGCGAGGCGCGGGCCGATTGGATCGTTTCCGTCCAAATGCCAGGTGAAGCCAAGCTGAAAGTCACGGGGCGCGGCGGGGCCTATGCTGATGCGATGGAAAGGACCTTCCCCGTTTATGAGCACGGGATTGAAAAGTTCATCGCGAAGTCCGGCAAGATGCGCGGAGATGAGGTCACCGTTAAGCTCGACATACCCAAGGAGCGTAAACCGGAATCTACAATAATGACAGTCCAGGTGGCGCCCAGCATGGCGGTCACCATGCTCGATGCCCTTCCCTACCTCATTGACTATCCGTATGGATGTACGGAACAGACTATGAGCCGCTTCCTCCCTACCGTTGTCGTGGCAAAGACCTTGAAGGACCTGGGACTTCGACCTGAATTGGTTATGGGTAAACTTTTCGGAGGGGTCGAGCAGCAATTTGCCACACAGACTCATCCCGATGGATCGAAGGATCTCCATCTCCTGGATGAGATGACCCAACAAAGCTTGAAGCGACTTTATGATTTCCAGCATTCGGACGGGGGATGGGGCTGGTGGAAGGACGGCGACACCGATCCGTTCATGACCGCATACATCGTTTGGGGCCTGACCCTCGCCCACGACGCCGGCATTAAGTTGAAACCGGAAGTGCTGGACCGGGGCGTCGATTATCTGCAGAAGACCCTTGTCGAGCAGGAATTGAATTATGATCTGCAGGCATGGATGCTACATGCGGTATCGACCTACCATCATTCCATGAAGCTGACCCAGCTCGCCTCACCTGTTTCCAAGGCCTTCGACAACCTCTGGAAGAACCGCGACCAGCTCAATGCCTACACTCGCGCGCTGCTGGCTCTGAGCGCCAACCATCTGGGTTATACGGATCAAGCCAAGACGTTAATCCGGAACCTCGAGAATGGCGTGAAGATCGACACCAGGCCGGATATTTCCATCATCCAGAAAGGCGGCCAGAGCTCTGAAAAGAGCGTCATCCCCACGGCCCATTGGGGAGAGGATGGAATTTACTGGCGATGGTCCGATGGAGGCGTTGAAGCCACCTCCTTTGCCTTGCGAGCACTTCTGGCTATCGACCCGCAAAACAAGCTCGTGGAACCGGTAACCAACTGGCTTGTCAAGAATCGCAGGGGCACACAATGGAACAGCACTCGCGACACCGCCATCACGGTCCTTTCACTCACGGATTACCTGCGCTCCAGCGGGGAGTTGCGACCGGAGGTTGAATACGAGCTTTCTGTGAACGGGCACCCCATCGTAACCAGGAAAGTTACGCCGGACGACGCTCTAACCGCCCCGTCTCAATTCCCCGTCGACGCAAAGGACCTCGTCGACGGTGCCAATGAGATTCGCCTCAGGCGGAAGAGCGGAAACAGTCCCCTCTATTTTTCCGTTCAGACCCGCTACTTCAGCCTCGAAGAGCCCATTCCCGCCGCTGGGAATGAAATCTTTGTTCGCCGCCAGTATTACAAGCTCGTGGGACATCCCACACTCTTGAAGGGATACGTTTACGACAGGCAACCTCTCAATGATGGGGAATCCGTCACCAGCGGCGATCGAGTGCAGACCGTCCTGACCATTGAAGCGAAGAACAATTATGAGTACCTTGTCTTCGAGGACCTTAAGCCCGCAGGTTTGGAGACTGTCCAGATCCGAAGTGGAGAGCCGATGTACGCGAAGGAGCTGAAGTCAAGCGCTGTAGAAGACCAGTCCAAAGTCCAAGGTCCAGAGTCCAAAGTCGAGAACACCTCTGCTAGTCGCTCTGAATCTTCCTACACTGGACGGACGCGCTGGGTGTATCAGGAATTGCGCGATCGCAAGGTGGCGTTGTTTATTGACAAGCTTCCTCAGGGCGTCTGGGAAATCAAGTGCGATTTGCGTGCAGAGGCCCCGGGACATTTCCATGCCTTGCCCACGCTCGGCTACGCGATGTATGTTCCCGAGATCCGAACCAACGGCACCGAGGTAAGAATTACCGTCGAGGATCGAAAAGAAGAGAGTAAGTGATCTCACCGCGGAGACGCGGAGTCCGCAGAAACATGCAGGATTGGAGGCTACCCATTCCCATCCATTGGGGCTGAGAGGTATTCAGTCATTGGCTCCAAACAAGCTATCCATGAGTAGCCCTTCCGCATCTCCGCGGTGCAATTCCGCCCTTTCTTCAATATTAATCATGTTAGCATAGCCCCTTGTCGAACCCGCTCTTGCCAAGTCAAATTTCATATCCCTCAGGAGCAATCCCTATGCCCAGCATTTTTCGAGACCATCTGCTTAAAGACAAAGTTGCTTTCGTAACCGGTGGAGGAAGCGGCATCAACCTCCGCATCGCGGAACGATTTGCGGAACACGGCGCAAAGGTCGCCCTGCTGGGACGTACCCAGGACAAACTCGATCATGCCTCTGCTGCCATTAAGGCCAAGGGAGGAACGGCCACGGGCTACGCCGCCGACGTGCGGGACTACCAAGCCACCGAATCCGCATTGAAAAAGGCCCGCGAGGAGTTTGGCGAAATCGATATCGTGCTCTGTGGCGCGGCCGGAAACTTTCCTGCCCCGGCCCTGGGCATGTCTGCCAATGGCTTCAAATCGGTTATTGACATTGATCTTTTGGGAACATTCAACACTTGCCGCGCCGCCTATGAATATTTGCGGAAACCGGGCGCCTCAATCGTCTGTATTTCCGCGACCCACGCGTTCATTCCCTTTGCCATGCAATCGCACGTCTGCGCCGCGAAGGCGGGAGTCGACATGCTCACCCGGACCCTGGCCATTGAATGGGGAAAGGCCGGCGTGCGGGTCAACTCGATCGCCCCGGGCCCCATTGCCGAGACCGAGGGGATGCGCCGGTTGAGTCCCACGGAGGAAATCAAACAGAAACTCACGCGGTCGATTCCTCTTCAGCGTTTTGGCAGCAAGGACGAAATTGCCGATCTCGCCCTGTTTCTTTGTTCTGACGCTGCCGCTTACATTACCGGCGCCGTGTACGTTTGTGATGGAGGCCAATCGTTGCTGGGATCCGGTGGGTTTATGTCCGCACTGGTCCAGAGGTAGTCGATATATCTTTGAAGCCTTTCATTGATGATGATCAAATAACGTAACGCTGGAGGACGCACGTTGACGATCGGCTCCCCCGCTTCCGCCGCTTCTTGAGACTTGAGCCCGAGAGATGGTCCAAGAGACCCATTGTGACCCTGATCCCCTGCCTGACTGCCTTCGTTTTTCATGCATTAACCCCCCAAGCTAGCCCCCCAGGCATCATCAGGATTTGCCCTTTCGAGGCTTATGGAACTCCCCCGAGAGATGATGGCCCCGGCGAAGCGCTCCATCTCTTCCAGTTGTGGGCTGAACTGCAGCAGTAACAAATCCACGCCCGCCGCCTCGAATTCGGCTATACGCGTCCGGACTTGCTCCGCTGTCCCCACCAGGCCGGAGCGCAGTCCCCGGTTCGACACCGAGTAATCCTCCAACGAGACTTTCTGCTCCAGCTGGGTCCCCGCCAGCCACTCTTGATAATTCCCATACCCGGCAGCACTCTGCTTTACGTCAGTAATTCGACGCAGTTCCCGCTGTGCTTCATCTTCTGTATCCCGGACGATGGCATAGGCGGCCACCCCGAATTTCATGGGGGGCAAGTTCATTCGAGCTCGACGTGAAGAAAGGTCAGCGATCTTCTGTGCGATCCGCTCCGGAGGATCCCCGTGCATGACGTAGGCATCGCATTCCCGGGCAATCAGTTCCTTGGCCGCTTCGGATTCACCGCCCGCATA
Source organism: Terriglobia bacterium (assembly GCA_041494885.1). Lineage (GTDB taxonomy): Bacteria > Acidobacteriota > Terriglobia > JAIQFV01 > JAIQFV01 > JAIQFV01. The sequence continues at coordinate 123,409 of JBGQBO010000008.1, forward strand.
GAGGGTAGGTCGGGGGCGCGAAAGGGGCTTGGGCTGCAGCACCGTGTCCTCAACGTGGTAATACCTGCCGGCGAATGAAAAATGGTCATCGTTCCATACGCCATTCAGCACCCGCAACCATTCCGCCGTCCGCGCGTAACGATCATCGTGCTGTTCAAAGTGAACCCCGTACTGTCTCGCTTCGTCGGCCCACCACGAAGAGACAACGTTCAGTGAAACGCGCCCGCCGCTGATATGATCGATGTTGGCCGCCTGCTTGGCCAGCAGTGCGGGCAGATGGAAGGTGGGGCGGACCGCGACCATCAATTCCAGCCGGCGGGTCACCGCAGCCAGCGCAGCCGCCGTGGACCAGGCATCCAGTGCCGGTGCATGAATCCCTTTGATGTCATTCAAATTCAATTCGGCAATCAAGGTGAGGTCGAACCCGATTTCCTCGCTGCGCCTTGCCAAGCGGGAGTTGTATTCCCACGTGGGTTCCATTCCCTCGTCCTCGACATTTCGCAGCCATCCGCCAAAAACAGGAAGCCAATATCCGTAGCGCATCAGCGGGCCTCCGTTTCCAAAAAGTCCACCAGCCGCGCGTACGGATTGAATCCGATGACGCGTACCCCATCGGCGACGAAGTTTGAAAGAGCGTTAATGTCGTAATAGAGCAGCTTGCCATCGCGATCGTCGACGATATACTCCACGCCACCTACCTCGATCCCGGCGGCTTGCATGATCCGCTCCACGGCTTCAATCACCTCCCCGGCTGGTGTGACAGCTTCCACCCGCATCTTGTTCTTGGGAGCGTCCACCGGACACGCGGAGCGAGCGAGTTCCACGCCGCCCGTGGTCTGGCAGATGTCGGCCGGACAGAGGTTGAAGCTATCGCCCGTGAAGAACACCTTGATGGCATAGAGATACTTTCCTCCCAGCACCTCGACTCGCGTGATGAATCCGCCACGCGCGGGGATGTACTCCTGCACCAGGGCCGTCTGATCTACTCCCTGTGCCAACTGATCTCCCGTTGCGGTGCGCGTCAAGTCCTCCAATCGATCAAAGCGGACAATACCGGCGCCACTGCCGCCAATGTTGGGCTTCACCACAACCGGGAAGCGCAGGCCTTCGGCGGCTTGAGGCGCCTCGGCAGGATGATTGATGACGCGCGCCCGCGGGTATGCGAGCCCCAGCGATTCGAGCAGGGAGAGTTGCAGCGCCTTGGAAGTCTCCACGGTAAAGGCTTTGTAGCCATTCACGACCCGCACTCCCTGCCGCTCCAGGTGAGCAAGGAAGTTCAGGGTGTAGAAAATCCCGTGACCATGGCCGCGGGTGTAAGCGGAGGGACTCATGCGATTGAAGAGCAGCGAGTACTCGCCGTCCTGCGAGGCGACGTCGTACTGGTGCCGGCGCGCGTCAATCCGGACATACGGGGTTGCGCGTCGGTCGAATTCAGTAAACAGAGGTCGGAACCAATCGGGATGTTCATGATAGATGGCAATGGGCCGTTTGAGTGTCGTCATAATTTTCTCCATAAAAAAAGGCCGCCCCGGAGGAGCGGCCTTGAAATCTCTTTAAGTGAGTCGCGTCTTATGGCGCTACCACACCTCCCCGGCCGCTCCTGCATCGGGTACACATACACTTGCACCCACGCTCCCCGACTACGGGAGTGACCACGATTAGAGTGTTGCGCATGTCCATAGACATGATGACCTTTTCTTGAAAAACGAGAATCTACGCCGCATTCACAGGTTTGTCAAGTTGACCATTTAGTCATGCGATTGGTTTCTCTCTCAACATGGGAGCACAAATTCTGGGACAAAAGTCGGCCCCAAACTCGAAAGAGGTGGCAAATAAGTTGAAATCGAAGAATAATCCACGCTAAACACGAAGCCGCAGGTCCGTTGTAAGAAGCCTGCAAGGGCAGGACTACACACGAGCATAAAGGGGGAAAATTGATATGGTGCGATTCGTATTCGTGCTCCTCATGCTGCTGGGAGTGACTCCAATGATGGCTTGGGGACAAACGTCCTCTACCGGGCAGGACAACGCGTTTGTTGTGGAGTACTATTACAAGGCGAAATGGGGATATGCGGAGGAGTTCTTACAACTGTTCAGGAAGAACCATTACCCCATCCTGAAGAGACAGGTGGAAATGGGGCGGATGCTCAAAGTGTCCATGGACCAGCCGCGCTATCACACCACCGAGGACGGACGATGGGATTACCGAGTGACTATCGTCTTCAAGAATGCCACGGTGGCAAATGAATTGTTTGATGAAGACGCCCTGAAGAAGCAGCTCTTCCCTGACCAAGAGACTTTTGTCCGAGAAGAACAACGTCGATTCGCGATACTCGAAGCGCACTGGGACGTGCCATTAAAGGGCGTGGATTTAGAGAAAAAATAAGACTTCGGGAGTCCCTCGGTGTCGGAAGTGGCCTGTATCGGAGCCTACCGGTTCTCTTGGGGGGAGGATTAAACTGAAATATCCCCCTTGGCTTCATGCAAGAGCGCAAGGTTGGCTGCCACCCCAGGTATTCGCGAGAAAGCGGGCAGGACGAGATCCAAATGGAAAACCTTCGTTTGCGTGGGATACCCCGCCGCTAGGCGTGGACGCCAGATTCTGGTCATAAAAATGGGGCACTGCCTGATAGCAGCGCCCCTGGAATGACCGCATTTCTGGAACGGGCAGACCTCTTTGAAAGTAATCTTAGTTGAATCTCTTCAGTTGAATTTTTCTTTTGGGCTTTACAGGGATCAGGACCATTTCAACATCGCGCGCGGGCTGCTCTGAAGCAAGTTCCCTCTCCATCCCGCTTTCATAGGCGCGCATATCTTTTTGGATGAAATCCAGCCGCTCATGGCGACGGGGATTGTAAAGGTAAATCTTCTCGAATCGGACTTCTTCCTGGGCTGAGAGATTTCCGAGCAGATAGGTCTTGATCATCTCATCTTCTTTGGCGCTCAAGCGCTCCAGAAAATCACCGTTGGAGACTGTACGCCACATCACCTGCTCACTTTCTTGCTCGGAGAGTTCTTCAAGCAGGAACTTCTCCATCGTCTCTTGGGAAATCTCATTGATGTTCATAACTTCCTCCGTTTTCATGCCCTGGTGAATGCCGATCCGTTCTAAATTATTTAGGCCTGGAAAACGTTCACTCTATGAATCCATCTTTGTTTCCGCTTTATTCCCATGCTGCCTGTTCTACCGAACGTAAAACACTGACCTTTTAAGCAGGTTCAATACCATTGCAGAGAGAATTAAACAAAACACTGATTTGTAAGGATTTAACAAGTTCTACTCATGAATTGCAATAGGGCGAAGTGGTTCATAACGATACAACCACAATAGCATTTGTTCGAATCGTCGATTCGGATCGAAGAGTTTTTTCGCAAAGCCTGTCTCAAAAATCACGGATCTTTGGTCTAAGGATCCCTACCCTGCCGCATGTGAAGATTTATCGCTCCTCAATTAAGTCAAGTCTCAAAAAAGCAACACGAAATCCCGAGCAGTGGAGTCCTCTTCACAAAGCTTGCCACACCATTTTTCGCGGGGTATACTCGCGACTTTCGACGAACAGTTAGATTGAAGGAGTCAGTGAAATCATGGGGTTTGAGTCATGGACCTTACCTTAGTGGGTTCGTACGGGTTGATCGGTTCTGACCCAGATCTTTCATCTCGGATTCCTTTGGGTTTCTAAGCTGTTTGTACTTTCACGCCACAGGTCCGGGGTGGTCAAACTCGATCGGAAATCGAATTTGTGCGGTAAGTTCTTGTATCGAAGGCAGACTAGAAGGCCGCGCCCGCTATATGAGGGCTCTGTCTTTTCGCGTGGCTTGTGGAACAGGGGTTCAATTTGATCGCCGGGCCTGCCGGAGTTTGAGCATTTTTCAGGAGAAACTGAATGGCAAAAGGATTTAGGTCGTTTGGTATTGCGGTTTGTTCTTCCTTTCTTTTTTTGGGGTTGGCTGTCTTTGCTCGAGCTGAAGCGCCCCAAAGGCCTTCCATTGATCGGCTCATGGATTCTCTCTTCAAAGTGCGAACATTCAAAGAGACCACGATTTCATTTGATGGGTCCCGCGTAGCCTGGGTTGAGGAGCTTCAAGGAAAGGATCACGAACCTTCGGAGAACACCGCGGTTTATGTTGCATCTTTGAATTCTTCTTCAACCCCGAGGCGGATCACCGCAGGGGATGGAGCGACGCCTCATAGCGAGCATGATCTGGCATGGTCACCCGACGGACGTCACTTAGCGTTCCTATCCGATCGAGGACAGAAGGGACAGTTTCAGCTTTATGTCGTCCCCGCCGACGGCGGGGTTCCTCAACAGTTGACCCATGTAAAGGGGCTCCTGGCCGATCCCCGCTGGTCGCCCGATGGAAAAAACGTAGCTGTGCTCTTCACCGAAAACCTGCCAAAGTCTGCAGGTCCTTTGGAGGCCAAGCCGCCCGTGTCTGGCGTGATCGAGGGAAAGATTTACGAACAGCGTATCGCCACTGTAGAGTTTCCCTCCGGGCGTCTTCGCCAAATCTCCCCTGCCGACCTTTATGTTTATGAATACGATTGGTCTCCCGACGGAAGGGCCTTTGTCGCCTCAGCAGCTCCCGGCGACGGTGACAACAACTGGTGGATCGCGCAGATTTATACTGTCATGACAGCCACCGGAGAGACGAAATCCATATTCAAACCTTCCCTGCAAGTGGCTGTGCCCCGCTGGTCGCCTGATGGTAAAACCATCGCCTTTATCGGTGGGTTGATGAGCGATCAGGGTGTGACCGGGGGAGATGTCTTTATGATCCCCCCCATCGGCGGTGAACCGGTGAATCTGACCCCTGACATGAAGGCGTCCGCCAGTTGGCTCCATTGGTACCCGTCTTCAAATCAGATTCTATTTGAGGAGAATGTGGATGGTGAGACCGGCATTGCGAGTGTCGATATTGCAACCCGGCAGACCACGACCCTGTGGAGAGGGCCTGAAACGATCTCCGCCTTTGGAGGATCAATCAGTGTGTCCTTCTCTCACGACGTGAGGAGGTCAGCACTTATTCGCAGCTCACTGAAGCATCCCCCAGAAGTCTGGGCTGGCGAGATTGGGGCCTGGAAGCAGATCACCCGCGTCAACGACTCCCTGAAACCAATGTGGGGGGAAGCCAAGAGTATTCACTGGACCAGCGAGGGAATGAACATTCAGGGTTGGTTGCTCTATCCGCATCACTATGATTCCCAGCGTAAGTATCCCCTGGTGGTGTACATCCATGGCGGACCCTCCAGCATGCGCCGGCTGGCGTGGCCGGATACCTTTTTTGATTTTTCAGCCCTTTCCAGCGAAGGCTATTTCGTGCTTTTTCCTAATCCGCGCGGGAGTTATGGCGCAGGGGAGGCCTTTACTCGCGCCAACGTGAAGGATTTCGGGTATGGCGACTTCCACGATATTTTGGCCGGAGCAGAGGAGGTTTCAAAAACTCTTCCCATCGATGCGTCACGGATCGGAATTGGCGGCTGGAGCTATGGCGGATACATGACCATGTGGGGCGTCACCCAGACCAACCGTTTCCGTGCAGCGGTAGCCGGGGCAGGCATCATGAACTGGCAAAGTTATTATGGAGAGAATGGCATCGACCAATGGATGATCCCGTTCTTCGGCGCATCGGTTTATGACGACCCCGCCGTCTATGCCCGCAGTGCTCCCATCACCCACATCAAAAGCGCTAAGACCCCCACCCTGGTGCTGGTCGGGGACAGTGATGTCGAGTGCCCTACTCCCCAATCCTTCGAGTTTTGGCATGCCTTAAGAACGTTGGGGGTGAAGACCCAGATGGTGGTTTACAAGGATGAAGGCCACATGATCGCCCAACCCAAGCATCGGTTGGACATCATGAAGCGAACGATCACCTGGTTTAACGAGAACCTGAAATAGACCTGAGGCAAATGAAGTCCCGTGGTCAAACCGTAAAATTCACGTCTGGCATAAATAATTTCCCGGGATCGAATCTGACCCGGATGGTCCTTATCAAAGGGCGATCCCAGCAAAGGACTTTGGAGGTCTCTTCATGGCCAACGCGCTTGATAGAACGCAGTTCCCACCCAACCCCTAAACCAAAGGAGGAGCTACGATGTCACCACACCTGATACAGAAGTCCATGCTCGCGCTGATATTCGCGCTTTCCGCTTCAAGCGTGCTGGCGCAGATGTCGATCCCCTATGGGATGCCGGTCAGCCTGGAGCTCGCCAAGAAAGCGGCCGCGGCTGCGCTCGCTGAAGCGCGCAAGAACAACTGGGCCATGGCAGCAGCGATCGTCGACCCCGCCGGCGACTTGGTTTATTTCGAAAGGCTGGACGGCACGCAGACCGGCAGCGTCAGCGTCGCGATGAGCAAGGCCCGCTCAGCAGCCCTGTTCAAGCGCCCTACCAAGGCGTTTCAGGACGCGTTGGCAGCGGGCGGCGCGGGGCTCCGGATCCTGGGACTGGAAGGCGCGGTACCGGTCGAGGGAGGGCTCCCCCTCATTATAGACGGCAAGATTGTCGGGGCCATCGGTGTTTCCGGAGGCAGCAGTGATCAGGACAGCCAATGCGCCAAGCCCGGTGCGGATGCCTTGAAATAGCGATTGGGGAGAGACACCTTGCTCGCTTAATCCTCGAAGATCCTCTGAGTCTGGTGTCTGTCCATTCTCTCTTGGGAAATTGGCTTTCTCCGCCCCTTGACGTTTCTGAGGTTAGGCCATCCTTATTTGGCAAGAGCAGCGAGAATCGCAATTAAGCCCATCAATCCCACGAACCCAACAATCAATCCTACCGCCTTGGGATTCCCGAAATTGAGCGTATAGCCTAGGCCGAAGCGGTGCTCGACGAAGAGCGAGGGATCCTCACGGTTGACGTAGAACATCCCGAGCACCCAAAGCCGGTTGTCGGCCAAGCCATCCGTCAAAGGAGCATCCGCTGCGCTCCGCTCCAACTGCGAACCTCCCTGCCCGAATTTGATGGCGATGAATATGCTGCCCCCAAGGGAGAAGACAACCAGAACGAGAGCGAGAATCATCATGGTTGGCGGTAGTGCAGGAGCTTTTCCCAGTCCCACGCGAATCGAGGTATACGCTATGAGGCTTAACAGCCCGGTCACCAGGATGGAAACCACTGCCAGGAAGTTGGCCATCGCCCGGCGAAAGCGTTGCTGGGCTTCAAAGGAGACTCCCCGATCGCCATACCGGATGGCCCGCTTGGCTTGACTGATCAGATAGGACATACCTCCCAGCCCGACACCGAGAATTAACGTCATGATCGGTAACAGCATCACGGTGGAAAACGATTTAGGTCTCCAGGCATCCGGCTTGCCTGTAAATCCGAAGTGTGTCGGAACTATCTTCGGTAGTTGCGTGTAGTGGAACCAGGCATCACCGATGAGCAAAAGTCCAGCGACCAACCCGAGCACCACCGCCCAGTATGGCAAGGCAGCCCCCTGTGACTCTTCGACGACCACCAACGCGGCCGCTGCGGGTGGCTCTCCGGGCCTCGCCAGGCGACGCGCGCGAAAATAAGCTCGCAGGTTTTCAGCAATGAACCCGACCGCAAGAAGACTCATCGCCGCGGATGAGCCCACGCGAGAATTAAAGTAAAGACCTGAAACCACAGTGAGGATTAAACTCACACTTAACCATGCAGTCACACCCCAATACCAGGAACGAGTGATCCGCCGGGCATCTTCGCCTTTGCTGGTCGCTTCGCCGACATACACCCCGAAAAGCAAACCGCGGCGGCTGATGCGCGGTAACAGAAGATAGAGTACGCCCACCAATCCCAGTAAAAGAGCCATTGAAATCCATGCAACTTGAGCTTCCATGTTTATCCTCCGCGTTCACTTCACCAAACTCTCGGCAAGAGATGCGATCTCACGTTCGGCCAGGCGCCGCAGATGCTCCGACGAAAGTCCCGCCTGCCGCATTCGAGCCAGAAGTTCCCTAAGCTCCAGCCTTAGTTTTTCACGATCCGCGTTGGGTCTGCGGGAAGGCGCGGAAACCTCCGCGCCGGATCGATCGCGGATCAGAACAAATCCTTCCTCTTCAAGAAGCCAGTAGGCGCGGGCCACGGTGTTGAGGTTTACACCGAGGTCCGATGCCAGGGTTCGCACCGTGGGGAGCGGGCTTCCAGGACGCAGCTCCCCTGAAGCCACGTGCTCACGGATCTGCCTCGCAATCTGCTCGTACACCGGCTCGTCCGATCCTCTTTCAACGACGACCATCATGGCTTTCCGCCCCTTCCCTCTGTATACCATATAGTATACAGATATTCATGGAAAAGTCAACCCGCTTTGTCTCCGGGGGGCGCACCCGCCGTTCGTCCTGTTGGATGATGTGTGCGTTGCTGGGTCCCTCACGCCTCTAGCTCCACAAGCAGGTATCATCCACCGCAGGGCGACTGGCACGGCGAGACTGACCGTGCATGAAAGCAGCGGCCCCGCGAATCAACGTGTCCGGGGTTTGCCAGCAGCGACCATTGAATTCATTTGAAGGAAGATTACGGTTTCACTGAGAGAGCATAATTCTTACGACTCAACTCGCGGTTGGCGGCGTCATAATACTCCACCGGATTGTAGTCGTCCGTCAGGATGCGGCCATGTGCAGGGTCGGTTTGGAGAGTGTGGTTTAGGCCCGCTTTTACATACTCTAATGCGTCCGGGTGTACATCGTTTGTGTTCACGGGATTGACAAAAGCGAGCTCGCCGCGGTCCGCGGCGACAAAGTAAACATTCCCGCCCTCTCCCCCATGAATGCGAACCTGTGAAAACACCGATTTTAATGTCTTGTTCACTGAAGCCGTCTGAAAGTCCTGACCGGGTGCCATCTCGCGAAAGGCATTCATGACGAGGGTCCCGCCGGGTCTGAGATGTCTCCGTACCGCTCTGAATGCTTCTTCAGTCATGAGATGGGAGGGCGATGAATCTCCCAGGAATGCGTCGACGATAATGGCGTCATAGAGGCGGGTGGTTTGGTTCAAGAAGTATCGGCCATCCGCAATCACCAGGTGGAATTTGTCAGGCTCCAAATCAAAAAACCGGACTGCCAGGGGGACAACGGCCGGATTGATTTCCACGACATCCACTTGAACACCTTCGCGAGCAAACTTCATCGGCACGATCCCGACCCCCATGCCAATACAGAGGACGTCGCTGACCTGGGCGTTGTAGGCTCGCGCAAGATCGTAGAGCATGTAGGTAAACGCATACAGGCTCCTTTGATGCACCGGATCGTATCCGTTTTGGTACATGTAATCGTTGAGATAGATTCGTCCCTGGGTTTCGGTTTGCTCGAAGACCTGCATCAATCCAAAGTTGGAATTGGCTCGATAGATTTCGACGACACCGGGGAGATGGCTCACGTTTTCTTTAAGGACGCCAAATGCCCCGAGGGTCATGGCCAACAACACGCCGAGAGCCACCGGCCCTTTCCTGTACTCCCTTCTTCCCCAGACAAGAAAATATCCCAGAGCCACACCGATTAACGCTCCTGCCGTGGCCAACAGGGTTATGGAGTTGGGGAAAAAGGGGATCAGCAGATACCCAATCAGAACGGTCCCCGCCACGCTGCCCAGAGTGCTGATGGCCGACAGGCGTCCGACTTGTCCCCCCACCTCCGTGAGGGATTGCGCCAGGATCCGCACCAGGAAAGGCCCGGTCATTCCCAGCAAGGTGAGCGGGACCAGAAACAGCAGGACCGAGGTCAGCAAGGCACCCAAAGCCAGCTGGAATCGTAGACACCAGTAGGCGACCGGGCCGCAGATGATCACCACCAAACAGAGATAAATCGCCGCCACCAGAATGCAGCCATAGAGGTACCCCAACCTCGTTGACCGATCCACCAGCCAACCGCCGAAGTAGTATCCCATCGAGAGCGCCACCAGGGTGACCGCAATTTGAGCCGTCCAAACGAAATGCGAGGTCCCCACGTAAGGCGCCAGCATCTTGGCGCCCAGGATTTCAATGATAAGAATGGCCGCGCCCGTCATCGCCGCCGTCACATAAAGAAACCGGCGCAGAGCAACACTCATCTTCATTTCAGGACCGCGCGTTGGGCTCTTTCCCTTTGGTAGATTCGCCGTTCTTACTCCCACTTATCCCTCATTTCAGGCCCGGTCACGAATGCCCGTGACGTTTTGTCTTCCGGCGGCAGGCGATATGGGCGCCCAGTGAGTTCCATAGAAACACCTTCAACTCTTTCAAGGCAGCAAGCCCGGATGGAGTACCCGACCTTCATTGCAAGTATACCAATAACGGTGTGGTTTTGGGTGAGCCATCGGAGAGTGGAGCGCAGGGCTCACAGCTTCGGGTCTCGCCATACTGGATGGGAACTGGATACTCGAGGGCCTTCGCCAAATCGGGAGGCACAAACTCCGATTTTTTAAGGAGTGCGAGGAAGAGTCAATTGACCCAATCGCATCAGAAGCAGGGTCCTTCCACATGAGGCCGCATCCCCCCGCGGCAGGATCAGATGCGGGTATGCGCCCCATTTCTACCTTTTTGGGTAAGGGGATTTTCCATTTTTCGGTTACACTATCGTCGCTGCTTTTCGGAAATCCGTGAAAGAGTTCGTCTCTTCCAGCCTCTGCCTGGAAGGGATTGCAATCCCGCAGCGGGACCATGACAAAAGCACATCTTCTTTTCCGGCTGTTGCAACAGCGTCGTGAGCTGAAACAGCGGGAACACTGGGACCGCAAACGGCTGGAGTCTTACCAGTCTCAAGCCCTGGACCGGCTCCGGGCGTTCGTGTACACCCATTCTCCCTTCTATCAGAGGTTTCACAAAGGTCGGCATCAAGCGCCGCTCAACGAGCTTCCCATTCTTACCAAGTCCTTGTTGATGGAGAATTTCGATGACCTGGTCACCGATCGGAATATCCATCTCAAGGAGATCAGAGAACATTTGGATCGTCTTCCCGGGGAGGAGAAGTACCAAGGCCGCTACTGGACCAGCGTGACCTCGGGCAGCGTCGGACATCCCTCGATGAACCTCTTCAACGACACGGAGTGGGCGGGTGTTCTGGCGTCGGCGATCCGCTCTTATGACTGGGCTGGAGTCAGAATCCGTCCATTTCATCGCACGCGCTCAGCGGCGATTGTCTCGGCAAAACCTACTGCAATGACGGCACGAGTAACGGGCACGTTTCATTTCAGGTGGTTTCCCACGCTCCGGATATTGCCCAGCGAATCCCTCGTAAGCACGGTGGATCGACTCAACGCATGGCAGCCTGAAATCCTGCAAGGGTTTTCGTATATGGTGGCCTTGCTGGCCGAAGAACAATTGGCAGGCCGGCTGCGGATTTCACCCCGGGTTATTGCCACAGGAGGAGACCTGTTGGCGAAATCCCAGGGAAACCTCATCGAAGCAGCCTGGCAGGGCCGTCGATTTGATCGGTATGCCACTGGGGAGTTCGGGGTTTTGGCTTCGGAGTGCGCCCACCATCGGGGACTTCATCTCTACGAAGATCTAGCCATTGTGGAGGTCGTGGATCAAGAGAACCGTCTCGTGCCTCCCGGGAAGCCGGGGACCCGGGTACTAGTTACCGCCCTGACGAAATATACCCAACCTCTCATTCGTTACGAATTGAGCGACCTGGTCCGACTGTCCGCGGATCCCTGTCCCTGCGGGCGCTCGCTTCGTCTCATCGGGGAATTACAGGGCCGAACCCAGCAGACCCTGTACTTCCCCTCCCCCACTCAAGGACGGCTCGCCGTTCCTCCCGATGTCTTTCATCGCGTCATCGATGGACTCCCCATCATCGGGTGGCAAATCGTCCAGGATCGGGAGGCCTTGACTGTTCATCTGCGAGCCGTGCCCGAAGATTTTTCGGATGAAGCCCTGGCCGATGCCCTTCGTTATGCGATTTCGGCGATGGGTGCCATCGCTCCACCCATCAGGGTGGAGCGGGTTTCCCAAATCCCTTGCGAAGCCAATGGCAAGGCCCCCCTGATCAAATCGAATATCCAGGAAAATTTCGAAGCCGCCCCCTGAGATTCCCCGATGGAGTGTTGGGGACCTGGGTGGTTGGCATGTGCGGGCACCCGAGTGCGGTCTTAGTCCCCCGCAAACAGCACCTGATTTAGAGAAGGGCGCTACTCACAGGCCCGCTAAACAACATTTTGCTATTGCAGAAGTTGATACTCCTGTTTATTGCGGCTGCCGCTAGAGGCCCTTGTGAGAAATCGACCCCTGAAATCCTCATAGGGAAAATGGAAACAGGCTGTTGTCCGGGCCCGGGAGCACGCGACGAGGCATTTGGCTTACAACAGGACCACATGATTCAGCCTTGCAGATCGGGTTCACAGAGTTGGGGGCTCGGTTTGTCCAACAGCCTTCAAAGATGTCGTCTTCGAAATTCTTGACAAGGAACCTCATTTATGTAATTTGTAATGAGCGTGATATCTTTCCCGATGATCCAGTGACTTGCCGAAGATGGTGAAGAGCTATAGGTGATCAATCCGTCGGCAAGGGAAGAGCTGTTCCCATGTCTTGAGTCGACAGTGTCGCTGACATTCTCGATACAAGAGGGGCATCCCCTCGGGTCAGCCAACTTCTTGCCGACGTTTTACTAGATTCCATTCTTCTTGCCCCCCGTGAATAAGGGGTTGTGGAAACCTAGACAATGTGGAGGCGGGAGCCAGGCATAAACCGGACGGTGTGTGCTCGTGCAGGAATGAGGAATTTCCCCTTTCTCCCGACAACGAGGACCATCGTTGTTGTTTGATGCGGGTCTGACCAATAAACCCCTCGATCGAATGTCACGCCGTGTAAAACCGGAGGGAGGAAAAGCGATGAAATCGATCCTTGAACGCTGGCAGGATACCTGGAAAACACTCTCTCAGAGCCCGGCAGAAATGCCAATTCGGGTGGCTATTCCTCGCGACCATGTGCAGGGGGGAGACAAGTTGGGGAAAACCATTGATCCAGATGAAAACTATTTCCAGATACGGGTCAATGAAATGTACCTCACCTATGGCAGGAAGTGGTTCAGCGAATATGATCCCATGGTATTCGTCGTCTCTGAATTCACCTATGACAAAAAGGAGGAAGCCGTCCCCTTCGTAGTTGGGCCGATGATGCTTGAAAAGTTTGGACAAAAACTGCCGGCGGGCATGATCTTTGCGGATACCCGAGTGGCGGGACTACATCCCTATCGTGGAGGCCGTTTAGCGCTCGCCCTGGTGCTGTGCCGCGTCAAACGAGAGGACTATGCCCGCAAACTTCTGCAACTCGTCGAAGGCATTGCCGGTGTTTTGGACTTCTCCTCGACCCTCAGTACGTACTTGAAGGTGGGCAGTGTCGTGCTTGACGGAGTCGAGGCACTGCTCGGCTCCGGCGATACACACCCCCTGGTCGGCTATCGTAAGGAGTTCGACCCCGATGCCGGTGAATTGTTAGAACCAAGCTATTTTGCACTGATCGACATGCCTGAAGGCCAACCGGACGGCAATGAATTTTGGGTAAGCAACAATCAGCTTCGCCGCGGAAGGAGCTTGGCGGATGCCCAACCCTTCCGGGATTCAGACTTCGTGCTTTACAGCATCACTCAAACACCCATGAGACGGGATTTGACGACGCTGCCGTTTTACCCCCTCTACGAACGAGTGATCAAGGAAGCCATGGAATCGAATACTGCTGACCGATGGAACGTTACCAAGGCCGACATGACCTCCCTGGCGCAGACGATGAGATTCAGTCCTGACCTTACTCCCAGGCAGGCAAAGGAACTGCGCGAAAAATACGCCGGCGAAATGGCCGTGGAACATGAAAAGGCCGTTGCGGAGTCTTCCCGGGCCGGCGCGGTGGATTCCGGTCTTCGCGAGATTGCCAAAATCCTGAACTTTTAGTTGTGACTGGCCTTCCTGGCGCCAGGAAGCTGATCGGAAGGGTAAACAATGGAGTACAAAGAACTTAAAGTGGTCATTAAATCACGAAAAAAGATTGTGATTACCAAACCCAACAGGATTTCTCTGTCGGGTGATGTTCAAATTGATTCTCTGACAGAGCGGCTCATCACGGTTTTCCGCAAGTTGCTGGCTGAAGACAAAATCAAGAGCCGTGAAGAGCTTGTTGTGCTCGGCTCATACTTATTTAATGGACTGTTCGATGAAGAAACCAGACGAGTCTTCTGGGAAGAATATAAGAAGATCAGCAACAAGGAGCAAGAAGGCCTTCGGGTGGTGTTGGAGTTCGAACCCGAGGCGCGCGATTTGGCCGTGCTCCCCTGGGAGTACATCTACTATCCGGACAGTACTGAAGAAGGGCGGGGCTTTTTCATCGCCACCGACAACCAGCTGATTCTGGCTCGACATGTGCCGCTAAAAATGCAGGGGCTGTCACCAAGCCCCAAGCCCCTGCGGATTCTGATTGTCGTTTCCACGCCGGCGCGAGATGAAGACGGGGAAAAGGAACTGGGCATTATTGACGAGGGTTTGGTGATTGAGACGATCTGTCAACTGGGAAAGAAATCACCAACGGCCATTCAGGTCGAACAGTTGGAGCCCCCCGTGACCAAAACCAGCTTGACGAATTGGATACAAGCCAACGAGAGGTACCATGTCGTGCACTTTGTCGGTCATGGCAAGTATGATAAGGACGGAGGCTCCTTGGCGCTCGCGAGCGCGAGAGATCCGGGGCGGGCATCCTGGATTAAGGAGGATGCCCTGGCCGATTGTTTCCGGAAACGTGAGCCTCGGTTGATATTCTTGAATGCTTGCAAGGGTGCTTATAGCGGGTCCTACGCAGCATTTCAAGGTGTCGCTTTGAAGCTTGTGTATTCCAATATCCCGGCAGTGGTCGCCCTGCAGTTTGAGGTGGAGAACAAGGTAGCAAATCTGTTTGCTGAAAAGTTCTATCAGTCGTTGGGAGAGGGGAAACCCATTGACGTGGCCGTGCAAGATGGGCGATCGAAACTTGGGATGTTCCTGGACGAAGATCAAAATTACAGCAATCGCGCCTTCGGGAGCCCGGTAGTCTACCTCCAAAGTGCAGAGGGTATTGTCATTGCTGAAGCCCAGCCTGAGAAGAAAGATTACGATCTACTTCCGAAGGTCATATGCCCGCATGGTGACTGTCCTGAACTGGTAAGCGCCGGTGACAATTTCTGCGGGGATGGGCACCCTTTAGTGGAGTGTCAGAAGTGCGGGAAAATCATGGTCCCCAACAAAAGCTGCCACGCGTGTGGTTGGCGGCACGTCAGTCTCGGGGAGCCCATTGGGGCCGACGTGTCGAGGCGGGCGACCCAACGGATTCCAGCGCAGCCCCCCAGCTCAGACAATGCCACCGTCCAGCCCGAGTTACAGCCGATTGAGTCTTCCTCGGCTGCTCAATCGCTGGGACAGAAAGACATCCCTCTGGGTGGCATCCTCCCTCGTGAACGCCGGGGGTGATAACGGTCCGGTGCCCACCGACCCAGAAATCGTTCCGGGGGCGACATGCGCTCCCGGAAAAGCGACGACGGGAGAAGGAGGTTTGTGGTGCTTTCTAATGAGTTCATCAACCTGCTTGCCCAGACGTACTATGAAGCGGCATTGTCCAACCTCAACATGCGAATCACCATGGAGGCACTGGAAGCCATACGCACAGAGTTTGCCCAAGGGCAGAATCTTTTTAAGGTTTGGGATGCAATCGATCAGCAGGTGGGGCAAGCTGAGGACAAAGCACTACAATCCGAGTTGATGAAACTGCGACAGCGCTATATGGGACAGATCTTTGGTAGCGAGGTGTCCCGGTTGCGCGCGGTCATGAGTGGGGATCCAAAGGCAGGCATTACGGAATGGCTTCGAGCCTATACCGAGGCTCTCACGCACTGGCGTCTGATCTTCTGTCAGGCGTTGTGTGACGCAGATTTACCTTATCCATCCGATACCCTCCCCTCCATGGAAACATGCCGCCGCACCACACGCTACATGTTGCACGATCACTGGGCAGAGGCCCATGAGTTGGTCCTCTCACTTGCCCAAAACGAGTCGCTTCCTGCCGCCTACAGAGTGGGGATGTATGTGATGGCGGCCGGGGTTCAACTCTATGATCTCGTGAATCTCAACTTGGCGAAAGAGTTGTTGCAATGCGCTGAGAGGCTCGAGACGGGGGAAACCCGGGTGGCTTGTGGGTGGGGCCAATATTACTTGCAGGAGAAAAAATTTGATGACAGCCGGGAATGGCTGCAGAAGGCGATACAGCAGGATCCCCTCTCAGTGGACGGATATCTTTACATGGGCGATGTTTTTGATCGGCTGAATGATCTCGAAGCGGCTGAAGAATGGTATCGAGAAGCTCTCAGAAAGGATGCCGGCAATTATGGGGGATACCTCCGCTTGTTGCGCTTGTATGGGCGCGTGGAGGCGCTTGAAGCGCATGAGGCGGACCTCGGGCCGTTGCTTGAGCGTGCCATCGCGGTTGAACCCCCTAATGAGTATGCCGGTCTCCTCGAGATCGGCAGCATCTACCAGCGCAACCGTAAGTACGACCAGGCGCACCGGTGGTACGACAAAGCGATTGCCCTCGATCCCGCTCGCGTGGGTGGGTTTACCTGGAAGGGCTATGCCTTTATTGAAGCGGAGAGTTTTGAAGAGGCCCGCGCGGCCTTTAAGACGACCATCGAGCTGGCTCCAGAGTTGTTTGATGGTTACTGGGGAATGGCCGAGACTTATGTACAGCAGGGAGCGTGGCAGGAGGCACTCCGCTGGTACGAGCAATCCCTGCCGCATAGACCCGTGTGGGAAGGAACGGTGCGGGGAAAAATCGGGTTGATGAACTGGAAGTTGCAGAAGTATCCGGAGGCCGAAGTTGCTTATCAGAGAGCCCTGGAGCTCGAACCGAAAAATGCAGCCCATCACAACGGCCTGGGAAACACCTATTATGGCAGCGACGATTATCAGAAGGCTGTCGGTTGTTACCAGAAAGCCATCGAGATTGATCCCAAGGTGGCTGTTTATCACGAGAACCTCGGACTTGCCTTCCGAGGGCTGGGTCAGTGGGAGGACGCCGAAAAGGCTTATCAGAAAGCAATCGAGATTGAACCCAACAATGCCGGGTATCATAACGGGCTGGGAAACAGCTATTACGGCGCCGCTGATTATGAGAGGGCTGTCGGCTGTTACCAGAAAGCGATTGAGAAAGATCCCAAAGTGGCTGTCTATCACGAGAACCTCGGGCTTGCCTTCCGGGGGCTGAATCATTGGGAGGACGCAGAGAAGGCTTATTCGAAAGCGATCGAGATTGAACCCAATAATGCCGGGTATCATAACGGGTTGGGAAACAGCTATTACGGCGCCGCTGATTATGAGCGGGCTGTCGGTTGTTACCAGAAAGCGATTGAGATTGATCCCAAGGTGGCGGTTTATCACGAGAACCTCGGGCTTGCCTTCCGGGGCCTGAATCAGTGGGGGGATGCGGAGAAGGCTTATCAGAGAGCGATCGAGATTGAACCCAACAATGCCGGGTATCATAACGGGTTGGGAAACAGCTATTACGGCGCCGCTGATTATGAGAAGGCTGTCGGTTGTTACCAGAAGGCGATAGAAATTGATCCCAACGTGGCTGTCTATTGGGAAAACCTCGGACTTAGCTTCAGGTTGCTCGGTCGATGGGAGAACGCTGAAAAGGCTTATCGGAGAGCGATCGAGATCGAACCCAACAATGCCGCGTACCACAACGGCCTGGGAAACTGCTACTACGCGACCGCCGATTATCAGGAGGCCATCGATTGGTACTTCAAAGCGATCGAGGTCGATTCTCGAGTCGCTGTGTATCACGAAAACCTGGGGCTTGCTTTCCGGGGCCTCGGTCGATGGGAGGAAGCCGGGAAGGCTTATCTCAAAGCGCTTGAGATGGAACCCAATAATGCCGGGACCCACAACGGCCTGGGAA
>JBGQBO010000009.1:0-136446 GCA_041494885.1 Terriglobia bacterium
CGGCTCGACTTTCCCACATTTTCCACAGGCCTCATCATCCGCACCTGTCAAGAACCAGCACGTCCGGAGGTCTATTCAACCCCGCAGCAGACTAGCTTGACTTTCCTGTTTTTTGGTCTAGACAATGGGGTACACCTTACAACAGGTACACCACAATAAGAACCCCGCCAGAAACAATGCGCCCCATCATCTCCTCCTTGGAAGCTCCGTGCACAACCGCTTCACTTCCTGCCGAGCAGAGTCATTCCCCGTCCCCCCCGTGGACCCCCTTGGAGTGAGTGGCAAAAACAACTGAGGGGTCTGATCTTCTCATTCTTTGATTCGAACCAGAATAGTGAATGTGAGAATGGTTGTTGAGGACCTGCATTGCGAAATGAAAAATGAAAACTGGAAAAATCAGGCCCCATATCTACTTCTCTTTTTTATATCGGAAGTGTCCAATTATCTTTCCCACGAACAAGGCATCTTCCATTTGAGGGCCTCTTCCGATATTGGAATAACTGAGGGGTCTGATCTTTTCATTTTTCAATTCGAACTATGATCCTGAATGCGAGAATGGTTGTTGGGGGCCCGCATTCCCCAATGAAAATTGAAAAGATCTGACCCCAAATCTTATTCTCGCTCCCATTGCTGCTAACATCATTAACTCATGTCCGGAAGGATCCAGGTCCTGATAAAGGAGAGGCGCGATTTTAAAGCCGCCGCGTTCGCTTGGGTTGGGTCCCCATTTACCGGTATTAACTTGTCTACCGGCTCACCCTCTTCAACTGCTTCGACCCATGCCGCCATTTCAGCGACATATCCCTCAACGGCCTCCTTCGGCGATTTCGCGAACTCGGAACTGATATAAGCTGGAGGGACATCCCCCACGATCACCCAAATGTAGCGGTCGATGTCTCCCGAAGCGGGATCCAGTTCCACCAGGAAGAGACCAAAGACACCCGGTATGGATTCACCCACCCAGACGTTTCCGGTGCGCCTCTCCCACGAGAACCCGCTCAGGAAGGCATCCATCGATGACACCAGGTCCCCTATG
Organism: Terriglobia bacterium; assembly: GCA_041494885.1. Lineage (GTDB taxonomy): Bacteria > Acidobacteriota > Terriglobia > JAIQFV01 > JAIQFV01 > JAIQFV01. The sequence continues at coordinate 1,037 of JBGQBO010000009.1, forward strand.
CCAGGTTCTTCTGATGTAAGATCTAGAGTGTGGACATCTGGGAATGGTGTGTCCATGGAACGGTTCCTAATTGTTTTGGGCAATCACATGCGGTTAGACCGGCGAATGATTGAGGAGTTTAATTTTTTCATTTTTCAATTCAGATTAGGGTACTGAATATGAAAATGGTTGTTGAGGGCCCGCATCCCCAATTGAAAATTGAAAAGATCAGACCCCATTGATGTTTGACCTGAGGTAATGGTCTTGTTCAGACTCGACTACTGAGATGCTCATGATCATGCTTCCTGCCAAAAGTGGATTGCGGAGATGCGACCCCATCATGTGCTTTTTCGCCTCTTGCCGAAGGGTTCTTCTTTCGTGAAAGCAAAATGAACGAATTCATCCTCGAATTCCTGTAAAGCTCTTAACACTTCTCTTTTCTTACGCTGCATTTCCAATGAGCTGGAAATCCCCTGCAAGTCTGGACTCGGTTTATAGAGCGCCGAATGTTCCACTTCCCAAAACAGGCCAATGAGCATTGGTACGATTTGATATTCGGCCGTAATTCTTATGCGTTTATCAACATAACCATAGTACTTGTGAGCAAGCACAACACTTGAGGCACTCTCTTAAACAGGATCCGAGACCCAACCTTTGCCAATTTGTTTGCGAATTAACCTTACAATGTAGGGTATCAGAGAACTTGGAAAAACGAGTACTCTCACTCCTGCTAGATCTCTGAGTTGTGTCAAAGAGTAATTTCCGAAAAGATATCTGTCAAAAGTGTTCCCTTCTTGATTCCGTCTGAGTCGGTTTATAGAACTATTGCAATCTTTTATCCTCGATGTGATTCTTATTTGTTGATACTTCTTGAGATTTCTGACTGCTGGAATAAGAGCGTATCTTATCTTTGCTTCGAGTTCTGCTCCGATTATTGTGATTGATGGAAGAAGCTCGAAATATTCTCTCCGTAGCTTATCGTCAATGGAAATGGCCATAGTCATCTCTCTACACTTTTACAAATCTCTTGAAGGATTTCGTTCATGACTACATTGCTAGGCATGTCATCGAAATAGAACCTCCACCCGCTATGGGTCTCATTAATTTGTCTCTTTAACCAGCCTAGGTCATGGTCATCGATTGCTTCGATGCTAAAGATCTTTTTCATGCGAGGGTTATAATAAATCTCGCGTCTAAATTGAAAGACGAAACCATGTGTCTTCAGAAGCTTTTCTTTCTCATCTTCAAGCACAAGCCCTCCTTTTTCCTAACTCAATCATTGAGGTCCATTATTTGAATGGGAGCCGTGTCTTTGCATTCTGTTTTTCAGCGACACAGTTCGCGGGGTCCGATCCTTTTTCCATGTGTTGTTTTCCATGCCTCATTCAGAAAAGCCCCCGCCGAGAAAAACGCTCGACGGGGCTACCAAACCATTAGTTTTTGCCCACTGATACCATGACCCAGTGATTGGTATTCAAGGCCTCGCCCGCCACGCGTTTCAGGTCTTCCAGGGTGACGGCCTTCAACGCCGCCAACAATCGATCCTCTGCGTCATAACCTGAACCGCGGACTTCGTCGATCCCGCGATAAAAGCTCTGGCCGATGCGCGACAGGCGTTGGCGAAGGAAACTCCCCCAAAGGCCATTGATCGCTCGCTCGCGCTCCTCAGCCGAGATGTCACCGCCGGCCAGTTTGCGGACCACCGCCAGCAACCCCTCCCGGGCTTGTTCAGCGGCTTCTGCACGCGTGCCCATCCGGACCTCGATCCAACCGTAGTCTCGTTCCTGCTGGTAATCCGAGCCCACGGAGTAAGCCAGCCCTTGCTTCTCCCGCAGCTCCACAGCCAGCCTTTCCGAGAGGATGGCATTCAACACGCGCAGGGTAGCCGCATCCGGGGAATTCCATCCGATCGCTAGCGCCCCAGCTGCAATCTGAGTCTGCTGTTTGTTGACGGAAACCTTCTCGGAAAGAAAGTTGGTTCGGGGAGTCGGAAGCGTCACAGAAACGTTCGCAACATCCCCTTTTAGGCCCTCGAATCGCGACCTGAGATCACTCAGGACGCCGGCGGTCGTCCCCTTGCCTGCGGCAATCACCACCAGATTGGAGGGGGCGTACATGTGTTTGTGATGTTCGATCAACGAGTCGCGGGTGACCTTACGGATCGAAGTCTCGTTCCCGAGAATCGTCCGGCTGTAGGGGGTCGAGGCCAGCAACAGTTCATGGAGACGCTGGACGGCTCGTTTTGACGAATTGTCCGCCTCCCGCACTTGAAGCCGTACGATTTCCTCGCGAACCTTGGCGACTTGTGCGTCTGGAAAGTTGGCATTGGCAACAACATCTCCCATCAGGTCCAATGTGCGGCCCCGCAGTTCATCCAGCACCTCCAGGCGGAAGAAGTTGAACCGGTTCGTGGTCCAGGCATCGTCATAAGGAATGAACGGGTTGTCGACAAATTGAATCTGGGCCGAAAGATTGTCGAGTTCCTTCTGAACGGCCTCCTCGCTTCGGGACACCGTTCCTTTGAGCAGCATGCGCTGAACGAAATCAGAGATCCCCTCTTGGTCCTGGGGTTCCAAGGCCGAGCGCTGGCGGGTGAACAGGTTCATCGCAAAGACCTCGGATTCGTCACTCCCTTTCGCAATCAGCGTTACTCCGTTGGGCAGTTTTTCTCTCTTCCACGCATGGGCATCGCCTGCAGGCTCGGTGGAGGGGATCTTCCCCTTGGGGACAAGAGCGGTTGTAAAGAAGATTGGATTCGAAAAGTATTTTTCCGCCACTCGTCGCACCGCCTCAGGGGTGACGGCGCGAAGCCGCTCGGGATAGGTGGCGACGAAAGAGTAACCTTTAGCATTCATGAAGGGCGCCTTGAGAAATCCGTAGTACATGGCCTGCTCTGACAGAATGGCTTCCTGCGAAAGCACTTGTCGCTGAAGTCGGGTCATCTCTTCCGCAGGGATTGTGGTAGCGGCGATGGTTTGCAAGGTACGACGCAAGCTTTCAAGCGCATCGGGAATCTGGGCGGGTTGAGTGACCATGGAAATCTTCCAGATCGAAAATGCATTTTCCGTCTCCAAATCGGCACTCACGCTATCTACAAGCGGTGGACGCACCATGCGTAAGGCGCGCTGAAGGGGAGAAGCTCCGCCCTCCGCGAGATACCGGGTCAGCAGGTCGTAGGCGAAGTAATCGGTGTCCCCCAGCGCTGGAGCGGGCAGCGAGACGTCGAGGTAAGCAGCGGGCACCTCTTCTTCCTTGTAACGAGGGGCCCCGGCTGTGGGAAAAGTCCAGGGCGATGCTCCTTTCAAAGGGACGCCGGGGGAACCGGCTGCTCCAAATGTTTTCTCCATCCACCGTTTGACCTCAGCAGCGGGGAACGGGCTAATGATCATCGCCTTCATGCGTGAGGGAACGTAGTGCTGTTGATAGTAGGTGAGGACTGTCGACCGGGGGACCGACGCGATGGTCTTCTCAAAGCCCAGCACGGGCCGGGCATAGGCCGTCCCTTGAAAGAGCTGCTCGTCGTGAAATTCGGCCGCGCGTGTGACCGGTGAATCGCGGTCTTTCTTCATTTCCTCGATGACTACTTTGCGCTCTTTTTCCAGTTCCTGCGGGGGAAGAGTGGAATGGAAGAGCATGTCATCCTGGAGGTCAAGCGACAGCTCCGCAAACTCGGCCGGGAAGATGGAGAGGTAGCACGTGAATCCGGCCCGCGTGGTGGCGTTGACGTATCCTCCGTAGTGCTTGGAGCCCTCATTAATCTCAGCCCGGCTGCGCCGCTGTGTCCCATCGAAGACCATGTGCTCAAGCAGATGCGAGAGTCCGCTGGTTTCACTGTTTTCATCCTTGGAGCCGACGTTGACCGTGACAATCGAAGCCAGTATTTTTGAAGAGGGTTTCCGGATATGAACGACCGCGAGACCGTTAGGCAGTGTCCACTCGGTGACCGCTTCATCACGGGAAGCGGCTGGCTGCGTGACCGGCTTGACCACTGAATTATCACTTGCATGGGTTGGCACCATTCCTGATATGATGGAAATGATCACCGCAACCAATAATCTACAGGGGAGAGTCATAGGGCCTCCGGATGAAAATTTGGCATATCCTAGCACGCTCCTGCCATATTTGTGTCGCCGTGGTGAATGTGGGAACAGGAGGGATGCATGACTGAGATGTCGAGGATTGACGATCAACTGCGACGAGCTTTTGAAGGGGATGCCTGGCACGGGCCGGCACTCAAAGAGATTCTTTCGGAAGTCGCTGCCCAAAAGGCGGCCATCAAACCCATTCGAGGACTGCACAGTATTTGGGAGATCGTGCTGCATGTGTCAGCCTGGATGCAGGTTGTACGACGGCGGCTTGAAGGCGAAGTGATTGTCGACCTGCCGCCTGAGGAGGACTGGCCTGCGGTCCGGGACACCGGCAAACAGGCATGGATCAAATGTCTCGAAGATCTGGAGGGCAGTTACCAGGGCTTGCGCCTGAAAATCTCCCAGATGGAGGACGCGCGGCTCGAGGAGGCGGTCGCTGGAAAGGAATACACCGTCTATGTTATGCTTCACGGCGCCGTTCAACATAATCTCTATCACGCGGGGCAGATCGCCCTGCTGAAAAAAGCGCGTTGAAGAGTTTTTCGCGCGTTGCGCGGGCGACCGCTACGCTTTGTTCTTGAAAGGAGCGAGGGAAAGCGTCATCGTCGATGACCATGAATACAAAGAACGAGCCACTTTTTGACGCCTTTTTAAACCAACACGACGAGGAGGCCTGGTCTGAAGTTGTTTCCGCGCTCTTGCCCTCGATTCATCCTGTGGACAAGAATGCCACGCAGATCTGGTTCAAATTCTTTCCGCTTTCGCTGCATCGCGCCTTGAATCAGGCGGAGAACCCTGGTGAATTGGCCGGAAGGCTGCTCCTGGCGGGACAGTATGAGCTGAAGAACCAGATCGATTCTTCTCATACCTTCTTCTATGGCCACCGTTATTGGCCCGTGGTGAAGAAGGCGGTGGAGGATTTTGCTGAGGGGAGCCGACCTCCTGAAAGCCTGGAACTGGCGGCCCAGATCATCGATGTCGCACGGGATGTTTCATTGCGCCTTCGAGTCCACGAAGCACTCCTCATCGGGATCACGGCCGTGGCTTTTATGACCTTGCAGCAGGTGGGAATGAGCGCCTTTACGACCGGGCTGGGAGCGGTCCAGACCGGTTCGAAGTTCTTCAAGAGAAAGCCCGACCAGATCCTGAAGGGGCGGGCGCGGGATGATTCCCAGGGCCTGTTCGGTTTTCTCCGTGGAGAAGCGAAACAGTATACCGTCACGTTCAACGAAAACGACAAGAACGCGAAGTTCAAACTGATTTCCTCTCAGCAGATCACCACGGCGGCAGCCAATGACAAGCGGGATTACCGGTCGCGCGATTCCCGTTGCATACCCGAAGAAGGTCCTATCCCCGTGGAATGCCGCGCCGCAACCTGTGGATCATGCTGGGTCGGGATCCTCGCAGGGGCGGAGAAACTCTCGGAGGTCGGTCCGCGGGAATCAAAACAGATCAGGGAATTCGGCTACATTCAAAGTGAGGAGCCAAAACCCCTGATCCGTCTGGCTTGCCAGGCTCAAGCCTATGGCGCGGTGTCCATTGTGATCCCGCCCTGGAACGGAGTTTTCGGCAAGTATCTTCGCGCTCAGAAGAAAGACACCCCCGATACCCAGGAAGCCTCCAACCGATAGCTGCACGCAAGTTTAAGGGACATTCTCCTCACCGTAGCGCATCCGGGAGGATGAATCCCCATGGTCTACAGGTTCATCGCCTTTAACTTCGAATTTAAAATTAAGGCACCTAATGGGCGCCAAATTTTTCCTCGCAAGTGGGTTGTGAGGGGAAGCGGGGCTAAAAGGGACAGACACCTGTCTTTGTTCTATTTGGCGATAACTCTTGGTCGAGGTGTCTGTCCCTTTCGGCCCGGAGGGCCCGAAGAATGTAGCCCCACCTGACCTTCGCGTTCTTTGCGAAGAGAGGGTGGGGTCAGAATGCGGGGAAGGAACCCTAGCCCCACTTGTGGGGCGACAGGATTTCCCTTACGCTGAGATATACGCGTAGCAATTGAGAAGACCACCCAAATAAGGAAAGAGTCCCACCAAGGTGGCCAATTCGGCATTGAGCTGTGAAAAGGCGGTACGGAGAGGATACACGGGAGAGATGAGGAGAGCAGGGAATTATTTTGCCCGTCTCGGAGGATTCTTTCGCCCCGCAAGCGGGGCTCTTATATTTTTCTGATCGCTACCCCACCCTCGCTCCGCAAAGAACGCGGACCTTCAGGTGGGGCTACATTCTCTGAGCCCTCCGGGCCTGGTCTTACTCTGTTTCCATCCTGGCCCCACCAGAGTGCCCAGCCAGCGGGGCTATCACGATTTCTCTCACCGCTGCTCCCACTCTCGCCCCGCAGTAAACGCGGAGCATCCCGGCACGGCGGATCGATTCCTTTCCCTCGGTCACCTGCTTCCACTTCACTAACCCCCATCGCTCCTTCTCGCTCATTAGTAAATGCCCCATCGCAGCGTCTCCTCGGAGGCGCTACTGTAGGGGACATTTCTAAAGAGTCCAAGTGAGATCATAATCAAAGAGTCTCGACAGCCTCCAAGAATTCTGTTGTTTTGGAGGCCCGAAGGTGGTTAACTATAGGTAGTTGCACTGCACGCTTGGGACCTTTTTGTGGCAGGCTTTTTGAAAGTGTCTAGTAAGCGGGCTCCCCAAATCCGGTTATCCAACTCCTTTTTGGTTGTCTTATCCCGCTGAAAACCACCATCCATGCCGAGGCGTTCGGGAGGAGCGCTACCCAAATTTCCAAGTCCTGATGATGAAGGCGAATGCCGAATGTTCTTTGCCGTCATTGTTCGCGCTCGTGTCGATGCTGGGGGAATGTTCGGGCTGGCAGAGGGTACGGGCAGGGCCCCGGGTGGAGATACCTCAACAACGGCAATGCCAATCCGGGTTGGAGGCAAGGTATCCCCTGATTGGCCGAGGCTGGTTATAAGGCGAAACCCCTTTATCCATTTTGATGTCACTTGTTGTCTAAATTAGTTCATTTCACCAAAGGAGACTTTATGAAAAGAGGATTCTTATTCTGTCTTGCATTCTTCCTTTTGACAGGCCTGTTGATTGCTCAGAACCAGTTCACTGTCAGAGCTTCGAATGTTGCGGCCACCGCGGGGCAAGTGGTGATTCTCGACCCGATCGAGGTGGAGACGACCAGCGTGTTCATTCCCCCAACCAATGCGCTGATGGTGTTGCTTTTCCCTCCCCTCACCAAGGTTTCTTTAATGACCGTGACTCCTGTTTGGTCGGGCGTTCCCTCCGTTAACTGCCAGTTCATTGACAATCAGATCGCATGCCCTTTGCCGCAAGTGCCCACGCCCATGAAACTGACCTTCACGGTGGCCCTGGATCTTTCTAGAGCCGCCTTCAACAAGGATGATGTGGGCTATGTCGACGTTCACGTGTTTAACACCCCGGCGCTCGTTAACAATCCCAATGTTCCCGTCTTCGTCGTGACCGAAGGCCCAATAAAGCAGTCCGGCGTGACAGAGAAAGCCCGCTATCCGTTCGTGGTAGACTCTCTATCCAATAAAACTGGCATCTTCATCCGCAATATCGGGACGGCGAAGGCCAAGGTCATCTGCGACATGCTCGATTACTCCGGTGTCAAATGGACGGCCGACGAAATGACCCTGGAGCCAGGCCAGGCGACCCAGTTTCAGATCGGAGACTACAAGAAGGATTGGAGGGGAAGCATGGTGCTCAGCAGCGACCAGGCGATCGAGTCCGTGGCCTTCGTCTGTGACGGAGATTTCAAACTGTGCGTCCCTTATCATTGATAAGAGCGCTCGCACAACATAAGAGCTTCGCGGAGAGTCTTTAACACCCGTTCAGGATCGTCGGATTAAGCATTGCATGATTGCTCTTTGACTGCGCAAACCTGTGCCATTGATTTCAATTCCCGTTCCATAACAATCGATTAGTATCATTGAAGTGGAATCTGAAACCCATTGAATTACTTCACGGAAAGTAGTATGGTTTGGGCGTCAACAGAACCGATAATTCCTCTTGTGTGGTGATTGATGGCACCTACAACCTCTTCCAAACAAAGCGAAGAACTACGCAGTCTCATGATTGAAGTGGCGCGCACCCAGCTCGCGGCGGTGACCGCGGCGGTGAAGTTCTGGGATGGCTGGGTGAAATCGGCAGACCAGTATACCCAGGCAATCAGCGCGGAGCTGGCGAAAGTCGATGAGGGAAGCGAAGGCTCGAAGGAGTTTGTAGGCCGTTTCACCGACCTCAGCCGTCAATACTTGCGCGATCTGAGCGATCTGCCGAATCTCGCCGTGAAGCAGTTCTCGGGCGAGATCGAGAAGATTGGCAAACCCGCGGCCAAACGTGCCCGGGCGGCCCGTGCCAAAGATTGATGGAGCTTGCCTCACCTCGGCTGGGCGCGGACATCAGAATCCCCCTTACGCAGTCCCCACTATCCCCGATTTTAGGTATGGCGGGAGTCCCCAGACACACGCTTGATGCTGTTCCCGGATTAGGCCAGCCCTTGGGCACGCGGGTCCGTGACCGCATCTTTCATGACTGCCATCGCATGCATCCATTTCCGCTCCAGGTCCAGTGACCACTGAAAGTGCCAGAGGGGATCAGCCAGCAGCGATTTCCACCAATCACTTTGCCACCCGATCATGTCCCGCATGCCTTGAACCATAGGGCTGGGGTGGCCTTCGAAGAAGGCTGCCGCGCTCCGGGGACCCAGGGTCATCAGCTCCAGTGCCATGCCCATCCAAATCTGAGAGAGAATCCCGGGGGGATTGATTTCCAGTCCTCCGAAGCAAGCACCGAGCGTGCGGGCGTAGTGCGGGTCCTTCTGTGATTTTTCACATCCCCGCGCCACGGCATGAAGCCAGGAATCCTTGAAATGCGTGTTTCGCAGGGTGGCCGCACAAAGATCCAGAAACACCATCGAGGGATCAAAATACCTCCGGAATGCGCCCTCGTAGGCAGACAGGTCTTCAGAATCAAAGCTCCTCGTGGAAAGGGCATTCAAGATGATTGGGACTGCGATGAGGGCTGACTCCATCGCGGGTGTGATTCCTTCGCCCGTCATGGGATCGACAAAGCTGCCGGCATCTCCGATGAGAAGACCCCGGGTGAAGTAATTCGGGCCTGCACCGCCATAAGTCTTGACGATCCCGCCGATCGGCGGCCTGCAGAGTCGAAGTTTTGAACATCGTGGATGACTCCGCTTCAGTTTTTTCAAGAAGGCATTGAACAGTGCGGGGATCTTGATGGATTGGCGCTGGCAGGTCTCTGACAAAATCCCGACACCCAGGTTTACTCTCCCTCCCGCCATGGGAAACATCCATCCATAACCGGGGAAAAAGTCTTTATCAAAGAAAAAGGCGGCCTCCCCCACCTTCCCGTTGAAACCTTCGGCGTAGGCCCTTTGAGACAGCGCGATATGACGTGGGTCTTCAACCAACAACCCCGCGGAACGGGCCACGACTGAGTTGACTCCGTCAGCACCGATTACGAGATCTCCTCGGTACCGATCTCGCCGCCCGTTTTTCTCCGTGTCGACAAGAACTCCATCCGGTTCCACAGAGAACCCATGAGCGTACGTATTCTCAATGACGCGTGCGCCTGCCCGGGCCGCCGTTTCCAGGAGGAGGTGATCGAGGCGTTCTCTCGGAATGATGTATCCGTGGGGAGGAAGGTCATTGTGGAGTCCATAAAAAGGGATTTTGCCCTGATAGCAGCGCTCTGAGTTCACATAAGTGGCGGAGTGGGTAATGGGAAGGGGTGAATCTCCCTCAAGGTTCTTCAGGCATCCCATCTGGTCGAGCAGTCGGAGCCCCCGCGGTTCAATGTAATCTCCGCAAACCTTTTCTCGAGGGAATTGTGCCCGGTCGATCAGCAGTACCTTGACACCCCGGCGGGAGAGATCCCACGCCAGGACGCTTCCTGCGGGGCCGCCACCGACCACGATCACATCTGCCCGCTGCCTCTTCCTGCCGGCGGTCTCATGCTTCAGCTTTTTCCCGGGAGACGCTCTGCGCGGCTTTCTTTTGCTTTCGGATTTAATGGACATGGATTTTGAGTCGAGCGGTTGCGGCCTCATGGAGCCATTGATGGGGAATCTTCTCCGCCGCAAATCCCTGATCCCTCTCAAGGCTGAGTCTTAAACACAGGGCGTGAGTCCCGGCTACGGAACCACGTTGATCTCTCAAGAACTCGAAAGAGATGGCACCTGCTCTCAGGCAAGATCGCAACGAGTGAGACGAATCAATAAACCGATCAGAGGGTTTCCGTTACGAAGACATATAATTTCCGCCTGAGTTTGCCTCAAGCTCATTTCAGGATCGTGATAGCATCCGGGTATCACGAACCAGGGCGATCAACTGTTCGGGAAAACTTGCATTGGCCATCGCCTCGCTCTCCGCCTCGGAAGCGATCAAATCGAGGTATTCCTCCGCTTCCGGCAACGCCGCGACAAGTTTTGCCGTAATGGTCTTGATATTTTTCGGGCTCGGATGTCTGAACAGGATTGCCGTCTCGGGATCCCTAATGGCCATGGCGGCAGGGAGCGTGAGAATCCCGTCTTCGATGTCTTTGGCACTTCCTCCGCCCAGGGCTGTTGTTCCGCGGACGTCGGCCACGTCGTCACAGCCATGGTACAGCATACCCAGCAGCTGGCCGAACTTCTGCAGTCGATTATCCCGCGTTCCCAGGCGAGCGCAGATTTCGAACATGGATCCAGTGTCTTCGGCCGCGATCGTCCTCCAGTCTTCTACTCCGAGGGGCTGGCGACGCAGCCGCCACTGGAGGCATTCAGCCACTCCAAGACGCTGCAAAAGTTCCGCCAGTAACCGTGTGTTGTAGGGATCAGAGGCCACCATCTTGGATCCGGCAGAGGAGATGTAGCCCGCGGTCATCAATGCCGGGAGGAATCCGAAGCGGCAATGCAAGGAAAGATTACCCCGGCGGAACCGCGAGCGGTCCAGGATATCATCGATAATCAGGGTGACATTGTGGGTCAGTTCCAGGGCCGCCACAGCCGGGAGCAGGGTCGCGGGAACGGGTTTACCGGTTGTGGCCCGGTAGCAGGCGAAGATGGTTACGGGGCGAAAGTATTTGGCTCGTCCGGAAACCTGGTGCCGTACGATCTCCCGCACTTCGGGATCGCATTCCTCGACCCACCGCAGGATAAACTCTCTGAGTTGTTGGATCTCCAGAGTCAGTCCCAGCCTGCTGGGCAGTTCCCAAACTGCGCCGTTTCCGTTGGGGTCTGTTTCGGTCGGAGGCATCGAGTACGGACTTTGTACTTCAGTGAATTATTCCTGTTGGATGGGGCGGGAAACGCAACACTGAGGTTGTGTGGACGTCGAAGAAAACCGGGCTTCTCCACCCCGTGGACCTCTCCGGTCTTCATAAGTTCTATTTACGGCGGGGCGGCGATACCCGCTGCTGACTGCGACGTTTTCTCTTGACCGGGGGGGTTGATATTGTACCCGTCGGTTTCGCCCGAGGACTCGGTACCAATGGGCTGCCCGGTTGCCGGCGCAGAACAATGGGGATTCGAGTGCCCGGCATACCTGGGACACTGATTTCTCCCAAGTATCTCATCTCCGGAAGGAGACTCTCGTCGATCACAGTCGTTACTCGAACGATCACTTGTTCGCCGGGCTCCAAAGCGATCCTCTCCGGTTCAAACCTCATCGCCGGATGAACCAGTCGTCCTTCTGGATCAACAAAAGCAGAAGCAACAACCGATGTGGAGACTCTGTGAGGTAGGCCATTCTCGACCAGGAAGACTCCCATAGCATTTCCACCGGACCGGCCTTCGAGGACCATGGCCGAAGGAGGTGCTCGGTGTGCTGAGGGGGCGGGAGGGCCTTTCGGGACATCAAACTGTTGGCCTGAACCGCTACCCATCTGGAGCTCCGGACGAAGCTCGGTGACGGAGGTGAACAGGACGTTGAGAATTCGGGCGGTCAGTTGGCCAAGGGTGGAGTAGTAACGGATGTTTGCATCCACCGCATTCCGCCACACCTCCGACAGGGGGACATGTTCGGTCATGCGCAGCCTCGCCTAACCGCCATGCGTGCAAAACCGCTGGCAGTAGAAATGGTCGTACCAATGGTGAACATAATCCGGGCAATCCTCCACTTGGACTTCGTGACAACAGTCCGCACCGGTCGAAGCGATCTTGACTGTCCACCGCAGATAATGGTCCCGGCACCCGCGAATCCAGACCAGAATCTCGTACTCTTCCCCCGGCTTGGCCGCGGCCGGAACCGGAAAGGAGACAACGGCCGTTCCCCGCGCCAACGGTCCGAGATCCAACTCGGTCGGGCTGAAGGTGACTCCCGCCGAATCACCGGTGGCCTGAAACTGGATCTTGCGTGGAGGCGAAGCACAGTTGGTCACCACCAGGCGGAGGGTTGCTGTTGCCCCCGGACAAACAGGGCAAGTGACCTCCCCCGCAGGTTGAGGCTCCCAGCAGGGGGGCGGAATCTCACAACAACAGCCGTGAGCGGATGAGGTCGGCGTTTGAACCCGCCCAAGAAGCCCGCTCACCATTTGGGCCGATGTCGTCCCCATGGAGCCGAGCAGGGACAATCCGATGCGGGTCCCCTGATCAAACAAGGCTCCGAGAGCTTTTGCGGATTCGGCCAAAGACGGACTGCTGGTGTTCGGATTCATCGCGCCTCCTCACGATCGGATTTTTCATGGATGACTTCAACCTCGACCAGGTAGTGAAAGTCGGAAAACGACCAATAGCCCGAGTAAACATGGCCGGCGCGCAATCGGTTCGAGAAGTGAAAATCGACCCTCATTTCCCGTGTGTCTCCCGGGGAAACCTCTCCCGCCCCTTTTTCGACGATCAGGCGCACGAGACCGCCGTGTGACTCGGCCAGTTCGTCCATCAGACGGTCAATACGGCGCTTGCCCTCGGGCAGCTCCTCCACCAGGGCTGCATAGAAAGCTTGATCGACGCCAGAGCCGTCGTACAGGCAGAAGGTGTGCTTGGATTCCACGAGGAAGGGAAGATTGCCCAGATTTTGTAAGGTGAGATCCACGGAAACCGTGCCCGCCGATTTCGCTTTGATCATTAAGCTGTGGGGGTTGAGTCGCAACTCGGAGCGCGGATCGACCTCCACGGAGATGGGTAGCTGCCGGCCGCCCATCTCAACTGTCCCCGGATAGGTCCCCGGCGGAGTAGAGCGCGGAAGCCTAAACCTCAGTTGGGAGGTGTTGAGATCCCTGCGAAAAACCGGGCGTACGGCTAGTGGTTGGGAGAGCACTCCCGGGAGAGTGACGTGGCAGGTTGGATCGGCTTCGGTGAAAGCTTTCATGTCCACCGAGGCGGAAAGCAAAGTGGGCATCCCCCGGAATCGCAGCGGGTTCGAACCGGGTTTCATCGTGAGGAGGTTACTTCCTTCAGATTTCATTTCAACCCCCTGGCTTTTGCCGGAACATTGGTTCCCGGGGGATATGAAGGCACCGGGGTGGGGGCTTTCTCGTCGCACCTCTCACAAGGGTTGGGAACGTAAGGTTCGGTGATGACCTGCGCTTCACCACACAGCCGTACACAAAACAACTGAAAGCCGAGTACGGAGACCCCAACGGTAAAATCAGCAGGGACATGCCCCCGGATCGAGGGGATCTCCTTTAACTTCACCGAGACATCGAGCGGGTTGAGGGTGATGGGGTTGATCGTCAGAGGATCGACACCCAGCTCAATCTTCGGTAAATGGTCGATGTTGATGTGGTAGGTACTGGGAATCCCGCTGATCTCAACCGGAGCAACGACATCCACGTCGACATGATATGAGGTTGGTATTTTAACTCCCAAGGCGCCCTCCTCGGGTGAATCATTTTTCTACTGATGGGAGGCAGTCTATCGGTGGGTACACCGTTTGTCAAGCTATCGAGCACCGGAGAATTCGTGAAAATATGCACGGCTTAAAAGTCAGAAGTCTGATAGTAAGCCATGGGCAGCCGCCGCTCGATCGAATGTCAACAAAGCAAACATGGGGTGAGTGATCTGTTTGGTGTGACGATTGATTTTCTCCTAACCTCTGCCCCGAGACATTCACGAGAGGGAGGGGAAAGCTATTCAAGGACTGCTTCCGGTGCCGCGCACGGCCTTGATCCATACTATTTTGGGTTCTCAGAGGGTTGGCTGGGAGCTTGGTCTGCCCGCCCTCAAAACTACGCCAGGAGGACCGCCTTCCGAAGGCACGTGGCAAGAGGAAACTCAATCACCTCTCCCCACATCTGACTTAGTGAGGCCATCCTCAGACGGTCTGGCGATGAGTGGCGTCATCCGTCACATTGAATTAGCTCGATACAAGGGTTTATAATCGAACCGAAGAAAGGAGCTTTCGCTCATTGAAACAACCATTTGCCAAGTCCTCCCGAAAGGAGGTCCCATGATCGCCCTCAAGCTCATTCGCCTGATTGAAAAAAACGCCGATGTGTTAGCCGACCGGCTTATTAAGACTGTGAATGAACATCCTCGTACTCAGATTTTTTGCAAAAATATCTCCAAAGAGGAATTGCGCGAACGGGCCTATGAAATTTATCGACATCTTTCTGATTGCCTCATGCAAAAAACCGATGATGAAATCCGGAAGAAAAACATTGCCATAGGAGAACGCCGGGCAGAACAAGGGGTGCCTCTCCACGAGGTCATCTTCGCACTGATCTTAGTCAAGGAGAATCTTTGGAAAGAGGTGAAGGAATCCGGAATCGGAGACAATGCCATCGAATTGTTCCAGGCACTGGAGCTGGTCGACCGGGTCAACCAGTTCTTTGACAAAGCAATTTACTACATGGCCCTGGGATATGAGAATGCTTATCTTTCCGGAAAGGCCGAACTGCGAACTCCCAGCGAGAAGGAACAGAAGGAGTTTAAAGAATTGCGACACCTAGTTTTGCCCTGGTGGCCGTGATCCAGTTCTTTGCGGCATCGCGGTAACGGGTTTTCAGGATCGAAAGCAGGAGCATTGATCCGGTCACAACGGCCAGGCCGAGGCTGGCACTCGGAATGGAAAGATCATGGGAGAAGCCATTGAACCTCCCATAAACGAAGGGGATATGTACCCAATACACCAGTAAGGAAGTTTGACCGATCTGCGCAACCCAACTGAATCCACGTCGCCCCACCCATTCACACCACCAAAAAGAAAAGGCCACCATCAGGAGCAATACGCCGAACTTGACCGCAAAGAAATTAGGCGACGTGTGCCAATAATCGTACACCGGGTAGAGTTGAAGCGGGAGGCGGTCCAGGATCATTCCCGCGGCAATTGAGACCACTCCACTCGCAGCAAACCAGACCATCAGCTTCGATTCCTTGAATTTTTCATTGGTAGAAATAATCAGGGTTCCGACAAAAAGCCCCGCGAAAGCGAATCCCACCCATGGAAAAACCGGGAAGAACCATGGACGTCGGCCCCCGTGCAAATAGTCTGTGATGAGGGAGGGGACCCATGAAGGATAAGATCCGTACCAGATCAGGGGAGTCACCATCGCCATGGCCAGGGTCGTCAGTCCCGTCAATAGGTAGTCCTGCTTTCGTGTGCTGGAGATCGAGATCACCAGTCCCATCAGCATCAGCGACAAACCGATGGTGTTGAGAATGTCGACGCGCAGCAGGTCTTTCCACGGGGCCCAGGGGAGCCCCAGGATGAATTCCTGGGCCCGAAAGGCGAGGCCAAGCAAAAAAATCTTGAATCCGCGTCTTAATGTAGTCTCCATTTTAGCGCTCACGCTTAATCCCTTCTTTCGCAGGGATTGCGTAAGCAGTGCCATGGAGACACCCGCCAGAAACAGGAACATGGGAGCAGGCATGCCGCCGATTCGCTGGGACAACGCAAAGAACCAGCCACCGCGGGCCGACGGCAAGAGCCAGGAATCATAGACGTGGGTCTGAAACATCAACACGCAGGCGAGGCCCCGCATCCAGTCGATGTATAGAAGGCGGTTCTTCTTGGTGGGTGCCGGAGTCGGTAAACTACTCATGCCAGCCTTCTCCCGTGTAAAGGGCTAAGAATCTAGCATAGTTCATTCGGTTTATGAAATGGAATTGCGAGCACCAGGCCGGCTGCGGATGCGAGAATAAGGGTCCCGACTGGCTTGATCTCAACGACGAGTTCGCCTACCATGAGCGGCAACCGGATGTCGGGATCACGGTCTCACCGAATACTAGGGAGGACCCAATGGCGAAAATGACGTTCTTTTTCAAATCAACTTGAACCACCTGCCGAAAAGCAAGAAGTTTCTTGCAAAAAAGAAAAGTCGAGATGGCGGAGCGCGACCTGGGGAAACATCCTCTCTCAGTGGAGGAGTTGCGCTCCCTGATCGGGGACAGGGATTATCGGCTGTTTTTGAATTCAAGGAATGAGCTCTACCGCGGCCTGAATATGAAGACCATTCCCCCCTCATTTGAGGACGCCCTGAAATTGATGGCTAAGGAGCCTAATCTGATCAAGCGTCCGATCGTACATGTGGGTAAGAAGCTCTACTTCGGATTCGACGAAAAACAGTGGGAGGACCTGGATCGATAGAGATTCGCTCCAATCCCGAGATTGGAACATCCGAGGGGCAGAGAGGTCGATTCTTATCCAGTGCACAGCGAGGGGTTTGGTTCAAAAGGGCCGGGTGGTTTGAAGAGCCAGGTTGGGTGACCGAGACAGGGGGCTTGGAGCAGAGCCTCGACCCCCCGGACAGCCTAAATTTTTCACGCGAAGCACCGCGCATTTCTGCTAGACTGTTCACTCTGCTGGAGTTTGAGGAGATGTGTAATTGCAGGGAGGCGGCCTTTCGTTTGTGGGAGTGTTGGAGCGCTCCCTGGTCGGGCGGGGGCGAATTCATCTAGGGAAGGGATGTTGGAGTCCTTATGGCTGAAGTTGCAACGCAAGTTTATTCCTGTGAGCATTGTGCGCACCATGTAAAGGAATCCCGCCGGGGACATTTCAAGGATGATCCCTATCTCGGGAAAGAACCGGATTTTTGCAATGCCGTCGAGATAACGATCGAAGAGCGCCAGAGGTTTCACGTCTGTGGAGGAAAGACGCGCCAGGACCAGTGTCCCGCCTATCGCTACGATCCGTTCAAAACGTAAGAGGGGCCAGGTGTCGGGTGTCAGGTGTCGGGAAAACGAACTCGGATACCTTGAAACTGATAGCGAGGCCAGGACCCTGAGGCCAGAGAACCGAAGGTATTTCCTGGCCATGTTGCGCCTCCATAAGGGCTTCCCCAGACACCCGACACCTGGTCCCCGAAACCTTTCCTCCACTCGACTTTCCTTGTGAAAAAGTTCATAATAAGTGCACGTCTTGAGGGAGCGAGTGCGGTGGCACTCGTGAATGAGCGAGTCCCTACCCGGAGGTATCCATGAAACGACTGTTAATTTTCCTCGGTGTCTGTGCTCTTTTTTGTTTTTCGCTTCAACTGGCCTCTGCGGTCAAGAAGGAGTGCTGTCCAACCCACTTCCAGATTCTGAAGGCCTACCAGGAATCAGCGCAGGGGCTTGTGGATAAAGTTAAAGCGGAGAGTCTCGAGGAATTTGAGAAACGTTACCATGACAAAGAGGCCCTGACCTATCTCGACCTGGTCTCCGGGTCTTTGAGTGAGATTGCGGACCACTACAAAGAGATGGGCGCCTCGGAAGACGAAGCCACCGCGCGCAGCACAATGGAGCGAATAGACAAATACATCAAACAGTTGAAAGACATCAAAGGTGCCCAGGCCAAGAAGCTGGTAGAGTCGATCAACGTAACTATCTGAATAACTTCAATCCGAATGTCGTGGAGTGAACGAGGTGGAGGGAAGCTGTCTGTGGATTCCCCGGCCGGTGCCCGACCGAGCTTTGCCGGAGCGTAACCCTCGGGTGTCGATCCCATACCATCGCGAAATTCATGGTGAACCTGCGAGACAAACTTGAACTGTTTTGGAGGCGGAGATGAAACTGGAGAATGGTTTTGCTCATAAGCGTTCCTGCATCCTGGTCATCAATCTTTTGTTAATCCTCTTTATGCTCTCCTGCTCGGGTAGTTCAAATCAACCGAACCCCGCCACCCCGGAAGGGCGATTTGAACTCGCAAAGCGGGAATTCTCGTCAGCGAGGTATGAAAAGGCGCTTGAATACACCTCGAAAATCCTGCGCGACACTCCCAACCATGAGCTGGCCGGCAATGCCGCCATCATGGAAATCACCATTTATGGCGGTTTGGCGGAGGGATGCCGCCAGCTTGGAAAGGCATTTGCTGACGGCAGAATGGCGACGCGCGACGTGCGCATTAAGGGTGCATTTCGTAACACTGCCTTCGACTACTACCGCCGGCAAAAAGCCAATATTTTGAATTTCATTGAATCGCTCGATGCCTACACTAAGAAGATAGATAAGACCAAGCCCGTCTCCTACCAGGGGGTTTATCCCCAGGTTGAGGCGGGGCCCCGTATTTCCCTCGAAAAGGTAAAGAAAGGGATGCTGATCGCGGATGAAGAGCGGCGCAAGGACGAAGAAGAGGAACTGAAGAACGGGGTACTCACCGTGCTTACAGAGTTGGCGGGGGTGGGGGATGACCGTGCCAAGGCCAAGGCGCTGTTTGCAACGGGCGCGGTGAGCGTTGATCCGGGCGATTTCTTGTTTGCCGTGGCGAAGATCCTGCACGAGCAGGATGTCTTGTTCGATCGATTCCAGTTGAACGAGCTGACAAATTTCAAGATGTTTTGTGACAGGACCAATAAAACGGTCACGGATAGCCTCGACCTGCTCAAGGACAAGGGGGACAAGAAGAAGATCGACGCGGCCACACAGTTGAAAAAAGATTGCGACATGATGATGAAGCAGTTCAAGAAATCCTGAGCGAGTGGAGACATCGACTTTTGAACCCGAGTTCGGGAATTGAGTTTGAAAGGCGCCTTGCTGGACTGCCTGTGTAAAGGCCAAGTCTAGTTTCCAAATCGAGATTCCGGCGCAATTTTTCCTTTTTCGTGAAGCTCCGGAATGAAATCGTTTATTCTGAACAGGTCCGATCCTCTCCCCCTCGATCGATTTCCGGGGTTTGAGTTGATCGAATAACGAAGGGGACCAGGACAGCCTGAAGATGTGAAGTCGCTGTCTTCAGAGGAATTGAATTCGGAAGAAAATCTACCCGGGGAATTCCCAGGGAGTTCTTTAGCTCGGAGTGTCGCCGCGAGCGGGCGCTGCTCGGAGCGGCGGGGGAGATTCATTCGGGATTTGGGATGGATACCCGGGAGGATTGTCGCATTGAAGGAAATACTTGACCGGCGATGGGCGGGCAGAGTAACTTGATATTCCCTTCTGATGTTTCGGTACACCTTTTTCGGAGGACTTACCCTTGAAGATTACTTTGCAGGTTGTGGGAGAAATTTGCGTGCTGCGGCTGGAAGGAAAGTTCATTGTCGGCGGCGAATCAGTCTATTTGAAGGATAAAGTGAGGGATGTGCTCAACATGGGGATGAGAAGCATTCTGGTGGATATGTCGAAAGTCCCCTTCGTTGATTCGACAGGAATCGGGTTTTTGGTCAGCAGTCAGGCAGGAGTGTCGAAGGAGGGAGGAGCCTTCAAGCTTCTCAAACCCAATCCGCGCGTGCGGGAAGTCCTGAAAATCACCCGGCTGGATAGAGTATTCGAAGTCTTTGATGATGAAGAGACGGCCATCGCGAGCTACGGACCGGCAAATAAAAAGACAAGAGCGAAAAAGCAAAACGTATCAAAGGAAGCGGAAGGTTAGACGCAGTTCCCCCGCCCCTGCCGCTTTGACATCCTTTGAGGTGACACCCCTTTTGAGAGACCCTGCCCCTGGTTTCCTCTTTTAAATCTTCTCAATATCTCATAGTATACCTTCCCATATCCGCCAACCATTTTGCGGGTCGCGGTTTGATTCAATCCTCCTGGGGCGGCTGAGTCAAAGCTTTGACGAACTGCCCCATTGAAGTTTGAGGGGAGTTTTTTTAATGAAGTTCCAGAATAAGGTCGTACTCATCACGGGCGCTTCGTACGGGATCGGGCGCGCCATTGCCGTTGAATTTGCCAAACAAGGCGCCCATGTTGCCGCCATGGCACGGAGCACCGATCGGTTGGAGTCGCTCTCTGATCAATTGCGACAAATTGGCGTGGACGCCCTTGCACTGACCTGTGATTTAAGCCATCGGGAGTCTCTGAAAGACGCGGTGGAAAAAGCAGCTTCGCATTTTGGCCGCATCGATATTCTGGTCAATAATGCCGGGCGGGGGCTCTATGCCCCCTTGGCGACCGTAGATTTCGAAGACTTTGAAGCGGTCATGAAACTCAATTTTTGGGCACCTCTGTGGGCCATTCAATCAGTGATGCCCTATTTCGAACGGCAACAGGCAGGAATCATCATCAACATCTCTTCGATTTTGGGGAAGGTGGACTTTCCCGGGATGGGCGCCTACTGTGCGACCAAACACGCTTTGAATTCAATTTCAAATGCCCTCAGGATGGAGTTGAAAGAGAAGCATGTGGAGGTGCTGACAGTGTGCCCCGGCCGTGTGCAGACCGAGTTTCAACCCCATGCCATAAAATACAAACCGATTCAGAACCCTTCGTGGTCTGCCCGGGGCTTGGCCCCTGAAGACGTGGCCCGAGCTGTCGTCCAGGGGGTCTGGAAACACAAAAGAGAAGTGGTCATTCCTCGAGCCGGATGGCTCCTCGCTGCAGTTCAACACCTCGCGCCGCGCCTCGCCGACAGGCTAGCGTTGGCCTTTTCGAGCCGGTGAGACTTTTAAGAAGGAAAATCCAAATTCCAAGTGCCAAATTCCAAATAAATTCCAAAGCCCAAATTCCAGAAAAAGAAAACCGCCTTGCTCTTTGGTCTTTTGGAATTTGGAATTTATTTGGAATTTGGACCTTGGAGCTTGGAATTTGGATCTCTGATGGAGAGTGAGAAATCGTGAGCATTAAAGCCATTGATCTTCATGTCCACGTCACTGACTGGAGCATGCTGAAGCCGGCGATGCTCAAGACCATGCGGCGGACTCAGAATGGATTTGATCAGGCGCTCGCCTGCTGTCGTGAGCCCCGCCGGTTTATTGAGCTGATGGATGAGGCAGGGATAGAGAAGGCTGGTTTGATTAACTATGTCAGTCCCGATCTGCTGGGTTTTACCCGGGAAGTGAATGAGTGGGTCGTTCGATATTGCCAGGGGTTTCCCGACCGCCTGATCCCGTTCGGTTCGGTTCATCCTCGCTTCACCGAAGATGCTGCTGCAGAGATGGACTATATTTGCGGGAAACTGGGTGTACGCGCCATTAAGATCCATCCCCCACACCAGCTGATATATGCCAATGATTACGCTCGGGGAGATGAAACTCTCAGAACCATTTACGCCAAGGCAGAAGCTTTTGGTGTCCCCGTGACCATCCATACAGGGACCTCCATCTTTCCGGGTGCCCGTAACAAATATAGCCATCCCATGGACATTGATGATGTGGCCGGCGATTTTCCCCGGCTTAAAATCCTGCTGGCCCACGGGGGCCGGCCGCTTTACATGAACGAGGCCTTTTTCCTGGTACGGCGATTTGAGAATGTTTATCTGGAAATTTCAGGAATCCCTCCGAAGAAGTTACTGGAGTACTTCCCACGCCTGGAAGAAATTGCGGATAAGACGGTTTTTGGAAGTGACTGGCCGGGTCCGGGCGTTCCGTCGATGAAGACCGTATTGGATCAGTTCAAGCAGCTGCCCCTTTCCGCGCTGACCATGAGAAAGATCTTGCGCGAGACGGCCTTGAAGATATTTCCGTAGAGGGGAAGAGAAGAGTTCTGAATTCAAGGTTCAAGGTTCAAAGCTGACCACAGGCACCTGTCCACGGGTTGCTGGCAACTCCTTTTCTGAAAAGCCGTTGCAAATTCATAGGGCTCGGTCTATCATCGCAATTCAATTTTTGAGGGATGAATCGATCAAGTTCTTGCATTGCTTAAAATCTGAAGTCTCATTGGCCGGTTGTGGAGTGACTTTTCGCATCTCTTCCCGAGGTTTTCATGAATCCAACCTTAACTCTGCGGCGTACTAACTTCTTTGAATTTGCTTTTCCAGACGTCGATTTTTTCACGAAAAGTCTTCTCGTTCTCGCCTGCAGCGGGTTGATGGGGTTGTCGTCGCGACTGTCGTTGCCCCTCCCGTTCACGCCAGTACCGGTGACAACTCAAACCTTTGCAGTTCTCATCCTGGCGGGTCTCCTCGGAATGCGAATGGCGATATCAGTTCAACTGCTTTATCTTGCCCAGGGATTTGCGGGGTTGCCTGTTTTCGCTCCGGGAAGTACTTGGGGGATCGCCAGGCTTCTTGGGCCGACCGGAGGATTTCTGGTGGGGTTTGCCGTTGCGGCTGCGGTGGTCGGGTGGATGGCTGACCGGGGTTACGGCAAGCGCCTGGGATCCGCTCTGGTGATGATGATCTTGGGGAGTGTGGCTATTTTTGCGGTGGGCGTTCCCTGGCTGAAATGGGTCATGCGAGTGGACTGGATGCAAGCCCTCACCCTGGGATTTTGGCCCTTTTTGATCGGTGACGTGTATAAAGTCGTCCTGGCGGCATTACTTCTCCCAGGCAGCTGGCGATTGATCGCGAAGGTTCACCCTCCAGCGGCCTAGTCCACCTATGACTTGAGTCATAGAACTTGACAAGCGCTCCATGGGAAATTAATCTAGCCGATTCTGGTTATGGTGTTTTAGTGAGTGTCGAATGCTTCGCTCGACCTAATTTCAAAGGAGAGAATCTATGGCATATATTGTCGCTGAGCCATGCATCGGAGTTAAGGATACCGCGTGCGTGGCCGTGTGCCCTGTAGAGTGTTTTTACGATGCCGGAGAACAATTGGTGATCCATCCCGATGAGTGCATCGATTGTGGAGCCTGTCAGCCCGTATGCCCTCCGCAGGCCATTTTCCCGTTGGACGAACTGCCGGAGCAACATCAGAAGTACATCGAGATCAATTCGAAGTGGTGTGCTGAACACCAGGGCCAGGAGCCTGCAAAGCCAAAGTCCTAATCTCCCCGAATCGAGTTGGAGGACTTGCGTACCGGCGGAGCCTCAGTTCCGTTGAGTTCGCTGTTGAGTTTGACACCCGCAAAACTTTTCCCCAAGACATGGAATTATAGGCCTATCTTTTGAGGGCCCATTTGGAGTGTGAGAGCTTCCTGCCGCTTTCAGGGTGAGGCTTGCTTCGAGCGCATTTCCTCGGCGGAGCAATCTGCGCCGAAGCAAAGCGCATGCAAGCTTGCGCCTCCAAATGAGTATTCAATCTCTGAACTCCGCTTCAAACAAAACCGCCCCGAGAAGCCCAGGTTCATGTCCTTGGTTTCTCGGGGCGGTATCTTTTACCCCAAGGCAACTATCTGATTCGATTGGGTCTGTGCCTATTTTCTGTCAGCGCTGGTTGTAGCGGTTGTTTGGAGAATCAATGTCGTTGGCGACGCTCGTGGGATTCGTTTTCTCATCCCGTTTCGCGAAGTATTTCTGTTGTGAAAGTTCGCGATATATTCTTCCGGCGACCCCGGCGGCAAAAGGACCCTCCGTACGCAGGGATCCGCGAGTCAGCACCACGATGACGAGTTGGTGTTCAGAATCTCCGGCATAGGAAACAAACCAGCCCAGGTGGGTTCCCTGTCCACTGCAGCTCCCTGTTTTTCCATAAACCGGCTCCAGCGGATCGTAGGCATGTTTGCCCGAACCGTAGGTAACCGATCCGCTCATCCCTTCCTTCAGATCCGGCAACAGATTGGAAATGTCCAGTTGTCTCTTAATTTTCGGTTCGAAGTTCGCTACTTCTTCCTCGCTGCGTGGATATTGCAGGTAATAAAGCGTGCCTCCGTTGGCAAGTGAAGAGACAAAGGCGGTCATTTCCAGCGGGGTCACTTCGATGAATTGGCCGTGGCTGGAGAGTTTTCGTACCCATTCCTCATCGATTTCGCTGGGGAAATACCCCGACCGCTCACCTTTGATATCGAGACCGGCGAGCTCCCCGAAACCAAACTGCTGGGCGTATCGCTTGACCCGATCAAACCCGAGGCGCTCGCCCACATTCTGGAAATACTCGTTACACGAATAGGCCAGCGCATCAGTCAAATTGAGATACCCGCGGTGGTGAGTGGGGCATTTAAACTCCGAATCTTTGCTGAACACCCCCTCGGAAAGGCCAGCCAGCGAGACCAGCAGCTTGAAGGTGGAGCAGGGCTGGTAGGCGGAGCCCAAGGCCAGTTTCTGGTTCACAATAGAGAGAATCCTGCCATTAGACGGATCCGCCACAACGACGCTGCCGTCGATATGTCCCAGTCCCTCAACGGAGGCACGGCGCACCGTCAGATCCTCGCCGTCCACGACGTCGCCGATGGTCGGGTCGACGACTCGAATCCTTCCGCGACGGCGCTTGGCAACCGTACTTTTTGTCAATTTTGTGGTAGTGGGCGTCGTCTTTTTCGAGGCTTTGCGTTTGGTTTTTGACGTTCGTTTCGTGGTCGAGGAGCTGGAAGGGGTGGTGCGAATTGCAGAGAAGCTCATTAACAAAGGCTCAAACAACAAGCATAAGGCAACAAGTCCTCCGAAAAAATATCTCGCGAGTTTTAGATTCATTGCTCGTGGAACCTCTCCTTCTTTTTTCGTTGGCGCTTTGCTGTCGTAACTCCACCCTGGGCGGCGGAATCATAACACAAGGTTAGTTTCATTATGTAACACAAAAGCAGAAGATCGTAGTGTGACTATTGTCACAAAAATGTCACAAAAAGGGGTATTCGTCCGGACATGGTCAGAGCCTGGCATCGGCAGAAGGGCTAGGAACGGGCCGATTTTCCCCGGGCAGGGACCGCAGTCGACGCCCCCGCCGCCGCAGTCGCCGGCGAGGCCGTGGTTTCTGGTTTTGCATCGAGTCCCACCGCCTTCCTCACGCCAATTTCAATCTTGTTGGTGATATCGGCGTTTTCACGCAGGAACACCTTCACATTTTCGCGTCCCTGACCCAGCCGCTCTCCCTGGAAGGAGAACCAGGCCCCGCTCTTCTCAATGATGTTTTTCTCAACCGCAAGATCGATCAGGTCTCCCTCGCGGGAGATACCCTCCCCGTAAAGGATATCGAATTCCGCTTCCCGGAAGGGGGAAGCAAGCTTATTCTTCACAATCTTGACGCGGGTTCGGTTGCCCACGACGTTATCGCCATCCTTGATGGCGCCAACTCGCCGGATATCGACCCGGATATCGGCATAAAACTTCAGCGCCCGGCCCCCCGTCGTGGTTTCCGGGTTGCCGAACATGACCCCGATCTTTTCCCGAAGCTGATTGATGAAGATCAAGCAGGTCTTTGACTTCGAGACAATCCCCTTGAGTTTTCGCATGGCTTGCGACATCAGGCGGGCTTGCAACCCCATCTGGGCATCGCCCATTTCCCCTTCGAGTTCGGCACGGGGGACCAGCGCGGCGACCGAATCGACGACAATAACATCCACGGCGCTGCTTCGAATCAGCACTTCGGCAATCTCCAGCGCCTGCTCCCCGGAGTCGGGTTGGGAAACGAGTAGATTGTCAACATCGACCCCGAGTCTTTTCGCGTACTTGGCATCCATGGCGTGCTCCGCATCGATGAAGGCGGCCATGCCTCCGCGTTTTTGCGCCTCCGCCACCACGTGCAACGCCACGGTGGTCTTGCCGCTCGACTCCGGACCAAATACTTCGATGACGCGACCGCGGGGGAATCCCCCCACGCCAAGGGCCGCGTCAAAAGAGAGACACCCGGTTGGGATAGCCGGGACGGCCACCAGCGCCTCTTTCGATCCCAGGCGCATGATGGACCCTTTCCCAAATTGCTTCTCAATTTGAGTGAGCGCGACCTCAATTGCCCGATCGCGGTTTTCCCGAACCTCGTTTCGCTCCTCTGCCATAATGACTCCTTCTCACCCTGATCGTGCTTGGTTGAATTCTTGTGTGCCCCTTCAAGTTGTATTCACCCGTCCGGTTTCATCGTTCGGGTTGGGGAGGAAACTGGGGAGGGAGCTGCTGTCGGCTCAGCACTCAGGAATTCTGCCGTGCCTGCCGTTTTGTATGTGCTTTCAGCGCTTCCCTGTAACGCGATTCCTGGGGGTTGAGTTGATAGGCCGTCCTCAGATACTTCTCGGCGGCACGGGTGCGGTGGTTCTTGAGATAAATCAGGCCCAGCTTGTAAAAGGCCTCGTCAAACGTTGGATCGATCTGAATGGCCTTTTTATAGAAGTGAATAGCGTCCTTCTGCCAACCGAAATTGGCGGAGATTTCTCCCGCCGTAAAATACATCGAAGAGGAGGGAGCCAATCCCACGGCCTTTGAGAGATGCTGTTTGGCCTTCTGGGGCTGCCCCTGGGAAGCGCAGACGGCGCCCAGGGTCAGGTGGGCGATGTGCGAATCCGCGCGCAACCCGACGGCGGTCCGCAGCACGTCTTCAGCCTCCGCGTAACGGCCACTATTGGTCAACATGACCCCCCACAGGAGAATGGAGTCGAAATGCTGCGGATTGACCGTCAACGCCTTTTGCAGATATTGGGCCGCCTCGGTAAAGCGATTGATGGAATAAAAATATTCGCTCAGGAGGAATGCCAGTTCATAGTTCTTCGGCACCGTCCGCATCAGGCCGCGCAATAACCGCACTCCTTCCTTCGAGTTGCCGGCTCCAAAGAGGAGCGACTCCACATGGTTGAGTTTCGTTTTGACCCGGGGGCGATGCTTTTCAGGACAGAGCTGCACGATTCGCGGCTTGCGGGCGGCGAAATGTTCCCGGCGGGCGCTCTCCTCGCGGTAGTCAAGGACGCGTTCGCGCCACAAATTTTCGAGCGTCTTTCCCGCCACCACGCGAGCTTTTTGCAACGCGTCGGAAATGGCTTCGATCATCTTGTGATCGTAAAAGTTTCCCGACACCAGCTTGTTGACGATTTCAGTGAGCTGGGCCATGCGCTCGCCCAGCTTGGTATGCTCATATTCCAGGGTCGAAATGCGCTCGAGGAGATGTTCTTCAAGGGGCTGGACCGACGGCCTCTCCTGCTCATACTGGGGCGCCGTGATCATCAAGCGGGTCCCGCACTTGGAGCACACTTCCTGCCCGAATTGATTCACCGCCGCGCATTTTTGACAAAGGATCATAATCCACACCCAGCGTCCAACGACCGAACCACCAAATGATATAAGACGCGCCCAGCCCAAGCAACAAAATTGTTCATCTCTTCAGACTTGGCCGGGTGTCGTCTTTACTCGCTTCCCAAGAATTTAAAGGCTTTGTCAAGTCTTTGCGGGGGTGCGAGGCTGAGCCGCCCCTCTCCACCCCGGAAGACACATTAAGAATAGGCATAGAATCCCTGCCCGCTTTTTCGTCCCAGCATCCCCCCGGCGACCATCCTTTTCAAGAGTGGACAGGGCCGATACTTCGAATCCGCGAACCCGCCGTAAAGCACCTCCATGATGTCGAGGCAAACGTCCAGCCCGATCAAGTCAGCCAGCGCCAGGGGACCCATGGGATGGTTCATTCCAAGCTTCATGACGGTGTCAATGGCTTCCGGCTTTCCTACCCCTTCCATCAGGCAGTAGATCGCCTCATTGATCATCGGCATGAGCACTCGATTTGAGACGAAGCCGGGGGAGTCATTCACTTCACAGGGCACTTTTCCAAGCTTTTCGGCCAGCATTTTCGTGGTCACAAAGGTCTCGTCGCTTGTCTTAATGCCCCGAATGATTTCGATCAGGGCCATCAAAGGCACCGGGTTCATAAAGTGCATCCCGATAAATTGCTGTGGGCGGCGGGTGTGGGCGGCAAGGCGCGTGATCGAGATGGAGGAGGTGTTCGTGGCGAAAATCACCTCTGGCCGGCAAAGGGAATCCACCTCTTCAAGGATTTTTCTCTTGATGTCATAGCTTTCACTGGCCGCTTCGATCACAAAATCGCAACCGGCCAGGGCTTGGGCGGTCAGCGTCGTCCCAATGTTTTTCAGGGCCGCCGTCTTTTGTTCCAGTGTCAGCTTCCCTTTCTCAACAAGCTTCGCGAGCGATTTTTCGATGGTTTTAAGGCCACGGTCCAGGAACTCATCCTGAACGTCTTTCAAGACCACGTGCAGACCTGCGGTCGCGCACACCTGGGCAATTCCATTTCCCATGGTTCCAGCCCCGATAACGCCGATCGTTTCGATAGGACGTGACATAAGAAAGCCTCCGGTCGGTGGAGTGAAAAGCGAGCGCAGGTAGGATACCTGTGAAGGGAGGAGGGTTCAAGGAGGAATGATGGAGAATGGTCGAGGGGAAAGGAAGCCCGGCATCAGAAGTCGGAGGTCGGAAGTCAAAGGGCAGAAGCTAGAAGCGAGAAGCCGGAAGCCAGATGCCGGAGGCAGGAAGTCAATCCTTGAACTCAAGAATTTGGGCTTTGGACTTCAGAATTTGAACCGGTTTTCTGGACTTTGAACTTCAAACTCTTGGAAGTTTCGACTTTGGACCATGGACTTTGGACCTTGAACTCTTAAGGACGTTTACTTCAGATTCTCATTGAGGAATGTGATCATCCGGCTCCAGGCGTCCTTGGCCGCGTCCTCGCGGTAGCCCTGGCGGTTGTTCGGATTCTCAAAGGCATGGCCCGCGCCGGGATAAATCTTCACATCGATCCATTTTTTCTGCCCCCTCATTTCCTTTTCAAAGGCGTTCACGGCGGCCGGGGGAATGCCCTGGTCTTCGGCTCCGAAATTTCCCAACACGGGGGCCGTGATCTTGCCAATGGCGGCAGTGTCGGTGGGGAGGGCGCCGTAGTTCACAATGCAGGCCCTTAGCTCGGGCTGATTGAGAGCCAGCTTAAGGGAGAGTCCGCCACCCATACACCAGCCCACCGACCCAATAGCGGATTTCTTGACGTCCTTTCGGTTTTGCAGGTAATCAAAGGAGGCCTTCAGGTCGCGAAGCGCACGATCGTCGGGCAATCCCCGGCTCAATTCGTGCGCCATGGAGGGTTCGGTGGCGACCTTCCCGCGATACAGGTCCGGCGCGAGCGCCACATAACCTTTTGCGGCGAAATTTCGGGCCTGTTCCTTAATCCAATCATTCAGTCCCCACCATTCCTGGATCACCACCAGGCCGGGATGAGGGCCGGGTCCAGGGGGAACCGCGAGATACCCGCTGATCGTCTCATTCCCGCTCTTGTAAGAAACCATCTCACCCTTGACATCCACAGCAGACGAAACATCTGACCGCAACAGAAGGGCCGCCACCATGGCTCCGAGGAGGCACATTCCTACTACAATTCGACGGTTCATTTTCATGTCAATTGCTCCTTTATGTTTGTCAAATGGGAGATCATGGGTCCGTGGACAGTAGACCCCGCTCACCGCTCGATGGCCAGGGCCAATCCGTTGCCGCCGCCCATGCAGAGAGTCGCCACCCCGCGGTGCAGGTCGCGTCGAATCATCTCGTGGAGCAGCGTCACCAGGATGCGCGCACCGCTCGCCCCGATGGGATGGCCCAGCGCCACCGCCCCGCCGTTCACGTTGACCTTTCCGGGATCAAGTTCCAGCTCACGGACGACAGCGACCGATTGCACTGCGAACGCTTCGTTCAGTTCCCAGAGATCGACCTCTTCCTTCCTCCAACCGATCTTAGGCAGAAGTTTTTGCACTGCGGGCACCGGAGTCATCATGACCCATTTCGGTTCGAGTCCGGCCGTGGCTTGGCCGATGATGCGCGCTATCGGGGTTTTCCCCAGCGCCTCGGCCTTCTTCCCGGAGGTGATGACCAAAGCGGCGGCGCCATCATTCATTCCAGGGGCGTTGCCGGCGGTGACGGTACCGTCCTTTTTGAATACCGGCTTGAGTCCGCGCAGCACCTCCAAGGAAGAGTCCTCGCGCGGCCCCTCGTCGACTTTGATGACCGTCACCCCCTTCTTGGAAGCAATCTCCACAGGAACGACCTGGGATTCGAAACGGCATTCCTTGATGGCCCGGATCGCTTTTTGATGGGAGTTCTGGGCATACTCGTCCATGGCTTCGCGCGAAACTTTGTATTTTTCAGCGACAAGTTCGCCCGTCATTCCCATGTGAAAATCCTCGTAGGCATCCCATAGCCCGTCGTGGATCATGGAATCAATGACCTCGCCGTTTCCCAGCCGATAGCCCTCGCGGAGTTTGGGGATGAGGTAAGGGGCGTTGGACATCGATTCCATCCCACCCGCGACGACGATCTCCTGGTCCCCGCACTGGATCGCCTGCGCGGCGAGTCCCACCGCCTTCAGACCTGAGCCGCAAACCTTGTTGACCGTAAAGGCGCCGACTTCAGGGAGAAGGCCACCTCCCAGGGCGGCCTGACGTGCTGGATTTTGACCGAGTCCGGCTTGCACCACATTCCCCATGATGCATTCGTCAATTTGCTTAGGATCCAATCCGGCCCGCTCCACCGCCGCCTTGACAGCAATGGCGCCCAGCTGAACCGCAGAGAGGGATTTTAGTCCTCCCAAAAATCTCCCGATGGGAGTTCGAACGCCCGAAAGGATGACCGGCGCAAGTTCGTCAGATGGCATAAATGACTCCTGGCCCTTAGTATGGGCCACTCCAGTTCGCGTACTCAAAGTGATTACGTCGAATTATAGGCAGGGAAGAGAGGAGAGTCAAACAGGTGCGTGTGCCCGGGGTGCCGCAGGCATGCGTTTCCGCCGCCGCGGACATGCCTGCGTCTGCCAGAGTCCTGAAGACCGCCGCTGGGCGTGCTCCTCTAGGGATCAGCGGATGGCCTCGCCGGGGGGAGGAGCGTCGTCAGGGACCGCTCTTCGCAGACATGCCCGCTGCGGCGGGCATGTCTGCGGCACCCGCTATTTTCCTGCATTGGAAAGGTCTGGCCCGAAAATTCACTATTTTTCTACCGCCTCGCTCCCTTCTAATCCCCCCAACGGGAGTTGGGGGATGATTCAATTGCCGCCTACCGGGACCGCCACCTCATTCTCTCCCAATCCCCCCGACGCCTGGGCGGACTGGTGGGGTTTTCAAGTCGGACGTGGTCTCTGGGTAGGCTGAATCTGAATCATCCACTCCGCCGAGGCGGACCGGTGGTGGGATTAGACTTCTGGCCTCAGGGGTGATTCACGGCCTAATCCGAAGGAAAAGGAATGGGGTTGCCGGGGTGTACGTTAAGCGTCAATGCTTAGCTTGCACGCTAAATATTCCTTGACAATGTTTAGCCTGCGTGCTAAATATGTCAGGCATGGCGAGAGGGAGAGCGAGACCGGAGCCGAAGGCGAGGATGGATGCGTACGAGGCTGTGTTCACTGCGCTCGCCCACCCGGTGCGCCGACGGATCCTGCTCACGCTGAACTTCCAGGGCGGATCGATGACGGCCGGCGAGATCGCCGACATATTCGAGCATGCCTGGCCGACAACGACGCGGCACATGCAAGTGCTCGAGTCGGCTGGGCTGCTCCGGCACGACCAGCAGGGGCGCACCCGGGTCTACCACATCGAACGCCGCCGCCTCGAGCTCGTGCGCGATTGGCTCGCGTGGTTTTTGAAGGATCCTCACTGACGGCGACCAAGGGGGGACAAAAGGTAACCAAGAAAACGGAGGAACAAATAATGACTCAGAAAAAGGCGGCGAAGAAGGGAACGGCGACGGCCGCGAAGAAGGGCGTGGGCTCGGATGTGCCATGCCTGTTTCGAATCAATGTCGAAGTGGGGAACCTCGACCAGGCGGCGGAGTTTTACGGCAAGTTGTTCGGGCTCGAGGGGCGAAAGCAGGCGGGCTCGCGCTGCTACTTCACCTGTGGACCGGTGACGTTGCAGGTGGTCGACGTGTCGTCCGTAGGAAAACCGCACTCGGCGGCGAAGGCGTTGTATTTCACGGTCAAAAACCTCGACGCAGTCTTCGCACGCGCGAAGGCGCTCGGCTGCCTCTCTCGAGAGGAGGTACACGGCGTCTCCGGCGACACCATCAGCGTGCGGCCGTGGGGCGAACGATCGTTCTACGCCGTGGATAAGTGGAAGAACCCGTTGTGCTTCGTTGAGGCCGGGACGATCTATCCGGGCTGAGGTCGAGCGGAGAATCGCGCCGATGCTCAAGCGGTGGTCGCGTTCCTGCGGAGTTTCTTAAAATAATGCATCTGTCTCTAACTTTCAGAACGTCTACTTCTCCACTGAAGACTTCTCCTCAATCTGCTTGGGGGCTTCCTTGGTTTTCGCCTCTTCCGAGGAAAGTCCACCGTTGAATGCATCTTTGAAGCCCCGGATTCCTTCTCCCAGGCCTTTGCCCAGCTCCGGTAACTTCTTGGGGCCAAAGATGAAAACTGCAATGACCAGGATGACCAGCAGGTGCAACGGTTGAAATAATCCTTCTCCCATGGGATCTCCCATCCATCGTGAATTTTCAACAAAAGGGACAGACACCGGCTATGGTTTCATTCGTGCGAAGTTTTCTAAGAGAAGGTGTCTGTCCCTAACTTTCCGGGTACGAGCCGAAGCTCGTTTCGTATTGACACATTTTACACCACTGTGGTTGTATCAGGCTCATCAGTTTTTGAGGACAGGTGGATGATGGCGTTGCTCTTGCGAGAAACAGAGGTCGAGCAATTGCTGGATATGCCGACAGCCTTGGTTTCGGTGGAGCGCGCTTTTGTGGAACTGGGGCATGGCCGCGCCACGAATCTGCCTCGCGCCCGTATCCATCAGAAGCACGGCGGACTGAACCTGATGGGCGGCGGCCTGCCCACCTTCGGGGTCATCGGTTTCAAGGCTTACACCTGGTTTACTTCGGGTTCGAAGTTTATGGTCAATCTTTACCATTCGGAAACCGGAGAGTTGCTGGCGATTATCGAAGCCGATCGCATGGGACAGATTCGGACCGGCGCGGCCAGCGGGATCGCCACGAAATGGATGGCACGGGAAGAGGCCACGTCCGTCGGGATTTTCGGGACGGGATACCAGGCCCAAAGCCAATTGCAGGCCGTGTGTGCAGTGAGAAAAATCAGACGTGTCCTTGCGTTCTCGCGGAAAATCGAACGAAGGCAGGCATTCTGCAAGAAGATGGAGGCAGAGCTGAAAATTGAAGTCCGGCCTGCTACCGAGGCGAGAGCTGTCGTCGAGGGTTCGGATATCATCGTGACTGCCACCACAGCGACAGAACCGCTCTTCGATGGGGACTGGATCGGCGAAGGGACCCATCTCAATGTCATTGGAGGAAATTCTCCACTTCGTACCGAGGTGGATAGCACCACGGTCCTTCGATCGGATCGGATTGTCGTCGATTCATTGGAGCAGGCCAAGGTGGAATCAGGTGAGTTTTTGAAATGCGTGGAACGCGGACTCATGTATTGGGAGAAGGTCAAGGAGCTCGGCTCAGTCGTCACCGGACGATTCAAAGGGCGCGATTCGGAGCCAGAAATTACCTTCTTTAAGTCCCTCGGGATTGCAGTCGAGGATCTTGCCGTCGGTGCGACGGTCTATGAGAAGGCACTAGAGCAGAAAGTGGGAGAACGGATACTCGATTGAACGTGATGGGAAATATTCAAACGGCAAAGAGTCAACCGCAAAGTGTGCAATGAAGGAGCAAAGGTCGCGAAGGAGCCGTGTAGAGTTTGCCTTCGGAGTTGCGGTCGCATTGGTTGGCGGTATTATACAGTTGCTTCAGACCCATTCAGAGGAACCAGGATAAGTTAGGGTTTGATCAGGGAAACATACCTCAAGCCCCCAATGATATGAGTTTAGTGGAACAAAAATACCAGGCGTTTCTCGAGATGGCGACGGCCACCGTGTCGAAGCTGGATCCGGATGGAGTGTTTCATGCCGCGGTCAAATCGCTGCGTCGCCTGGTAGACCTCAACTATGCCGCGGTGCTGATCCCCAACCCTGAAGAAGACGGATTTCAGATTCAGATGCTGGAGATCGATGCCCCCAACCCGGTGTTGACCAAATATGTGAAAGTCCCTCGAAAGGGAAGCATTGCGGGCTGGGTCTATGATCACCGCGAATCCTTATTGATCCCCGATTTTGGAAAGGCAGGGCAATTCCCCCTGAGTGCATCGAGGTTGATGCAGGGCGGGATGCGGTCGGGTTGTGCTGTGCCCCTGGTAGTGCGTGGCCGTGTAGCGGGGATCCTTTCGATAGCCAGCCGGCGTGTCAATGCCTATTCCCCGGAAGAACAGACGTTCTTTGAAGAAGTGTCTCGGATCGTGGCCCTGGCCTACGACAATGCGACCACTTATGAGCAATTGAAACGGGTTTCCCGAAAACTTGAGCAGGACAATTTTGCATTGCAGGAAAAGGTACGCCTCGAACAACAGCATCAGCTGATTCTCGAGGTCAATAATACCATTGCGTCGCATCTCAACCGGGAAGGATTGTTCCGTTCCCTGTTTCGTGCCCTGCACAACTACGTGTCGTTTGATGCCGCTTCGGTGGTGCTGGTCGAGGAAGTCAAACGAGTGGTGCGGTTGTTCGTGGTGCTTTCCGCCGACGAGCCCCGGCATATCCAATTGGGGGGAGTCCATCACCCGCCTACTGCCGTAGATGATTTCAATGTATTTGAGCCGCAGCTGGAATTCCCTTTGGATGAAGATACCCTGGGTCAATATCTGATGCAGCACAAGGACATCGTCCTGATCAGTGATCTGCGCACCGGCCCACGATTCAAGTGGTTCACGGACATCTATCTGAAGGAAGGCTTCCTCTCTGTTCTCGTTGTCCCTCTGATTGTTCAGGAGAGACTGCTCGGCGGATTCAACCTCGCCAGTCGTGAGGCGCACCATTTTGACAATACGGATCGTGGGTTCTTCAGGCAGGTTTCCAATCAGGTTGCCATTGCGCTCCGCAACGTGCTGGCTTACGAGGAAATCACCCGGCTGAAGAATCAGCTCAAAGAGGAAAACGTTTATTTGCAGGAGGAGATCAAGACGGAGCAGAATTTCGAAGAAATTGTGGGGCAAAGCCGGCAGCTTCGCAAGATCCTCCGTGGCGCCGAGCGCGTCGCGAAGACCGACTCCACCGTCTTGATCACCGGTGAAACAGGGACCGGTAAGGAACTTATTGCCCGGGCGATCCATGACCTCAGCCCGCGCAAGGAGCGTGCTTTTGTGAAGGTCAATTGCGCCGCCATCCCCGTGGGGTTGATCGAAAGCGAGCTGTTCGGGCATGAAAAGGGGGCCTTTACAGGGGCCATCGCTCGCAAGAATGGCCGCTTCGAGCTGGCGGACGGCGGCTCGATCTTTCTGGATGAAATCGGGGAAGTCCCCAAAGACGTTCAGTCCAAGCTGCTGCGAGTTCTGCAGGAACACGAGTTCGAACACGTCGGGGGGATAAAGACCATCAAGGTGGACGTGCGCATTGTCGCGGCCACGAACCGGGATCTGATGGCCATGGTTCAAGGGGGTGAATTCCGTCAGGACCTGTACTATCGTTTGAACATCTTTCCGTTGCATCTGCCGCCCCTGCGCGATCGCCGGGACGATATCGTTCCCCTGGTTCACTACTTCGTGCATCGGCACTCGTTGAGGTTCAACAAGGACATCACAAAGATCTCGGCGAAAGCCGTCGAGGCCCTGCAGCAATACCCGTGGCCCGGTAATATCCGGGAGTTGGAAAACGTCATTGAGCGAGGGGTCATTTTGTGTGAGGGGGACACCCTCGAATTGAAGCATGTCGCCACTGCCCTGTCCATAACGGAGGGGGTTCAAACGAAGGCGAAAACGCTTGAGGATCTCGAACGCGAGCACATTCTCCGCACGCTGGAGGAGACCGGCGGAGTGATCGGGGGGCCCCACGGGGCCGCCGCACGCCTGGGAATCAACCGCACGACCCTTAACTCCCGCATGCAAAAGCTCGGGATCCGGCGATCCGGACGCCCGCAGCAATTTATGACAGCCTCTTCCTTGGAATCCCCATGATCTATTCCGAGACTTTTTCACTGAACACCAAAGGGTTTAACGATATCCTGGACATTACAGGCGAAGTGGTCGCAGCGGCCAACCGTTCCAAGGTGGAAGAAGGTCTGGTCACTGTCTTCTGCCCGGGGTCTACGGGCTCCATCACCACGATTGAGTATGAATCCGGGGCTTTGGAGGATTTGAAGCAGGCCTTGGAGCGAGTAGCTCCTTCCGACATTCCCTATGAGCACAACAAGAGGTGGGGGGATGGCAACGGCTTCTCCCACGTCAGAGCCGCACTGATGAAACCCTCGCTCTCCATCCCGTTAAGCAAAGGCAATCTCGCGCTGGGAACCTGGCAGCAAGTGGTCTTCATCGATTTTGATAACAGAAGAAGACAGCGCAACATCATCGTGCAAGTGATGGGGGAATGAGCCCGCCAACATCAGTTGAGCGCGTGCCAAGAGGATCTGCCGATAGGGTCGGAGCAGCTCACGCCACTTCAATTCCCCCAACGGAAGTTGGGGGATCATTCAGGTTCGACCTACACGGGCCATGCCCTCAGTTCATTCAAATCCCCCCGACGGCAGTCGGGGGATGATTCATGTGTCACCTTCACGGAAGCAGGACTTGAATGATCCACCACCTTCCGGTGGTGGCATTTGACTCTCGACTCCGAGATTAGAATATGATTTATCGGTATTGATTGATGGCAGGATAAATGTCATCCAGTTTACATTGGCGACGTTCGGATATGAGGGCGACTATCGGTGGGGCGAGCCACCCAGCACCCGCGCTGGGAGTGTAAATAGGGACCAAATGAGCTCGAGGACTCCTTCCACCGCGATCCCCAAAAGTCGAAAGGGAAGTAACAACAGCCACACCAAGGGGTAAAGAATTAGCGCTAGTAAGGCCAGAGGCCAGCAGAGCACCAACAGAATGCACCATAGCAAAAACTTGATCATGGATCTACCTTCTCCCGTTATGTCCCTTTAATACTACGATGGGAAACCAGAAAGGTTCAGTGAAATATCTCCGAGCGGGATCATGGTCTCGCTGCTGCCTCGGTGATGAAGGAAGGCGCCAGTGGTGGGCGCCCGACGTCGAATCAAGAACGGTCAATCCCGCCAGGTGAAGATTTGCGCTCCGGAAATCCTCTTTCAAAGTGGAGCACGGTGTCCGGGACCCTACTGTTTAAGCGATTTGGGATCGGAAAGATTTTTGGGCGAGCGCTTGTTCAACACGTCGACGATCAACTGCCCGGCTTGGGGGGTGGTCACGACTCCCTTGCGAACGATGTCTCGTGCGCTGACATCTTTGTGATAAATGCGAAGATTGGCAGTGCCATCCTGCCTCAAGGTCGAACCCGCCAGGGAGATGCCCGCGAACAAGCCCCGCGAGCGCGAATAGGTTAGAATCTCTGCGCGCAAGGCAATGTCCGTATCGGCCGTCGCGTTGCGCCCTTTGGGGCCTGCCGCAGCCGAGGCATCACCGCCAATCTTGACCTTGCTTCTCAAGAGAGACGATACACCGCGAGGGTTCATGACCAGCAAAACAAAGTCGGTTTCCTGGCCACCGAGTTGGAAACCAATGCTTCCACCCTCCAACGCATACATGGCCGGCGGACTCCACGGTCCCGAGAAACTCGGTCCGGTCCGGCAAGACATGGCACCTCGACCATAACTGCCTCCAATCCCTATTGCGAATTTCTTGGTCGCCGGTACGATCACTACACACTCCGCTTTGTCGAGAAGATCCTGGGGGATATCCTCCGGGACATCGAGAACCTCCTTCAGCACCTGGCCGCACTCCTCCAATCGATCTTCTTCTTTCTCACCTTCCTTGGCCAGAACGGGCAGACTAATCGCCATTCCCAAACACACCGCCATCACCGCAACGAGAGCCTTCTTCATTCAAAACCTCCGGGGAAAGTCGAGTCATTATAACTTACATGGTGGCGAACGAGGAAAGAAACAGGTTCAAAGTTCAAAATTACAAGTTTCAAGCTCAACGTCCGCCGGTAACGGTTTTTCTGCAAATCGAAGTCACTCTTCGGATCTTCGTCCCCCAGTTTCTGACCTCAGATTTCTAAGATCTCGCTCTGCGTCCCTCTCCCTATCTTAGGGGTAAAACCATCCGTCGCTTCTTCAGGGTGTATGAATTTCATCGCCGCAAAAGAAGCCGAGCCTCGCACCCCCGGCCGGTGGGGCTGTTCCGGAGGGTGAGGCTACCATCGTGGGCTTCGGCAATCTGACGACTTAAAACCAGGCCGATTCCGGAGCCGCCGGGCTTGGTCGTAAAGAAGGGCACAAACAGATTTGCCGTATTGGAGAGGCCCGGACCTTCATCGATGACCCACACCTCGACGTAGTTGCCCTTCTTCTTCCAGCCCACCTGGACTCCTCCCCCGGTTTCCAGGGAAGCGTCGACTGCGTTGCGAACCAGGTTGATCATCAACTGCTCAAGCTGGTCGCTGTCAGCCTGAATGGTCATTTCCGGGCCGGGTTGAAGGGTTACACTGAGACGGGTTTCCAGACCGACGACCCTGCGTATCCACGGACTGACCGGCATGGGTGAAAATTTTGGTGGGGGCAGCCGGGCCAGCCGCGCATAACTACCCATAAAGCGGTTCAATGCCTCGGCCCGGGAGCCGATCACGCTGAGACCCCGCCGCATGTCCTCCTGCCAATCCTGCGGGAGGGGATCACGGAGGACCATGCTCTCGAGCGTTCCAGCCATTGATTTGATGGGCGCCAGGGAATTGTTCATTTCATGACCCAGGACGCGGACCAGGCGTTGCCATGCCTGGCGCTCCTCTTCGCGCAGCGCCCGGCTAAGATCGGAAATCACCAGCAACTGATTGGGCAGACCTTTCTCGCGGATCGCGTTACGACGAATTCCCCACCGTCCTTCTCCGCCCGGAAAAGATTTTTGTCGCGTCTGAATATCTTCGCCCTGGAGGCAGTCGGCCAGTCCCAGTTCCTCGGCGGTGTGGTCCAGGAGCCTTTCCGCCGATTGGGCCAATAGCCTTTCTCCCGCGCGGTTCACAAGCTTCAGGCGCTGTCGTTCGTCAAAGGCAAAAATGGAGACGTCGATTTCAGCCATGACGGTGCGCAACAGTGTTGTCGCCTCCAGCGCCCCGAGCCGCTGTTCGCGCAACGTTTCGCCGAGCGTATTGACTTCCAGGATGACTTCTCCCAGGCTCTCCTCATGCTTCGAGCCGCGGGCCCGGATGGAGTAGTCGCCTTCGCGCAAGGCGGCAAGCAAATTCGAGAGGGTCTGCAAAGGAATCACAATGCGCCCCCTGAGCGCATAAGCAAACCCCCACCAGAATCCGAGGATCACCACCATCAAGGTCCATTGGACCTTGGACGTGTAGTCTCCCTTCCAAAGCAGGATGAGAGAGACCAGGGCCGCAGGGAACCCCGCCATCAAGGCCATCATGAAGAGGCGCTGTTCGAGGCTCAATCTAAATCGATCTCGAAATCGTTGGGAAGAGCTCATGGAGGTACCTTGAAAGCAGTGGTCAGTGGTCAGTGGCCAGTGGTCAGTGAACACCGATTGTCAAAACGTCTCTTATCGTAGACGTGGGCTCAGCTGTCTCGCAGAAGCTCTCGATTGGCACTCGAATCCGAATCTAGCGGAAATCGTGAGTCCGTTGCCTTTCACTGGCCACTGACCACTGGCCACTATTTTCCTCACAATCCATACTTTTGAAGTCTCCGGTACAACCCGCTACGGCTCAAACCCAACGCCTGCGCTGCCTGGCTGACATTGCCACTAAATCGGCTCAGCGCTTTCCGGATGAGCAGACATTCCACTTCCTCCAGGCTCATCTCCTCCAGTCGGGTTGTACTTTCCCGAGCGGGGCGCAAGCCCAGATCGCTCGCTTTGACCTGGTTTCCCTGGACCAGCAGCACCGCGCGCTCAATGGCGTGATCCATTTCCCGCACATTTCCCGGCCAGGGATGGTCCTTGAGTACCTGCAATGCAGCTCCATCGAATCCGCTGACGTTTTTGCGGTATCGCTCGGAGTACTGACGGAGAAAATGCACGGCCAAAAGAGGAATGTCCTCGCGCCGACCATGGAGTGGAGGGAGGTGGATTTCAACCGTGTTCAGGCGGAAAAGCAAATCCTCCCGGAATCGCCCTGAGGTCACTTCGGCTCCGATGTCTGCGTTTGTTGCTGAAATAAGCCGAAC
Source organism: Terriglobia bacterium (assembly GCA_041494885.1). Lineage (GTDB taxonomy): Bacteria > Acidobacteriota > Terriglobia > JAIQFV01 > JAIQFV01 > JAIQFV01. Next base: position 41,133 of record JBGQBO010000009.1, read on the forward strand.
GTCCACGCGGCGCGTCTTGGAGGATCCGACGCGCTCCATCTCTCCGGTTTCGAGCACGCGCAGGAGTTTGGCCTGCTGGTTGAGAGGGACGTTGGCAATTTCGTCGAGAAAGAGAGTTCCCTTATCGGCCAATTCGAAACGGCCGACCCGATCTATCTTAGCGTCCGTGAAAGCCCCTTTGACATGGCCGAAAAGCTCACTTTCAAACACTCCTTCGGAAAGGCCGCCCGCATTGACGATGACCATGGGGGTCGAGGCCCGTGGGGAGAGAGCGTGGAGAGTCCGGGCAATCACTTCCTTACCGGTCCCGTGCTCGCCGGTGATGAGCACATTGGCGTCTGAGGGTCCCACTCGTGCAATCAATTGCAGGACGGGTTGCATGATTTCGGACTTGGCAATCAGAGTGGGGCTCCCCTGAGCCCGCAGCAGCCGGTTCTCTGCCTCGAGACGCTGTTCCCGGCGCAATGCCTGTCCCAACTCGATCTGCGTGCGAAGAATCGTCAGAAGGCGCGCATTCTCCCATGGCTTCTGAATGAAGTCCCGCGCCCCACGTCGCATCGCTTCCACGGCCACTTCCACGCTCCCCCACGCCGTCATGACGACCACTGGGAGCATGCTGTCCAATTTCTGAACTTGGGAGAGGAGTTCCAGACCCTCTTCTCCCGAGGTGGTATCGCGCGCATAATTCAGGTCCATCAACAGAACATCAAAATCCTGCTCTTCCAAAGATCCCAGGACGCGCTCGGGCGATGGAACCGCCTCTATTTGGTATCCTTCACCCTTAAGCATGAGGCGCAGCGCTTCACGCACGTCGGGCTGGTCATCTGCAATTAGAATGCGAGGGATGGCTGAGTCGAGAGTTTTCATTGTGAAGGGTCGAACACCCTGATTATAGTACGGACGTCAAGGAAGAAAGTTTTTGTTTTCAATGAAAAAGAGGGGGATCAATAGAGGTGTCGTTTGTAGGGCGAGCAGACTGCTCGCCCTACTTGGAGATCGGCGTGCTAGGGGGCGTCAATCAATCTGAATGTTGCCCGATCTCATGTTTCTTCCTACAGAGGATTGCAGGTGCCAGGTGTCGGGTGCCAGGTGTCAGGAGAAGGGCCCGCCAGCAATACCAAGATGAATTGCTTTAGTCTTTTCTGGCTTCTGGCCTCTGACTTCTGAACTCGCCATCAGTTTCAAATTATTCGACCGTCTCTTTTTGACACCTGACACCCGACACCTGACACCTAATATCTACTGCACCTCCGCCGATTCTCTTTCATCATCGCTCAACACGCGGCCGTCAAAAAGATGGATCGTTCTTTCTGCGGCCCGGGCAAAGCGAGGGTCGTGGGTAACCATGCAGATGGTGGCTCCTTTGTGGTGAAGCTCATGGAGGAGTTCCATGACAGCTTCGCTGTTCTTGGAGTCCAGGTTTCCGGTGGGTTCGTCAGCCAGAAGAATGGAGGGTTCCCCCACCAGGGCCCGAGCCACGGCGACGCGCTGCTGTTGTCCGCCGGACAGTTGACTTGGGAGGTGCTTGACACGATGAGCCATGCCGACTTTTTCGAGCGCGTCCACCACCCGCTGTTTGCGCTCCGCCGCCCGCATGCCACGGTATGTCAACGGCAACTCCACGTTTTCGAAAACAGTCAGGTCGCCGATCAGGTTGAAACTCTGGAATACAAAACCAATCTCGCGATTTCTTACCCGTGCTCTTTCGGAACGGTCCAGGGATTCGACGGCATTACCACTCAACCAGTATTTTCCCTCGGTCGGAGTGTCCAGCAGGCCCAAAATCGAAAGGAGAGTCGATTTGCCGCAGCCCGAGGGCCCTGCAATTGCAACAAATTCTCCCTGTTTGATCTCCAGGTGGGTCCCTTCAAGGGCATGAGTCTCTACTTCGTCGGTAAAAAAGACCTTGCTGACTGCTTCCATGCGAATAATGGCGGGGTTCAGAGAGTTCATTCGTTGTCAGCTCCTGTGTGGTATTGAGACTTCCGAAGTCCTGTGGACTTCGGAAGTCGGGTGTAACTAGACTTGGACAGAGGTTAACCCTGTCTCCAACACAAGATTAGACGAGGGCGGACTCCGTTTAGTTCCGTGGAAAACGAAATAATCTCTATGGCTCGAGAGAAACCAGGAGATCTTCACCTCGGGTGGAATTACTTGGATTTCTTCCGAATGTAGATGTTCCCGTTGAAGGTCTTGAACTGCATCTCCGGCCCACCCCCATTAATGGTCCCATTCATGGTCTTATCCATCCGGAACCGGTAGGCACCCCCTTTGCCGCGGGAATCCTCGCCAACAGGTTTGCGGGCAGCTTGGGTCATGCTGATGTCAAAGTCGCTGTAAATCTCCCCCTGGTCGGACCTCATCGCCACGTTGGCCTTGATATCCGGGGGGAAGGTGACATCAATATTTCCATTCAGGGAACTGAACGACATGGATTTAGCGGGATCCACCTTCGTTAGACTGACAACAACATTGCCGTTCAAAGCATGGGCGACCACGCTCCCCGAGACATTGGTGAGTGCTACAGCCCCATTGATGTCATTGACTTCAATCTCACCTTCCACCTGTTCGATTTTGATATCGCCATCGTTCACCGTTCTTAATTGCAGTGAGGTGTGAAAGGGAACTTGAATCGTCAAGTCGACCGGCCTGTTGAGTGAACTGGTCCCCACACTGATCACATTATTCTCCTCTTCAACGTTTAGACCGGAGGCGGTGTTGGGGATTCGCTTCATCCCTTCGGCTTCAGCTCGTCCTCGGCCATGAGAGCGGCTCTCCGAGCGGCCTTGTGCTTCCACGATGACTTCCTTGCCGGCGTACCCTTTGACCGTAATACTGCCGGCCAAAAGGCCGACTTTGACAGTTCCCGGCCGCGAAGCGTCGCTGAATGGGACGGTGGCTTTGTCTGAATAGTTTTCCTCCGCGAAACACAGAGCTCCGGTCAGCATGAGAGCCAGGCCCGTGAGACAGAGCAGGTTGCCTTTTTTCATTGGAATTCTCCCTGGGTTTGATCTTTACCGTTTGGTGATGCGAATGTCTCCATTAAAGGCATCAAATTTGAGTTCTGGACCACCCGAACCAACCCGGGCGCCAAAGAATCGATTACTTTTGTAAATAAACTTACCATCATGCCGTTCCTGGATCGGGGTGAGGTTAGGAAGCGCGGTGACTGGAAAATCCGTATACGCACCCCCATTAAAGGTCTTGAATCGCAGGTCGGCGGACAGGTCGGGACGAAATGCAACCTCCACATTACCGTTGAGCGAGCCGAAGGAGGATTCCGCATTGGGATTCCTGCTGAAGAGCACATTCACACCGCCGTTCACTGCATAAACCCGCCCGGAGCCGGCGACTTCTTTCATCTTGACCCCGCTGTTAACGTTCTCGACATCGTATTTCCCCTCCACATTCTCGATGCTGATTTCTCCATGGTTGACCGTCCGGAGATAGAGATCGGAATGTCTCGGGACCTTGACGTGGAAGTCAAAGTTGACGACATATCCTTCCAAACGCCATCCCCGATGACTGATCGATCCGTCTTTGCATCGGAAAGGACCGTCCACGAATAACTCGATGGCATTGCCTTTTTCTGAGATCTTGAGTTCGACCTCCTTTTTTGCCACCTGTAGGTCTTCCCTGGAGCGTGCACGCGTGGTTTTCTCCACTACCAGGAGGACGCTGTCGCCATCATATCCACTCACCTGGATCGGTCCATCCACGTTGTCGATCTTCAATTCGCGCGTCCCTGACGGATTTGGGTATGTCAGGGTCTTCTGGATGGTTTCTTTTTCGACAATCGGCAGGTCTCGGTCGGGCCAGTCGGAGCCATAAGCGAAGACGGTGACGATCAGCACGGTGAGGGCGGTAAGGATCCATACGAAATTCTTCATGATGCGATTCTCCTTAACTCAGCTTCTGGAGGCCCCATTGAGCTCTTTCCCGCACCACTTTGTTCAGGTCCTGGTCGCGGGTGAGTTGCTTGAGAACGTCGATGGATTGCCGCTCCTGCAACTGAACCAGCAAATCGATCACGGCGATTTGGACCAGGGGCGAGTCCTGCCTGGGAAGTGTTTCGATAAGGGCTTTTCTTACGTTGGGCTCACTGGAAAAGCGGTACAGCGCATCAATGGCCGCAAGCCGTACATCCACGTTGGGGTCGTAATTCAAGGTCTGCAAGAGGGCCGATAGAAGCTCCGGGTCCGGATGAATAACCTGGTTGCTCCAACTCACGCCTTTCAGCCGTTCACTGGCCGACTGTTGCTTCAAGAGGGAGACGGTTACCATCTGGCGCATGTCGTGGACCTCTTCACGGAGCTGGGCGAGCTCGTCATGGTGGTTGGAGGTAGTGGGCTTGTAAACGTATCCTCCCAGAAACCCCACCATCAACAGCACCGCAGCGAACCCAAGCTGGAATGCTGGCCGGCGAAGGGGCAGCTTGCCCAGCCAGCTTCTCGCCGCATCCCGCCATCGACGTGATGGCTTGGCCTGATCCAGCCCTTGCTGGTAGCCTTCAAGCATGGCGTAGAAACGGGGCCGGAGGGCGGCACTGGGCTTTTCCTCTGGGAATTCGCCGAGCTTCATCCAGACGGTACTCAGGCTTTCATTCTCATCCCGGCAGGGTGGGCAGTTGGCCAGATGGGACTGAATATCTGTCTTGGTATTCTCATCGAGAGCTTCAGCCCAAAAATCCGGAAAAAGGTCTCTTACCGCGTCGCATTTCATGACACCCTCTCACCTGTGAGTTCAAAATAGCTTTCTCTCAGATCCTGCATGGCACGAAAGACTCTTGCCTTAACACTGGGAACTGAGCATCCGAGAATTTCAGCGATCTCTTCGTGTTTCAGATTGTGAAACCGCGTAAGCAGAAGGACTTCACGTTTCTCCGGAGAGATCCGGGTCAGGGCGTCCTTCAGGAACCGCGCTTCCTGGTTCTGGACCACTTGTTCGCCCGGGGTGGGATCAGGGCTGGCATAATCCGTGGCTTCTTCTTCATTCAAATCACCCTCTCGACGGTGTTTTCTGAAGTGATCCACGCGCAGGTTGCGTGCAATCTGGAACATCCAGGTCGTGAACAGGCTCTCTCCGCGATAGGTATGTCGATACTTGAGGAGCCGCACAAAGACTTCCTGGACCAGGTCCTCGCTGAGTGTCCGGTCCCCTGTGAGACGCAGTAGAAAGCTGAACAGCATTCCATGGTGACGCTCGAACAGAATGCCGAGCTTCCCCACGTCTCCATCCCGCACCTGCTGCATTAATGACTGATCGGTCAGTGAACTCACGCCCTTGGATGCCTCGCTCATCGTCCGGTCACTTATGTATACTGAAGAAATTCTAAAAGGTTACAGGATAACTGGGGAATTCTCTGGAAGGACTACGGAAGGTGACATTCGAGAGGGTCCCTCGAACACAAGGGACTGCACGCTCTTCCCGCCCCATCTCATTTCACATCCACGGTGGCCAGGTACCTTTCGATACTCATCTGAGCGCCATCTTGTGCCCGGATCGAAATGAACGTCAGGGAGGGCTTGCGGGGATAGATATACGCGTGCACCCAAAGTGTTTGCCGGGCATTCGTCAACTTCACCAGAGCGCGTTTCACTTTGGCAGGGCCGAGGACCTGGTCTTTGAACACAAGGTTGTCAGCTTTGAATCCGGCCTTGGATGCAAATCCTACCAGGAACCCCCTCACCAGTCCGATTTCAAACACCCCGTCCGGCGGCTTCGGGTTCCGATCCGAAGTGACAATAAGTTCAATCGCAGGGGGCCCGCCCGGGACTATGCAAATAAAATGGCGTGTGTCGTAGCGATCGGAACGTTTTCCCTCAACCTCGGTCCATTTGCTCGCCTTGGAAAATGGGGACACAACGGTTCCATCACGGATCAGGATTTTGCCGGCAGGAGTAATTGTCGCTGTGGGGCGTTCTTCCGCGGCAGAATGCACATCCGCCGGAGCAAACGCGAGAATGAACGAGAGGGCAGTGCTCAGGAGAAAGAACCTGCGATAAGGAGGGAGAGGTTTCGAAATCGGGAAGGATCGAACGCGGTTCAAGAAGGACGCGCCTGGTGCTCTCTGATCCTTTGACCCGAGAGACCACCGGCCACGGCTGCAGGCATCAATTTTTCTTGTGTTTTTGTCCATGATGAATCCGGGCATAGGTCAGTGTGTGATGGGTCAGCAGTCGACCTGCTTCATTTTTACATTCGGCGACTCCATAAATCCGGCTCTCGCCCAGCTTGAGGATTCTTGCAGTGCAACAGACATTCTCCTCCCTAGCGGGATTAAGAAAAGCCGTGGTCATTTCGGAGGTAACCGATACGGCGTCACTCCCCAGTTGAGTCATGATGGCCAACCACATTGCGACGTCGGCTGCGGTCATAAAGATGGCCCCGGCGACGATTCCTCCGGGTCGCTCCATGGATTTCATGAAGGGGACAAGAAGCGTGCATATCCCACTGGAGAATGAGTGCAGTTTGAAATGATAGATCCGGGCAAAAGCGGACTCCGACAGAACCCGCTTGAGTTCCTTTTCTGTCACGCGCAATTTCGATTGTGCCTTACTTGGCTCAATAACGCTTCGCATCACCTGCTCCCTCTCGGCATTACCCTGTGCCCGAATAACGGGCGGTTGGGAGTTTGCGGAATGAGCGGGTCTAATCATTTCCTTTGAAATGAATATCGATGACGCACATGAATTCTCCATCTCAGCCCATTCCATGCAAGTTTCCGAAGGTCATTATTCTTTGTACGAGGGATCGATCCGGTCGAGCTTGCGGAGCAACCCCGGCCATGCCAACTGAGCCCCGAGTCCCACCGTCACGGCTTCCAGTTGCCCGGAGACGCGTGTTATTATCGGCTCCCGCACCAAAACCAGTCCTCCCCCGCCGGATTGAGCGAGAATTTGAATCCTGCAGGCCCGTTCCAGGGTGAACATCGCGAGGAAGGCATCCGCTGGAGTCCGGCCAACCGTCAGAAGGCCATGGTTCCTCAGGATCAAGTAAGTCTTGGTTCCCAGGTTCGCGACCAGCCGCGGCTTTTCATCTTCATCCAGCGCCAACCCCTCGTAGTCGTGGTAGGCCAGCGAGGTGAGACAGATGAGGGACGGCTGCGAAATCGGGAGCAGGCCGCCCTTCTGCGCGGAGACAGCGATGCCGGACTCGGTATGCAGGTGCATCACGCACAACGCATTTTCCCGCGCAGCATGCACGGCGCTGTGAATGGTGAAACCCGCGGGATTGATGAAGTAAGGGGTGTCCATCATCACCTTGCCGTCGAGTCCGACTTTCACCAGACTGGATGCCGTGATTTCGTCGAACAGCATCCCGTAAGGGTTAATCAGGAAGTGATGCTCCGGTCCGGGGACCCGGACAGAAATATGCGTGAAGATGAGATCGTCCCAGCCGTAGTGAGCCACCAGACGATAGGCGGCCGCCAGGTCGACGCGCGCCTGCCACTCTTCGGACGATACCAGCTCGCGGACGGATGTTGTCTTCTGAGCTTTACTCATAGCACTCCTCCAGCCTGAAAGTTCTTGAGAATCTGAGGTCCAAAAATCCAGGCCTGCCCGAACACTCTTTGGAAAGATAACCTTCTCTATACGACACCACGCCCTTGGCGTCAAGCGTTGAGGATTTGCCGAATAAATTGAACAGTGGCTGACATCACCTGTTTCGGCTGGTCGCGATGCGGCGAGTGGCCGCAACCCGCCAGCACGAGCGACTTTGCGGGGCCTCTCACCAGCGTCACTACGGCATCGACCTGCTGGAGGGTCCCGTACTCATCTTCTTCGCCCTGAATCACCAGCAAGGGCGCTTCAATCCTGGTCAAATACTCCTCGATATTCCACTGGCGAAAATCCGGTCTCAGCCATACCTCCGTCCATGTCCTGAACATCGAATCGGTATTTGCACCGTGATACCGGGCAAGCCGCTCTCGCACGTCACCGGGTTCGTACCCTTTCTGCTCGGGTGTCAGCGATTGTGCATTTCTATGAGAAGAAGTTTGGCGGGACCCTCTTCCAGCGTGAGTCTTTTGGGTTGGGCCTGCGTGCCGTCCCGCGATGCGGGCGATGCTTTCGATGCAAACGGGTTCGACGAAGACATGTGGCGCTTCGAGGACCAGCCCGCGGACGGATCGAGGGTGAGCCCCGGCATAGATAATCGCGATTGACGCCCCGTCGCTGTGTCCGAAAAGGATGAAGTCGTGCAGGTCGAAGTGCTCGATCACGGCAGGAAGGATTCGGAGCGCTTCGTCGTGCATAAAGCGGACCGTTCGTGGCCTGCGGACCGGATCGGAATCGCCATAGCCGCGGCGGCTGTAAACAAGGGCGCCACAGCCGCTCTCGCGGGCGATGAGATCGGGGAAATCCCGCCACATTCCCACACAGCCAAGCCCTTCGTGCAGGAACACGATCGTTGGGGTTTCACCCGGCTTCGGTCCGATCCAGCGATATTCAAGGCGCTGGCCGAGGACCTCGAAGACCATTGGTCCGTCCTTGCGCTCTTTCTCCGTTTCAACCTTGACCGTCATGGTGCCGCCCGGGAGCCGGTTCTTGCCATTCGCTCCCTGCTTCGCTCTTCAGTTCCAGCAGCAAAAATTCCGATGGATGAAATGGTAAGGCACCGTTTATGAATCGTCTTGTGATTCTGATCGTCACTACCGCAATTCAACGGTACCCCGTGGGCTGTTAACGGTTGCGATGAGTGCAGGCGCCGGGCCCGGCTGCACTGGAAGGTCGAGCCCAAGCGCGCCGAGTATTTTTTGGACTCGTTCCGCATCGGGATGTTTCGCCTGCAGGTTGATCAGCGTGACGCCTTTAGCGGCAGTGCTGGCGGGATGGCAAGTTTTCCCCCAGTCAATGAAGAAGGGCACGATTCCATCGGCCAAAATCGTGCGTGGATCCGTGAATCGCCAGGATAGATCGACGCCGTCCGGTCGTCGTCGGCTCCCGGAAAGGACCTCTCCCAGCTTCACACTCTGACGTCGGGACTCGCTGACCAGATGCTCCAAATCCGTGCCCTTTGCTGCCCACGCCACAAGTCGGGGGGCTTCGAGAGGATCGATACCGAACGGGCGAGGTTCTTGCGGGTTTGGTTGAGCGGGATCGGGCCCGATAATCTCCAGGTAGGAAGCGGGACCCAGCGCGATCAGGGCGTTGCGGGTTCCCCGGCCGGGATGCTGACCTCCCGGCGTCGCCCGCACCCCCAGTAATTTTGCGAGCTGCTCAATCCCGGCATCCAAGTCCGGTGTCCCATACACGAGGTGATCGACTCTGGCCAGCAGTTCACCCGGGCCTTTCGGTCTTGAGTTGCTGCCTGCTACTATCACGCCGAAGAGGGTCCCGAATAATGCGATCCACCACTTATTCATAGAGGCTCCATAAGGACCAGGAATTCGACGATCGCCTATTAAAGAGAAAGGCAGCGAGAACAAGATGCATGATTAGGTGCCCGTTGCACGTTGGGTGTCGCTGACCCCAAACTGTCGGGGTCTACGATGTCAACTCGATGGGTTTTCTGGCTTAATCAAGAGTCCTCTTTCACGAAAGTCGGCGGGGCCTTATCAGGATCTCTTCAATTCCAGGAGGTCCCACCGGTTCCCGTAGAGGTCGACGAAGATGGCGACCGTGCCGCAGGGCTCGTGTCGCGGCTCTTCCGTGAAATGAATCCCGCGTGAACTCAAATCGTGATAATCGCGCCAAAAATCATCCGTGTGCAGGAACAAGAACACCCGCCCCCCCGTTTGATTCCCGATCCGGCTTGCCTGTTCCGGAGTGGCCGCCTTGGCGAGGAGCAGAGCTGTTTCCGCCGTCCCCGGCGGGGCGACAAGAACCCACCGCTTTCCGCCTTCCAGCAGGGTGTCCTCGATCAGGTTAAAGCGGAGTACCCCCGTGTAAAACGCGATGGCTTCATCATAATCCCGGACCACGAGGGCGATGCAGCCGATCTTTTGCTTCATGACAATTCTGCTTCCCGGCGTCCTCTTGCAAACGCCACCCCGACGTGCATTTTTTCCAAGATGTGGGCAAATGAAACCAGGTCATTTAACTTCCCACCGCGTATGAGCGTCAAGTGAGTTAGCAAAGCCGGCCGCCACGAGCAAATCGCGCCAATCGATCTTTGCGAGTTCCACGGTTTTGCGCAGCTCATCAACGTTCCCGCGACTCAACTTGAGCGCCGCATACCGAAAGCGTTCCAGCCGGTATTTATCCAGCTTGTCCAGAAAAGGCAAATTATTTCCACATTCATTTTCTAAGATTGTGGCGACTTCTGCATGGTGTTCCACCGGGAAGAGCATGCGTCTCTTCTCCCAGGTCGCTTCACTCAGCTCAGTCATGGGTACACCTTCAAGATTAAGTGATGCCGCTCCGACTCAATCCGGATGCGAACGGTTCAGGTATTCTCCTAGAATAGGGTCGCCTAACAAAGCAAGCCGAGGCGGCGGGCGCAACCGGCCGCGTGCAGCCCGGATTAATGTGTCGGAGATTTACTACCAGCCAGGCAAGTGACGGGAATGTAGCTGACTCCGACACCGGCGCACTCTCAGCCGCGTTTCTCAAATGCTGCGTTGGCCTGCCCCGGCTTTCGCACACGGATGTGGAGGAAGTAGGCGACGACCTGGGCGTCTTGCATGTCGGGGCAGGCAAGGACGGTCGCATCACTGGGTCGCGGTTCTGCAATCCGTTCCAGCAGAAAGCCGGTTTCGATCAGCAGGTTCAGCCATTGGCTGACCGTCCGTGTGAACCGGGGCGTCTTGAACTTCGGCAATCCCTGCTTCGCGTGGGGCGGAGCCGCTCCAAAAAGCCACTCTGTAATCTGCCCGTCGAGATTTTGGAAATACCCGCCCACCTCGACCGCGTACGTGAGGCCCCTCCGATCGCGTAAATTCCGGCGGTGCGGGGTGTCATAACAGGGGTGCATGATAGAAAACTGCAAGAATCCTCCGGGCTTCAGAACTCGATAGGCCTCGGTGAGCACTCGATCCGTCTCGGGCACATCCATGAGGCTCATGAAGCCTGTTGTAAAGTCAAAGGATACGTTAGGAAAAGGCAATTCCACCGCGCTGGCAACGCGGTAATCGATGCCCACGGGCTGCTCCGCTTCCACTTGACGGGCATGCTCGATAAAGGTCTCCGCAATGTCAATGGCCGTCACATGGGCCCCGCGCTTCGCCAGGAGTCGGGTGTTGTGACCTTCTCCACAGCCGATATCCAGTCCCGAAAGCCCCGTCACATCCGGAAGCAGGTCGAAGAAGGCCGGCGTGTTGAGGTAGTCCCGGTAGACGTCATATCCGGCTCTTGCCAGCTTCGTCCAAGCGTCAGCATTGCCGTTCCAAAAATGCCCGACTTCCTCATGATTCATTTCAAACTACCTTCTTTCCTTTATGGCGAACATCCGGGGCTCCTGCGGTCCGGCGCATGTCTCTTCGTGGGCTGTGCTGGATCAGGAGGATGCAGGGGTGAGCCGGGCTCCTTGTCATCCCAAAGTACACTGGCTGATCCGCCTCTCGATGGACTTCAAGCTTTCTGTAGCTCTTGGGGTTCATCCCGAGTTTCCGTGCCACCTGGACTTGAGCGTGGCTGAGATAATACCTCTTTCGAGTGTCAATCCAAATTTGAAACTTGCTCTTTATTTTCATCTTGGGCATGGGAGTTGTGGCCTTCGCGCAGGCTCTCTAACAGCCAAAACACGCGGCGAGGCGCACTTCATTGGATCGCATGACGGAACAATGAACGCAGGAATTGAGATTCAGTGATTATTGATAGGGATGCGTCCGGGCGGCCTATTTCTTGATCAGCACGACTGGAGCGAACTGACTCGCGGACAGCTTGTCGAAGAACTCCCGGACTCGGCTGTACTCCGAAGCCTCCGCGATCATGTCTTTCACCTCCACAGACTGTTCGAACGCCACCTCGTCGCCATTCGACTTCCAGGAGGCCCGGTAAGTACCGTAAGGACTCTTCAGGTCCACCCGGTCAGGCATCTCATCAACCGTGAACCCGGGCGGGACCTTCAGCGTCACGGAGTCCTTGCGGAGTATGGCCGTCAGTTTGACAGGCCACTTCCGCTCTTTGTTGGAAAAGCTGTAATCGGGATCGGGGACCAGTGCCCCGGGCTTGAGGATCAGGAGGCGGCCTTGCATGAACTGACCAAACTGGGCGACGCCGAAATCCACCACCAGATCCAGCCGGCCTTCCTCGGCGTGATCGGCGGGCGCGACCTTGTTGAGCGTCACCCTGCCAAGGCGTCGCGAGAACGACCGCTCGAACCGCCGTTTGACCTCATCCCCGGCGCTGTGCCGCGTAAGGGATCTGAGTAGCGAGCCGGACTGCCCGAAGTACTGCGTCAGCATGTGGGCCGACAGGGGGCCTTCCCGGTCCAGTTCTGCAACCACCGATCGCTCGATCCGGTTTGTGGCTGCCGGGAGCATAGGCATTTTGACCAGATCGCCTTGTGGGCCGGCAATCACCAGGGCATAGCTGCCCTGCTCGTCCTCGTCGAGATCGCCGACGGGCGTGTCGGGATCGGTGGGATCGAAGATCAGCAGGCGGCCGAGCCGGGGATGGTCAATGATGCTGGGAACGATCGTCTCCGGTGAAACTTTGATGGCGACAACGGCGTGATTGAATTGCATTGGAGAAGGCCATTCGGGACGGACAAACCCGCGGTCGCCGGAGTAGATCACCACAGCGTACGAGTCGATCCCGCCGCCCTTCAGCAAGGCCCGCATCAGCGTGGTTTTATCTTTGCAGTCGCCGTAGTTGCGGGAGAGGACCTGATCCGCTGCATGGGGGGTATAGCCGCCGCCATGCGTGAGATTCATTTGAACCGACACGTAGTTCGTCTGCTGGGTGAACGCGGCGATGGCCCGGATCCTGTCCAATTCAGATTTCGCCGGTCCCAGCAAATCGGCGGATTTCGAACGCGTCGCTGCCGTAAGCCCTGCCGGTGGATCCACGAAACCGGAGAGCCAGGCAGACACGGAAGGCCAATCCTTCAAAGGTTGCAGAGGTGCTGTGCTCGTGGCCGCCGGGTAATAGGTCACACCGAGTCGCGGCACGACCGCATGGTAGTCCGGGCTGTAATCTTCACCCTCGATCCACGGTAAATCGCGAAGCTCCCACGTATAAGTGTTGCCGTCGACTTGCGGTTTAACTTCGCTGTGGTTGAACGTCGTTCCGCGGGCCTCCCAGCCTGTGGGAAGAGTCAGCACGAACCTGGAAATCAGGACCGGACTCGACCCCTGAAAGCTGAAGTGATAAGTCGTGAAGATGGTATCCTCTTCTTCAATGACTTCGTAGGCGAACAACGACCCCGCCGGAGCATCGGCGTCGCACTCCATCACTTTGGCGCGGGCTTCATCGTAGGTGTAGCTTTTCGACATCGCGATGTCGAGGACGCGATCCTTCCCGAACTCAACTTCCTTCCCAGAGGGGAGCACCATCCATCCACGGAAGTCCCGGATACGACCCGTCTTGGTGTTATAGGGACGATAGGCCACCGGCTTTTCACGCCCGGGTTGGAGGATTTTGATAACCCCACGCTCGCGCATGACGCGCTTGCCACCCGGGTCCACCGTCAACTGCTCTTCCTCGAACAATGCGACCGCCGTCACCTTGGTTGGGTAATCCGACTTGGCGGGCTGCCGCGCGGCATCGTGCACCCAGGGAGGTGCTTCCTTGGCCGCCAGCAATCCGCTCATTAATAAGAACACAAATGGGAACGCCAGTTTGAACCTCATTGACCCCCCGCTGCAGCTCCCTGTTTCAGGGATATCGTATGATTGTCACGAGAGTGAATTTCATCAAAGATGGCTTTGATCTGCGGGTATAGGTTGGCAGGGTAGTAGACTGACCCTTTATTGCCGAAGATCAAAGTCCTGACGCACACCAGTTCGCGAGACTTCACCATCGACATGGAGAGATCGTAAGACCCCGGTTCTCCAAAGCGGAGCGGACCCGGATTATCGGCATTGTCCAGGCTGAACCCCTGGGGAAACGCAATCGAAACTTCGTCGTGTTCCTTCCACCCGTAATGAAAATCCAGCGGATAGTGCCTCTCGCTGGATGCGAACAGCGGGGCCTCGCCCCGCTGGAAAAACAACGGCTGGAGCAGCAATCGTTTCCCTGTGCGCTGTGCGTATCCTTGGATTTTGATGTGGTAATGTACTTTCAAAGGGTGGTCGGGGTCATCTACGTTCTCGATGCGAGGCGCGGAGAATTCCGAGCCCGGAAACACTTTCGTGATCTCTTCTTTCAGCTGATCGAACTGCCGGGCTTCCGTCTCGCCCACCAGTTCATTTCGACGCGCAGAGGCCGTGTGGCCCGTGTACTGTTGATCCACGTCGCCCTCGAGGGTCCCGTCGTCCGCCAACGTGAACTTCGCGGTACGCACACTCGCGGAAGCCTCGGGAGGGGAGAGCGGAGATTCGACAAACACAGGCTTTTTGGGGTCGCTGAGGAGCGCTTTCATTCCTTCTTCACGGCACGAGAGCATGTTCGAGGGCAATCGCCGTGCGCTGACGTCATACAGCTTCCACTTGCCGCCGATGTTCACAGCCATGTCAATGCTCCGCAGGAAGTATCTTTCTGTCATCTGCGGCTGGAAGGCGATGTCTTCCCGGTCGGCGACCAGCGCGGGTCGCGTATCGAGGCCGACCTGCGAGGCCATCGCCGCAAAGAGCGTGTTGAGTTCATCGGCTGTTCCGACCCCGCTCTTGAAAACCTCCGCCGAAGTCCGGACGCGGCTCCCGGGCATCTGCTTCAGAATCTTCGAGCGTTCCGCTTCGGTGACCTGGGGACCGAAAAGATCCCGTAGATTCCTGCGGAGATAACGGATGAGGGCAAGGACTTTGTCCTCATCGCTGGCGGCTCCCTGCACGGCCTGCGCGGCTGCCTGTTTGATGTCATCATTCGCCTTTAAGGCGGGCTTCAGGAGATCGTTGTAGATTTCTTTTCCAACATCATTCCAGTACTTTTCGGGCTCGCGCCGCCTTCCATCGCTGTAGAAGATAAGCGCCCACGGTCGCACATTCGCTTCTCCCGGCATCATGGGTTCTTCACGGAATGCGGGGACATTCTCCAGGGTCGTCAGATTGAAGCCCGCGTTGTCCATCGTCAAAGGAGAAGGTTTGCAGTTGACCGGCCAGATGGACATCGAGTAGGAAGTGTAGTCGCGCGAGAGGGGCTTGACGAAATAGGTCACCTTCTGGGCGGGGAATTCGCGTTGAAATTGAAGACGCATGTACAACGAGTTGGGATCATGACGGATCTCTTTCCATCGGTATTCCACAATGGCGCCTGGTTCGACTCCGGGCATGGCGAACGACTTCACCTTCTGCCGGCTGCGGCCTGACTTGACGAGAGTTCGTTCATACACGCTCTCTTTCTGCAGCTCCAATTCTGTTCCGTCCGCCTTGATGGTTCGTCCGCTCACATAGAGAATCGAGTTCTTATCACCAAAGGGGATATCGATGGTGGCCGCCTTCGCTTTCCCTTTCTCGTCGAAGACCTTCAGGCGAACATAATGGTACAGGACCCTCTGGAGATCTTGCCCGCCAAGAACCTCATCCATGACGTGAATCCTCCAGAACAGGGCCTCAACTCCTGAATCCTTTTCAACCACAGGTGCCTTCATATTACGCTCGGCTTCGGTGACGGGAAGCCAGGCGACGTCGACCGCAATGGCCTGCGCAGCTATTGCGAGACTGGTCGAAAGAAGCAAAAGGGAGATAGCAAATAGGAATATGAATGGGGGGGTGTTACGGTCTGGCAATTTTATAAGAAAATGTCTCATTGAAGACTCCTGGCGAGAATTTTCAGGTCGGTCATCACGCGGAACATTGCAGTGTGCCGGCGCCCAGGGGCGCCCGCAATGATGATCGGCCCGGCTTGGACAAGTCCGTCATTTCTCTCTTTCCACATTTGATCACGTGACCTGATCGGGGGATTGGCCAGCCTGCCCTCCTTCAAGTTATTCCCGCCCATGTTCTCCAACGGCGGGCAGAGGGGAGCGGATCCTGGCTTTGGACAATTATTTAATGGCCCGGGCAACGAGCATTTCCTGTTCAGGCCTGAGTGCTCGTTGTTGAATCTTCAGGGGACTATCGGATTCTCGCACGCATTGCTCCGTCCCGATTTTGGCAAAAGGAAGGAGGATTCAAATGGTACACCGTACAACAGAGATTAGCCCCGGGAGGTTGAATGGTCTTGAGGTTCAGAAAGTCTGACGGCCAATTCAGACGGAGCAAGAAGGATGACCGAAATTCATCTCACCGGGGTGTACCACTTACATCAACCGCAAAATTATCAAGTCCTCTCTTGCTGGCGTTTGTGTTGACGGTCACATCGCAACCCCTCACAAGGGTCGGCCGGTTGATTCATGGTCACGGACCCCGATGGGTCGGAGGGCCAACTCCTCATGAAACTGTCTGCCAGCAAATGGAGTAACCAGGGTAATCCGGGGGAAGGCGAAACCACTTGTTCGCCTGGCTGAGCAAAGAACAATAGGTTCCAAACAATCGCTCAGCTGGAAATAGATTGTAAAACTGTGGCGGTGTCAACTCAAGGGTTAATTTATTGGCTTCCGGCAGGATGTCACGCGCGCGGGAGTATTGCGAGCAATACCGGGGATGGTCTCTCAGCCGTACTGTGATTAGACTCCATGCCAGACAATGCAAAGGGGGAAGCCTATATTTCATCTTGCCTTTCCTTCTTCGATTAACGCTTTGAAGTCATCGCGCTCCATTTTGCGTTTAGCGACGTAGAAGGCATGATCGTTGTTCAATGGGTTGAGTTGAGCCACCGGGGGGAATGGCGGCTGGGAATTAGTGCTGAAGGAAAACATTCCTGTAATATCCTGCCCGTGACAGGCAATGCAGCGTGCGCGCAACGTGACCAGGATAGGCAAGCCCTCTCCGCGCCGGTTGCGCTCCAGTGAGGCGAATCCGTAATCATTTCCCGCTTCCGGGAGATAGACCGGGGCCTTCTCATCCAGACCGACCAGGCCGCCGGACGCAGGCTTGATCAAAAGTAACCGGCGGCTGAGTTCATACTCCTCTACCTCTGTTCTTATGAGCGCGCCCTGCTCGTTCCTGATGAAGCGTCGAAGCTGGATGTCATAAGTCAATCGGCTCGGCACGACCTTGCCATCGTTCTGTATCAATAAATCTTGAATGACGAGCGCGACTGCATCCAGCTTTGAAGTAATGCCGGGGGCATTCCGCAAGCTGTTAAGGAACTCCTGGGTGTCCGTCGGCAGTGACGCTGGCTTGACGAAGATGCGGGCGGCACGCCGATAATCTGCCGCGTGATCATGCATCCGGTGTAGGTGCCACTGAACTTCCAGCCAGCCACTTCCAGGTTCAAATAATCCCGGCAGGTGAGCACCAACAGATGCCGAAGCGTAGTTGTCCGGCAGAGCTGTAATCTCTTCTTGGGTCAGCCCAAGTCTCTTGATTAAACGCGCGAGGAGAGGCAGGAGCTGTTCTCTGCGCGCGGTGAGCTGTTGACCCTCCGCACCCGCAAAGTAGGAATTCTGAAAGAGAAGATCATGGGCAGCCCATAGATCGCTTTGCATCAGTGCGCGATCCAGCGGGGGGCGTGCTGTTTTCTCTTCGAGCGCATCGGTTAACGCTTGTTTGAATTGGGTGTAAAGAGGCTCTGATAGAACCTGGGATACACCGAGAGAAGTGATGAACGACGGATAGAGCGGCTCGATCGCGCGGTCTCCGATCTCGAGCCTCTCCAACGGTCGGGTACTGACCGCCAGTTCATGGGGAAATCCGCTATATGGAATCCGGATGGACGGCGCCCCGGCATCCAATTCGGCAGACAGGCGAGTTTTGACAGTCCGTGTGAACAGACAGAAGAAAATACGATTCCAGGCATCATTCGGATCATGAGCATAAATTGGTGGCCTCTCTGTCGTCGGCGCAGGGTTCGCCTGAGAATTAAGCCGGGTTAGGGCAATACCCAGAGACAGGATGAGGGCCACCGCTCCCCAAACGAGCCAAGGGGGCGATACCCTTAATGAATCGCCAGAGGAATATCTGCTCACAATCCTATGTCCCTCCGCATAACGTTAGGCAGGTCACCCGGCGGCGCGGTCCCAAAACAGCCAGATCTTTGGCGGACCGGGTGGCAGCACGAATCAAGCGGTGCGGGTCGTAGACGGAGACGTCTTGACACTAAAACGTTACAGTGTCAAAATCTCTCCATGAGTGAACTGAAACGTGCCACTGTGTATCTGGATCCGAGCCTCCATCGGGCCCTTCGTGTGAAGGCTGCTGAGACCGACCGGAGTTTATCTGAACTGGTCAACGCCGCAGTCCGACGCAGTCTCATCGAAGATGCCGAAGATCTCGTTGCTTTCGATGCGCGCGCCAAAGAGCCCAACCTGGCCTTCGAGGGGGTGCTCAAGGATCTCAAGCGCCGTGGCAAACTATAAACTCCTCATCAAGCCATCCGCCGTCAAAGAACTGGAAACCCTTCCGCTGAAAATCCGGAGGCAAGTTGTGAAGCGCATTCAGGGCCTGGCTGCCGAACCGAGTCCTTTCGGGTCCGAAAAGCTCTCGGGCCTGGAGAAATACCGCCTCCGCCAAGGGGACCACCGGATTCTCTACGAAATAGACGATAACGAGCAGTCGGTTGTTATCGTGAAAATCGCCCATCGGCGTGAAGTGTATCGCTGAACGGCGCCAGGCTAAGATATTAGGATTAGATGGCGCATTCATCGCATTCTATACGATGGGTGCTATTGACTGTATCGTGTCTTCGCATTTTGCGTTTGGCGGCCTCTGTCCAAGAGGGATTGAGTGAGAGGCGGTGCCGTCCGCGAAATGAAAAATGCGAAGATGTGACCCTCTTTTTAGGTCAGATCCGCACTTTTCTACAAATGAATTTAGCCTCTCTGTACAGTGGGGGCGAATGAGGATGAGGCCTACTGCAACTGTTCACTTGTATAAAGGTTCAGACCCTATTTGTTCACTTGACTTGTGACATACCCTGCAGCGTCGCTAAGAAGTCGGATACATACTTGCGATCCCCATCATAGAACACCACAATCCTGCTGTTGTCGATGAGACAATACGTCAGGGCTCTTGTTGCGATCTCACGGTGTTTAAATTCCAAGCAATAAGCAACGGTCCTATCAATCGGAAGAGTTGTAATTGAACGAGGCGTGAAACCATTCTGCTGTTCTTGCCAACTAAGGACCCCAAAGAACTGCTGATGATCAGATCCATAGGAGAGGGGTCGATCCCCCGGCAGATGTAAAGGATAAAAACCTATCTGACCATAGAGGCCCTTTTTGATTGGCATTCCTAAGGGCAAGTGCCACATGCTCGGCCGATCTTTCCCAACACCGCTGACATAGAAGGCACTTGGTACAGGAATCTTCCATTCACGGTAATAGAGGAATTGCCCGTGGAAGAGATGCCACGCCGGTCCCCAGAAAGGAACTGAGACAAAAATCAGCACCAGCAACCCTAAAAACATCACCCCACAACTAACCCATTTGTTCACTTTCACTTTGATCACTGCGATCACCTTTGTTAGAGGAACTCTGAACGAGAAGGTTCACTTAGCAATGTGCTTCTTTTCAATAAGAATAATAAGAAGGGTCACACATCTCAATTTTCATTTTGCTTTAGTATAAGGCTCCTCGACCAGCTTGGGAATATGATCTCATCGGAAATGAAAAGATCAGGCCCCCAGGTCCTGTTGCCCCTCCAATCCTGTTCCGCGCCACACCAATTCTTAATGCATCAGGTTCCCTTGGTTAATCTCCTATTCACCCCGGGAAAGGCTGCTGTCATCATTAATACGGAATGGTCTCGTGGTAGAAGGACTTCCAGTCGAGTATCCATCCGGGCGTGCTGACGCGGCCGTATTCAATGAAGTACACATTGCCATTGTCATCGGTGACAAAGATGACCGGCGACGTGGTACCCGGTGGATCCTCCATCCACCTCGAGGCCGTAATGCTCTGCAGGTTCGGGGCGTTCTGCGGAGTGGCGCCCGGTGCCCACAAGTGAGTGTCGAAGAACCGCCACTCGGACCAGGCCTGATTGCCGTACATTGGAGTGAACCACAACTTGTTCCCGCCACTGGTGGGAAGAGCAAGCATGAAGCCGCGGGCGGCCTCGTCCCAGGTCATGTCGATGTCGCGCCACGCACTGACTCCCGGGGGACGGGTGAGCTTTATGGGCGTGGTCCATCCCGCCTGCCCCAGGGAAGTTCTCCAGATCTCACCCGAGGCATCCACCATGGCCGCCCATACGACTCCGTTGTAGTTGAGGGCAGTGATCGACCGGAACGTCCCGTTAGCGACGGTGAACCAGCCGCCCCAGGTCGAGTCGGAGATCTTTGCCCGAACGAAGGCCCCTCCCTCAGTGGTCGCGAAGAGAAGGCATCGGCCCTGCATATCGGTGGAAGTGTCGATGTCGACCACAGTGTTGGCGATTCCCTGGAGACCAAAGTCGGTCCACAAGCTCCAGCCCCCATTTGAGAGAACCCAGCGAGTAAAGATTCTCTGGTTGTTTATCACGACGAAAACTTGGGGTCTGGCAGTGGCGTCAACGGAACAGGCTGCAACCTTTGTGAGTTTCACCCCTTGGAGAGGAGTGTCGAGGCTCTTCCAGAAGCCGAAGCTGCTGTTGTAGGTGGGGGTGGAACCTGAACGCGCTCGATAGACTAACTGATTCAAGTCGCTGTCGATTGCGAAGACCGCTGTTGCCGACGCATTATCGGGACGGCGATGGACAGCGATATTTGAGGCGAACCGGGGGGCGTCCCGGAACCGCTCCACGCTGGCTCCGCCATTATCCTGGTGATCCGGGGTGTCGTTGGTGCAGACCGGAGCCAGCTGGGAGAAGTCGGCCGGTCCTCCACCATGCCCGACTCCGATGACGCTCCATTTGCCCTGGGCGTTCTTGAAAATGATGGGTGATCCGGACGAGCCGCCAACCGTATCGCAGTCATGAATCACGACATCATTGGGGACACTCGTGAGGGAGCAATTCGCGTGAATCATCCCCGCCGCCCAGCGGGAATTGCAGCCCACCGTATCGCGGTTCGTACCGTCAAAAACAGGCGCCGTGTGCATTTGGATCGCCCACATGCCATGATTGCTGCCCACCCAGCCGCAGTTCGTTGTGTCCCACTGCATGTTGTCCCACGTGACGGAGTCGCTGTCGTTGTAAGGAAAGTGATGGCGTGTGTACGCGGGGTTTTCGAGCGCTGTGCCCAGAGACGGCAAGGCGGGGGCCAGCGCCAGCGGGGTCAAATCAAGTCCGGTCGTGTCCGTCCAGTTATCAATCCGAGCGATGGCCCAGTCCATTCCCGTGCCCAGGACCGATTCACCGGCGCGGGAGCCGACCACGACATGCGTTACGTCGCCCCGTGGAACGTGTTTCTCGTCGGCCACGACACGGTCCGGGTGAAAGTTTGGGTAGAATCGAAGACCCGTTTGCCAGGTCCCATCGGTTGTGTTTTCGAAGCAGTGCGCCGCTGCCACGATATGGTTGGAGTCAATGAGAAAGGCCGTGCACCCGTTGTTAAGGAAGCCCACGGCATTGTAAGGTCGGCCGGGGTTTTGAGGGAGTTGTGTGTAAGATCGATTGCAGTATAGCGTCGCGGAAGTCTTACTGGCCCACACAACCAACAGCAAGACGGGGAACAACAACGTGATGATTTTTGATTTCACAAGACCTCCTTTTTTATCTAACGGATGGGACTTGATGACGTGGTGGGGTCGCATCTCCTAATCTTCATCGGTCGGCCCCTCCCTGAGAGGCGATTGAGTGACAACCGAGGTTGTCCGTGAAATGAAAAGTGTGAAGATAAGGGCCTTGTTTTCAGTGGCTGGCCAGGTGGAAGTGTAGAGCTTGCACAGGGCGAATTCAAGAGGGACGTCATTCTGGAAGATGATAGTTGATAGGTTTTAGGTCTTAGGGAAAACCAGTGGGCCGTGACTGGGGGGCTGAATGGAAAGTTGCAGGAGAATTTTAAATGGGAACCCAAAGAGGTCCATCAACGTATTAGTATGAAAGGCGGAATATCCCAGCATACTTCGAATACCGGCGCCGCTTGAGGCCACGCTGGATTCTAAAAGAAAGGACTGCCATAAACGATGGAATCCCTTCTTCAAGACATCAGGTTTGGAGTGAGGCTGTTATGGAAGGACAAGGGCTTCGCGATTACGGCCATCGCCACGTTGACCCTGTGTATCGCGGCCAATGCGGCGATCTTCAGTGTCATTCAGTCGGTGATATTGAAACCGCTCCCGGTCGTGGACTCGGATCGCCTCCTGTTCCTCTACAACAGCTATCCCAATGTGGGCGTGAAGAAATCGAGCAACGGGGCGGCCGACTACTATGATCGGCTCCGCGATGTCACCGTGTTTGAAGAAATCGCCATGTACAACGATTCCGGGGTGACCCTGGGTGAAAAGGGCTCGGTCCAACGGGCCAAGTGCCAGAACGTGACCCCGTCGTTCTTCCGGTTGTTGCGTTCGAAGCCGAAGCTGGGCCGCATCTTTGCCCCCGAAGAGGGTGAGATCGGCAACGAGCGCCGAGTCATCCTGAGTTATCCCTTGTGGCAGGAACTCTACGGTGGCGACCGATCCATCCTGGGGAAAGATCTTCGGATTTTTGGCAATCCCTTCACCATCGTGGGCGTCATGCCGAAGGACTTCCGGTATTTAGATCCTGAAGTTCGTCTGTGGAGGCCGCTGGCTTTTACGGCTGAGGTGAAAGAGGGGCGGCACAGCAACAGTTGGGACATGGTCGGCCGTTTGAAGCCCGGGGCGACCCTCGAACAGGCCCAAGCCCAGGTCAATGCCCTGAATACCGCGAACCTCGACCGCTTTCCTGAATTCAAACAACTTCTCATTAACGCCGGGTTCCACACCGTGGTTGTGCCTCTTCAGGATGAGGTTGTGGGGGACATCAAGAGTATCCTCTTCCTGCTCTGGGGCGGCGTGCTCTTTGTGCTGCTGATCGGGGCCGTCAACATTGCCAATCTCGCTCTGTCGCGATCCAGTGCCCGCGTGAAAGAACTGGCGACGCGCTTTGCCATTGGGGCGGGACCCTGGCGTGTGGCACGACAACTGATGACCGAAAGTGTGTTGATGACCACGATCAGCGCGCTGTTCGGATTGACTTTAGGGTACTGGGCACTGCGCGTTTTTGCCACCCTGGGTCTCAATCGTATTCCCCGGGGGAGCGAGATCACCATGGACGGGAGGGTAGTGCTCTACATCTTTGGTTTGACCCTTCTGGTCGGACTCGCGGTTGGCGTCATTCCCATTGCCCATGCTTTCCGAGCGGACCTGAATACACTTTTCCGGGGCGAAGGCCGTACTGGAACGAGCAGTCGCGGGGCCCGCCTTCTACGCAAGACATTGGTGATAACGCAGGTGGCCTTCGCGCTCCTCCTGCTCGCTGGCGCGGGCCTGCTTCTTGCCAGCTTCCGGCAAGTGCTCGCCGTCAAACCCGGCTTTGTTCCTCAAGGAGTGTTGACCGCATCAATTGGAATGCCGAAGGCGCGATACAAAGACGATAACCAGCTTCGGGCATTCACCAGTCAGGCGCTTGAAAAAATACGGGCGTTGCCGGGGGTGTCAGCGGCCGGCGCCACCGATTCGATACCATTTGGAGATAACTCCAACGACAGTGTGATCCTGGCCGAGGGTTATTCCATGAAGCCCGGCGAGTCGTTGGTCTCCCCCAGCCAGATCGAGGTGACGCCCGGTTACTTCGAGGCGATGCGGATACCTTTGCTAGACGGGCGCTACTTCGACGAGAGGGACAATGAAAAATCCTCTCGCGTCGTCATCGTTGACGACCGGCTGGCCCACAAGTTTTGGCCCAACGGCAGTCCCGTCGGCAAGCGGATGTGGCAACCCTCGAAAGCCGAGGACCTCGTTCAGCCCAGTAAGAATGTCCAGTGGTTCACCGTGGTGGGAGTCGTGAAGAGCACCAAACTGCGTGCCCTGGTTGATCCGGATGAACGTGTGGGTGCTTACTTCTTCCCCGATGCACAAGCCCCGCGATCGGTGATGACCTTCGCGATCCGCACTGCGGGCAGACCCGACAGCCTGATCTCCGCGGTCCGCAATGCCATCTTCGGACTGGATGCTGAGATTCCGATTTACGACGTGCATACCATGGTTGAACGTCTTGAGGAATCCCTGATTACCCGCAAGTCGCCCATGCTGCTGTCGATGGGATTCGGTCTCGTCGCGCTGTTGCTGGCAGCGGTCGGGATTTATGGCATGCTCGCGTATACCGTCACCTTGCGAACGAAAGAGATCGGGATTCGCATGGCACTGGGAGGGACGACCGAGAGAATCTTCAAGCTGATTCTCCATGAAGGAATTTTCATTCTTCTGATTGGCTTCGCGCTGGGGTTTGCGGGGACAGCAGTCCTGGGACGGTACGTGCAGAGCGTGCTTTATGGCGTGCGTCCATTGAACCCCGTCGTTCTCGGTCTGGTGACCGGGGTTCTCGCCTTGGTCGGAATTATTGCGTGCCTCGTCCCTGCGCGCCGGGCAGCAAAGATCGATCCGGTGATTGCCTTGAGACAGGAGTAGGAAAGAGGTGCCAGGTTTCAGGTGTCGGGTGTCAGGGGTGCTGGATCGGGGAATGTTGGGAGGACCGTTATCGAAGTCAGAAGCCGGAGGTCAGAGGCCGGAGAGACCCGTGAATCTTTCGAGCTGTTTGTGCTATCCCTGACACCCCACACCCGGCACCTGACACCTTGTTTGCCGGCCGGACAAGAAGAAAAGCATCTCGCTTACGATTCTGCCCTCATCCTGGATTTAGAGTCCTTCCCAGTTGTTGTTCAGACACCCAGCGAGATGGACACGAGATTATTCAATACATGATATGTCATCGGCGCCCACAAGGACCGCGTCATCCACACCAAGCCTGCAAAAACCAATCCGTACACAAACATGGTCCCCTCAGCGATCACCAGGACTTTGCCCGCCTTGTCACCTGACAAGTACCAATAGGGAAAGTGGATGAGAGCAAACAGCAGGGCGCTCGCGACCAGGGCCCTCAAGCTGCCCACCGCCTCTTCCATTTTCCGGAAGATTACCCCACGAAACACAATCTCTTCCGCAATAGGGGCCGTGAGTATCGGGTTCATCCATGTCGCAATGTCAAGTGGCAAATGAAAATGTCCCCCCATGAGGTGAACTCGATAAAATATAATCGGTCCGCTAATAACAGCCGACACCATCAATCCCCAGGCAATTCCCCGCCCGGCATGGACCTTCAACCTGAGATAACTGAACACGTTTTGTCTCTCGACGAACCGGATGTAGGCAACGGCCAATCCCACCCAGATCAATATCCGCACTGCGGCGCGAATGACCCAATGATTGAGGGGATGAGGGAAGTGAATCAGAAAAAGGACCCAGAGGATCCACAGCAGGAAGAATGTAAGCACAAACAGGAAGAGTCGATTCAGCCGGCTCGAAGGATTTGTCATATCCCGTTCTCTTTCATTTTTATCAGTATCGTGATTGAGCCGGGCCATGCGGTCAGGATCAACACAGGTGGCAAGCTTGTTGGGTCGAGACTTAATGGAGATCCCTTAGGAACTCCACGATGACGGCATTTACGGCCTCGGGTTCCTCAATGCTCGAACTGTGACCTGCGCCCGGGATGATTCGAAGCGTCGAGCCACGGATGCGGGCGTGAATTCGTTCCGCCTTGGCAGGCCCCGTCGCAACATCCTGATCACCAACCACGATGAGAGTCGGGACTCTGATCTGATCCAGTTGGTCATACACGCCCTGCCGGGTGATGACCCCCAATACGGCCCGCGAGATGCCCACGCGATGGTTGCTGAGGATACGGCGGCGAAGGTCTGCGCGGAACCCGGCGCGGGAAGGGTCGTTCAGAAATTTCCTCCCGAACAGAATCTTCATGACCGGCGCCGCGACGAGCGATAGACTGAACCATCTCGCCACGAAATTCATCCGGCGATACTTGCCCATATTTTCCCGGGGTTCGGGGTCAGCCGTCGTCTCAAGAAGCATCAATGACTTGATGAGGTCAGGAGAATGAATCGCCAGACGCATTCCGACGAAGCCGCCCATCGACAGTCCCACGAAATGGCAAGGCGCGCACCCCAACTCCCGGATGAGGCCAGCCGCGTCGCCGGTGAGGGTGTCCATGTCGTACCCTCCCGGAGTGACTTCACTTTGCCCCTGACCCCGGAAATCCAAGGTAATGCATCGATAGCGATCCTTCAGCACATCAACCTGCGGGTCGAACATCCGACCGCTCATGAGCAGGCCATGAGCGAAGACAATCGTCTCCGGCCCCGTGCCGTGCTGCTCGTAATACAAACGGGCTCCATTGACTTTTATGCAGGGCATAGAGAATCCCGGTGCGGGGAGAGATGACGGGCTTAACGGCTCGCGGCGGACTTGGCAGTCCTCACCCGTCCTTTAGCGCATCATTCCGGAATCTCAAATCTGAGATTCAAAATCAAACAGACCCTCACTCCACTTCCGGAGCCTTCTCATAGTCATCTTCTTGTTGCTCCATATCCTCTTCAGCCAAGTCGGCGCCCCGCTGGGTTTCAACATAGATCAGTGTGTCTTCTCCGAAGTTCTCCATGCCGTGGGCTGCCCCCATGGGAACGTTGATCTTCTGGCCCACGCGAACCAGCCGCTCATCTCCATCGATCGTCACTTTTCCAAGGCCTTGGACGATGGTCCACTGCTCGGACCGTTGGGAATGCTTCTGGTAACTTAATCGCTTGCCGGGGAGGAGTTCGATGCGCTTGACTTTGTAACCGGCACCTTCTTCGACCACGGTGGAGGTCCCCCAAGAGGGGGGGGCCTGGGGCGATGACTTTTTCCTGATTCCCGCTGATTCCCTGGGCACGACGGGTGGATCAGTGGCAGTATCGGCTTGTTCCGAGACAGGGTTTTCCTCCACCACAGTTTCTTCGGCTCGTACCCGGGCTGTCTTGCTTTCCCCCGTGTTTACGAGTTCCATGTATACACGGATGTAGTCATCGACCATCCGGTCGCGGCTGAAATTCTGCTCGACATGGATGCGGACCTGCTCGCGATCCAACTTGCGGACCGATTCGAGGGCGGCTGCCGCCTCGTGGATGGAGTTGACGATGAAGCCGGTTTCCTCATGGAGGAGCAGCTCAGGGATCGATCCCCGTCCCGTGGCGATGACCGGGGTCCCACATGCCATTGCCTCAATCACACTGAACCCGTAAGGCTCGTCGAAGTTGATCAAGTAAAGCAGGGCACAAGCCCCTCCGAGCAGTTCGTTTCGGCGATCGGGTCCCACGGCGCCGAGATACTGAATATGTTCTCCGTCAATGTGCGGGGCAATCTCCTGCTTGAAATACTCCATATCGTCAATCACCCCGGCGAGGATCAACCGTTGCCGCGTTCGCCGGGCCACCTGGATCGCCTCCGAGGTCCCTTTTTCAGGATGGATGCGCCCGAAACACAGGAGATAATCGCCGGGTTCCCGCTGGAAGGTGTAATCCTCCGGGGCGATGCCGTGATAGATGGTGGCGATGTAATTGAGCTGGGGTTTTAAATCCGACTTGCTGATCGCTACGTAATGGGTACGGCCATTGTATTTTTCATAGACCGGAAGAGTCTGTTTGGACGGAGAACGGTGGAGCGTGGTCAGGATAGGAGTCTTGACCAAATCGCAGTAAGCCAGGGGCATGAAACCGAGAAAATTGTGAATGAGATCAAACTCCGACGCCCGCTCGAAGGCGGCAGCCATGTGCAGGGTTTCCCACACCCGTGGGTCAAGGCTGGCATCTTCAGAGTAGGGATGAGGGCACACGCCGTTGAGCGTGGCGCGAGTGACGGAATCAGCGGTCGCAAACAGAGTCACCTCCAGCCCGTACCCAACCAACCCCTCCGTGAGGAGAGAAATCATGCGTTCCCACGGCCCAACCTGCCGGGGAGGTATCCGTTTTGAAATCGGTGCCAGTATTCCAATTCGCATAGGCTTTACATGATGCATGGCCAAGTCGGTCGCTGCAACCAAAATTTACACCTGGTGGAGCCTCGGGTGTCAGGTGTCGGGTGTCAGGTGCCAGGTCGCAACTATGAGACGCTAGAGGAAAGAGGCGGGTGCCTGGTCTCAGTTATTGGGTGGCAGAATTACAGAATTGTTGTATTGTCTGAAGTCATAATAGGTTGGTATCAACTCCTTCCCCCGGAAATGAAGGCGCTTATGTCCATTCTCAGTTATCGGGACCTCGTGGTCTGGCAAAAGGCAATGGACCTCGTCGTCGAGAGCTATAAGTTAACTCAGTTCTTGCCAAGAAGTGAGGGGTATGGCTTAGTGTGTCAGATTCAGCGTTCGGGTGTTTCTGTCCCCGCGAACATCGCAGAAGGGCACGGGCGGGAACACTTGGGGGACTATCTACATCATCTCTCGATGGCAAATGGTTCCCTGATGGAATTGGAAACCCATTTACTATTGGTATCCCGACTTTCTTATTTGTCGGCTGAATCCTTGAAGCCACTGCTCAGCCTAACTGCGGAGGTGGGACGGATGCTGGCCGGACTGTGTAGAAGTCTCAAGAAGGCGAGAATCTGACGGGCTGTATTCTAAATCCGAGGGTACTCGGTGAGGGCTCCGGACCTGCGCCGTCCACCCGTGATTAGGCGTTGTGGGCTTAGTCGCTCTAACAGACGACTTGACTCGGGCCATGTTCTACTGACACCTGGCACCCGACACCCGAAACCTGCCACCTTTCCCCTACTCACACCTCAACGCTACCACAGGATCAACCCGGGTGGCGCGTCGGGCTGGAATGTAGCAGGCGAAAAATGCAACGATGGCCAGGAGCAGGGAAATGGCGGAGAAAATGAGGGGATCCGTAGCGCTCACGCCAAATAGCAGGCTTCGAATGAACCGCGTCAGTAGAAAGGAAGCCGCTGCCCCGATCAGAATTCCAATCGTGACAAGGAGCATCCCTTGTCTGATGATCAGGCCAAGGACATTGCCTTGTCCAGCCCCCAGGGCCATGCGGATACCGATTTCATGAGTGCGCTGGCCGGCCGAGTGCGAAACCACCCCGTAGATTCCCACGCAAGCCAGAATTAGCGCCACCGCCGCGAAGAGTGCCAGCATGATCATGGTCAATCGCTTTTGGAGAACGGACTCCGACCGGACCTCGGCCAGCGGTTTGACGTTGAAAACGGGCTGGTCCTTGTCGACTGCCAGGATTTGATTTCTCACATCATTCACGAGATTCAACGGATTGGTTTGAGTACGAACGACGAGGGTCATCGCCGGCTCGAGCC
This sequence comes from Terriglobia bacterium, assembly GCA_041494885.1. Taxonomy (GTDB): domain Bacteria; phylum Acidobacteriota; class Terriglobia; order JAIQFV01; family JAIQFV01; genus JAIQFV01. The sequence continues at coordinate 70,452 of JBGQBO010000009.1, forward strand.
CCTGGAGATAGGGAACGTAAGCCTGCAGCATGGGTGCCTGATCCAGCCCTTCGTGCTTCACATCTCCCACCACCCCCACAATCGTCAGCCAGTTGCTGGTGGGCCACCCGATTTGAATTCGTTTGCCCAAAGGATCCTGGTTGGGCCATACACGTCGCGCAAACGCCTCGTTGATGACGGACACGTTCGGAGCTCCGAAATTGTCCCGATCCGTGAAAGGGCGCCCTTTAAGCAGAGGGATCCGCATGGCCTGGAAATAGTTGGGGCTCGTCACATAATCCTCGGTCATCGGCCCATCGTTGGCCGGCCACGGAGTGGCGCCTTCGATTTGGAAGTCACCATTCGTGTCCCCACCTCCCAACGGAAGGTTGTTGATGAGGCCGGCCGAGACAACCCCAGGAAGGATTTCAATGCGCTCGAGGACCTGACGGTAAAAACTCGATTGCTTCTGATCGTCGGTATATTTCGAAACCGGCAAGTTCACCCGAAGGGTCAGTACATTTTCCGGTTCAAAACCGGGCTGCACCCGCATCAGGCGCTGGAAGCTTCTGATCATCAAACCGGCGCAGACCAGCAAAACCAGGGCCATCGCCACTTCGTTGACCATGAGCAAGCTTCGGGTAGAGCGGTGGCCGGATCCCAGACTTGACCCCCGGCTTCCTTCCTTGAGTGAATCGCTCAGGTTGGGCTTTGACGAATGAAGGGCCGGCATCAGTCCAAAGAGAAAACCGGCCAGCAGCGAAAGACCCAGGGTAAAAACCAGCACAGTTCCATCGAGGCCGACATGATTCAATGTTGGGATTCCCCGGATCTGAAGCGTTGTCAACGAGCGAACTCCCCAGTACGCCATCAGGACACCTAGACTTCCGCCGAGGAGGGCCAGCAGGGCACTCTCGGTCAGCCATTGGCGAACCACGCGCCACCGGCTAGCCCCCAAGGCCAATCGAATGGATAATTCCTTTTGCCTGGAATTGGCGCGGGCAAGTTGCAGGTTCGCCACGTTGGTGCATGCGATGAGCAAAACAAATCCGACCGTGGCAAATAGAACCAGCAAAAGACGGCGCACATCGCCCACCAGGACCTCGCGCAAGCGAGCAACGCGGATGTCATGGTCGGTCGAGTATTGCTTTTTCAATTGCGCGGCGATGGTACCCATGTTCGCCTGGGCCTGTGACATACTCGTGCCCTGCCGGAGACGCGCCAACACGTTGAGAAAGTGAAGACCCCGGTTAGTCTTGGTCACATCAAGTCCCATCGGTGTGAAAACCTCTGCCGAGGTCAACATGGCAGACATGGGAGGAATCACCCCGATCACGTTGTAGCTTTTCCCGTTAAGGCTAATCGTTTTTCCTAGAATTGCGTGATCGCTCCCAAACCGACGCCTCCAAAGAGTGGTACTGAGGAGGACGACCTGGTCGTTGCCCGGCTTGTCCTCTTCCGGAAGGAACGCACGCCCCAGCTCCGGATTGATTCCCACCATCTGGAAGAAATTGGCGGTCACACTGTAACCCGGGAGGCGCTCGGGATCACCAGTTCCGGTCAGATTAAAATTGGCCCCCCGGCCTGCGGCCATTTGTTCGAAGACCTGGTTCATGTTCCGCCAGTCCACAAACTCCGGATAGGAGGCCGGCGCCTGCTCGAGTTGAGGTTGAACATCCCAGACCCACATCAATCGATCCGGATCTCGTAAGGGGAGAGATTGGATGAGCATCGCGTTGACGACACTGAAGATGGCGCAGTTGGCGCCGATGCCGAGGGCGAGCGTGAGCACAGCAATAGCTGTGAATCCCGGGCTCTTGAGCAGCACGCGAGTGGCAAAGCGGAGGTCGTGGAGAAGAGTTTCCATAATACCTTTTAAGGTATCAGGTGCCGGGTGTCAGGAAGATGACAAGAAGCTGAGTCTGATTCTCTGACTTCTGACCTCTGGCTTCCGACTTCGGTATCAGCTTCCCAAGGATTTCCAGAATTCCACACCCTGACACCCGATACCTGGCACCCGGCACCTCCTAACTAATGCAACAAAACTTCCTCAAAAAACGCCAGTGCCCGCGGATCCTTCGACTGGCCCAGCCAGAAAATGGCCTGTTTGCGGACGGCCGGATTGCGATTCGTCCGGGCGACTTCAATCAGCTTGGTAACACCCTCATCCTTGGGAAGCTGAGTCAGGGCAAAGACCGCATGGCGTTTCACATCGGTTTCAGGGTCTTTCTCAATCGCCTCGGTGATGGCGTCGACGGCCTTCCGGCCGGCCTTCTGCGCCAGCCAAAACAACGCCTGACCGCGGACATGAGAGCTGGCATCCTGGTGCGCCACCTCGATCATGGTGTCTACGGCTTGAGGCTCCTTGCTGATGGACAACGCAAACACGGCGTGCTCCCTGACCTTCTCACTGGGATCGTCACGGACAATGCGTCGAAGCACATCGTAGCCAGACTTTGCTCGGGCGCTCCCCAGCCAAAACACGGCGTCTCTTCGAAGTGCCTCCGGCTGATTGGGTGCGACAAATTCGCCGAGTGCCTTATTTGCCGCCTCCCCGGCGTGGAGTGCGATGGCGGCAACCGCTGAATTCCGAAGATGCTTTGATTGCTCCTCTTCCTTGGAGGGCTGGGTTGTTGCAAAAGAGGAGAGCCACGCAACGCTTTCAGTAGACGAAACATCCGTCAACCAGTAAACAGGCAATCCGCCGGCATCCAGCTCACACTCCTGCGAGAAAACTCGAATCCTTTGAATGTTCTTGTCCTTTAGACGAAACAGAACGAGTAAAAGTTCCGGTGATTCCAGCCTAATGCTTTTGGTAGGGTCTGTCTGCATATTGACGTTCCCCTGGTGGTCCTCAAGCTGACACCGGCCACACGCCCCTGAGGAGCGGAATTCCGAGCTGGACTCATAACAACACTTCATCCCGCCGCCTGCAATCATGGGGACAGTGTAACCCGCCCATGCTGGTTCAGCCTGCCGGCTGAGGAGCGCTCGAAATTCGCGTTCCAATCCGGCCTTGGCGGAAAGATTTTCCACGCGGGCACTCGTGAAGCGAGGGACCTGGGCCAGGGAGGCCGATGCCACTATCAGGGAGATTGCGCTCACCCAAAAAGAGCAGATTCTCAGTTTCCTCAACTTACACCTCCTTGGCGCAAGAAGAAAATAGATTAACTTCCTGAATGCAGGGCGACCCACCATGGCGGATGGCCCTGCCTGCGGTTCACTTGTTTATAATCTCCATCAAATAATCTGTAGCCTCTTTCGAGCCCATGATCGAAAGCTGCTGGACGATTTGTTTCTTCATGGCCGGATCCGTCTCCTTACGGGCCAGTTCGACCAGGGCTTTTGCGTTGCCTTGCACGAACAATCCCTGGATCACTGCTTTTCGTACTTCAGGATCCTTATCGCTCGTGTAGATCACCACTAATGCGTCACCGGTCTTCTTGCCACCCATAAGACCCAGGCTATGGATGGCGGCCCGGCGGAGTTTTGGGTCTTTCTCATTGCGAGCCACTTCGATCAGCTTGTCGGAACTTCCTCCGACAAACATGGAGTGCAGGATCTGCTCTTTGATCTCTGCTGAAAGCTCGGCCTGAAAGATCTCCCACAATTCAGACTGGCCCCCCATCACGCCCAGTTGGCGTATGGCTTCGAGGCGCAGTTCCGGGTTCTTCTCGCCCTTGGCTGCCTCTAATAGAAACACGCGTTCCCCCGAGGTCATGAAGCTGCGGAGGATCGTTTTCTTTAGAGCGACATCTGAACTGGAGGCATAGATATCCGCCAGGAGCTTGTGGCTCTCTTTTCCGCCGAACAATCCGAGGTACTGAACGGCTTTTCGCTGCAAATCGGGATTGGACTGCCCACGGGCAATCTGTCCGATGACCTCCCGTGCCTTGGGGGAACCGCTCTGGCTCAGCACGAAGAGGGCGCGCTCCTTGATCTTGGGCGGCTGGTTGCCGGTGAGAATCTTCTCCAGAAGCGGGATGGCCTGGTCCGGGTCGCTGTTCAACAGTCCGTTGATGGCCATCAGCTTGAGATCTTCATCGCCCTCATTTCCAGGGGAGACAGGCCGGCCCGCCTGTGATTGGATTTCCACTTCCAGCGCCTTGGCATCGTTAATCCAGCGGCTTTGGGGAAAAGACTTGTTCAACTCGGCGAGGCCAGCCAGGGCTTCCGTTCTTTGGCCCAGCTTATTCTGGGCATAGGCCTTCCAGTACAACGCACCATCATTTCGTCGGGCATGAAGTTCAACCACTTGACCGAAGATCTCAACCGCTCGGTCCCAGTGGCCCTGGTCCAAAGTTCGTGTTCCGCGGTCATAGAGGGCTTCCTCCTGGTCTCGAGTGCGGGTGATTTCCTTCTTCGCCTCTTTTTGCACCTCCTTTTCCTCTTCAGTCCGCTTACTTTTCTTCTGTTCCTTAATATCTTGTTCGTCACCATATACGTCCCGGTCGATGGCGGAGGTATCAACCGGCTCTACCGTCAACTGTTCACCGCTCCGGACCTCCGCGGATGCAGACGGAATCGCCCGATGCACGATCGGTTTAGAATTTCCCGGTATTCCCTGTGAGGCCATGAGTGCTGAAGCGGCCAGTAAGGTGATGATGCTTATTACGATCCCATTGACTTTTTTCATGTGGGCCCCCGTGTTAAATTTTTCCCGTGAACGATCCCGGCACGCCTTCTCGCTCCCGTTCGTGCACGGTCGAATCGGTCACTCGTACTTTAAAAAGAATTCCCTGGTTTTCGATCCGTTGCCGGACTTCCTCGAGGTCCGCCGCCGACAACTCTGAAGGACCGCGAGCGATTTCCAGCAGGACTCGTTCCAGATCATCCAGGACGTTGGCAATGCCCGCCTCTCCCGCGCGTGTTGCCGCCTGGCGGTAGATCCGGTTGGCGGCGACCAGATCTTCAGCCCGCTGCTGTTCGGCAGAGATATTCACCGGCCCATCCGGTGCGGTATTCACCAATTCCAGCAGCACCCTTTGAGAACGGTCCAGATGCTCCCCGACCGCGAGGAGCAGTATTCGATCCTGCGCCCGCACCGAGATCGCCAGAGGCGGATTCACTTCCGGTCTCGGCCAGTATCGACCGGCGAGGAATGCGACGACAATAAGTGCAGCGAGTGTTGCGAGAGCAGCCAATCGTCGCGGCTGAAAGAGCGTCATCCAATCAAAACGTGGAGGCTTTGCCAACCGGGGGCGAAGGCGTATCCATGCCTCCGCCCCGTAACTCGCTGGCCGCTCCGGAAGCGGCGACGATTCCACGGCCTCCAGGGTGGCCCGCAGATCCTCGTCATGGCGACGGCATTCATCGCAGAGGGCCAGGTGTGCCTCAACGCTCGCGGTCTCGGCGAGGTCGCGATAGTAGTAAAGGATGAGTTGTTCTTCCGTTAAATGTTTCATGGAGTCAAATGCACCACCGGCTGTAATTCGCGCCGCAGCTTTTGTACGGCGCGGAAGATGTTGTTCTTGATCGCACCCGGGCGCAGCCCCAGTACCAGGCCGATTTCCTCAATGCTCATGCCCTCAAAGTGCCTCAGCGAAAAGGCCGCCCTTTCCTTGGGGCCCAGCGTGGCAAGCACGGAGTCGACTCTCTTCTTTATTTCAGCGCCCAAGACGACTCGATCGGGTGTGGGGGCTTCGTCCTTCAATTGGAGCATCACTTCTTCCTGGGGGAGAGGATCCGACGAGTGGTCGTCGTGCCGCCGTCGTTTTCGGATGAGATCCAGTGAACAATTTACCGCGATACGATAAAGCCAGGTGCCGAAGTTGGATCGCGATTCAAACCGCTTAAGCTGTCGGTAGGCCCGAAGAAAAGTTTCCTGAACCACGTCCTCGGCGTCCTGTTCATTGACCGTCATGCGATACGCCAGGCGGAAGATACTGCGGCTGTGCCGTTCGACGAGCATGCGGTAGGCATCCTCATCGCCGGCCAACACCTGAGCAACGACAGCAGCATCATTCCCTTCCATCCGATTCATTAGACTAGGGTCGATGGGCATTGGTTAGGAGAGAAACTGGAAATGTTTATAGGTCAACGAAGCTTTGGGGACAACCGCATCAGGGTACTGATAAGTGTGGTACCGCTGCCAAACGTATCTCAGCCGACGATGGCGATTCCCAAAGCCTTGGTGGTCACGCCGCGTGCTCTATGACTGGCGGGGGCTCTTCCCCGATTTCACACAGGGCCATCGATCCCACGCTCCCCGCAACCAAATGCCATGCACCACACAGTCCGTGGCAGGGCTAGCCGAGCTGGAGGATGGAGACAGCCCCTTTTGTCCAGCGCTAATCCTAATCCGTTTTTTTTGCGGTGTCTGCAAGGGTGACCTACCCTGACATACCCCGATATTACAGTTGGCTATTGGAAATAAGGGAGGCCACACTATGATTAACTCCATTGAATTTAGATTGGCTCCGGCAGTTCTGGGAATGAAGGCATTTATTGAGCCGTTTCATCCCTGGATGGAGAACGTGCTGGGTTGTTCAATTTCTAATTCTGTGACCTTTGAAGTAGCAAATATTTTTGGCCAAATGGCGACTGAGGATCTTTTGAAGGGAGTCGCATTAGACAGGCAATGCCTTTTGGCAGTCGATGCAGTACGGCCTGCTATTGTCCGATGGGAACATCCTCCAGGGATTAGCCCAAGGATTGGACTCACTCTTTCTCGTAATCAAGACTCTCCGATTACCTCAAAGGAGTTGGCATGGAGCCCCCATTGGATGGAAGCCCCGGTTGCCATGTGGCTGCAGGGCCTTGTAAACCCCCTAATCGCGGTCTCAATTCCCTATGTCTCGTTTACTAATGGTCTACAGCCCAAATGGAACGACTGGATGTTGGTCAATCGCTCTGAAATCGCTCCCGCTTTGAATATGCTGCGCGGTCTGCTCGCGAACTGCCCCAAACGAATCAGTGTGTTTGGGGGCAATGACATTCCCCTGCCTTCGGGCGCTTGCGATTGGGATTCAATCGTCCTGGACGCTCGGGTTTCAAAAATGGTGAGAGACGACTTTGAGTTCTTCTTCCACCGCGAAGCGTGGTTCAAGCGGGTTCGCATTCCGTTCAGGCGTGGATACTTGTTCTATGGTCCGCCGGGCAATGGAAAGACCAGCGCGATTAAAGTGATGGCATCGCATCCGGGCATTTCTGCGTTTACCCTAGACTTTTCCAATGAAGAGGTTCACAACGGCGCGCTGACAGAGCTGTTCAATGCCGCTTGCCATGCGGCTCCTGCTCTGGTTATTTTTGAAGACCTCGATCGACTTTATGGCAAACCGCCTGAGGAGCAGACATGGACCCGAATTACGCTGCAACATCTGCTCAACTGCCTGGATGGGCTCGGAAGTCAGGACGGGACGATCGTTGTGGCCACTGCGAACGATCCTGCGGGATTGGATCCGTCGATTCTTCGTCGCCCTGGACGCTTCGACCGGATCGTACCTTTCCGTCCTCCATCCGCCGAATTGCGCGGTGAGTACTTGCGACGCCTGACGGGGGCAGCGTTGGGCGACGAAGCCTTGGCGTCAGTCGCCGATGAGGCAACGGGATTGTCCTACGCGCAGATTCGTGAGATCTATGTTATGGCGGGTCAGTGCGCCTACCAGCGCAGTGATGAACAAATCCGGGTCGATGACCTACTGGAAGGAGTGCGGCTAATCAAATGTGCAAACACCGGCATCCCCAGCCGATTCGGGGCTGGAACCGTAGGATTCGGTGCTGCCGCGAGCGAGACGCAGCCATAAGCGTTTTGCAACTTGTAGGGGCGCACAGACGTGCGCCCCAGGGATGAATGATATTCGAAAACTCGTGGAGTGGATCGCTCACTCGCGGCTACCAAAGCTCGTGAATAGCAATTTTCATTGAACGACAACTGTCCCTGTATCTTGAAATGGTTCACAAATGGACGCTCGAAAATCCGCCCTTAAACTTCATGCGTGATGTGGTATCTTAGCCAGAGATTAGGACCCTCTTCAGCCTGGATACTAACGGAGGTTTTCCACGATGGCTCGTGGTGACCAGCTTGAACGTCAATGGACGCTTGTACATTTGCTCTCAGGCCGCCTCGGACGAACGCTGGCGCAGCTTCAGGCGGAGCTGGGGGTCACGAAGAGAACCGTGCAGCGCGATATTGCAATCCTCGAACGGACGGGATTCCCGGTCGTCTCGGAGGCAAGAAACGGAACAGTCTTCTGGCACTTCATAGAAGGGTTTCGCGTCGAGGCGTCGGTATCTCTAACTTTGACGGAGCAAATGGCGCTCTATTTCAGTCGAGGGTTATTGAAGCCGTTGCAAGGGACACCCCTCTACGAATCGCTGGAATCGGCGCTACAAAAAATAGGGTCCACTCTCCCGCCACAGGGACTACACTTTCTGCGTGGCCTTGACCAGGCCATCTCTGTGGGAACATTTGGACTTAAGGACTACAGCCGATCAAAGGAGATCATCGCTCAACTCACGCGCGCGATATCCCACAAGTACACGGTACGTATCGAGCACCGTGTTCCAGCATACGATGAGGGGATCGAAAGGGAAGTCGACCCCTACCGGTTTCATTATGAGAACAACGGGCTCTATTTGGTGGCGCACGACCATCGCAGCGGTGAGCCCCGTCTGTTTGCGGTCGAACGAATCTCGTGGGTAAAAACCACCAACCACCGTTTTGAAATCCCTGCTGATTTCGATTTTGAGACGCTAAAGCAGACCGCTTTCAGCATGGTATGGGGAGAACCACAGGAAGTGAAGATCCGCTTCTCACCGGGTCAGGCACCTTACATAAAGGAACGCACTTGGCATCCTAGCCAAAAGATCGAAACGGAAAGGGATGGATCAATTCTCCTGACGTTGAGAGTTGCCGGATTGTGGGAAGTCAAACGCTGGCTGATCGGATTCGGAGGAGAAGCACGAGTTCTCCATCCGGAGGACTTAGGCAAGGAGATTGAGGAAGAATGCGCCACTCTCCTGAGGAATCGTCGGCCATCAGTGCTGAAGGAGGCAAAGGTATAACATCAGTTCGAAATTCTGCTTTGAACGACGCGCCGCCTTTGCCCAGAAATAGCTGTTGAAAATCTCCCACCGGGCATCGACCCGTCACAGGTGGAGCGACTAAACTTACGGAGGCCAAATATGAATGCAACTGATTTTTTCGAGAAGAATAAGGGTGACCGATCTTTTCCGAGATCGTCCGAGTCATTCTGGACTTCCATTTTCGCCCTGTTTCTACTCCATCTTTCCAGCAACGAGCATGGCATCGTCGGTCTTGACGTATGGAAACCCACACAAGGCCAAGGGCATTGGTACGAGCGGAAAAAGGAGAGAGTACCATTCCTTGTTAAGGATTTGAGGTTTGAGAATCTCGCGGTGGAGCCACGGACCTTGCTCGGGGTATGGCCAAAGGTGGAATTCAACATCAATTTGACTGGAATCTCACCAGATATAATTCTACGCCTGAATGACGGACCGCGGCGCTGGCGCTACGTCCTCATAGAGAATAAAGTGGCTACAGGCGCATCACTAGGATCCAATCAATGCACTGCCTATCCCGATCTCGTCCGAAGGTTGAATGAAGAAGGCACAAAGTGTGAGCTCCTTTTGCTCAAGTCCATTGGAATTTCGCAAGCCTATCGCGATGCTTTGACCCTTGAAGCGCGGATTGAGAAGTATTTTGGATTGCTACTTTGGGAGGACGTATTTAGAACCATGCAGGAAACCCATTTTTCAATCCCAGGTATTGGCGTGACCACTTTCCAACAGTTCACCGAGGATGCCAAGAATGATTGCCTAAACTGGGAGGAGAACCATTCAAATAATTCTTGAGCTGTTCGAATAACGAAGAGGGTCGGACCTCTGCATTATTGGCCCGATCAGTGAACGTTCAACTCCTAGGAATGCTGAGGGTCAGAGCTCCGCATTCTGCATTTGCCTTTTAAATCGGGAGAACTTTGCACTCATGTCGAATGCAATACTCAGACACCCGCTTGTTCCTGTGTCACATAAGGCTCTGGTACAGTTTCCGCTCGTATCGGGCTGCCGTCCTCCCATACCCCGCGGAATGTTCCTTTCAAATTGAATCCTGACCCCGAATGGGTCCCATCGCACCGGCATAATGACGTAACTCCTTCAGAGTTAATGTGGATTAATAATGGGTCCGGTACCCAGGGTTGCACACAACGCAACCCTGGGCTATTGAAGGCATCCCTTTCAGGGATGGCGTGGGGGTTACTTTTGCGTTATCAGGGGCGTTTATTCTCTTGTTGCCACAGGCAATGTTTCATGTCCATATTCTTTACATAGTAATTGACAAATATTATGACACACAATATAATTGCTTCAGTTGAGGATTCAACGGAATTGAAATCGGCCCTCAGATTGTAGATAGGTGAAGAATTATGCTCTCAGAATTTATTCGACGATTGCGTGAGAAGCGCAAGCTGACGCAGGAATATTTGGCGTCAGAAGTCAGAATCTCCCGACCGACATATGTCCAGATTGAGCAAGGTAAGCGGGAGTTGAATCTGTCGGAGGCAAAGAAACTGGCGGAGGTTTTTGGCATCCCATTCGAAAGCTTCCTCCGGGAAGAGGAACCTCATGTCACCGTAAGAGTTGAGAAGGGCAAGACTCGGGCAACAAAGCGAAGAGAAGAGATTAGGATCAGTGTCCCGCAGGAGAGGGTGGACAAATTCAAACAGGTCTTGCTCTACATCCTCAAGGAAGTCGGCGGCAAGCCGAATATCGGCATGACCGCACTGTACAAACTGCTCTATTTCATTGATTTCGATTATTACGAGAAACATGAGGAGCAATTGATGGGCCTGGTCTACCTTAAGAACCAACATGGCCCTACGCCGCTTCTGTTTGATAAGCTGATTGACCAACTGGTAAAAAGAGGCGACGTGGAACTGGTAAAGAGCAAATTTTATCAGTACCCCCAGGCCAAGTACCTGGTCAATCCAGCGACAGTGCCTGATTTGAGTATTCTGGACGGCCGCGAAAAGGAGCATATTGACTGGGAATTGCGGCGCCTTTCGGATCTCACCGCCACCGCCCTCTCTGATCTCTCCCACAAAGATGTCCCCTGGATTAGCGCCCAACAGGGGAAGAAGTTGGATTACGAGTCGGTATTTTATCGAACTGCTGACACTTCAGTACGTGACTATGGAACTTCCGACCAGGATTGACTACTGCGAGACGGATTCCTTCACAAAGGACTTCAGGAAATTACTTAGGAGATTCAGGACCCTCGAGTCGGATCTTCAAACCGCGAAGCGAGACGCCATCGAGCTTTACCATCTCAAGAACATTGACAACCAAAGTGTCTTTCGAGTCCAAGGATTCGGCACTGAGCTAGTTGAGATTTACAAGCTGAAGAAATTTGCCTGCAGAGCCCTAAAGGGGCGCGGTTCAAAGAGTGGTATCAGGGTGATTTACGCGTTTTACAAGGAAATCCTAAAAGTTGAGTTTGTCGAGATTTATTTTAAGGCCGATCAGGAAATTGAGGACAAGGAGAAAATAAAAGAATACTTGAAGAATTGCATGCTGGGAGCATAAAAGGGGTAGGTCCCGATCATCAAGCCTTCCGATGCGTGAGGACTCCCATGGCCGGTACGGTGGCGAATACCCGGGTCCGCCTCCAACAATTGTGCCACCCAGCAATTCCACAGGACCTTGACAAAACTAATCCGCGTGGATAGTTGAAACCTTTCCCCGTCCAATCTAATTATTCACGACCCATCCGTCGCGGAGATTGATGATGCGACTGCCGTAGGAGGCGTTCTTGTCGGAGTGGGTGACCTGAATGATGGTGACCCCCTCGGCGTTCAGCTTCTTGAAAAGTTCCATGATCTCCTCACCCTGGCTGGAGTGCAGGTTCCCTGTGGGTTCATCCGCGAGAATGAGCTTGGGGTTGGCAATCACGGCGCGGGCGACGGCGACCAACTGCTGCTGCCCGCCAGAGAGCTGGTTTGGGAAGAGATCTTTCTTCCCGACAATTTGGAAACGGTCCAAAACATCGCATACAATGCTCTCTCGTTGACTCTTCTTGACGTCCCGGTAAGACAGGGGGATCTCGAGATTCTCGTAGACTGTCAGGTTGTCGAGCAGGTGGTAGCTTTGAAAAACGAAGCCAACATATTTCTTGTTGAATTCGGCCCGCTTCTTCTTGTCGAGCTTGTGAATCGGCTGATCCAGGAAATAATACTCGCCACTCCAATCGCTGTCGTACATCCCGAGGATATGGAGCACCGTGGATTTGCCCGCGCCTGACGGGCCCATGATTGAGACGAACTCCCCCTCCTGGACATCAAAACTCACGCGACGCAATACGAAAGTCTTTGAAACACCGTGAGCATAGAACTTCTCCATATCAACGAGTTTGATCATCATTCCCCCGGGGGTGAAGTTGAGTTGAAAAACCAGTTGTCAGTTCTCAGTTGTCAGTAATCAGGTGCCGGGTGGCGGGTGCTAGGTGTCAGTCTTCGAAGCCCACCATCAAGCACTCCTGAATGAAATCACATACTGTGGGTTTCCCAGCACGAATCCAAATCTATCGAGGAAGTCTTTGAACAGATGACAAAACCCAATCAATGACATTTGGCCACCGACAACTGAGAACTGGCAACTGACATCTGCTTTCTGACAACTGAGAACTGAGAACCGAGAACTGTTACCTTCCCTGCCGCAGTCGGTCCAGGGAATATCCATTGTTTTCCAGAGCCCAGAACAACACGAAAACGACCAGTCCAAAGGTAACATTCTGCGCCACTGTGCCGGGCTGGCCGGTCATCGCCGTCCCAAAGACCAGTGCCATCATAAGCAGCCCGGCCAGCAGCAGCGCAAAGGCAGTGAATAGCCCGAGGATCAACAGGATGCCGATGAGCACTTCAGCAAAAGGTAAGATCCGGGCGAAGGGGGACACCAGGATCATGGGAAGCTTGCCGGTGAACTCCTTTTCCAGAATGGGAGCAAAGTTGCCGATCCCCATCCGAAATTTCCCGATTCCGTAAGTCGCAAACATGACGCCCAGGGTGATGCGCAGCAAGGCATATCCAATCTCGCGAGAATTTCGCATCATGAAATCTCCGATCTGAAATACAGTTGTCAGTTCTAAGTAACAAGCCGTTAGCAATCAGCTATCAGCAGTCAGCTATGCTTAGGGTAAAGCATATCACGATGCTCAATTCGTTGATCGCAATCAATTGACTCCGATATGCCATGCTCCAAAAACTGCGACGTTACACGATTCACAGGCAATCGGCTTTTGGAAATTGCTTCTGCATTCTCCATTCTTGGGCTGATAGCTGATAGCTGTTTGCTGAGAACTGACAACTGAGAACTCTCTACTCATACCGCAATGCAACCACCGGGTCCACCCGGGTGGCGCGCCGTGCGGGCAGGTAACTCGCCAGCAACGCGGACAGGGCGAGCGTCAAAGAAACGCTTCCGAAAGTTAGCCAGTCCATCGCCTCGATTCCGAAGATCAGGCTGGACAGCAGCCGTGCCAGTGCGATGGAGAATACGAGTCCAACTCCCAAACCGACGAATGTCAACCAGGCTCCCCGGGCAACAATCATCCCCAGGACATTGCGCGGGTCGGCGCCTAGGGCCATGCGGATTCCAATTTCATGAATTCGCCCGGTCACTTGAAAAGACATGACACCGAAGATGCCCACGGTCGAAAGAATCAATGCAATGACCGCAAGGGCGCTCAGGATGGCCGCAATGTAGGCAATGCCGACGGTGGAGTCTGAAATCACCTTGTCCATCGTCTTCATCTCATAAAGGGGTTGTTGGAAATCGACCCGCGCAATCGCTCCCCTCACTGGCGATATAAACTGCTTGGGATCACTCGTGGAACGTATGATGACGTGCAAGTTGGCCAGGGGGTTCTGCTGAAAGGGGCGATAGAGCGCGGGTTTCGGGTTCCGATCGGTCCAGTCATACTTGACATCGCCGACCACCCCGACCACTGTCAGCCAGGGGTTGTTGCTGCTCTCGATCCCCAGCTTGACCCGTTTGCCGATCGGGTTTTGATGGGGCCAATACCTTTGTGCCATGAACTCGCTGACGAGGGCGACGGGGGGAGAGTCTTTTCCATCCTGGCCGCTGAGCTCGCGACCTGCTCGAAGTGGGATGTGCATCAATTGAAAATAATCGGGGCTAATGATCTGGTTCGTAACCGATTGGAGATCCGCGGAATTAAGTGAGGGCATCCCTTCGATGCTGATGAGCGCATTGCTCCCGTAGTTTCCATAGGGAATATTGGTCGCCACAGCCGCGCCTTCCAATCCGGGCAGGGCCCTCAGATTTTGTAACACCTGTTCATAGAATGCTGCCCGTTGCGGCGGGGTTTTATATTTTGCCGGTACTAGATTAATGCGCAAAGTGAGGGCATGATTCGGATCGAGGCCCTGATTGGTATTCAGTAGTGTTCTTAAGCTCTTCACCATCAGTCCGGATCCGACCAGCAGGACCAGGGCCAACGCCACTTCCGCCATGACCAGGAAGCTTCGCAGACGATGCTTCGATTGACCGGCTGTGGCACTGCGTCCGCCCTCCTTCAAGGTTTCGTTCAGGTCGGGCTTTGAACTCTGAAAGGCGGGGATCAGGCCGGACAGGACTCCCGTAAGAATCGCCAGGGTCAGAGTGTACAGGAAGGACCGATAATCAAGGCTGATGTGATTCCAGGCGGCGACGAATTTGGCGATCTCGGGAGGCATATTTGCCAGGATAAGTTCGATGGCCCACTCTGCCAAGAGCAGGCTGAGTGCCGCTCCCAGAAGAGACACCGCAATACTCTCTGTCAAAAGCTGCCGCATGATCCGCCAGCGACTGGCACCCAGCGACAGCCGCACTGCCATTTCCCGTTGGCGGGTTGTGGCCCGGGCGAACTGGAGATTGGCAACGTTGGTGCAAGCGATCAGCAGTACAAAAGCGACGGCCACAACAGACATCAGGGTATACTGGCGCGTTAAGTCCTCGGTCACAAAATCCCGCATGGACTCGACACGAACTGACCAACCTTTGTTCGTGGTCGGAAAAGTCTGGGCGAGCTGCGCCGAAATCGTCTTGAGTTCGGCCCGTGCTTTTGAAATGGACATGCCGGGTTTGAGCAGACCCAGCGCAAACAGGTAGTGGGCATTCCGAACGCCCCGGGCTTTGGAGTCGAGGGCGAGCGGCATCCACAACTCCACGGTCGTGGGGAAGTTGAACCCCGCGGGCATGACGCCGACCACCGCATAAGTCCTCCCGTCGATCATCACATTCTTCCCGACTATGTTGGGATCCGACGCATACCGGCGCTGCCAAAGCCCATGACTGAGGATTACCACCTGTTCGTGTCCGGGGTTCTCCTCTTCGGGGAGGAAAACGCGGCCCACAACAGGCTGGATTCCCACCACCCCGAAGAAGTTCGGGGTAACTTCGAACCCCTGTACTTTCTCGGGCTCGCCCTGGCCGGTCAGGTTGACGTCTGACCAACCATAGGCGGCCATGGCTTCGTAAGATCTGGTCTGGCTCTTCCAGTCCTCAAAGTTGGCGGGGGAGACACTTGACGTGTCATCACCCTTCTGGCTGGGCGCGACTTCGAGAGCGACCACCAGACGATTTTCGTTGGGGATCGACAGGGGCTTCAGCAGAAACGCATCGGCAACACTGAAGATCGCCGTGTTCGCTCCAATCCCAAGCGCCAGCGTCAGAACTCCCACCGCGGTGAACCCCGGATTCTTTAACAGCATCCGGAAGCCGTAACGAAGATCCTGGAATAAAGTTTCCATCGTAACCTCCAAAAGGTTTCAGGTGTCGGGTGTCAGTAAGCAGTCGTCAGCCATCAGCTATCAGCAGTCAGCTAGGATCAGAGTCAAACATGTCAAAAGATTCGAGTACTTCGTTGACACCCGTCATTTGAATCCGATTCCAGCTGATAGCTGATGGCTGACAGCTGTTTGCTGACACCTGACACCTGACACCCGGCACCTGACACCTACTCGTATCTCAACGCCACCATAGGATCCACCCGCGTCGCCCGATGTGCCGGCAGATAACCGGCCAACAAGGCCACGGCAGCCAGCAGCAACGGGATAAGAATAAAAATCAAGGGATCACTTGCCCGAATGCCAAACAACTGCGACTCGATGAACCGGCCCAGGGCGAACGCCACTGCCACGCCCAGGACGAGTCCCACGGTCACCATCCGCGCCACCTCACGCAAAATCAACCAGGCCACATTTTCGCGTGTTGCGCCGAGGGCGATACGCATACCGATCTCGCGCGTGCGCCGCATCACCGTGTACGACATCACCCCGTACAGGCCCACCGCCGCCAACAGGGCCGCCAGAATCCCAAGGCACAAAGAGAGTATCGTCAACAGGCGGTCGCTGAAGAGCGACTCATCCACCTGGCCCTGGAGTGTCTTGAGGTTGTACAGCGGGAGATTCGGGTCATCGTGATCGACGTTCTTGCGCAATGTGGCCATCATGGCCGCAGGTTCCTGTGTTGTCCGCACATAGAACGTGATCTGTCCCAGTTTCAAGTCCTGCTTATAGGGAAGAGACACGAAAGGATGGATTTCACCCCGCAGGCTGCTGTGCTTGCTGTCCTTTACCAGTCCAACAATTTCGATATCGGGAAGGGTGTTCCGCCCGGACCCGAAGGCAAACCGGCTGCCGACAGGGTTGCGGCCGGCAAAAAAACGATGCGCCATGGTCTCGTTAATGATAGCCACCTTCGGAGCCCCCGCCGTATCGCTTTCGTTGAACTCCCGTCCTGCAACCAAGGGTGTGCCCATCGTCGCGAAGTAATCGGGTCCCACCCAGTTTTTGAACACATGCATGTCTTCGTCTTCATGGGGCGCGTACCCTTGCACGGTGATGTTGGACCCCTCATCGCTGTTATCGAACACCGGGATCTCGGCAGCGCTGACCGAACGCACCCCGGGCAGAGCGGCAATGGCTTCCCTCATGCGATCAAACAGGGTTAATGTTCGCGAGGGAGAATAGCGGTTCAGTTCGGGCGCGATGGAGAATTGGATCACGTGATCGATGCGCACACCCAGGGGCAACCGTTTCAATTTGTCAAAGCTCCGGGTAAACAACCCGGCGGTGATGAGCAGCACCGCCGTCAGCGCCACCTGAGAAACGATCAGTCCCTTTCGCAAGCGCACGTGCGACAGGGTGTTGGTGACGCTGGCCCCTTGTTCCTTGAGCGTGTTTTGCAAATTGACTCGGGTTGCCCGCAGTGCGGGGATCATGCCGAATAAAATGGAAGTCAACACGGTAAGGGCCAGGGCGAACAATATGACTCGAGGGTCAAGGCGTGCCTCAAGCCCCACCGCCTCCAGGCTCCCCGGAAGGGCTCCGAGGAACGCTTCAAGCATCCACGAAGCGACCAGCAGACCGGCGGCACCTCCGGCAAGTGCCAGGAGCATGCTCTCTGTCAACAATTGACGGACCAGGCGGAGGCGACCCGCACCCATCGCCACCCGGACGGCAATCTCCCGCTGGCGCGCCAGGCCGCGCGCCAACTGCAAGTTCGCCAGGTTGACGCAGGCGATCAAGAGCACCAGCCCCACCATCGACATCAGGACGAGCAGCGGCTGCTGAGCATCATGCTGAAGAATGGGTCTGCCATGGGAACCGGCATCCAGCAGGATTTGCTTTTTCAGATATCGATCTCGCGTTGTTGCGGACAAGCCCAACGGGGGCAGTTCGGATTCGAGGATCGATCTGTAGATGGGCAGAAGACCCGCTTCCGCTTGAGTGCGCGTCATGCCCGAGCTCATACGGCCGAGAATAGCGACCCAATGATCCTTGCGATCGTTCAGGCCATCCCAATTCGGCGTCATCTGCGCTTTCATTGTGATGGGGATGAAAAGGTCCGGCAACCGGCCGATTTGTACCCCGGAGAAACCGGCGCGAGACACGCCCACCACAGTGAGCGGGGTTCCATTGACGATCAGACCCTTGTTCAGGATCGCGGGATCGCCGCCGAATCGGCGTGTCCAGTAGCCGTAACTCAACACCGCCACCGCATTCGCCCCGGGCGCGCTCTCGTCCGCGATAGTCAGAACGCGACCCAGCGCCGGGTGCACCCCGAGCACTTCAAAGTAGTTCCCGGACACCAGCTCGCCACTCGCGCGCTCTGTTTGCCCCCCGCCGGCAACATTCAACGTTGCCGGGAATCGTGCCAGAAGGCCGGTGAGCACGATGTTCCGCTCGCGCAAATCCTTGTACATCGGATATGAGAAGAAGGCGGTATCATCGCTATCGCTCCAGGTATGTCCCGGGTTGGGCCCGGGAGAACGCAGGATCACAAGTTCGTTGGGCCGTTCGACGGGGAGCAGTCGAAGAAGGATCTGGTCAGTCAGAGAAAAAATTGCTGTGTTGGCGCCGATACCCAGCGCCAGGGTCAACACGGCCACCGCAGTGAATCCAGGGTTCTTGAACAGCATCCGGAAGGCGTAGTGAAGATCCTGGAATAGTGTTTCCATCGTTTTCTCCAAAAAGTTGCCAGTTCTCAGTTGCCAGCAAAGAGCAGTCAGCGATCAGCTATCAGCGGTCAGCTTTAAAACCATGTGGCTAACCCGCAGTTGGTTGTCGGCTCTGGGCTACGCCGCCTCCCAGCATTTGGAATAACAGATCCCGATTTCAAACGATTGAAATTAGCGAGAGGCCTCCACCTTCTGAATTGTTCTGCTTGTCCTATAGTCGGTGGCAGATAGCTGATAACTGATCACTGACGGCTGATTACTGAGAACTGACCACTGACCACTGACCACTGACACCTGACACCTGACACCCGACACCCGACACCTGACACCCGACACCTGGCACCTCTTCCTTATTCCACGGCCAGTACCAGCATGGTTGCATCGTCTTGAAACTCTCCGCCGCTAAATTCCACGATGGCATTCATCACCTTCTGCTGCAGCTCCGCTGCACCCAAATGAAGGTTTTCCCGCAACAGTTCGATCAAGCGGTTCTCTCCGAACTCGTCACCCTCCAGGTGGGTTAATTCGGTCACCCCATCGGTGAAGAGGAAGAGGCGATCCCCGGACGTCAAATCCACCTCCGCCTCCTGGTAGTGTCCATCGCGAAACACGCCCAGGACTGCGCCCCCTTTGGTCAGCCGAAGCAGGGAGCCGTCGCGGCGCAGCAGCATCGGGGCGTTGTGTCCCGCATTGGTATAAACGAGTTTCTTTGACCGCGCATAGAGGACACAGTAAAAAGAGGTGATAAACCTCTCGGGGGCGATGTTGCCGCTGATCACACGATTCACCTTGGCGCACAATTCCCTCGGCGAAACCAATTCCGACGCAAAGGCTTTGACTGCCGCCTGGACATTAGACATGAGCAGGGCCGCGGGCATTCCCTTGCCCACCACATCGGCGATACAAAGGGCGATCTGCGTGTCACTGAGTTTGAAGACATCAAAATAATCACCGCCGACAGCGCGTGCCGGCTGCCACGCCCCGGAGATTTCAAATCCAACCATCTGGGGAATTTCCTTGGGCAACAATCCCTGCTGGATTTCCCGGGCTTCCTTGAATTCTCTCTCCTGCTCCTGCCAGCGCAAATGGTTGACGGCGGCGGCGACCTGCCCTGCGATTGCGGACAAAAACTTGCTGTCCTGCTCATCGTATTTCAGGCCCGTCCTTTTGCACCCGACCGCAAGGAAACCCACAAGACCCCCTTCCATTTTGACCGGCACAAGGAGGGAAGCCTTGATCTCTTCCAGCTTAGATCTCTCCGGGGAAGGGAAATCCTGTCCGTCGACATGGACCAGGTCATCCAGGAGCTCAAAGATGGGGCTGCTGAGTTCAAATTTTAACCGGCTGACATCGTTCTCCAAAAGGCCCACCGAAGAAGCCACTGTGAAGGCCGGTTCATGGGGCGCCCGTGTGAAGATCACAATGGATTCACTCTCCAGGGCGCTTTGGAGATGTGCCGAGACAATCTCCATTAAAGGCTTGAGTTCGGCCACATCTCGGATCTTTTCGCTCAGGCCCTTTGTTGCCGTTTTCAGGTATACCAACTTGCGGCGGGAACGCCCGAGCTCCACCTGGGTGCGAAGAATGCCCAGCAGCCGCTCGTTCTCCCAGGGCTTTTGGACAAAATCCTGAACCCCTTGATGCATCGCTTCGACCGCCAACTCGATGGTTCCCCATGCGGTCATCACGACCACGGGAAGGGTGGCGTCGAGCTCGCGAATTTGAGAGAGCAAGTTCAATCCTTCCTGTCCGGAAGTCGTGTCGCGGGCATAATTGAGATCCATCAGAAGGATGTCAAAATTCTGATTTTTAAGAGCGGTCATGACGGCGGCAGGAGAAGTGACTGTTTCGGTGTGAAACCCTTCCCCTTTTAACAACATCCGCAGCGCTTCCAGGACATCGGCCTGGTCGTCCGCAATCAAAGCCCTCGTTATGGAGGGGTTGGAGATCGTCTTTGTATGAGTATCCATAATTTCCAGTCTCAAAAGGGTTTCAGGTGTCGGGTGTCAGAAAACCGAATCAGTCTGTTGTTTTTGCCTTTCTGCTCTTGTGTTCAATAACAGGCGTCCCAAGGTCTGCAGGTCTCTCCCCCCTGACCCCTGGTACCCGACCCCTGACACCTATTCACATCGCAGCGCCTCCATCGGATCGACGCGCGTCGCACGGCGCGCCGGCCAGTAGCATGCCAGGAATGCAACTCCCGCCAACAGCACCGAAACTGCCGCGATCGTTGACGGGTCGGTGGGCGTCACCTCAAACAATAATCCCGCCATCAATCGTGTCAGACCGAATGCCCCGGCGAGTCCGATTCCCACCCCGGCAAAGACCAGTTGCATCCCATCACGAATCACCAGGCGAAGTACGTGGCTGGGTTGTGCCCCCAAAGCCATCCGGACGCCGATTTCCTGGAGGCGCTGGTTCACCGTGTAGGAAAGTACGCCGTAGATCCCCAGCGTCGCCAGGCCAAGCGCCAGGGTTGCATAGATACTGAGCAAAAACATCAAGTACCGCCTCGCGCCCAGAGAGTGGTCGAGCATCGATTCGAGCGACCGAACCTTCCACATGGGCTGGTCCTTGTCCACCGACCAGAGAGTTCGACGGACGGTGTCGGCGTAGCTCATGGGCGGAGCTTGGGTCCGCACCACCAGTGTGGCGAACCGATTCGGGTTCTGCTTGAAGGCAAAATAGATTTGCGCGCTCGCAGGGTCTTCCAGGTCCTGTTGTTTGACGTTCGCGACTATGCCGATGATGGTAGCTGGTTCCTTACTAAAGAGGATGAGTTCATCGCGCAGCTGGATTTGCTGACCCACGGGATCCTGTCCTGGCCAGTAACGTCTCGCCATGTTCTGGTTGATAATCGCAACGTGAGGGGTTCCTGATTCGTCATGCTCAGAGAACCAGCGACCTTTGATGAGTGGAATTCCCATGGTTTCAAAGTAATGTGTGTCGGCCAGATTGGTTTCCGCGATCGGCTCCTCTCCCGGAGGAGGCTCCGGGCGATCCAGTAATACCACCGCATCCGAGCCAAAGTTCCCACTGAAGGGAATTCCCAGGGAGACGGCCGCCGACCGTACACCCGGAAGGGCGTTCATGCGCTCGACCACTTCGCGGTGGAAATTCCATTGCTGGGCTGCTTTGGGATACCTGGTCTCAGGCAGGCGGTACTCAAGGGTCAACAGATTCTCCGGGTGAAATCCCGGATCAATGCGCGACAGCCGGACAACCGTCTTCAGCATCAGGCCAGCTCCAACCAGTAGCACCAACGAAAGTGCCACCTGGGACACCAGCAGCAACCTCTGCGGCCATCTTTGTCGTGTCGAGTCATGTGAAAGTCTTCCGCCACCTTTGAGCGTGTGGTTCAAATCCGGGTGGGAGAACTGAAGGGCGGGAGCCAGTCCCGAAAGGACCCCTGTGAGGACTGCCACCAACCAGGTAAACCCGAAGACCGTTCCGTCCAAGCGCGGGACTAGGCCCGGAGGAAAATCCAATGGGGCAGTCGCTTGAATAGCATCCAAACCCCAGCTCCCGACCAGAAGGCCCAGCGCTCCTCCCGCCAACCACAGCAGGACGTTCTCAATGAGCATCTGGAGGATCAATCTCCGTCGGCTCGCGCCCAACGCGGAACGCAATGCCATTTCTTTGCGTCGCCCAGCGGTCCGGGAAAGCACCAGATTCGACACGTTGGCACACGCGATCAGCAGGACGAACCCCACAGCGGCAAACAGCACCAGGAGGGAGGTCCGCACCTCTTCGACAACCACTTCGTGCAGGGGCGCGACCACCACATCGCGCTGCCCGTCGGTTTCCGGATACTCTTTCGCGAGTCGCTTCGCGATGGTGACCATCTCTGCCTGCGCCTGGCCCAGGGTGACATTGGCCTTCATGCGACCGATCGCCACGAGGTTGTACGCACTGCGCTCTCGAGAAAAGTTGGGATAGCTGGATACGGGCATCCAGATCTCATCCCGATCCTTGTCCAGCGGAAACTCGAATCCCCGAGGGAGGATCCCGACCACGGTGAACACCGCCCCGTTGAGAATGAGCCGTTTTCCGACGAATCCCGGGTCGGCCCCGAAGCGGGTTTGCCACAGGCTGTAATTGACGACCACGACGCGTGTTGCGCCCGGCTCATCTTCTCCGGGGAGAAATCCGCGGCCTTGTGCAGGCTTGACGCCCAGCAAGTCAAAAAAATTTGCGGAGACAAATCCGCCGCGCACGCGCTGAGGTTCGTCAACTCCGGTCAGATTCACACTCTGTGTCATCCACGTGGAAAGTGCGGAGAATGACCGGCTCTGCTTCCGCCAATCTTCGAAGGCCGGAAAGGAGATCCCGGTCCGCTTCACTTGGTGGGTTTGGCCGGTCAGAACCACCAGTTCGCCTTCCTGGGGGAAGGTGAGGGGCCTCAAAAGGAACGCATTGACAAGGCTGAAGATGGCCGTATTCGCGCCAATTCCCAGGGCAAGCGTCAGCACCGCCACGATGGCGAAGCCCGGTGATTTTGTCAGTATTCGAAGACCGTATCGGATGTCCTGGAATAAAGTTTCCATCGATGTTCCTAAAGGTGTCAGGTGTCGGGTGCCAGCAAGCAGCTATCAGCTCTCAGCAGTCAGCTATGATTAGAGTGAAACATATCAAAAGACTCGAGTCCTCCGTTGATTCCCGTCATTCGAATCCGATTCTAGCTGACGGCTGAAAGCTGACGGCTGGATACTGACACCCGAGAACTGACAACCGGGAACTTCATTCTGGCACCTGACACCCGACACCTGGCACCTACTCATACCGCAGCGACACCATAGGATCTACGCAGCTTGCCCGGTGAGCCGGGACGTAGCCGGCCAGGGCAGCAACTGAAACCATCGCCATCGTGGCGATGAAGATCGTGGCCGGGTCGACGGGGGTCAGTCCAAAGAGCAGTTTTGAAAGCAAGCGCGTGGTGGCAAAAACCACAGGCAGTCCGACACCGATACCGAGCAGAACGAGCACCATAGTTTTCCGCATAACAATCCCCAGCACGTTTCGACGCTGTGCTCCCAAGGCCATGCGGATACCGATCTCGTTCGTTCTTCGAGCCACCGCAAACGCCATGACGCCATAGAGGCCAATGGAGGCAAGCAACACCGCCAGGCCCCCAAACAGGCCCGAAAGACTGGTGATCAGGCGCTCCCGAGCCAACGATTGATCGACCAGTTCCGTCATCGTATGGACATGCAGGGTGGGGAGGGATCGATCCATCGATTTCACGACTTCGCGGAGGGCAGCGGCCACCGCAGCCGGTTCCGCGCGAGTGCGAATCTCGAAGTTGGCAGCGGCCACCACGGTGATCGGATTGAAGAAGGGGACATAGAATCGTCTCGGCGTCGTTTCCCGGAGGCTGTTGTACTTGGCATCGGCGACGACCCCCACGATTTCAAATTCCCCGGGGTTGTCGGGATACTCGTCACGGATATGTTTTCCCAGCGGATTCGTGTTCGGAAAATAGAAACGGGCCATGGTCTGATTGATCCAACCGACGCGCGGACCATTCCCACCATCGCGTGGATCCACGTCGCGGCCCATCAGCACGGGGATGCCCACCGTCGAGAAATAGTGGGGGCCCACCTGATCAAATCGCGCATGCTTGTCTGCGCCGGTCTTTGGCGTGTAGCCCTCCACCCAGATGGGGTCCGCCGATTCGGTGTGGCTGAACAGACCATTTTCGGAAAGGGTCACCCCCTGCACGCCGGGAATCGCTGCGATTTTTTCCCGCAGGGTCTGATGAAATTGAAGCAGGGCGGCGCCTTTGTAACCACTCTGAAGCGGGTTGATTCGGAACAACAGGAACTTGTCAGGTTTATAACCGAGGTCGACGTCCACAAGTTTTTGAAAACTCCTCACAAAGAGCCCCGCCACCACCAGAAGCAACAGGGAAATGGAAACCTGCGCCACGACGAGAATCTTGCCGACCGGCATTCTGGAAACAGCGCTGCGACCTCGGTCGACTGTGATGCTCCTGCCGCTCGCTTTGAGGATGGAGCTCAAATCAAATCGGGTCGAGCGGAGCGAAGGCATCAACCCGAACAATATGCCGGTGAGAGTGGACAGGACAACCGTGAATCCGAGGATGCGGGCGTCGGGATGAAGATCAACCGAGATCAGGTCCGGCCCGCTGGAAGCCAGGCGAACCAGCAGACTGTTCGCCCATTGCGCAAGCACAAGGCCGACTCCTCCACCGACCAGTGCGAGCAGGATACTTTCGGTCAGAAGTTGTCGCACCAGGCGGGAGCGCCGCGCACCCAATGCAAGCCGCATCGCAATTTCCTTCTGGCGCATGGTCGCGCGCGAAAGCAGGAGATTGGCGACATTAGCACAGGCAATCAGCAGCACGAGTCCGACCAATCCCATCAAAACCCGGAGGGGATCGGTAAAGCGTCCCCGCAGAGTCGATGCGCCCTTCGCGGCGCTCGTCAGTCCAATTCGTTGATCCATCCAATCCTTGCGCTGGTCTGCTGTCAGGCTCGAACTGGCATCCGTTTGAAGCATCTGCTGAAACGTCACGTTGATGCTCGCCTTGGCTTGATCCAAACTGACTCCGGGTCTTAGCCGCCCCATGCTTTGTATCCAGACGGTCCTCTCCATGATGCTGTCTGGATCGACCAGGAGATTTCTTCCTGGAATCACGGCCATTTGCATCGATAAGGGCACCCAAAGATCCGGCGATTCACCGACAGTTTCACCAAAGAATCCTGGTCCTGTGACCCCGATAATCTCAAAAGTGGTTTGACGAAGTCGGACAGTGCGTCCCAGAACGGAGGGATCCCGGCCAAACCGCCGTTTCCAAAAGTCATAGCTGACCACCGCCACCGCATTCACCCCCGGGACCTTGTCGACTTCCTGTGTAAAGGTCCGGCCGAGAATAAGCTTCGCCCCCAGAACAGAGAAAAAAGCACCACTGACAAGGCTAGGCTTAACGGGTTCGGCGTGGTCGCTCGACCCGGTTTCGTCGATATAGCCGTCCATGGAGTCCACGAAGCTCGCTGCAGCAAAGATGCTCGTGAACACTTGGTTCTGATCGCGAAGTTGCTCGAATTCGTGGTAGGAAAAAAGCTCCCGTTCTCCATTGTTGCTCCCGGTGGCCATCCCATGGGCGTCAGGGTCTCCAAGGATCACCAGTTCGCGGGGATTGGGGACAGGCAGAGTCCGGAGGAGCACCGCGTTGACAATGCTGAAAATGGCGGTGTTGGCCCCGATGCCGAGGGCCAAGGTCAACACCGCCACCAGGGTGAACCCGGGATTTTTCAGCAACAGCCTCAGACTGAAGCGAAGATCTTGAATCAGCGTTTCCATCTGTTCTCCGAGAAGTTGTCAGTTGTCAGTTCTCAGTTGTCAGCAAAGATCGGTCAGCGATCAGCTTTCAGCCGTCAGCTTTAAAACTCAGTGCCTAACCCACAGCAGTTTGTCGGCTCTGGGCTACGTCGCCTCCGAGCTTTTGCAGTAACGAATACCGAATTCAAACGATTGAAACCAGCAAGAGGCTTCACCTTCTGAATTGTTCTGCTTGGCCCATAGCCGGTTGCTGATAGCTGATCGCTGACGGCTGATGGTGATTCCTGACAACTGACAACTATTCCTCATTTCAGCTCCCGGTCGTGATAGGCACGATGATAGGGGCGCTCAATCGAAGCGTGCCCCATGCAATCTTGAGAGCGACATTTTGAATATCGGGCCGCTTGAACACCAAGTCGATGGTCAGCTTTTCCTTCAAATCGCCGGGAGGGTCTATGGTCACCGGAACCATGAATTCAATGGGCGCCCGACCGATTTCCGAACCGTCGATATGTTCACGCCGGGCCTTGACCGGGTCGATAAAGGCAAGGCTCCATTGCGCCCCGTCCTCGGAGCGATGCAGCCCGAGATACCAGAGCCCCGCGGGGACAGTCTTCCCGGAGATTTTGAGGGGCATGTCCGTATCGAGCACCGTCCAGAAGTTGCTCCCCATCCGCCAGGTCTTCCCTTTGGTCATTGGGTCGAACTTCGCAGGATCCTCATAATCCTTACTCCACACAGGACGGCCGTAATTAACGGCAAACTGGCCGGCCCCCATGTTTTTTTCATTGTTCCAATAACCCACGCGCGTGGTTCCCCGCTCCGGGGAATCGCTTCCAAAGGCGACGATCAAAGGCTTCTTCGCCTGGGCCTGGACGAGACCCGGGAGGGAAACCAGCAGCAACAAGATAAACACGGCGAAGACGATGAACTTGGATTTCATTAAGTTCTCCTTGTCAGGTTGGGAGCGCAGGCGTTATGCCTGTCTCCGAGGTTTGGCACTGTGATCCAGAGTGGAAGGCGCGCCTGCCATGCGCTCCACGGTGCAATTCAATTGCGGATTTCGGCTTTTGGATTACGAAACTCACGGCAAGAAAGCCCTTTCTCTATTCCGCAATCCAAAATCCGCAATCCACAATCTCAACTCCCCAATCTACTCATAGCGCAATGC
The DNA here is from genome assembly GCA_041494885.1 of Terriglobia bacterium. Lineage (GTDB taxonomy): Bacteria > Acidobacteriota > Terriglobia > JAIQFV01 > JAIQFV01 > JAIQFV01. The sequence goes on from JBGQBO010000009.1 coordinate 97,388, forward strand.
CACCATCGGATCGACTTTTGCGGCCCGGCGCGCAGGAAGGTAATTCGCCAAGGCTGCCACTGCCGCCAGGACCACCGAGACGGTGGCAAACGTCACGGCATCAACGGCGCTCAAGCCGTAAAGAAATTTTGCAAGCAGCTGGGACGCTGCAATGGAAAGTATCAATCCGAAGGCGAGGCCCGCCAGGACCGGTCGCATTCCCTGCCGTAAAACCAGGTGAAGCACATCCCGCCGCTCCGCACCCAGCGCCAGGCGAATGCCAATCTCATGGGTCCGCTGGCTGACCGCGTAAGCGGTCACGCCGTAAATGCCCACCGAGGCCAGCATTATTGCTAGAACTCCCAAAGCCGCCGAGAGCATCGCTCCCATGCGGGAGGGCCACAACCACGCCTGGAGGTTGTCTTCCAGTGTCTTGACACCGGTTTGAACGCTGCCGTCGATTTTTCCGACAATCCCCGGAAGTGTCGTCGCGAGATAATTTGAGCCGCCGTCAGTTCGAACGAAGAATTTCATGTCCGGCCGGAAATCTGGCTCGACCGGCCGATAGACGATGGGCTCACTCGATGACCAGAGATAAACGCTCCGGGTGTCCTTCACTACCCCGACGATTTCAATGCCGTAATTGAATCGTTTTCCGATGGGGTCTACACCCGGCCAGAAGCGTCGTGCAAAGGATTCATTGATGAGGGCAACCGGTGCATTCTTCGCCATCTCCTGTTTGGTGAAGGTACGGCCACGAACCATCGGAATGCCTAGGGCGTCGAAGTATTTTTCGGAAACAAAATTGACATTGGCAAAAGGCGATTGTTTCCCTGGTGGAGTCTCGTGGCCTTCAATCTCCACGTTGGTATCGGACATTGATGAACCCAGGGGGATGACCCACGCCATCCCCACGGACTTTACTCCGGGCAGGGATTGGAGCTTGTCCACTAATTCATTGTCAAATTCGGCAGCGCGGGCCGGCGTGTAGTCATGTAATCGCAGATCGGGGGACAGGACGAGGACATCTCTCATGGCAAATCCTGGGTCAGTCGATTGCGCATTATGAAGCGCCCGGACCAGCAATCCGGCGCCGATCAACAGGACCAGTGAGACCGCCACTTGCCCCCCCACCAGCAGACTTCGTAGTCGAGAGCGGCTTACGCTTTGACCGAAGGGGGTGCCTTCATCTTTCAAGGCCGATGTGAGCGTCAGCTTCGTTGATTGCAGGGATGGGAGCAGGCCAAATGCAACTCCCGCCAACAGCGAGATCACCAAGGCGTAACCGAAAACATTGGCATCGGGACTCACATTGATTGCGAGCGGCAGTTCCCCGGGAGGATGAACGAACCTGATGAGCAGGTCCGTAATCCAGAAGGTTAGAAGGAGCCCAATGATTCCGCCGCCCAATGAGAGCAGTGTGCATTCGGTCAAAAGTTGTCTAATCAACCGGCTCCGGGTGGCTCCCAGGGACAGACGGATTCCAATCTCTCTTTGCCGTGAGGCGGCCCGCGAAAGCAATAGATTGGCGAGATTGGCACAGGCGATGAGGAGGACCAGGCCAACCCCAGCCATCATAAGGAAAGCGATCGGAATAGCGTTTCCATTGTCCTTGGGGTCAAGGAATGAGGCCGGGGCCAGGGTTGCGCTAACCTTTCTCTTTTTGGCAAAAGGCTGGTTGTAGGTCTGATCGAGTCGGTGTGCCAGGGTAGAAATTTGGGCCTCGGCCTGTTTTAGAGTTACTCCCGGTTTCAGCCGGCCTACCAGTTTCAGCCGATGGGAATTGCGATTATTGAGGAAGTTGCGGCCGGGCACCGCCTCAGCCTCCATCATCATGGGTACCCATAGATCCGTGGCCGTCGGTTCCAGGCCGGTAAACCATTTGGGCGCCACCCCGACTACGGTGTACGGATGGAAATTCAGGATCAGCGTTTTTCCCACCACACCGGGATCCGAACCGAATCGCCTCTGCCATAAACCATAGCTCAAGACGGTCACGGGATGCGAACCGGGCGTTTTATCCTCTTCAGGAATGAAGGTTCGTCCGACAATAGCGTCAGCTCCAAGCACGGAAAAGAAATTTCCTGAAACGAGAGTTCCTTGGAACGATTCCGTGGGGGCGTTGGGATCGCTGCCATCGCCTAGCCGCAGAGTCGCTCCTGTGTAAGCGACCAGGCCCGAGAAAACATTGTTTTGGTCTCGGAAATCCACGTAATCCGGGTAAGAGGCGGATCCGTAACGGCTTCCCTCCTCGAACGACTCGTAGACTCTCACTACACTGCCGGGATCCTTCGCTGGAAGCGGTCGCAGCACAATGGCGTTGAAGACGGTGAAAATGCTGGTGTTGATTCCGATGCCGAGCGCCAGAGTGGCGATGGCGACGGCCGTGAAGCCGGGGTGTTTGAGGAGTATCCGCAGGCTATAACGAATGTCGCGAAGGAATGTATCCATCGTCCTCACCTTGAAGAGCTGTCAGGTATCAGCGGTCAGCCATCAGCCGTCAGCTTTAAAACTAAGTGGCTAACCAGCAATTGTCTGTTGGCCCCGGGCTACGTCTCCTTCGAGCTCTTGGAAGAAGGATGCCGAATTCAGACGATTGAAATTAGCGAAACTCCTCCACCTTCTGAATGGTTTTATTCGGCCCATAAACGGTGGCTGATCGCTGACGGCTGACAGCTGATAGCTGATTACTGACAACTGTTTACTCGGTCAACAAATCTTGATCCGCAATCCGAAATCCGCATTCCACAATTTATACCGCCTCTGTTTCCACGCTCTCTTCCACGACGCGACCATCGAATAGGTGCACGCCACGGTCGGCGTGGGCCGCAAAGCGCGGGTCGTGCGTCACCATGCAAATGGTGGCTCCATCCCGGTGCAGTTGTCGCAACAGCTCCATGACGGCCTCGCCGTTCTTTGAATCCAGGTTTCCCGTGGGTTCGTCCGCCAGCAGGATCGAGGGCCGGCCCACCAACGCGCGTGCCACGGCCACGCGCTGCTGTTGACCCCCTGACAACTGGCTGGGAAGATGCTTGGCCCGGTGGCCCATCCCTACCTTTTCGAGAGCCTCCTTAACCCGCTCCCGTCGTTCCGCCGCCCGCATTCCCCGATAGGTCAGGGGCAGCTCCACGTTCTCGTACACTGTCAGATCGCCAATCAAATTGAAACTCTGAAAGATGAAGCCCACTTCCTGGTTACGGATGCGTGCCCGCTCTGAAGGTTTCAGCGCTTCAACGGGCGTTCCGTTCAATGTGTAGTGCCCTTCCGTCGGGGTATCCAGCAGCCCCAGGATCGACAGGAGTGTGGACTTGCCGCACCCCGAAGGGCCGGCAATGGCCACATATTCGCCCGAATGGATGTCGAGATGAATGCCCGACAAAGCGTGCGTCTCCACCTCATCGGTGTAAAAGACCTTTGTGACACCTTCCAGTTTGATTAACGAGTTGTTGCTGCTCATGGATTCTCCTATGGAAGAAGTTCTCAGTTGTCAGTTCTCAGTCTTCAGCCGTCAGCCGTCAGCAGTCAGCTTCAAAACTAAGTGGCTATCCTGCATTTGTCTCTCAGCTCTGGGCTACGTCGCCCCCGAGCAATTGGAATAATGGATATCGAATCCACACGACTGAAATCAGCGAAAAGCTTCCACCTTCTGAATTCTTCTGGTCGGCCCATAAGCGGTGGCTGATAGCTGATCGCTGATAGCTGTCCTTTTCAATTCAAACGAATCCGGTCCGACCGGTCCTGGGCCGACATGTCCGAGAGGATCACTTGGTCGCCCACCTGCAATCCCTCCACAATTTCGATGGTATTGACTGAACTGCGGCCCAGTTTGACCGGTACACGTAACGCTTCCTTGCCGTCCTCCACCAGCTTGAAAAGTCCCACCGTGCTGAAGGCTTGTCCCTGCACCGGCCGGCCGACGTAAAGTACATCGGTGAGCCGTTCGAGCTCGATGGTCCCTTCCACGCTCAGATCAGGCCTCGCCGCCCCTGGAGGCAGAGTCCCTTCCAGCTTTACATCCACCGTCACGGTCCCGTTCACAACCGCTGAGTCCATCCGCACCACGTGACCGGCAATGATCCCGTTGCGTGTGTCGATCGAAGCCACCTGCCCGATCTGCACATCTTTGGCTTGCGTCTCGTTGATTTTCAGCTCCGCTTTCAGTTTTCGCGGTTCTGCCACCCGTGCGAGATTTGTCCCCGCAGTCACCTGTTGCCCGATTTCGACGGGGACTTGCTGCAACACGCCTTCCAACCCTGCTCGCACGTGCAACTGATCGACTTGTTGTCGCTTCAAGTTGGCTAATGCCCGCAGTCGATCCACTTCGGCTTGCTGCACCGCCAATTGCGCCTTGATCGACTCGCCGCTGATCGCAAAACGCTCTTTCTCGATGCGATTGCGGTTGGCGAGCTGATCCGCGGCCAACGCGGACAACTGACGGTTGAGATCGGCGGTCAGCCCTTGCCGCGCCAACTCGGCGTCTGTATCGGCCCTCAATTGTGCCTGCTTGTAATCGGCCTCCACTTGAGCCGCCCCTGCCTTCTGAGTCAACTGCTGGCTCTGTAATGTTACTCGCAAATCGGCCATCCGCGCCTCGGCGCCCTTCACCTGCATTTCAGCATCGAGTGCTGCTTGTACGAGGGTGGGATTGCTGAGTTCGAGCAGCACCGAGTTGGCTTTGACGGGAGTGCCAGGATCGATCAGCCGCCGTTCCACGCGCCCTTCAGTGGTAGCGGGAATCCAACGTATCTCTTCAGGAACCAGTGTTCCCAAACCTCGAACCTGACGCAACATGGGCCCGCGCTTAACTGTATCGATCCAAACGGTCGCACGCTCCACAGTCGGTGCGGCGGGCTTCAGCCGCGACAACACTACCGTCGTTGCAGAGATAAAGATAATTGCGATGGTAACGTAGATGATTCGCTTGATCAGACGCTGCCGCGCTGCCGACTTCCTTGGTATGTCCATGGGTTTCCTCCATATTTATATGGGCAACTTTGATGCCGTGTGGGGGATTCTATGTAACTCATTGTATGTGAATGTTTTAGTGTGTTACTGACGAGCCTGCTAGTGCTCTTCACCTGCCCGCTTATGGGACTGTCTTGTCGCAGAACCGGACACCCGCCTGGCTTTCGCACCGGCCCGTGCCGACGCGGTCATCCTTTATACCCAACAGGATTTTGAGGAAGAAGTGAAACGCCTGACGGACGGTCGTGGTGTGCAGGTGGTCTATGATTCCGCGGGGGAAGACACCTTCTTGAAGAGCGTCAATTTTCTCACACCTCGGGGGATGCTGGCTTTGTACGGGCAGTCCGGTGGACCCGTCCCGGCATTCGATCCTTCCTTGTTAGCCAAGGTGGGTTCGCTCTTTATTGTGGATTGTGGAATTCGGATTGCGGATTAGGAGCATTTCAATACAAGGATCTCTACTTTTTGATTTTCGAGAACCGAGGGGACATGCGGGAATTGTGGATTGCAGGTTTTGGATTGCGAAGACTCAGGCAGTTCAAATTGTTCCAATCCGCAATCCGAATTCCGCAATCCGAAATTCACGATCCGCAATTGCCGCGTGTTCCTTGGGCCTCTCGAAGATCAGGAAATAAAAATCCTTGTTTTTGGCCGGATTTTTGAACCCTGGCTCCTTACGAAGAAATTGGAATCCGGCGCGAGAGACATCCTCCCGAACCAACTCCTCGGGAATTCTGTGGCGCGGGTAATAGTCGAGGCGGGAACTGCCCATGGGTGTGGGCGAATCGATGATGGCGAGAAGTCCTTCCGGCTTCAGCGCATTGAAAATGGATCGCAGCATGGTTTCGTAGGATCGAAATTCGTGGTACGCATTGACGATTAAGACCACATCCAGGGAATTCCCGGGCAACTTGGGATCACCCGGCTCGCCGTGCAAAATCTCAATCTGTGTGAGGTGTTTTTCTTCAGCCCTACGGCGGATGGCATCCACCTCATCATTCTTGATATCCTCTGCATACACCTTGCCCTGGAGTCCTACGCGTTCTGCCAGATGAAAGGTGAAATAGCCATTTCCTGCACCCACATCAGCGACGATCTTCCCGGGGCCGATAACCAGCGCATCCATCACGGCTTGCGGATGTTGCCACTGGTCTCTCTCCGGTCCGCTATCCTGAGAAAAGAGCCCGCAAGAGACCGACAGGGAAACAATCAGCAGGAGAAGATGGTATCGGAATCTACGGATGTTTTCGCCGCAGGAACTCATGACAGGGGAGGTCCGTTCATCGACTCAAAGTCGTCAAGAGAGAATTCTGTTACGTAAGATCGATTTGAGCCAGCGAGAAGTGTCAACTCGTAAGCATTTCTGAAGGTTTATCCATATCAATGGGCTATTCAAGGGGACATAAAGCGACACCAGATCCATGCATAACCACGGGAGTCTTTCCCACAAATCAGATTCGGGATATGGCTATGCCGATACAAATTGCAGTAGGATGAGAACGACGACCAGTAAGACGATCGCTTTAACCATAAGGGATGCGCTCCTGGGGATCGAATTTACGTTGCACTCTCGCCTGTCCGAAAACCAATAATATCATCAAATCGTTTGTGATTTATCATATTGCCCTCGTAAGCTGGGGGACTCGTAACGCCTGTGAAGCATGACCGTGTTGGGCCTTGGGATTGCGGATTGCGGAGCTCTATGTAAGTCAAATACTCTTAATCCAAAATCCGAAATCCGCAATCTACAATGGCTTCACTCGTACCTCAGCGCCACTATCGGATCGACCTTGCTTGCTCTCCGAGCAGGTAAATAGCTTGCCAGGATCACAACGCTAAACAAAAGGACCAAAACTTCGACAAAGGTCGCAGGATCCGTGGGGCTGATTCCGAACAACAGTTTGGACAGCAGACGGACGAATCCCACCGAGATCACCAATCCCAGACCACAGCCCAAAAGAGCGAGCCACAATCCGCGCCTGAGCACGTGCTTCATGATGGCGAATGATTGCGCCCCTAATGCCTTGCGAATGCCGATTTCACGAGTACGGCGGCTCACCGCGAAAGCGACCACACCGTAGACCCCCACCCCGGTGAGGATCAAACCCAATGCGGCGAGGATTCCGACTAATTTCGCCGCCAACTCATCCTCGTAAAGGAGGGATCGCAACAATTCCCTCAAAGTGGTCATGCTCATGATTGGGATGGTTTTATCAACCCTTCTTAATTCTTGTTTGAAGAGGTCGGCTGCACCCCGGGGATCCCCGTTGGTTTCAACGATCAATTCCACCTCTCCCATGGGCATGACCGCAAAAGGGAAGAAGATGTAGGGCTCCGGATCCTCGTGCACGCTTAAGTACTTTCCATCCTGCACCACGCCAATTATTTCATGGGCCAAGGTGACCGTTGTCCCGGTCTGGAAGACTTTGCCGATTGGATTTTCATTGGGCCAGTAGCGGCGAGCCATGGTTTCATTGACCAGGACGGCCCGGGCGGTTCCGACGTGGTCGAGATCCGTGAAGTCCCGCCCCTTGAGAATTCTCGTTCCCATGGCTCGAAAGTAGTTGGGACCGATTGAAGTGTATTTGATTTTCAGCATGTCTTTGCCCGAGGGGAGGTGAAAACCGGGAATGGAAACGCTTACCTGTCGTCCCCCGGCCGTAGGCCAGAGGGGGACTCGACTGGCGAAACTGAAATCTCTCATCCAGGGTTGGCCGTGGAGCCGCTCGGAAAGCCTGTGGTAGAGCTGCATGGCCTGGTCGGGAGCCAAAAAGACCAGGAGCCGGTTCTCCTTGTCAAATCCAGGATCAACCCTGAGGGTATTCATAAAACTTCGAAACAGGAGCCCGGCCACAATCAGCACGGCCATGGATAAGGCCACTTGACCGACCACCAGCACATCGTGAGCGGAAAATCTTCGGGGGACATTTCCCAGGGAAGAATCCCCTTTGAGACTGGGAACGAGTTCAGCCTTGTAGGTGCGGAGAGCGGGCGCCAATCCGAAGAGCAGCGCTGTCATCACGCACATAAATAAAATAAAGAGAAGGACACGCATGTCCAAGCGAAAATCGATCCCCCAGGTTAAAGATCCAAGTTGGGGCGGAAAAAGGGTGGGGAGCAAATCGATCAGCCAGGAGGAAAGGAAGAGCGAAGCCGCGCCGGCAAGCAAGGCCAGCAGCAAGCTCTCAGTGAGCCACTGCCGGAAAAGTCGAATGCGGCCTGCCCCGAGGGCTTGACGGATGGCAACCTCGACACGTCGAGATTCTCCCCGCGCCATCAGCAGGGCGGCCACGTTGGCGCATGCGATCAAAAGGACCACGGCGACGATTGCCCCCAGCAGGAAAGACGGGCGCACCCATTGCCGCATCCGATAAGAGGCGTCCCCAATTACGTTGACCCCAATGTTCTTGTTCGTGTCGGGATAGGCTTGCGCCAGGCGGCCTGCCAGGGCCTCCATCTCAGACTGTGCCTGTTGGGGAGTAACCGTTGGACGGAGACGCCCCACGAGCACAAAATCGCGAAAGTCCCGGGAATCCAACTCAGTGGAACCCGGTGAAAGGAGGTATCGGTTCTGGCTATACGTCACCCAGACGTCCGGATAGAACTCCATGTCCAAGCCCTTGAAGCTCTTCGGCATGATTCCCACAATGGCGGTGCTCTTGCCGTTCAACTTGATCGACTTCCCTATAGTGTTCGGATCAGCCCCGAAACGCCTCTGCCAGAATCCATGACTGATCACAGCCACCATCGAGGCGCTCGAGGCTTGGTCCTCCTCAGGCAAAAAAGTTCGTCCGAGCGCGGCTTGGACACCCAACACCGGGAAATAATTTCCCGAGACGGCGTCTCCGAAAATCAGCTCTGGGGTTCCTTCCCCAAGGAAAAAGCCTTTAGGTAAGTAGGCCGCCATTCCAGCGAACGATCGGGCATTATCTCGAAAGTCGAGGTAATCGGGATAAGATGATGATCCAAACGGGGTGTAATCCTTCGTCGTAAAAAGTCGCACCAGTCGCCCGGGATCTTTGACGGGGAGAGGCCTGAACCACATCCCGTCAATGAGGCTGAAGATGGTGGTGTTCGCACTGATCCCAAGCGCGAGGATGAACACCGTCAGCGCAGTGAACCCGGGATTCTTGAATAGCATTCGCAAACCGTATCGAAGATCCTGGAGCAGACTTTCCATCTCGTTAACCGCCTATGATTGCGAATTTCGGATTGTGGATTTCGGATTGTGGAATGCTGATTTCGAATTCAAAGTCCATGATTTCATCTCCTGGAGATTGTTGGCAGGCTGTGCTTCTTAATCCGCAATCCACATTCCGCAATCCGAAATCCGCATTCCGCAATCGCTTCATTCATATCTCAGGGCCATGACCGGATCCACCTGCGTCGCCCGGCGGGAGGGAATATAAATGGCCGCCGCGATAACCCCTACCAGCACAAGTGATCCGACTACAAAGGTCAGCGTGTCAGTGGGGCGAACTCCGTAAAAAAGACTCGACATAAAACGGGTCAAGGAAAAGGCACCCGCCAGAACCACTGTAACTCCGATCAGAGTGAGCATGAGTCCTTGTCACAGCAAGTGCTTCAGCAGATCATTTTGGCCCGCGCCCAGCGCCATTCGGATGCTCATCTCCTGCGTGCAAAGGCTCACTGAATGGGAAATTACACCATGCACACCGACCACATCACAGGGATACCTGTCCAGAGTGACCTTCCTTCCAATGACGGCGGGATCTGCGCCAAATTTGCGACTCCACAAGGGATGACTCAGGATCACGACGAGGTTTTTGCCGGGCTGGTCTTCCTCGGCCAGGAACGACCATCCCAGCATCGGCCGGGTACCGAGCATTTCAAAAAAGCTTGCAGATACGGACGCCTCTTCCAGACGCTCTGGCTCACCGGCACCTGTGAGATTGGCGGAATCCTCCGTTCCGGCAGCCATGCTCTCACAAACGTCGTTCTGCTCCTTCCAATCCAGGTAATCGGGCGGTGTGACCGGAGCAGTGGCCAACTCCGGCTCGGTCTCGAAAACCATGACCAGCCGGTCGGCGCTTTTGTAGGGAATTGGGTTGAGAAAGGTGGTGTCGATGACGCTGAAGATCGCCGTGCTGGCCCCGATGCCCAGCGCCAGCGTAAGTACACCGACCGCCGTAAACCCGGGATTCTTCAATAGCGTTCGAAAACCATATCGGAGGTCTTGTAGGAAGGTGTCCATATCCAACTTTCCCCGATTCATTGAAACCTATCGGCGTTGAGCCTCTCCCCACTGAAGGCAGAAGACTCACAACATCCCTGTTGCAATTCCTGAACCAACTGAATAACCCTGATATGCAATTTATTTTGAATGAGTTAAAACTCACTTAACTCCTTTGCGTCAATTCACCCTGTTCGGTTCTGGGATTGAATGTTCCAGAATCGAAAATGTGCTTTGGACTCCACCGTGACCCTTGCGATTAAGGTCGAACCTTGGTGTTTATACATGTTCAAGGCGGTGATTGGGAGGCTTCCAAGTTGCCAACTTCCACGTCAATCCATGCGGTCGCGAGGGTTTTCTCCTTGGTGAATCTCCTTCAGTGGTTGCAATCATCGCCGATTGATTCAATTTCCAGTCTGCCGGGATCGCAGGACTAATTCCTCACAATATTTCAGAAGCTTGGTAAGATGACGAAGCGAGACGCAGAGTCGTTGCCTTCTCAAATGGATGCCATCATTACACCTCGTGGGAAGATGTCGAAATCGCCCATGCACAATGGTCCCTCCAATGATCGTGCTGATGTCGCGATTTGCCGGGGTGAACTTGCGTTTTCATTTCGTATTCTCGTTCCCAATTTGTCCCGACGAACAGGGTCGGTGTTCACGACAGAATCAAATCCAGTCCTTGAGAGCTGAAGGATGAATGAAGTGGGCAAACGCGGCACGCGATGGGGAGTCGTCCTTTTCTGTCTTGGAATATCGGCGGCGGCGGTACTCCCTTTCTTCTTCATGGGTGAGACCTTGCCCGAGGATCGTCCATGGAGTCTTCGCATGCCGGACACTCATGACATGGATTTGCACCTCGACCAGATGAAATCGTTTTATGCGGGTCTTGCCGCCGGTGAGTTTTATCCGCGGTGGGAGGAGGATACAAACCAGGGTTATGGAGCGCCCACCACGAGTTTTTATCCTCCCGGGATTTACTATTTCACTTCAGCCCTCTACATCTTCCTTCGCAACTGGATCTGGGTGATCTTGACGGCGCAGTTCCTGATAAGGGTGGCCTCCGCTTTTGCTATTTATATATACGCACGCCCGCTGATGTCGCGCTCGGCGGCCTGTGTTGCGATGACTGCTTACGTTTTCTTCCCCTACCATCTTCTGGATCAGTATCAGCGAGGCGCCATGGCCGAACTGCTAGCCTTTGTTTGGATGCCCCTGGTACTCCTCTTCACAGAACGTTTACTCAAGGAAGGGAAGAGGACTGCGGGGAATCATGAAGGAGAACTCGAAAGGACAGTGAGGAGCCTGCCGAGTCAGGGAAATTTCATTCGGACCAACAACGTTCTACTGAATGTAATTGGGCTCACCTTGAGTTACGGCGCCTTTCTCTGGACTCACCCGCCGACCGCATTTCAGTTCACGCTGGCGCTGGGCTTGTTTGTGCTCCTCTTGACGATTTATCACCGGGACTGGAGAGGCGCATTGCGGGTCGCCGGGGGAATGATCCTTGCTTTCGGGGTGTCGGCGGCATACCTCTACCCGGCCGCGGTGGAGCAGAACCTCATCCGCCACGAGGTGATCGAGCAGGATTGGCCTTACCATGAAACCTACGTGTTTGCCCGCGCAGAATACACAAAGGACAATCCTGAATTTTTCAAGCGGATCGATGACATTTGGATCTTTGGTACGGCGGCGATAGGGGCGGGAGCCATTGCATTGCTGGCGATGAAAACACGCGGTCAGGGTGTATCCCGCCGATTCAAGGAGCATCATGTGTTGTGGTCCGTTGTAGGAGGGTTTGCTTGCTTCATGATGACACGGGCTTCGGCTCCCCTCGGTCGCCGGATCCCTGAAATCGAGGTGGGTGTATTTTCATGGCGGATGCTTGCGATCACGGCCTTGGTTGTGGCTTTGCTGGCGGGGGCTGCAATCGAAGCTGCTCTGGAAGCCCGTCGTGAAAAGCGCCAATGGAAGTTCATCACTTTTGTTGCCCTGGCGATTCTGATGACTGGAGGAAGTGCGGCATTCAGCATAAAAACTGTGGTTGCTCCCATGTGGGGTGCCGTGAGATTCGAACCCGAATCCCAGCACCTCAACGATGTGATTATCCCGCGCACAGCGCCCGAGAACATCGAGGATCTTCCTTCACTTGAGCGGGTTGTGCTTGCGGAGGGGAACGGTCGTGTGTCGGTGGAGCAATGGAAACCCGAGCACCGTGTACTGCGCGCCGACTTAAACAAGAGTGACCAAGTGAGAATCCGGACCTTTAATTATCCGGGCTGGACCGCCACAGTGGACAGCCGTCCGGCCGTCATCGGCACAGATCCGAAGCTTGGCATCATGGTGCTGAGCCTGCCGGGCGGGACACATCGCGTCGAACTGGAGTACCGGGAGACGTCGGCCCGGCGGTTGGGAAACCGAATGACGGGGATCTCATGCCTCTTGGTGGCTGTGGTCGCGTTGGGAGCGTTTCTTGCACCGAGACGCTGGATCCCCGGGCCGGCCTGAAGTCGAGGGCGACGAAATGACGATGCCGCCTGCGGTCTAGTTAAGCAAAGGATCTGTGAGGTTACGTTCAATGAGGGGATACGCTGACGCAACCTTCACGGCACAAGCGAACCCTAATCCCGCTCTAAGGGATGGCCGCGTGAGAAATCCGGGAACCTGCGTATTGGTCCCCGACAATCGACCTACTGTTTCGACTGCTTCTTTTCCCACTCTTCTTTTGTCATCACGCGAATGGGATCCAATTTCCTTTTGTCCAGGGCGGAATTGACTGCCGGCAATTCTTTCTTCGTGAACGCATCAAACTCAGCCACCAGGCCTTCGAATTCCTTTTTTAGGGCGTCCATGCGTAGAATCTGCGATTGCGTGGGACGTCCTTCATACCCGTTGACGGCGCCATACAGCGACCCCATCTGCTCGCGGATCTTTGCCTCGCCGGTAATCCCGCCCCCTTCTCTGGTCGCGACCAGTTTGGAGCGGATGCCCTCCAGGGACTTGGCCACCTCTTCGATGCCTTTTCGAATGACATCACCGGCGGGCAGCTTTCCAGCACGATCTCTACCCTGATCACGCGCATCCGTGATCGTGTCCACTTGGTAAGTCAGTTCCCCCAGCATGTTGTAAAGCTTCATCACCGTCTCAAACTGAAGCAATCGATCTTCCCTCGTGTGTCTGGATCGCGGGTCGGGCACCACTTTAAGTTCCGTAGTGTAAGTGTTTTTCCCCTTGATCATCTTTACCGTGTAAGTCCCCTCCAGGACACGCGGCCCAATAAAGGAGAAGAAATTGGGGACCAGGCCGGCGGCTGGCGGCACCTTGGGTGCCTTCATTCGCATGGACCATTCCACGCGGTTCAATCCCCGGCGCATACTTCCGGGGACCGTGGACACAAGCTTACCCGTCGAATCATAGATTTCAAACTTGAGGTCACCGAAGATGTGGCGCTTTTTCTGGTAGTACGTGATAAGGGCACCTCCGCTGGCGGATCGGCCCACGTACTCTGCATCGCCATTGAATCCGAACTCTGAGGCCGGGATGGTCTGGACGGCCGGCTTGGACTCGATGAACGTGGCCTCCATGGACAAGACCTGCGGGGTTAGCGCTCGGAGCGGCGTAATGTCGTCCACAATCCAGATGCCGCGCCCGTGCGTGGCCAGGATCAGGTCGGACTCGCGAGGGTGAATGGCGATGTCGCGCACTGCCACGGCGGGGAGGTTGCCGCCTTTAAACTGCGCCCACTGGCGACCTCCATCCACCGAAATAAACAACCCGAGCTCCGTTCCCAGGAAGAGCAAATCCTTGTTCACGGTATCTTCTTTGATGACGTGCGCGTATCCGGTGACATCCGCCGTGGCGAGTGATTGCCAGGTCTTTCCGTAATCGGTGGTCCGGTAAACGTAAGTTTTCATATCTCCGTTGGCGTGACCATCGAAAGTGGCGTAAGCCAGGGCCTCATCGAAGCGGCTGGCTTCCACCGTAGACACCCACGTATGAGACGGAAGCGCGGGGACATTGCCGACCACGTTGGTCCACGTCTTTCCCCCGTCGCGGGTGATCTGTAAATTGCCGTCATCTGTTCCGACCCAGATGAGGTCTCCATTCCTGGAGGACTCATTGATGGTATAGATGGTGGTGTGAGTTTCCGCATCCGAATTGTCTACCGTCAAGCCGCCGGATTCTTCCTGCCGTTGCTTGTTCGGATCGTTTGTGGTCAGGTCCGGTGATATTCGTTCCCAGGAGTCTCCATGGTCGCGTGATCGAAAGAGAAACTGGGAACCGAAGTAGACGGTTCCCTTGCGGTTGGGGCTGATGTGAATCGGTGAGTTCCAGTTAAAACGGAATTTCTTCTCACCGGCATCAGGAAACGGCTTGATGTCTTTGGTCTCAAGCGTCTTCCGATTGATGCGCCCCAGATTGCCGCCCTGGTACTCGGCATAAATGTATTCCGGATCCGAGGGATCCTCGAAGACCCAGAATCCGTCCCCGCCGTAGACACTCTTCCAGTGACGGTTCTGAATGCCGCTCGTGGCGCGTGACGGCCCATACCACGAACTGTTGTCCTGAAGTCCGCCGTAGACGTTGTAGGGTTGCTCCAGGTCATAGCTGACATGATAGAACTGGGAGAGTGGAAGGTTGGCGATGAACCGCCACGAGTTTCCCTGGTCCTCGGAGGTGTACAGTCCGCCATCGGTACCCACAAAAAGCTGGTTGGGGTTTGAGGGGTTGATCCACATGGCATGAAAATCGCTGTGAACACTGCCGCCAATCCCGCTAAAGGCTTTCCCGCCGTTGTCGCTGACCGCCAATCCCGTTCCCGGTTTGTAGACCCGGTCGTAATCCTTGGGGTCTACAAACAAGTGTGCGAAATAGAAGGGCCGGCCCACAATCTCCGGTCCGGAGTTCATTTCCGTCCAGGTTTCGCCAAGATCGTCCGACCGAAAGAGAGCACTGTGCTTGGCTTCCACGACCGCATAGACGACGCTCGGTCGGGAAGGAGCGACAGCAATCCCAATGCGGCCCAGATCCCCGCCGGGCAAACCCCGGGTCAACTTCTTCCAGGTCACGCCGCTGTCTGTACTTTTGAATAGACCGCTTCCGGATCCTCCGGAATTGAAGAGGTAAGGTGTTCTGCTGAACTGCCACATGGCCGCATAGAGGATCCTGGTATCCTGTGGGTCCATCGCGAGCATGGCGCAACCCGTATCATCATTCACGAAGAGGGTCTTCTGCCAGGTTTTGCCTCCGTCGGATGTTTTAAAAACACCCCGTTCCGCGTTCGAATTCCAGAGATGGCCGGTTGCGCAAGCGTAAACGGTTTCGCTATTCTTGGGGTCCACCAGGATGCGTGAGATTCGCTCGGAGTCCGCCAGTCCCTTGAGTTCCCAGTTTTCGCCGCCGTCGGTTGTCTTGTAAATACCTGTGCCGACTGAAACGCTGTTCCGCACCCAGGTCTCACCCGTTCCCACCCATACGGTATTCGGGTTGGAAGGGTCAATGGTCACCGCGCCGATCGACTGGGTGTGCTTGTCAAACACCGGTTTGAACGTGGTCCCGCCGTTCACGGATTTCCAAACACCTCCACTGGCCGAGCCGACGTAAAAAGTCAGACGTCCTTTTTCCATGACGGCATCAATTGATGAGATTCGACCGCTCATCACGGCAGGTCCGATCGAGCGGGCCTCAAGACCGGAGATTGTGTCGGAGTCGACTTTAACGGCCTCTGTCTTGGGGGTTTCCGGTTGCGCCATTGAAGCAGCGGGGAAGCTGAACAAGGCGAACGCCAAGAGGCAGGGAATGACATTTTTCATGGGGCGGATCTCCATGGAGAAAAATCCTTTCCGGAGTTGAGGGTTTCGAACTGTAATGGCATGAGAGCATGCGTCGCGTGTCGACCGCTCCGGCCCGCATGCTTGAATGCCGACATTCAAGGGAATCATGAAGGAAGGTTGCCTTCTCCAGGAGAGACGCGGGTCGGATCCCCCCGGAATATTCCAACTCAGGAACCTCAAACCCGTCGGGAGTGCCGGGTTTCAGGAGGAGCAGAACCCCCTCACTGCTTTTCTTCCGGTGGCTTCTTTCCCTCCACCTTCTTCTCGTCCGGTTTAGGCTCTTCTTTCTTCACCTCGGGCATCTTGAATCGCGCATCATCAAGGGCCGGATTGATTTCCACCTTTTCGATGACTATTTTCTGTTTCTGCGGGACCCCTTTCACACCCGCCTCAAAGGAAAAGGGAATCATGAGGCCTTCGACCTCCTTATAGTCGCCGAGGGTGGTTTCCGAATCCCGCTCGGTCCCGCGAATGGTACGCTTGCTTTCCTGTTTCAGCTGAAGGTAAGAATCGGTGTCCAGATACAAGTAATCGACGTCCCCATTTTTCAAAGTGACCTTGAGTTTATAAGCATCAGTCCCTTCCACGGGTTCCTTGCCCAGCAACTCCACTTTGTTGCCTTTCTCCTTGTAATCGACCAGTGGGCCGTCAAAATCCGCCTCTTCGATCACCGACTTCAGTTGATCTTCCCCCATGAGTTCAGGGTCTTTCTTACCCCCAAACGGCATGACCATCCAACCTGTTTTGCCGTCATAGGCCTGAATCCCGGTGAGTCCCTGGATGGTAAACTCCAGGCGCATGCTGTTGGGGCGTTTTTGCTCCATGACTGAGGGGGCTTCCAGACCTTGCCCCACTATCATTTTACCGGTATAGCGAATCGTCTTTACGGCTTTCAGCTTTTCCATCCCTCCCCGGGCCTGGATGTGTTTATTGATGACTTCATCGGCGGTTTGTGCCGTGGCGGTCAGCGTTAGCATCGTCAAACAGCAAAGAATCAGAAGAAATCTTCGGACCATGGTGCACTCTCCTTGAATGAGGTTGCGGAATCTTCAAATGGGTTCGTTGGACCTAGTGCCCGGTTTCTTTGAGCCGAGGGTGGCCCGCAGAACCTCCGTCTGGTGTGTTGATCGGGCCTCTATAATACGGGATTCGCGAATCGGGCTGTTATGCAATACGGATGAGGATACCTGTAAGTTTCGCGACCTGAAAGAACCCGAAACGGAGAGGAAAATCCGGGCGCTGTCCATTTGGAACAAATACACCCTTGAACCTGACTTCCAGGATTTCAGCACGAGACCCCTGGCGCTTCCGAGAAACTTCGCGGGAAGAGAAGGGAGAGGCCTGGCTTCAGAACAGCGGCTGATGGGAAGGCCTCGCATTGGGGGCGAAAACCAATCCTCCTCCAGTATAGATTTTGGAGTTCAGAATGAATCCTACCCTGTCCGATGCCTTGCGGCGGACAACAATATGAAAGAAATCGATGTCGTTTCCAAGAGGTCGCCAGTTCGGGATGGCTCCGGCTAAAGGCGTAGGAGGAGCGGTGGCCGCCTAAGATCAAACCATCCCGCTCGGATGAAGCAGTGACCCTCCCCTAAGGGTCACCGCTTGCTCTGCTGAGTTCCGTTCGGGACTATCTTCCCCTGCCCAAGCGCGGCCGGCGGCGTGACGAACTTCAGGCCGGAGGTGAAAGCTCTCGATCCTGAGAGGGTTAAGGACGTGCCTCGAAGACGCGGTTGAACGGCGTCTCAGTGGCGCGCCTGAACCGGGTGAAGCCGGCGGAAGTAACCACCATCCGGAGTTGTTCTTCGGTGGCGATTGTGCCCAGCGCCGTCTGCCCTGAGGCGATGGCGTTGGGAGTGCAACAAAGAACTGAAGCGCCCGAGAAGACCCGTCCCACCGGATTGAAGTTACCTTCAACTTTCTCCGAAGCCATGGGTTCCACGATGAGAGTGGTTCCGTTTGGCGCGAGCGTTTCCAGTGCGCGCTTCAGTGACCCGGTCGGCTCGCCCAGATCGTGAAGGCAATCAAAGAACGCGACGAGGTCGTATCCCGATCCGGGGAAATTCGTGGCGCCCGCGATGTCGAAGGTCACTCGATCAGCCACTCCCGCCGTGAAAGCTGCCTTGCGAGCATGGATGATGGAAGGGGCGTGATTGTCGAAGCCGAAGAATCGGGAGTTGGGGAAGGCCTGGGCCATGATGAGGGTGGACGCACCGTGGCCGCAACCAATGTCCGCCACCTTAGCGCCCGCTTCCAGTTTCGCCTTGACACCTTCCAGCGCGGGGATCCAGCTGGAGATGAGATGGGCGGCATACCCGGGACGAAAGAATCGTTCGGTCCCTTCGAAGAGATCGTCGTCATGTTCGCCCCAGAACATTCCCTTCCCCGTCTGAAAGGCCTCGGCGATGCGTCCGCTGGACTTCATCATGGCGGTAATCACCTGGAAACCGCCGCAAACAAAGAACGGACTGCGGTCATCAGCCAGGGCCATGGCGTGCTCGGGAGGCAGCGAGTATCGTTGTGTCTCCGGGTCATAATCGACATACCCTCCAGCTGCCTGATTGACCAGCCAATCGCGGACATAGCGCTCGTTCGTCCCGGTGCGCTGAGCGAGTTCCACCGATGTGAGCGGCGCCGATCCTGCCATGGCCTTGTAGAGCCCAAGCTTATCGCCTATGACCACCAGGGCTGCGCTCACCGCAGCGCCAAAGTCGTTGACGGCTTTGCCAAGGAATGCTTCTACTTTTGATTGATTGAACGCCTGTTGAGTTGCTGTCATTTTTTTGTACCTCCTTAATGACCTGGGTCTTGCGGTCATTCTTCGTTGAGTTCATGAAACCTTGCAGGGGGTGCATATGGAACCAATCGTAAATACGTACTGAATTGGAGGATCGAAAGAAGGCCGGCGATGAGTTTCGCGAGGTGAGCCCAATCTGAATACTCCTCAAGCCAGTCGTGCATTTCCTCCTCGATCAGAAGCCTGGCACATCGACAGTCAGCAGTTTCCCGCCGGCAGTTTGGCGCTATCCTCACTTGGAAAGGCCTCGCAGGAAGAGTTTGAACAACCCTGAATCTCATCAGGGGATTAATCAGATTCAATTTATGAATTAAAATGTCCTTTAACTTGGTAAGATCCTATTGTGAGCCTCCTTTTGTGTCAAGTCATATCGTGGAGTGGCGAGCAAAAGATGATTTCCTAATTCACGCGGAGTGACTTAGAGTTCAGTTGTTCGGTCCTTCGTTCACCTTGTTTGAACACCCTACGACCGGCCTGCATTGAGACGACCTCGACTCCTTTGAGAGCTTTGCCGGAAGCGGATGGACTTTCATGCGGAAAATGCAGCTAATGGATCTTAACCTTATGCAGTCCACGGGTATAATGTGTGTCGAACAAGACGGTCCTCTGGCGAGAAAACCAGAGGATTCTCTCGTGCTGATTGTAGTCAAGATAATAGGAACACCAACAGTGCAAATGTCGAGAAGAGGAATCCCTCAATAAAGGTAGGATCAATCCGATGACATCAAGTCAAAATCCTCCAAGTCAATCGAACAAAACCATCGTTGCCTTTCTCGATGGGCGTCGCTTGAAAGGCTATATCTATAATTTTTCCGCCATCAAGAACTCCTTTCGCCTCCTCCCCGCTGAAGACCCATTTCATCAAAAGGGAATTGAGGTGGAGATGAAAGACCTCAAGGCAGTTTTTTTTGTGAAGGACTTCGTTGGGAATCCAGATCACCAGAGGGTACCTCTTGTGGAACCGCCCAAACATGGTCGCAAGATTGAAGTGATCTTTAGTGATGGCGAGGTCATCCAAGGAGCAACGGAAACCTACAACTCCCAGAAACCCGGCTTTTTCATGTTCCCTGCCGATTCCAACAGCAACAACCTCCGAATATTCATCGTCAACAGTAACGTCCGCGAGGTTAAGTACCTCTGATCCGTTTCGGCGATCCTGTACTTCCTTCTGAAACAAGGATTCAAACTGGTCAAATGGATCAGTCATACCACCAGCGCGCAGATGCAGGTAGCCAGCCGCTCCCATGACGACCAGAAACCCCGCGATGAGGCCGTAGAGGTTCCGCACCCCGGTCCAATTCGCCACTTTTCCCGAGATGGAGACGCCGATGATCGTGCCGAGTCCGACCAGGGCCACAAGGGCTCCAAACACCTGCGACTCAGAGCGCAAAATGTCGCGGACGTAGACGGCGATTAAGGCGTCAAACGCCCCCGCGGCCAGAAGCGTCACGGCCATGGCCACCGTCACGAAGCGAATGGACGGCTGGTTCCAAATGAAATGAAATCCTTCCCTCATATCCCCCAACAGCGCCCGGATCCCTTTGACTGAATCTTTCGGAACGCGGTTCAGAAGGAGGGTCGAAAGGAGACCGGCGCGGCTTTTTCTTCCATGGATGCTTGTGGCCTCGACCTCTCCAACAAACCCGATATCCAAAGTTAAACGTCATCCCTTTCCCCAAAACCGTAAAGGGAGATTAAATGAATTCAGCTCTTCTCTGACGAGTCAGGACCAGAATCGTCCATGGTCGCTCCAATGCGTTGGCGTCCGGGTGCTGGCGCGGGACGAAATCATTGGAGCATTCCTCCCGAGTTCGCAGACCCGCTGGCCCTCTTGAATGCACATTTAGCAGCCATCAGGCATCAAGTTCTTTACATTTTCTGCTGTTTTCTAGTTCGCTCTGGATGAGTCCTGGCGGGCATCGCGACCACTGTGAAGGCCGAAGACAGAAAAGGGCCTGGAGCACGGAGGTCATGTTTGTTCGTGCCCGCAGGCCCTTCACCCCTTGTACGCCGATTCTATTCCTCTGTGTAAAAGGGGACTTGAACTCACCCGGTATCGCTCCATGGAAAACCTCTCCTTGAAACGGGAAATTTTCCACGAGATTTTGTCGCTGAATTTAGCGACTCCTACCGCGATGAGTGATCCCCGCGTGTCACATTCTTTAGAAGAAAACGATTTGATACTCCTCGATCTATCTTTAGTGGCCGGTGACAGCAATCCACCTCCCGGCGGACGTGGTCACGAAAACGATGGGGGCAAAGCAAGGGCTTGGAACATCGACCTTGGCTTCGATTCTGGCATCCCCGGCTGGAGTGGCCGGAAAATCTTCGGTGCTGACGACGATCGTGGTCGGCTTGCCCGTAGCGTCGATACTCTGACAGCTCAGAGCTGCCCGGAAATTGGGTAGTGGATTTTGCCCGGTTCTAACCAGCACTAGACCCCTGACGTGGACCTCAAGCTCGCCCTCCGAATTGAGCTCCCCTCGACCTTCTGAGATCATCCACGCTGCTCCTGCGCCAAGGACACCCTGTATGGGAGTCTGTGGAGTGACGGATCCCAGGAAAGGTCCCGATACACCTACCATTGTTTTGAATTTGAGAATGCTTGAGTCGTCTGAATCGGCCCAAGCAACGCTGGCAAAAAGTACACCTAACAACAGCACTACTATTTTCTTCATGGATTACCTCCAATTGAGAATATTCAGGATCATCGAAACCAAAGCAATTTCGTCACCAATAATCGTCGTGGTCTCAGCGCCAACTGTGTGTCGTTGATATGCATGAAGAAAATGTATAAAATTGACCAGAAACGGCACTGCTTGTCTTCACCTTTTTCTACAAAAATTTGTATTGCTCCAGGTACTCTCTCCTGATTTACGGAGCCGGATGGATTCCACCGGGGTTGCCAGGGATAAAAAGGAACTTATGGGATTATCCCTTGGTTCCCGGTTCCTTGCAGGGAGCACATTCTTGGTATTGACGATGACCCGCGCCAGGAAATGCGTGGGTCGGTGAGAGGTGAAGTTTGTCACTTTGCGGGGAAGGTTCGGTCAGGGTGGAAAGATGGGAAGAAAGCTGAGACTCAGCTCTTGGCCTTGACCCGGCTCGATGAGAACTAAAACGCCTCTTTTACGAAGGTTGGTGCGTGGGGCTGTTCGCGGGGGGGAACGAACGGTCCAATGAACCGAAGCCTCAGGATGGATCGAGGGATGTTTCTCCCGCCGAACCGGCATCCT
Source organism: Terriglobia bacterium (assembly GCA_041494885.1). Lineage (GTDB taxonomy): Bacteria > Acidobacteriota > Terriglobia > JAIQFV01 > JAIQFV01 > JAIQFV01. Next base: position 119,395 of record JBGQBO010000009.1, read on the forward strand.
GTCCAAAAAAACTGGTACCAAAGTAAGGTTCCATTTCAATGGAGGTGGCAAATTCTTAGGCAGCTGAATCTAAAGCAGCCTAAAAATACGCTTTCAATGTGACCACGGCATTTTTTCTTGTATGAAATTTCACAACATTCCTTTCAAACACGACCGATTCTCCGTCCTCTTCCAGAAAATTGGATTGAACCATCTTCTTAGGAGTTTGCGGCAGGGTTACCACGGCGTTAGTTTCTTCGCCCTTCGAGTCATACCACTGTATCATCCAAGCTTTTGAGTCTTCAGCTTGCTTGATTGACGTCAGAATCAGGGAAGCCGGCGCGATCTGAATAAAGGAATTCACCGGGGGCAGTTCACCTGGATGGGAATCCGTCTGATAGACGATCATGGGATTGTTGTACTCATAGCCGCGTTCGACCGTCTGCGCTTCGTTTACACGGCCCTTGTGAGGATAGAGCGCATATTCAATGACGTGCTTACCCCGGTCTGCCGTGGGGTCCGGCCATTTGGGCGAGCGAAGTAGGGAGAGGCGGATGGTGTTGCCTTTTATGTCGTACCCGTATTTGGATCGGTTCAACAGGCTCACGCCAAAATCATCCTGTGAAAGATCGGCCCATCGCTCCGCGGGCACCTCCACTTTGGCTTTCTCCCAAGGGTCCTTCATCCCGGTGGACCGTTGAATCTGACCAAATGGAATTTCGTAAGTGGCCATCGTGTCCTCAACGGCAAGTGGGAACGCGACCTTCAGCATGGTCCGTTCTTCCCACCAATCCACGTGGGTCCGAAATTCAATTCGATCCAGACCCGAATACAGGATCACCTCCTGGGTAAAGAAAGAACTGGGGAAGCCTTCTGCCGGGAACTCGCGTGTGAAACCCGGGCCCAGTACATCCCGTTGGATCCTGATGATGGAACGCACCGGCCCCTTCTCAACCACCTCGACCCTTCGCAAGGTTGACGGATACGCAGTTCCGGTGAGGCCGATATTCCAGGCGTCCCACTGTTTGGGCTTGTCCTCCAGAATCTGGAGTTCATTCCCGGAGCCATTCAGGAGCTCTTTCCCGATTCGCTTGTCTAAAACGCTCTTGACCCAGCCGGATGCAGGATCTGCACTCACGCGGAAGAAATCATTTTCTAGAGTCAGGGGGGTAGTCAAGGAAATCACCGTGGGCCCAGCGGCCGGTTTCTGCCGTCTCAGGGCATAGACTTTGTAGCCCAGGGCGGGGATCTTTTCCGCGACAAAGAGTAATGCGCGGTGGTACCTTTCCTTCTCAATCATTTGGGAAACAATCTCTTCTCCGTTGAGATCAAAGACGGCATAGTCGTTCTCGTCGCCTTCGGGCAATGCGGCTTCCACTACATCCGTCCTATCCCACGAAAGCGGATTAAAAATAATGATGGGTGCGCCGCTCTTGATGCCGGAAGTATTGATTTTTTGCGCGAGAGCCCCCAATCCCCTCCTCAGTTCGTGAACTCCAATGGCCTCCGCCGCCTTATGTCGCTCGGTCGCATCGATGTACACCTCCCGGATTCCTGATCCCGGCAGGATGTCGTGGAATTGGTTGAACAGCAGGTTTCGCCACGCCTCTTCCAGGTCTTTCGTATGAACACCTCCACCGAACAAGGAGGATAGTGTGGAGAATTTTTCCGCATTAATCAGAAGGCTTTCGTTACGGCGGTTGAACTCCTTCATGTTCGCTTGGGTTGTGAAGGTCCCCTGGTGGTATTCCAGGTAGAGTTCGTCTTTCCACGTGGGAATCTTTGCGGGGCCCTGTTTCTTCAGCCATCCCAGGTAATCCTTCGCCGCGCCGTATTCGATGTTCGGATAAATATCGAGGGATTTAAGATGCTCGATCCGATCCAGCATCTCGTTGGTAGGACCTCCCCCGTGGTCGCCCACTCCAAAGAGGATCAAAAATCGCGTGAAGCCGGTATTGGCTTCGAATTGGCGAAGCCAATCGACCAACCGGTACGGGTCGGTCACCTCGTTGACATAGTCGAACGGGAAGTAGCAGAGAACGCGCGAGCCGTCGGGACCTTCCCACCAAAAGGCGTGGTGAGGAAAAACGTTGGATTCGTTCCATCCGATCTTTTGGGTAATAAACGCATCGATGCCGGCGTTGCGATACATCATGGGCATGTTCCCGTTGTATCCGAAGGAATCCGGATTCCACCCGACGGTCACCTCGACTCCCAGGCGCTCTTTGAAGTATCGTTTGGCATAGAGCAAGTGATGCGCCCAGGATTCCCCGCTGGGGAGGTTGCAATCCGGTTCCACCCACATCCCCCCGACCACCTCCCAACGTCCTTCTTTGACGCGCTGCTGAATTTTCGAGAACACCTCCGGGTACCTTTGTTCCATCCAGTCGTAGTAGGCGGCGGAGCTTTGTGTATAGGTGAAGTCCGGCCGTGTCTCCATCATTTTGAGGACTGAATTAAAGGTGTTCTTACACACCTCCACCGTCTCTTTCTCCCGCCACAGCCATGCAGCATCGATATGCGCATTGGCGGTCAACACCATCGTGAATCTCTTTGCAAAGTCATTGAAGGGCTTCAACTGTGCGCGAACGCCCTCCATCGACTGAAGAAACTTGTCCATTGTTCCACGCTTCAGAGCGCTGACATCGACCTCCCCTGCGAGCGATTGCAGGGACTGATAGAGATGCCTTTTTTCATCTTTATCAATACTGGACTTGTCGATACCCGGATCCTCGCGCTTCGTGGCGTTGGTCTGATAGGTATCGAAGCTCAAGAGTTTCTGTCCGACCCTCAGACTCAAAGCAAAGTCCTGAATTCTCTGGCGAACCAGTTTCGTCGCCGCCGACTCTCCCTCCATTTGGATTCGAGATCGAAGCAGACGCAGGGGGCCCCCGGTGTTGATGGCCTTGATGGCGATACGGAATTTGTCTCCGGGATGCGCATCCTCGGTCAAAACAAACTCGCCGTCCCAGTCGAACCGACCCTTTTCCTGGCCATTGACCCAGAAGAACCCGTAGTCATCGACCGTCACGAGAAACTTGATTTTCCCGGCGACAGGCTGTCCCAGGATACGGTCCGGCAGGATGATTTCTTTTCTCAACCAGCAGGAATCCACATAAGTGGATTCCCCGATCTTGAGATTTTCCCATGAGGAATCATCGAAGCCTTCCCGGGCTGGATCGCCTTGAATTCCCGGTGCGATTTTAAGGTCAGGGCTCATCCTCCAGTCGTTGAACGAGACCAGGGTCAGCATATCAAGCGCCTGAGAGAGCAAGTCGACATTGGTTTGTGCACGGAGCGGACCACAGAGAATGAGAAAAACGAGCACGATTCTCGATATTTTCATAAGAGGGATTCCTCGGGATTTGAAGAACTGGAAGCCACACATAAGCACAGGACTCACAAGGTTTGTGTCGGAGTCAAGAGTTTGACCGGAGAGCGAGCGGTAAAGGATCGTCGGAAAGCTCATGAAAACGCCTTCACCTGTGATCGCGGCTCGATAATTTGTACCTCTTGTCCATCTATAGTGGCTGGACTGATTACCTCTTTCTCATTTGATCCAACATCACCGCCACCAGGATTACTAATCCCACAATGATCTGTTGCACATAAGAGTTGACATTGAGCAGATTCAGGCCGTTCCGTGAGACGCCGATCAACATGGCTCCGACAAAGGTGCCGACAATGGAGCCACGGCCGCCAAAAAGACTTGCCCCTCCGACAACGACAGAGGCGATGACGTCCAGTTCGTACATCAGTCCTGCATTCGGCTGTCCGGAGTTCATTCGCGAGGCGAGAAGTATTCCGCTCAGCGCCGATAGCACTCCGCAGAGAATGTACACCTGCTTGAGGACCCGCTTCGTGTTGATACCCGCCAGCCTTGCCGCCTCCAGGTTTCCGCCGACGGCATACACATGTCGACCGAAGCGAGTGTATTGCAGCACGATGAACGCGGCCGTGTACACCGCGAGCATCATGAGGGTCGGGAAGGGAAGGCCTGCTATCCGCCCGCTGCCCAGCACGCTGAACGCGTGGGGGAGGCCCCAGATCGGCCTGCCGCCGGTATAGAGGTAGGCTCCCCCACGCCAAATACTCATGAGCGCCAGAGTCACAATGAAAGGTGTAATGTTGAACCGCGTGATGAAGAAGGCCGAGAGCCACCCGGAGAATGCGCCGACAAAAACCCCGGTCGCGAGGAAAAGAGGGAAGGAGTAAATCAACGGAATCGGGAGTTTCAAGACGCTGGTGGCGAGCACGCCGCTGAAGGCCACCAGGGCGCCCACCGAGAGGTCGATGCCGGCCGTCAGGATCACAAAGGTCATCCCCGCGGCAATAATCGCCGTGATGGAAATCTGGAGGGTAACATTGAGAATGTTATCGGTCGTGAGAAAGAACGGAGAAAGCCGCGAGAACAGAATGATCTCGATCAACAGGGCGAGGCTGATGCCGTACTGGCTCAAAACCTTGGGGAGGATCTTTTTCCTCGAATTCATGGAATTAGCCCCAGCCACAAAGAAACACAAAGAAAAAACCCTTCGATCAGGAAGCCGGAAAGGCGGGAGAGTAAAAACCGATTCGCGCTGTGTAAGGTTTGAGGAGCGCTGGAGAGCGAGTGCATAAGGGCTTTTCTAATTTCCAGCGTTATTCTTCCTGGAAACCTAGAATGCCGGCATCTTCTTGTGCTACCCGTGAATCCATCTCGATCCGGTTCATATCGCGCGGGATGCAAGTTCCCGCAGCTCTTGGCCGCCCCGTCTCCCAGGCTCCCTCGGAAAACATTTTCATCTTTGTGTTTCCTGTGCCCTCTCGGGGAGACTCGCCCCCCCGACGCTTGTCGCCAGCAGCATGATTTTTTCTTCCGTCGCTTCCTCGCGGGAGAGTTCTCCCGTGATCTCTCCCTCGCACATCACAACGATCCGGTCGCAGAGGCCCAGCAGTTCCGGCAGGTCGGAGGAGATGATAACCACACCTTTCCCCTTTTCGGCCAGCTGGCTGACGAGGTGGTAGATCTCAACCTTCACACCCACATCGATCCCCGCGGTGGGTTCATCAAAGATGAGCAAGCGGGAATCGGCAAAAAGCCAGCGGGCGAGCACGACTTTCTGCCGGTTCCCTCCGCTGAGGCTGGAAACCTCGCGATCGAGCGAGGGGGTCTTAATGCGCAAGTCGTCGGCGAACCGTTGCGCGGTCACCCGCTCTTTTTTTCCACGAATAAACCCTCCCGTGCTGACCGCCCTGAGATTGGATAGAGTGATGTTTTTTTCAACGCTCATCTCCATAATCAAACCATAGCGGTTGCGGTCCTCGGTCAAAAGTCCGATGCCGGCATCGATCGCTTCGCGAGGAGAACGCGGCCGGATTTCCTTGCCCTCCAAAAGGATCCTCCCGCTTTCCATCGGGTCAGCCCCAAAAACGAGCCGTGCCAATTCGGTTCGACCGGCTCCCACCAATCCGGCCAGACCGAGGATCTCGCCTTCATGGACCTCCAGATGAATCTTGCGGAGCTTTCCGGCATTCACATCTTCGAGTCGTAGGATTTCCCTTCCCCGTTGCAGTCTGACGCTCGGATACTCCTCTTCCATTTCCCGGCCGACCATCCAGCTCACCAGGCTCCTTCGATCCACTTCGGAGACCGCGCACGTCCGAACGTTCTTCCCGTCGCGCAGGACGGTGACTCGAGTTCCAATCTCAAAGATTTCTTCGATTCGATGGGAGATATAGATGATGCCGATGCCTTTCTGCTGCAATCGCCGGATCACGGCGAAGAAATTCTTCAGCTCTCTTCCGCTCAGCGCGGCCGAAGGTTCATCCATGGCGAGAATCCGATTTTCCCGGGACAAGGATTTGGCGATTTCAACGATCTGTTGGCGGGCCACGCTAAGGGCGGCCACACGCGTGTGCGTATCGAGCGATTCACCCAGTTGCGCCAACGCTGCACGGGCCCCTTCGTGCATCTTCTCGAAATCAATAAAAGGAGAGCCTCCGCGGCACGGTTCCCGCCCGAGAAATATATTTTCAGCGACGGTGAGTTCCGGCACCAGCTTGAAATCCTGGTAAATGATTCCGATCCCGGTTTGCAAGGCCTCTGCCGGTGAACTTAGAAGGGCCGCTTTCCCATCCACAAAAATGCCACCCCCATCCTTCGGAAGCGCCCCCGAGAGAATCTTGATCAGGGTGGATTTCCCGGCGCCATTTTCCCCGACCAGACAATGAACCTCGCCCGCTCGCAGCTCAAAGGTCACCTCGTCGAGTGCCAGGGCACCGGGGTACTGTTTCGTGATGTGGCGCATTTCGAGCAAGGGTGCTGAGGTCATCGGGTCTGCGCTTTGGAGAGGGAATCCCGGTCCACGATCCCCACCTCGACCGGGATTACTTTCTGGAGAGTCACACCGGAGAAGTGTTCCTTGATTTTTTCGATGGTGGTTTCTCCGATCTTCCTTGGGTACTGGACCACATCGGCCTTCAACGCAGTGTCCTTCAGAATCGCATCCACTGCCGGCGGCGTGGCATCGTATCCCACAATAAAGATACCGGATCGATTGAACTGCTGAACGGCATCCAGCGCTCCGAGAGCGGAGTCATCATTGATCCCAAAGATGCCGTTCAAATCCGGATGCGCTTGCAGGATGTCGGAGGCCACTTGCATCGCCTTGTCCCGGACCCCTTCCCCATTTACGTCGGCGACAATCCGCAGACCCGGATATTGGGCCAGGGCATTCTTCAGTCCCTGCACCCGGTCGAGGACTGAGGTGAGGGTGGGCTGATCGATGATGGCGATGTTGCCCTTTCCCTTGAGGATTTTGGCCAAATACTCTCCGGCCTGTCGGCCCCCCGCGAGGTTATCGGAAGCGATGTGGCACACCACATCTCCTTCCTGCGAGGCAATGTCGGCCGTGAACACCGGGATTTTGGCCTGGTTGGCTTTGGCAATGGCGGGGCCGACGCCCCGTGAATCGGCGGGACTCACAATGATGGCGTCCACCCGGCGCGCGACAAAATCCTCGATCTGGCTGGACTGTCTTCCCAAGTCAAACTCGGCGGCGGTGATGATTAATTCATAATTATTTTGTGCAGCGGCCGCGAGCAACCCTTCTTCGAGCTCCTTGTAGAACAGATGCGCCCGGGTGAGCAATGTCACACCGATCACCTTTGAAGATTTTCTACCCTCTTTTTTCCCGCAGCCGATAAGTACAAGGGAGAGGATGATAAGGGCGAGAAGGAATGACTTGAGTAGTTTCACGGGGATTCCTGGGCAGAGCCTGTTTGGAGATTTGTCAACACCACGCAGAGTGCCTGAAAGCGGCGCAATTCCAAGCGTAGTGTGCATTGAGACAGGCGGCATTGCAATGGTTTTTGACACGACGTCGCGTGGAACCCCAGAAGCTCATCACACACTGCGAGAAAAGATTTCGAATACCAGGTCTCTTGTGACCACTTTGGTGTGACACGACACAAAAACCCGCGCCGGGCATTTTGCCGGCGAGGGGGAGGATTTCATGAAAAAACTGGCACTAGGGTTGGGTGTGGCCGTTGTGGTCGTATTTGTGGGCGGACTCGTCTTTGAAATGGCTCCCGGTAGCCCCGGAACTCCGCCTGCCAACACCGCCCTGCACAAAGGTTGGTTGGTGCACCAGGATCCGTTGGGATTCTCGGTAAACCTTCCTCCCACCTGGAAAGTTCACACCGACCCCGCAACAGGGCGCATTGAATTTCTAGGAGACCCCGGAACGCAAGTGATCGTCTGGCCCCTTTTCGTTCCTGCCTCGCTTGATCCGAGTTCTGCATCGTCCGTATTGTTGAGACTGGCAACGAGAATCTGGCCGGAGGCCGGATGGAAGACACCCCAGGAGTCCGGAAGCTCAGCGGTTCGCACGCGTGGAAACGACGGAAAGCATGCTTGCGTTGCCATCCTTACATGGGCAACCAGTCCCAAAGGAACCGCGGGTTACCTTTATGCGATGGCCGCACCCTTCGACAGCTATCGGCTTTCGGAGGGAACTTTTGCAGAGATCCTCAAGAGCTTCAAGATCGCCGGGACCCCCTCGGTGGACCCGCGATCTTCGGTGAGCTATGTCGAATGGAAGGACCCGCGTGAAAATGCCTTCAGCCTGGAAGTTCCGGCTCAATGGCGTGTGAGCGGGGGGACGTTCCGGTTTGCGTCGGTGGACGTTCGTCCCGCTCTGGAAGCAGTCTCACCGGATGGCCAGACCCGAATCACGGGCGGAGATTCCCAGATTCCGACATTTACCGAGCCCACTCCCTACCTGCAAATGGCCGGATTTCGCGAAGGTTCATGGTATTCACCCGGATACGGTGTGAATATGATGGTGCGCCGCTATGTCCCCGGGGCAGCGTTTGCGCGAGAGTACGTCACGTCCAAGGTGGCCCGCGGATGTGCGGATCTGACCTTTCTCGAAACGCGCGACCGGGCCGATCTCGTCCAGGCCATTAACTCGCTTTACGCGCAATTGAATACCGGGGGAATTTCGACGAGTTGGAATGCAGGCGAGGTGTCTTTCTCCTGCCGGCAGGGGAATCAATTAATGCAAGGATATTACTGTGCAGGGATTCTGGCGACACGGAGTCCAAGCGGGACGCAATGGAGCGTGAACTTTCTTTACGGCTTTCTCGCGCCAAGTGAAAAACGGGCATTGACGCAGTCGATGCTGGAACACATGTTGAGCACCCTGCAGCAGAATCCCCAGTGGGCCTCCATGCAGCAGAATGTCACGGCCAATACTTCCCAGATTGTCAGCCGCACCAACCAGGAAATCTCAAAAATCGTCTCCGATTCCTATTGGAGTCGACAGGGAGTCATGGATGAGTTGAGTCGTCGCCGGTCCAACGCCACCCTGGGGGTCGAGGATGTGATGGACCAAACCACCGGCCGCCAAATCAAGGTGGAAAGCGGCTCCAACTATTATTGGATTGATCAGCACGGCGCCATCGTCGGAACCCAAACCGATACCCGCCCCAATCTTGACTTCAGGGAATTGGTCCGGCTACCGTAACCGTTCTCTCGTCGAATGGGGCCCTGCTCTGCGAACCTTGCGCCTCGGCGGTTAAGCGCGGCCCGACGAGCATCGATACACTGCTCCAATAAACTAAAAATTAAACGTCTCCTCCTCCGCCACCAGAATCACCGGCGGCCCCCCGGTGGAAATCGTAAAGGCGTTCGCCAGGGTTTCTTTGGCTCCCTGAGAAGCGGTGCAAGCTTCCAGGTCTTTCATCGAGGGGAAGTGGATTTCCGCAATGCGGTAGAAGGGAGGGATCCCCTGCGGTGAACCCACGGCCTTCGTCGTCACTATCTTCGTCTTGCCGACTAGTTTTTCAACAGCCATCGGCACGTGCTCTTCTAGATAGCGCTTCTCAAAGGCATCAATATCGGTCGGACGCGGATATATCACAACAAGTTTTGCGGCAGCCATTCTTCTCTCCTTTTATTTGAATCAAATGCTATTTATGAGGACTCTTTTAAGAACCCGGTCCGGTTGAGAACAAGCGACTCTATCGGAATTGGATTCGCTCCGCCCTCAATTCAACCTATTGAGGATGATAGATCATAGTGACATATGACAGCATCTCGCGAAGTGGTGCGCCTAGGTAGCCGTGATCCGCTCGCTTTTCCGCCGATCACGGGCTCTTGCGACAGGTAGGGGAAAATCCGGGATCCCCAAGAACGGGATCCCGGCTACCAAATCTTGAACGGCTCAATCTTCATCGAGCACAGAGTGTCACTATATTTTAAAATCCTCTGTAAGGTTGATGGGAACAAGATTAATTGATCAAGGGTTCTCGAATTGAACGCCCTGAGTCTATGGATTGTGTTGGGTGAAGTCAACGATAACCGCGTTCCTCAGTAATCGAGAGGAACCTTTGGTGCTTGACCTCGGACATCCTCTCTAACAGATTCTGCCTCCACCCGCGATAAGAACCATTGACCCCTGACCTGATGTGCGGTTCCGAAGCCCTCACCCTGATCGGCTCCGATCGCTCCCCCTCGTCCTCACAAAAACATGCGGCACCTCATGAAATAACTCTTAACGCCATTCGTAATTATCAGAAATGGAAAACAGGGTGGGTCAGAAGCCGCAGAGAACTTCTTAAAGCCACGGAATAAGAAGTCCCCTCGTACAGTCACAGATAGATTCAGGAGGGAAGTGATGAGCCAGATTGATTACACAGCGCAGGTGGGGAGTCCTACTGAAAACAAAGGGAGGAGCATTTGGTTCGACGTCGCAACGACGGGAGTTTCTGTCGCCTTCATGTTTGTTTTTACGGCAATGCTCATGTCTCCCGCCCTGGCCGGGCGGGCTGGGGGACAGGAGGGTGCCCATGTTCCGGCACGAGAAGGATCGCGTCCACATGAGCACATGCGTTTCGACAACCAGGTGCGCGAGCTGTTCTTTTCCGGTTATGCGGGAGACCAAGCGTCCTTGGATCGTGGAATGAAACTATGTGAGGACGAATTGGCAAAGAACCCCAAACACCCGGAAGCAATGGTATGGCATGGAGCAGGCCTCGTTTTTCTGAGCGGGCAGGTTTTTCGAAAAGGAGATTTCAAGCAAGGCCTTGAAATGCGGGGCCGTGGATTGAAAGAGATGGATGACGCGGTCGCTCTCCTCCCTGGAGGCGTTGAAGTCCTGATCCCGAGAGGGGCTGCACTTCTCAGCAGCTCGCGCTATGTTCGAGATCTCGAAGCGGCGAAGGCCTTGCTCAAAAAAGGGGTCGACGATTATGAAAAGGCGTTAACAATCCAAGGCCCGATTTTCCTTCAACTCCCCCTACATAGTCGGGGCGAACTCTTGTTCGGCTTGGCGGAAGGGTGGCTCCGTCTGGAGAATCTCGAAAAAGCGAGATACTACTTCACGCGGACAGCGAAGGATGCGGCGGGCTCCGGCCGGGATAAACAAGCGCAGGAATTTCTCGATAAAGGAACGTTACCCAAGGACGCACACTGTGTCGGCTGCCATACTCAATAAATCCCCTGAAAAGGGATCGTGAAAGAAACAAGGAACCCGGGGTCATCAGAGCGGATCTTGCTTCGTATTGACAGGATCAACTGCTCCAACTACCGCCCAATTTCTAACTGCTAAACCCTATCAATTTTTATCTACTACCTAATACCTATCACCTATAACCTATTACCTATAACCTATTACCTACTCCTCCCCCTCGCTTGCTATTGCCACTCGATCCATGCAAAATCTAAGGAAGGATTAATGGGATGCCTGGGGGGCTTTGTGTTCGGAACTTTTCTTCTTTTCGCTTTTACCGCGCTTCAGCTTTACGTCTTCTGGCGCGCTGCCTCGGTGCCGCTGATCGCTCACCGTTTTTCCCGAAAGCTCCTCGTCGCCACGGGTTTGATCCTATGGGTGAGTTTTCTGCTCAGCCGCGTCTTCGAGCGCTCGTTCGGAGGAACCCTCGCGGAAACGCTCGGTTTTATTGGCATGACGTGGTTGGCGGTTTTGTTTTTGTCGTCCGTTTGCCTCCTTGCAGTGGACATTTTCACCGGGCTCGGCTTCCTCATGCCCAGGCTGGCACCCTCGCTGCGAGGTTGGGCCCTGATCGTCGGCGCCGGGCTCTCCGTTATCGCGCTGGTCCAGGGTTTGCGACCCCCCGTAGTACGGGACTATGAGGTGCGCCTCGCCGGTTTGCCTCGAGAGAGTGATGGCATGGTGCTCGTTGCCGTCTCGGACCTGCATCTCGGCGAGTTGCTTTGCGAACGATGGTTAGAGGCGCGCGTCGCCCAGATCCAGGCACAACGACCCGATCTCGTGGTGCTGCTTGGCGATATTTTCGAAGGACACGGTCGGCCGGAGGAAGGGATGCTTTCACTCTTGCGCCGCCTCTCTGCTCCGCTGGGCGTCTGGGCGGTCAACGGCAACCATGAGTCTTTCGGACGACGCACGGACAATCTTCATATGCTTGAAAAGTCCGGTATTGAAGTGTTGAATAACCGCTGGGTGGAATTGCGTCCGGGCCTGGTTTTGGCAGGGGTTGACGACCTCACACGCCGCCGCCGGTCCGGGCAAGGTGGAGACCCCATCGGGGAGGCCCTTGCGGGTCGGCCACCGGGTGCCACCATCTTTCTATCGCATACTCCTTGGCAAGCTGAGGCTGCGGCGGGAGCCGGGGCGGGCCTGATGCTCTGCGGGCACACCCACGCCGGGCAGATCTGGCCGTTCGGCTACCTCGTCCGTCTCAGATATCCGCTGTTGGAGGGGAGATACGAGGTGGGGGGCATGGCGGTCATCGTCTGCCGCGGTACCGGGACTTGGGGACCGCGCATGCGACTATGGCGCCCGGGTGAGATTCTCAGGATCAGATTGCGCTCCGGCTGAGCGACGATTGCCGGAAGGTTGGAGTTTATGGAATTCGAGTTCCTTGAAGCACTTCAAGAAGACTGGAAACCGGTCTCCCGGCCCGCCCTTTTTGGATGGCTCGCGTTCTATGCCCTCTTTCTGGTGTATGCCTATTTGAAGCACGGGGACGGCCTTTTCATTGATCTCGTATTTTTGCCTATTCACGAAGGCGGTCACCTGCTGTTCGGCTGGCTGGGTCAGATGATGGGCGTGGCTGGTGGGACGATTCTTCAGTTGGGAGTGCCTCTGGCCATTGCGGCCTATTTCCTCTTTCAGCGTCACCTTTTGGGAACTGCCTTTGCCTCTTTCTTTTTCTTTGAAAACTTTCTTCAGATCGCTACCTATATGGCTGATGCTCGAAAGATGGAGCTTCCCCTGGTGACAGTTGGAAACGCCGATGAAGTTGGGCACGACTGGTTCATCTTGTTCGACCGGATGGGCGTCCTCACGCACGACACCCAGATTGCCGCAGTGGTTCGCGCATTGGGGTGGCTCGGCATGATCGGCGTTGTCGTATGGTTGTATCATCAAGGTAAGAAACACCCATCCGCGAGGGCCCTTCCCCCAGCCTGACCCGCCCGGCTTAGACTTACTGTGTGCGACGAGATCTCTGCCCGCGTTCCTATCACCTATTCCCTATTCCCTGACACCCGACACCCGGCACCTGCCACCTGACTTTGACCGCACGAAACGGATAGTTCTCAGATTTCTTTCAATCTATAATCCTTGACCACGACGAAGTGTTATACCTGAGATGGGAGAAATTTGATGGAATCCACTTCATGCTATCGAACCGCGCTGGAGCGTGCCGTAGAACACGCTCTCACCTATCTGGAAAGCCTGAAGCACATTTCCGTTTCGCCCACCGCGACCCTTGCAGAATTGCGATCGCGCCTGGCACATCCTTTGGCCGAGGAGGGAATCTGTGCCTCGAGGGTCATTGATGAACTGGTGGCCGATGTTGCGGGGGGCATCGTGGGAAGCGCGGGCGGGCGTTTTTTTGCCTGGGTGATCGGTGGGTCAACGCCTGCCGCGCTCGCCGCCGACTGGCTCACCTCGGCCTGGGACCAAAATGCCACCCTGTATGCCAGCAGTCCTGCCGAAGCGGTCATTGAGGAGATCTGCGGGGAATGGCTGAAGGATCTGCTCGGGCTGCCGCCGAGGGCCAGCTTTGCATTAGTCACTGGATGCCAGATGGCGCATGTCACGTGCCTCGCCGCCGCGCGGAATGCCCTTCTTGCGAGGCGCGGTTGGGACGTGGAACGGAAGGGATTGACGGGCGCCCCGTCGATCCGAATCCTGAGCAGCGACCAGCGTCATGGATCCTTCGAACGCGCCGTGCGTCTGCTCGGGCTAGGCACAGACCACGTGGTGTATTTACCGGTCGATGATGAAGGCCGACTGACAGTAGAAACGCTCGCCCCGGTGCTCGAAGCGCAACCGGATCAATCCACCCTTGTCCTTCTTCAGGCCGGTGATATCAACATCGGTAGCTACGATCCCTTCAATAAGCTTATCCCACTGGCTCATCGCCACGGCGCCTGGGTGCATGTGGATGGAGCCTTCGGCCTGTGGGCCGCAGCCAGCCCCGCTTACCGCGACCGGCTCAAGGGTTGTGAACTGGCGGACTCCTGGGCCACCGACGGGCACAAATGGTTGAACGTGCCCTATGACTGCGGCTATGCTTTTGTTGCTGACACGAAGTCCCACCGTGCCTCCATGTCGCATCGTGCTGCTTATCTCACGCATGCCACGGACGCACGCGACCCTATGGACTGGAACCCCGAGTGGTCGCGGCGGGGGCGAGGGGTGGCCACCTATGCGGCCATTCGTGAGCTGGGGCGGCAGGGGATTGCGGACTTGGTAGAGCGATGCTGTCGTCACGCCCATACCCTGGCGACCCGCCTGGGGGCATTAAATGGTGCCGAGCTCATGTGGGAGCCAACGATCAATCAAGGCCTCGTGCGCTTCCTCGATCCCAGGCCGGATGCTGCAAATGTGGATCATAACCGCCGCACCGATATCGTCATTGCGGAAATTCTCAAATCCGGTGAAGCCTTTTTCGGGGGCACTACCTGGCGTGACCAACGGTGCATGCGGGTCTCTGTGTGCAACTGGCAGACCACCGAGGCCGACGTCGACCGCGCCGTTGAGGCCGTGAAACGGGTCTTGGAGATGACATCTGTGTAATACACAAGCGGTACATTCTTGGGGTCATCCAGCTTTGGTAGCCCCGGCGCGTTCTTGCGCCGGGGCTTTTGCTTGGAATAGTGATGATCGTTGAAATGCAGTTTGATCCCAGCCATTGCCTCTTGCTCTTGTTTACCTAACCAGTTTCGAAAAAGGCGTTAATTTGCGACGAATTCGCGCAAGTGCCCCCGGCGGGAAAAACGCCCGCCGTGGCTACCAATGCTTAAGCAAGTCTCCATCGCTTTCGGCTGCCCTGCTGATTCTCAAGAATCCCTACAGATGTTATGCCTGCTCGCAAATGCCCCCGGCGGGAAAAACGCCCGCCGTGGCTACCAATGCACCCGACACCCGACACCCGACACCTATCACCTACCACCTATCCCCTTGCTTCTTCCCCTCATCCCCGCTTATATTTGCCTCTCCACACATCTGCAATCCTTGCTGGAGGGCCCTCCATGTACTTCAAGCAGTTCTACCTCGGATGTTTGGCTCACGCGTCCTACCTGATTGGATCCGATGGGGAAGCCGTGGTCGTCGATCCTCAACGGGATGTCGACCAATACATCCAGGAGTCAGCGGCCCAGGGCTTGAAGATCAAATACGTGATCGAAACCCACCTGCATGCCGACTTTGTAAGCGGACACCGCGAGCTGGCGGCGCGCACCGGAGCTGAGATTGTTTTTGGAGAAAAAGCCGACGCGGCATTTCCGTATCGGCCCGTGAAAGAGGGCGATCAACTAAACGTGGGAACGGTTTCCTTGCGAATTTTGGAGACGCCCGGTCACACTCCTGAGAGCATCTGCATCTGTGTCGTGGACACCGCGGTATCAGAAAAGCCGGTGAAAGTTCTGACAGGGGACACGCTCTTCATCGGCGATGTAGGGCGACCCGACCTGGTGGGATCGAAAGGTTACACTGCTCCGCAGATGGCCGGACTGCTGTACGACAGCCTGCACGAAAAACTCCTGAAGCTGGAGGATGCCGTCGAAGTGTATCCGGCTCATGGCGCCGGATCCATGTGCGGACGCAACATCTCCAAGGACACCTTCTCGACCCTCGGTGAGCAGCGTCGTTTCAATTATGCGCTGCGTCCCATGTCGCGCGATGTGTTTGTCGCGATGATGACCACTGACCTGCCTGAAGCCCCCGCCTATTTTTCACGGGATGCTGAAATCAACCGCACCGGAGCAGAACCCCTTGATGAATTACCGGGACCCCGGGGCGTGTCCCCGGCGGAAGTAAACACCCTGCTCCGTCAAGGCTATCTCATTCTCGACATCCGCAACGA
Organism: Terriglobia bacterium; assembly: GCA_041494885.1. Classification (GTDB taxonomy): domain Bacteria; phylum Acidobacteriota; class Terriglobia; order JAIQFV01; family JAIQFV01; genus JAIQFV01. Next base: position 135,217 of record JBGQBO010000009.1, read on the forward strand.
AGCCGCGTTTGGGGCCGGTCATGTTCCCGGCGCGCTCCACATTGGTCTGAGCGGCCAGTTCGCCTCCTGGGCGGGATGCTTGATCGCTGCCGGAGCACCGCTGCTCTTGGTCGCCGAAGAGTCTGCCAAGATCGACGAGGCCGTCATCCGGTTGGCGCGAGTGGGGATCGAGAGTGTCAAAGGGTTTCTGGAAGGCGGCGTGTACGCTTGGGACAAGGCAGGATTTCGCCTGGCGACGGTCCCCCAGATTCCCGTGGATGAACTCCGCCGCCGCCTTGAAGAACAACTGCAACTGCAAATCCTCGACGTCCGCCGTCCTGCAGAGTATCAGAACGGGCATGTGCCTCGCGCCGTGAATGTGCCGCTTTCCAATCTGTCCGAGAGGATATCACGAATGGAGACGGCGCTGGCGCTCGACACGGGCCCGGTCGCGGTGATCTGCCAGGGCGGGTACCGCTCGAGCGCTGCCACCAGCATCCTCGCGCGGCATGGCTATAGAAACCTGTTCAACGTGGTAGGCGGCACCGCGGCATGGATCGCCGCCGGTTTTCCTCTTGAGAAATCAGAGGGTCATTGAGACTTTTGTCAGGAATTTGAGAAGAGCCCTCAAGCATGCCTCTGCGCCTATGCGGTGCATCCCAGAGTAATACCCTCCTGAATGTATCAATGTATCCCGGCAAGAACTCAAAAATGTCGAACTTTTCTTCTGTCTCCGGCGTACTACGAACTTTAGGTTGCAATACGAGAAGAGGCCTTGGCTGTGTGGGACCGCAGCGAAAAAAGTACTTTGGGGCCTCGGTGAATGATTTTCATCTGAGGAATCCGGGGCCATCCAATGCGATTCTTTATCGCAGGCATTGAAAAAAGCCAATGCCTGCGGCACCCGAGTAGATGCGGGCCGCTCGGGTCTTTATCGCAGACGTTGGATAAAGCCGTATGTCTGCGCCGCCTGACCAGGGCCACGAAACACGGACTATTGACGTCTTCTTCGCAGGCATTGAAAAAAGCTAATGCCTGCGGCACCCGAGTAGATGCGGGCCGCTCAGTTCTTTATCGCAGACGTTGGATAAAGCCGTTTGTCTGCGCCGCCTGACCAGGGCCACGAAACACGGACTATTGACGTCTTTTTCGCAGGCATTGAAAAAAGCCAATGCCTGCGGCACCCGAGTAGATGCGGGCCGCTCGGGTCTTTATCGCAGACGTTGGATAAAGCCGTATGTCTGCGCCGCC
>JBGQBO010000010.1:0-135437 GCA_041494885.1 Terriglobia bacterium
AGCGATCAGGGAAACCAGTTCTTCATCTCGCAAGAGGTTCATACTGATTTGCGCCACCCAGGGAACCTGGGCGTCACGGGCGATGATCTCCCGGAGCAACGATTTGGTACGCTTTGGATTGATGGCAAAATTGTCGTCGATGAAGAATACCGCGATCTTTCCTTTCTTCTGCTTCTCCAGGGCCTTCAGCACCAACAACTCGTTGACCACACTTTCGTTCGATCGAAAGCGGATCGAATCACCGAAGAACCCCGTGACCGTACAGAAATGGCAACCATAGGGACAGCCACGCCCGGTTTCGATCGGAACCATATGAAAAGCCTGCCAGTGGATGCCGACGAGTGAAAGAATCCGCCGACCCCACTGAGGAAGCGGCCGGATCATGTTGAACTGGTTTAGATCCATGCGGTCCCAGGGAATCACCGGATAGTCGTTCAGTGACGGTTTGACTTCCTTTCCAGCCGCATCGAGAGGGGCGTAGATTTCCTTGAGTGCGCCCCGCTCCGCATCGGCCACAATGGCCGGCCAGGTTTCATCGGCTTCGCCCAGGGCCACGGCATCGGCATGGCGCGGTCCGCCATCACGCCCTAATGCCTCGTCGGGCACCTCGGTGACGTGCGGTCCGCCCATCACCACAGCAACGCCGGCTGCACGCACCGCATCGGCCATCTGGTAGGCCTTCCTGACCATGCGGGTCATCGCGCCAATCCCCACGAGCCCGATGTGATTTTTTTGGATGTACTCCACCAGTTCTGCTTTGTCCAGTCGCTGCGCGTTACCATCCACCAGAAACACCTGGTGCCGCGGAGGCGTCAGTGATTTGAGAAGAAACATCCAAAGATGCGGCATGAAATTGTTGGTGATTTCGTTATCCGGATTGTATAGCAGGATATTCATCTTAAAGTTACCTTCCCCCGCGGTGGACGTTTGAAGAATCTTGTTCTACACAACACTTCCCTGCGACAAGAACGCCCCCCGGCCAGGCATCCTTTGCCAAAAATTATCCGCATTCAGCAGGGCTATAACCGCTTCTTTCCCCTGATCTGAACCAACCGTTACCTTCACTTTGCCTTTTTGAATATAAAGGACCGCGTCGGCAGGGTCTCCTTGTGCAAAGATGACTGGATTCATTCGAAGACCAATAAAATGTTAGGGTCTTGCACTCCTGCACCCTGATTCTCAATAAGATCAGGGAATCCCGAAGGTAAGCCGAAGGTACAATCGATGAGGGGTCTCAAAAAACTCACGTTTGTTGCGTCAAAAGGGGTGGTTTTTTTTGAGCGCCGCCTCGGGGAATTCGAGAGAGTGAGCCGTTCCTCGCAACCAGCTATTCTGCATCAATCTCAGCAGTCAGCAGATTATACACCGGCGGTTGGTGCGTGCAATAGGAAGCTTCTGCGATGGAAGAGCGTTCATCTTTAGTTTTTGTTTTTGAAAATCGTAAGAACAGGCGGGGACAGGGGCGAACACTATCCGAATCAATGGGATGAGTTCGCTTTGATCGCTTATGATCAACAGAGCCATCCCGCCAAGATTCCCGGGCTATCTTTCTCCTGAGGAGCCATCCTGCTGGGAGCGGTCCAGAAATTCTCTCACTGCGGTTTCATAGAGCTGGGGGTCGGTTCGGAAGGCTTCGCCATGGCGGGCGCGGGGAACATCGAGGAACATTTTGTAGCCATCCCGCGCCAGATGGAACAGTTCGAGCGCGATCGTTGACGGCATGCGGTTGTCCGCACCCCCTGCCACAAAGAGGATGGGGCGGTCGCCGATATGATGCACCGCCTCGCGCAGGTCAAGGGCGTCTGCATCAAAGTGAGCGAAACGCTCCACCAGCCAGAGCGCCGTCATGGGAATTGGGAACCTGGGCAGGTGTAGAAATAGTTTCAAATGGTGATAGGTGGTGTCGCGAAGCGCGAGAAAAGTACTGTCACAAATCACGGCATTGATCGTCGGCGTTTCTTTGGCGGCCATGAGCGCCGCGACCGCGCCCATTGAAACACCCCACACCGTGACGGGCTTGGTCTGAGGATCCAGGTTCATCGCTTCAGCCACCGCCGCTTCCACGTCGAGCCGCTCGTAATACCCCATGGAAGTGACCTTTCCACCGCTCGCGCCGGAATGGCGCAGATCAAAAAGCAGGCCGTTGTAACCCAGCCGGTGCACAAACATTGCCTGCCGCAGCAGCTCCACCCGGGTCCGGTTCAAACCGTGGACAAAGATAAACGTCCCCCTGGGATGCTCGACCGGCACGAACCATCCTTTGAGCGAAATGCCATCCGAAGAGCTGAACTCGATGTCGCGGTAACTGACTTGATAGGTGGCGGGGGTCTGGCCATCGTCCTTATCGGGGTAATGGTAGCGATGGTGGGTCACGACGTTGGCAAGAAAATATGGGACGTAAGCCAGAAAAAAGAAGGCTACGGCCACGGTGAGCGTAATCAAAGACCATTTGAGGATACTCTTCCAGCGCTTCCTGGGTTTTTCGGCCAATGAATTCTCCATGGATCTCGAGGTGGTGCCAGATTAAACCGGAAACGCAAACTTGGGCAAGAGCTTCGTCAAAAAATTCCGGGGGCAGACAGGATACCGTTCAATTAAGGAAAACCGGGAAGAAACTCCCCATTTGATTTGGCCAATCTTAAAACAAAACGCTGCTTCAGTGGACCGTCGATTTATCGGGAAATGAAGAGATTCTTTCACCCCTCCGGGGCTCACATCATTTTTGGGCCCTGACCCCGCCCTCGCCCCGCAAAAAGAAGAAGCGCGGCGCTCAGACGGGGCTACAACTGTGCCGTCCCTCCGGGCCTCTGACTGGAAATGAACCATTGTCTTGTAAACTCGAGGGTTGCCGGCTTGACTACAAATAGGCCACTCCTAACGGAGTTGCCTCTTCAGGGTATCGAATTCAAAGCAGGAATCGATGGCCTGCCGGATGAATCCGTTGGAGCAGCACTGCACCCTTAACAATCGCCCATCTCGTCCGCCCTGGCGGACGCGATGTATGCGCCACCGAGCCATCGTCCCTCGCGGTGGACGCGCTGTTTTCGGACCCCGCGGCGCAGGAATCCGAGGGCCTGGTTGGGTGAACCGGCCTCTTCATCGAACTCCCTTGGTTATGCCGATCAGATCTGCCGTTTGACTTGTTGTCACCGGATTGGGTTCTTCAAGATATTGCACCAGGAGCCACACGACTACGAGAGTGAAAACCGTGCAAAGAGCAGCCACTCCAGAGTATCCCCATCGCATGTAAAGAACCCCGCCCAGGAAGGCTGAAATGGCGATCCCGAGCTGTGAAAAAATGTTTCTCAATGCAATGAAGGATCCCCGCTGCCTCTCCTCCACGAGCTCGGTGATCAGGGCGGTCATCGGCCCCTGCCGGAACGCGGCGCTCAAGCTCAAAAATCCAAACACCACAAAGAGTAAGACTCCCCAATGGAGCAAAGGCACCAGCATCATCGAGAGCGCCAGCATCACATTGCTCACGATGGAGACGCGGCGTTTGCCCCAGCGATCGGCGAGGATTCCGCCGAGCGGAGCCCCGATGAAGGACACCACTCCGCTTAACAGAAAAATAACCCCAATCAATCGCACCGGCACCTGGAAAGCGCTGTGCAACCACACCCCGATGTAGGTGATCAATCCGACGATTCCCCCGGAAACAAAAAATGCCATGACCACGGCGGCCAGCAACTCGCGCCTTGAAAGAAAGGTGGTGAAGGATTTGATCCTTAAACGAAGAAAAGCCGCATCCGTGTCGCCGGACTTGATTGGGATCTTTCGGGCGGGCAGGTAGATCCAGTTCGAAAGAGCCACGACCAGGGCGATCACCGCAATTCCCGGAAAGATCGTGCGCCATTCAAATCGGTCGGCCGCCAGCGATCCAATGGGAACTCCCAGGATCAAGGCCGCGAAGTATGCGGAAGATATCGTCCCAATGGCCCGCCCACGAACTTCGTATGGGAAGATGTCGCTCGCCAGTGCAATGGTGCAGGTTGAAATCGTTCCAGCGCAGAGTCCCACCAGAAAACGCAACAGGATGAGTTCCGGAAAGGACGACACCCAATGGATCAGAAGCGAAAACGCCGCAAAGGCCATGGCCGATCCGATGAGAAAAACCTTTCGTCCGTAATGATCTGACAGGGCGCCTGAGATGAGGGCACTCAAGGCCGCCGCCACGGAATAGGCCACCACGAGGGTCCCCACCACGGTCACATCGACTCGGAAGGATTTTTGAATGAGGGGAAGAAGGGGGGAAATGAGCTGGTTGTCGACCAGGCCGAGAAAGAGGAGCAGAAACAGGTTCACCATCACTGCCCATTGAGATTTCTTATCCATGCGTCAAGATCGAGTGAGCGGAACTTGTTTCCGCCCCCGAAATTCAGATTCAAGGTTGAGAGGGTTGTGGTTCTTCAGAAAATAAAGGAAGCGCTCTTGAGAGGCAACCCCCCAACCGTCCACCCTTGTCGGATGTCCCAAGCCCTATTCCAATCCTTATTAGGCCTGGAATCACCTTCACGCCATCAAGTTGCTTTGAAAAGCCTAGGACTTGTGTTCCACTGCCGGGCCGCCGCCATGTCGAAGCCCTTCAAAATGATCTAGTTCGAGGCGGATGGCAGCCCGGTCGGTCTGGTCAATGACGGCCGCCGCATTGATCCCGATCGCGATCGCAATAGCATCGCTGATTTCATGTTTGGTCGCGCCGCTCTGAAGTGCCTTCTTGATGTGGCCGTCGAGACAGCCTGCGCACCGGGCCAGCAAGGACGCGGCAATTGAAATCAGCTCCTTGGTTTTGAAATCCAGGGATGACGGCCGATAGGCTTCCTTGTAAAACTCGTAATAGATGTCGCGCAGCTTTGGCTCAATCATGCTGAGCGACGCAGGGATGAATTTGTTTTTCCCCCGCGGGGGTTTGTTCTTCTCAGGCATTGTTCTTTTCCTCCCAAGTGTCGAGTAATTTCCTGCAAGGTATGAAGCCGTGGATGATACCTCTTCGCCAGAAGTCTGGAATTCACGCGGACGGGTGAAAAAGGTCCTGCTCCCCCTTCGGTGAGAAATGTGACTGCACCACTTCCCTTCCCGCGAAGCTCCCTGGAGGCAACTGAAATTTCGGTATTCAGGCTTAACAAACCCGCGACTATAAGACCGCAACCCAACCTGGCATCGCAGTCGTGCGGGACGGCGATGCTCTTCCCGCGAGAGTAGTTTGCTAAGGAGAAGCCTAAATACTCTAGCAGAGTGTCCATGGCCAGTGTGTAATAATTTGCAAAAGTTGATGGCTTCAACGCTCGCTTCTCTCGGCCCAAGAAACCAAGATGTAATGGATCCCAAGGCCTTCCGCACGAGGGGCACCCGCCGCGGCGGGTGCCCCTACGACAGCTCAAGATCCAGCCGCAAAAGGCCACTCCCGGCGATAGGCTGCACGGATGAAGAAAATGAGCACTCCGGCAGCCGTAATAAACAGGGCATAAAAAATAAAGCGCATTTCACTGGCTCGTGAGAAGAGGATGAACACCCAGCCGCCCAGGGCGACAAGCGCAGGGAAGGGATACAGCCACATCCGAAACGGGCGATTCAAATCCGGCCTCCGGCGACGCAACGCCATGACGCCGAGGGTCTGGCTCAGGAATTGGATCAGGACCCGGATGATCACCAGCGCCGAAATGACGTCCGTCAGTTTCTTCAAGCTGAAGAAAGCCGCGACGACCCCCAGAAAAAGAAGGGACAGATAGGGAAACGAGTGCCGGGGATGGAGGCGGGCAAACACCTTGAAGAAATCGCCCTTGACGGCGGCCGCGTACGGGATTCGTGAATATCCCAGCAGCAGCGAAAACACGGAGGCGAACGCCGTCCACATGACCAGCACCGTGATGACCTGGGCGGCGCGGGTGCCATACAATCGCTCCATAAAGATGGAGGCAATAAAATTGTGCATATGATTGGGATCCGACACCAGGGCGGTCGCCTCCCGCCAGGGGATCACGCTGATGACCGACAGGTTCATCAGGAGATAGATCGCCGCTACTGCGGCGATGGACAACAAGACGGCGCGCGGGATCGTCCGGCCGGGATCGCGCACTTCGTCTCCCAGGAAGCAGATGTTGTAATACCCCCAGTAATCGTACACGGCAAATCTTGAGGCGAGGGCCAGCCCCAGGAAAAACTCAGTGGAAAATCGAAAGGCGTGCGGGGGAAAATCAAGAACCTGTCTGGGATTAAAATGAGCCAGCCCGGCGACCACCATCCATCCCACCGTCAAGATCACGCCACTCCACAACAGAATCGAGAGTTTTCCAATAGTGGTGATCTTTCGGTACAACAAGGCCACCGTCAGGGCGACCACCCCCAGGGCCACCAGTTTGCCCTGTAGCGGGGTCATCCCCTTCCATAAAAAGGCCATGTACTGGGAGAAACCAATGGCACCCGAGGCCACCGACAAGGGCGCGCTGAAGAGGATCATCCAGATAAACAGAAAGGACATGAGCCGGCCCCACCGATCCGGCCCGTACGCCTCTCGCAAGTAGAGGTAAGAACCGCCGGAGCCGGGCAGCGCCGCCCCGAGTTCCGCCCACACCAGCCCGTCGCACATGGAGATCAGGGCGCCGAAAATCCAGCCCAGCATCGCCTGCGGTCCGCCCATGGCCGCGAGGATCGCCGGGAGCGTGATAAACGGCCCGACGCCAACCATGTCGATCATGTTCAGGGCCGTGGCCTGCCACAGGTTGATGCCACGAATCAACCCGGGCGAATTGTTTGGGGTGGCTGTCATGAGTCAAAGTGGTTTGAGCAAAACGGGTTCGGGTCTCGCCAGCCGGTTAAAGATTGGGCAAGAAAGAACGCGAAGTTCGGTTAATTGGGCTAAGGACTCCCTAACATTGGTTTACTCGCCGGTGAACCGGCGGGCTATCTAAACTCAAGCCTTGTGAACAGGGCCGAGAATCATGCCAGCAGGGCCGGGGCTTTCGCCAACAGAGCGGGGACTCTCGCCGCTCGGGTTGCTTGTTGTGCGGGATCGATAAGTGTGACGAGGAGCCACAATAGCACTCCAATTAATGAAGTCTCAAAGCCTCTTACCGTGTCCTAGTTTTTTCTCATCCTCAACAACTTCCCCGTTTTCCTTGCACCCTAAAACTGTTTTCTTCCCTGCACGCATGAGAGAGAAATGAGGTTGGCGAAGATGCGGTAAGCGCCGCTCACGCCGGCGGGAAACTGGCGGAACCACGAATACCCGGTATAGACATAGTTTCCCCTTCCGTATTTGGCGAATAGCATTCCGCCGGGCTGGTCCTTTTCGCCGGGATCGTGTGAGGCGAGGAGTGGAGTGTAATGTTCCTCCCACGACCGCATGAAGTTGAGGCCGCGTTCCTGGACCCAGCCGTCAAAATCCTTCTCCGTGATCAAATTTGGAAAGGAGAAGATGCGGCTCCCGGGAGCGAGGATTCGGACGGGGGCGTTTTCATCCACGATGCGGTCAAAGTCGTTGGCACCCCGCTCCAGTTCGTGGCCCGCCTTTCCGGCAGAGGTTCCCTCCCGGGCGATTTCCGAGCGTTGCCAGCGCAACATTGAATACGGGCCATATTGACGGGCAGGATCCGCGAAGGCCGCAATCTCTTCCGCCGTCTGGGCCCCCATGAGTTTATCGAGCTTGTTCAAGAGCTCCTCTCGCCGCGAATTCTCATCCTCACTCTCGGAGGAATTCATTTCGTTGTGTCGAACCAGGGCGGGTTTCAGGCCAAAAGACGATGAGTTGTATTGGACGATCAAGGTGCCGCCCTGCTTGACATAATCGAGCAAGCGCCCGTTGTTTTGGTTCAGATCGCGGCGCACATCATAAGCGCGGATCCCGGTGACGATGGCATCGAATCCGGTGAAAGATCCGATGCCAAGGGCCTGCTCATCGAGCAGGGTAACGTTGACGCCCATTTGTTCGAGGGCCTCCGGGACCCGATCGCCGGTTCCCATGATGTATCCGACTTTCAGCCTCGGTGGCACCTTCAGCGCCGTGATGTGCGCGACTGTTTGTGAGGCGCGGTAAAAATACTGTTCCCGGATGTGCGGATAGGAGATCTTTTGAAACCCCCGCGCAAAATTCCCTTTCCCTACCGTGGCAACGGCCAGAATGGGATAGTCACCCGGAGGCGCACTGGGAGGAACCCGCATCACAAATTTCTTCAAGATCACCTGTTCTTTGCCGGCTGTCGAAAAAGCCGTGGTCATGGGAGTGGAACCCCAGCCTCGGGGCAGGATCAGCTTCACCGTTCCATCCACCCTTTCTGCGCCCTCGCTTTCCAGGCGAACATAGATCGTCTTGGACTGCGACACGGCCGAACGGGCGATGATCAACTGGTCGGGCAGACTGGAGATTGAGAGGGTCGGCACCACCTTGAAGTCCTGGTGTCTTTCGCCGTACTGAGGGTCCACGTGGACATACTCCAGCGGCCGCACCACCTGAAAGGAGGCGCCCGAGGGGTCATCGGCAACGCGGAAGGTGGCCACAAAAAGGATCTCGGGCGGGTTTTCCGCGCGTCCCACCAGGGCCTGATTCGCGATGGCGTATCGATCCCCTTCCCGCGGCAGCCTCAGCCAGTACTCTTCCGTCGGCAGTGCGGCGGTGGAAGCAAGGGCGGAGAACTTCCACACGATGCTTTCGTTGTATTGCAACGCCTTCAGATCGCCCGAGGTTTTCTTCACGGTCCAGTCGCGATGCGGCTCGGCCTCTATGGTCACAGGATCAATGCGGACATCGCTTCGATTCAAAAGCGTCGCGGTGACTTTGACGCTCGAGCCCGGGGTGAGCGAAGGCTGATCTGCCCGGACGTCAAAGCTGAGTCCAAGGGCGGCGATGAGAGCTTCTGTAAAATCCTCTTCCTTGGATCTCAAACGATCTGCCAGGCTGAATTGATGCTCCCCGCTGAGTGCGCTCGACAAAACCTGCTGTCGCAAGGATCGCAGTCCCCCGATCCCCTTGATCAGGAGGGGCGCGCAGGCAGAGGGATGTTCGTCGTTGGCGTGACCGGCAATCTCCCTGGCGAGCGAATCAATTGCGGTCACTCCGGGTGAGAGGAACGGGGCACGATCCAACTCGCTGCCTGCCAGGGAAGTCCATGCTGAGATTTGGGCCTGGAATTCCTGCTGAAGGGATGGTTGGGCAGTGACGGTATCCAAGACGGTTTGCGGAGGCAACGAGGACTGTGGAGGATTCGCGGGCTTGGCGGAAGGGGCAGAGTCGATCAACCTGAAATAAACCGGATGGGCGCCCTTTCGCTGCTCCGCTCCCTGGCCTTGCGATTGATGCTGGCTTCGTCCAATCGCCGCGACTTCGGTCAGCGTTTTCGCAAGATTTGGGCTGAATTGTCCAACGTCAAAAGAAAGACTGCCGGGTTCGTGCGAGTCGCGTGCCATCACGTAGAGTTTTTGAGCCTGCCACGGATGCAGCCCTTGCGCCAGCTGCTCGGGATAGCGGGATGGGTCGGCCGCCGCACGAAAGGCCTCCGGGGTGAGGATCCCGATGGCCTGATGATGTCCGTGCCCATCCTCCATCGTGCCCCGCCATACAGAGACGATGATGTCGGGGCGATAACGCCGGATGATTCGAACCATGTCACTCAAGACCGCATTTCGCCCCCACTTTGCAAACGCTTCATCCGGGTCCTTTGAGAATCCGAAGTCGTAGGCCCGAGTGAAGAATTGCTGACAGTGGTCGTATCCGCGGGCCGCCAACATTTCCTCAGTCCGGAGGATGCCCAGACTATCGAACAGTTCGGGCCCGATTAAGTTCTGTCCGCCTTCACCCCGCGTCGCTGACAAATAAGCGCACGGCACAAACAGTCCTTGCGATAGATAGGCCAGCAGGGCACTGCTCTCATCGTCGGGATGTGCCCCCGTCATCAGGACGCGGGTCGCCGCCGGCAGCCCATGGGCGCGCTCATAAAATGTCCTGGTGTCCTGAGCTGGTGCAAACTGACAGAAGAAGACGAGGAGGAGCCCACATAGAGCCCAAGCTCGATGGAAGACGCGATCGAGTCTTCGGCCGCCCTTCGAACGAAAGCAATGCCACGCCCTTTCCACAACTTCGATACGAGCTTTTGTCATGAACATCGGTGAAATCCCGGAGGCAACGGATTTGACCACGAACTGCTAAGAAAGGTCTTCGGGGGACTCGATCGAACGCTTTCGGCTCGTACGAACCTTCTCGAAGATGAAGTAAACCAGCACGATGACGACACAGGCGGCCACGGACGTGTATAAAGGCGTCAGGATGACGTGCCTCATGAAAATATGCTGGGCATCACTCATGTTGAGATTGTGGTGCTTGTAATGCGTCTCGAGAGAGGCATAAGTACTTAACAGCGTCGCAATCAAGGTCATGAATCCATTGACATAGCCCAGCGCAAAACCGGCCGCGAGCAATCGTCGAAGTTGCTCTCCCGTTTCCTTTGCCATGGCCACGCCCAGATAGATGGCAAGCACATAGACAAAAACCGTGGAACTGAAAAATTGGGTGATCTGTTTGGGGATCCCGGCGACCTCCATGGCAAAACGCAATGGAGTAACCAGGATCAGCACCAAGAGTGGCCACTCAAGCCAATCCATCAAGTTTTTCTCGTCATCCATGTAAGGGACCAGAAGAGCAGCTATCAGCAATCAGCAATCAGGCGTCAGCGTTTAGCTGTCAGCGGTCAGCTTTGGACAAATCACGGTCAGTTATCGGCTTTGGGCGCTTAAGGAACCTGCTTTGCATAGTCTCTTTTGGCCTCGACAGCTCTTGATTTAGCAGGCTCGAAGCAGCGCACTGACCGCTGATGGCTGAAAGCTGATTGCTGCTCCCTCTTACTACGTACCCGTGCTGCTATAGTTTCTTTCCCCTGCATGCCACATGACGAGGGCTAGCCCGAAAAAACCGACCGCCACCACCGGGACAAAATAGTAATAATGAGCAAATTCCTTCCGCCCGAGAAATCTCACGGCGGGGTAAAACGACGCAAAGGCAAAGGGAATAATCCAGCTCAGGAGGAACTGAAGGAACACGTTATAGATTGAAAGAGGATACCGGCCGAATGCCAGCATGTTGTAAACCGGCGGGACAACACCGATCTTGTCCTCGAAAAAGAACGAAACCGTCGTCAGGATAAGGAAGGTCGAGACGTAGATCGCCGCGCCGCAGAACACCATGATCACAGCAAGGGCAATGTCTTCGATGCGCCACTCCAAACGGAGCTTGTGTGAACAGTACACAACAACGAACAGGCCGGTCACGCTTTCCTGGGATGACTCCAATCGAAAGGCTTCAAAAAGCACCTGGAACATGGAGTGAATTGGCCGGAGCAAGATGCGGTCGAACTTGCCCTGAATGATGTAGGTCTCGCCAAATTGATATAGATTTATACTCAATACATTAAAGAATCCGAGGGGAATCAGGGAAAATCCGTACAGGAAGAGGAGTTCGTAAAACGACCACCCTTTGAGACTAGGTATTTTTGAAAAGAGGACCAGCACAAAACCAAATCCCAGCAGGGTTGCTGTGAAGGAGGTGCCAATGGCAATGAAGAAATCGGCTTTATAGGCCAAGCGGACCTTGGCGTATTGGGCAAAGTAGTTGATGAACAAAATGAAATGCCGTTTCATGGAAATAAGTTCAAAGTTCCAAGTTCAAAGTCCAAGGTCCGAAAACAGTTCAGAGTCAGATTTCCGTATTGGGGCCATCCCATTTCGGTCGGCCTTCTGACTTCTGGCTTCCGACTTCGGTCCATTCGAGAGAAATCACTTCCCGAACGCACATTCATCCTCCCTGGACTGAGAGCCTCCGGATCGACCTCGCCCACCACCATTCTCCCAGGAGGAAGATGACGATTGCCCAGAAGAGCTGAATTGCCAGCATTTCAAGGATCCTGGCGCCCTGGATCTTTCCAAGATAAATCAAAACAGGGGTAAAACTGATGTGTTGAAAAGGCAAATAGGTCAGCACACGCTGAACGCTGTATGGAAAGAAAGACATCGGGATCAACAACCCCGAAAACAGTTCCAGCAGAAAATACTTCGCCCGCAACAGGCCCTGGATCGACTTTAAGCGGATGGCACAGGTCCCAAAGATGAAATTGATCGTGGCCACAATAAAGAAAGAAAGTACTGTTGAAATGAAAAAGGCCACGAAATGGACGGCGCTCGAGGGCCCGCTCACGGGAAACACCAGCGAAATGACCACGGCAGCGGGTGCGGTGAGCATGAAGAGACGGAAACAGCTTTCGCCAAGCGACTGGGCGATCACGGACCACTGGACATGGATCGGCTTGATGAGCGTCATCGAGATTTTCCCTTCCATGACGTCATTGGCCATATCCTGATCGATCGTGCTGAAGTAAAAAGACCGGATGATCCAACCCAGCGCGACGTAAGTCACCATCTGTTTCAAGTTGAATCCCTCAATGCGCTCACTGTTGAGGAAGATCGCCCGCCAAATAAAATAATACACCGTGACGTTGATGAAGTAGGTAATCACCCCGGTATAGTAGCGGAGCCGGTAAGCCAGGATATTCACGAACCCCACGCGCGCGAACTCGAGGTAGGTTTTAATCCAGGTCAGCATCTTGTGATCACTTTTCCTGAATCCAAAAATACAAAATTATCGGGTGTTGAAGACGCAGGATTCTAACACGAAAGATGAGCACGGCGGCGAGGCGCACTCGCCGCCGTGGGGTTCAGGGCAGTCATTGAATCGCCAGAGGAATTCAAGCCTCAACGCGGGGCGGCCAGCTTACCCACGGCAAGTGCCGTCCCATCGTCGGCAAAGAAATTTAACGTCGCAGCTGTCGGCACCCCGAACGCCAGGAGAATGAATTGTGTTTGATATCCGCCTCCATCCGCCACCTGGGGAAAAATGATCGGTGCCGGCAGGGATTGAAGTGCAGCGGCCACCGGGAACGTAGACATTAGAAATTCATTTCTCGAGTTCGTCAGGGAGCGCAGGGTCAAAGCCACAAACGAATTCGCCGAACTCACATCCAGCACTCCCGTAAAACCATCAGGCAGTCCGGCGATGATCTGGCCGGTAAACCTGGCGTCATGCCCGTTGCTGGCGAGGTTTATGGTTCCGCTTCCAGCGGGCGTGCTTCCATCGGGCTGGAAGGCGTTGAACGCCACACTGACGGCGGAACTGCCTGTTGCCGCGATCGCCACGCCCGTATCATGGCCCCCTGATTTATCAATATAAATCCTTACATGACTGACGGGGGTCGCTGCGGGGACTCCCGTTTCAGTCACAAGAACCCCGCCCTGAGAGAGGCTGAGAATGCCCGCACCCACGGGCGTCGAGGTTCCGTTGTCGGGAGCCAATTGAATCGAGCCGGTCACAGCGGCAGCCGGAGAGCCGTCACTCACCAGACGGAAGAGCCCGCCGGGCGGGATACTGTACCGGAAGCTATCGCTGGGTGCAACGTCTCCCACTCGATGTATCGCCTGCGAGCCCCCCGGGCTGCTGAAAAACCTCAGGGTCCCGGTCTCGATGGCGTTCGAAGTGTTCAGGAGAATCAGCGCTGTCTGGTTACCATTCCCATCCGCAAAGTGTGGAAAGAATAGCGGTCCTGAGGAGGGCGGCTGGGTCAAATCTGAAACCGGGGTGGTAGTGAGCAGAGTGTCGCCGCGCTGATTGGTCGTCAGGCGCAGGGCCACAATGGACATCGGCTGGATACTGGAAATGTCAAGCGAGCCAAATTGGGTGGCTGATGAAAAGTTGGGCGGAAGATTGAAATCCGGAGCCATCTCTTTCAACTCGGTAATGAACACGGCACGGTGTGCCTCCGGAGGGATCACCCCGTTGCCCACGGCCAACTCATTACCATTTGCATCGCGGAGTCGAAACTGAACGTTTGCTGTCGTCCCACCCAGGTTGACCAGGGCAATGCCGGTATTTACGCTGATCGTCCCGAGTCCCTCACGGCCGTCCTTTGCGGGGACGCCGGTGCGGAAATCAATAAACACTCGTGCCGTCCTCGTGGGCGGTGATATCGGCACCCCCGCCTCGCTGACGACGACATTGTTCTGTCTCAAGCTGAAGACAGCGGTTCCATTCACGGTATTGGTGGGACTTGTCGTCACCGTAGCATAACCCGCATGAACCAGATTGCCCAGCCCCGTCGTCGTGCTGGAGGCTGCCCCGCCCCCGGAAACGGTCAGGTTCACTTGCGTATTTCCGCCGTTTGCTACATCCTGCGTGATAGCGAAAACCAGGCCGGCGACCGACAAGGTTCCCACGCGTGGAAGCCCCTGCGAATTTGCTGCCACGGAGTAACTCACCGTTCCATTTCCAGTGCCGCTGGCCCCTGAATTAATATTGATCCATGATTCGCTGCTGGCGGCCGTCCATGAGCACAGCGACGCCGCGCTCACTGTCACCGTTCCCGTCCCGCCGGTTCCGGTAAAGGACTCGGTCGCCGGGGAGATTGAATACGAGCAGCCCAGGTTGGTGGAGGCAAGGCGACTCACAGCACCGCCCAACCCGACCACATAGATTTCTCCGGCCTCGTCTTCTCCAAAGGAGGAAATGTTCAAGCCGCTGTTGAGTAGAACGGTCTGTGTCCCGTTGTTCAACATCACAATTTCACCGGAACAGAAATCGCCGAAAATATACGCACCGGCGGGCAGGCTCCCCCGAGTCCCCCGATAGACATACCCCCCCGTGATCGAACACCGGGCGGGAACGGAGGGAGACGTCTGGGCATGGGGGTACTCGGCGATCGGAAAGGTGAAACCACTCGTATTGGCGCACAACGTCGGGTCATTGTTGGTGCAATGGTTTCCCTCAAAGATGCGCCAGCCATAATTGCCCCCAGCCGTAACGATGTCCACTTCTTCCCAGTGGTCCTGGCCGACATCGCCGACAAAGAGTTGCCCTGTCGCGCGGTCAAACGAGAATCGAAACGGATTGCGCATCCCCACGGAAAAGATCTCAGCCCTCCCTCCCCCCGAGAAAAAGGGATTGCCGGGCGGCGAAGAGTAGGCCACGGAGCCGTTCGGATGATCGACATCAATGCGAAGGATTTTCCCGAGAAGTTCATTGGTGTTCTGGGCCCGGTTGCCGGGGTCGTTCCCCGAACCACCGTCCCCCATCCCGATGTAGAGAAATCCATCCGGCCCAAACGTAACCATCCCTCCGTTATGATTGACGAACGGCTGGGGAATGATGAGCAATATCTTCTCCGTGGGATCGGCGACATTGGCGTCTGAAACCGAGGCATGATACTCCGCGATGACCGTGGCTCCGTCGACCGCCCGCGTGTAGTCGACGAAGAAACGCCGATTCGTAAGGAACTGCGGATGAAAGGCAAGACCCAGTAGTCCCTGCTCTCCGCCAAAGACTAGTCTGGAGGAAATATCAAAAAAAACAGTGGGTGTGGAAGCGCCCGGCTGTAATACCTTGATGCGTCCAATCTGCTCCTCGATGAAGAGTCGATTGCTTCCATCCTGAGAACTGGTCACGAAAAGCGGGTTGGTCAGTCCGGTCAGCACCGGTTGCAATTGGATGGAAGCCTGTACAGGACCCGTTCCCGAGGCCTCGCCGTAACTTCGCTCGGCTTGGATGAAAAGAACTCCCACCAGGAACATAGTTAAGAATAATCCGAAACGTGGCTTGTTCATGGACATTCCTCCGGCCATTGATTTTGTCTCCAAGGTGTCTGAGGATTGAGAGATAAAACACCTCCCACACCCCTCTGTCCCAGGGCGTTTCCGGTCACGCCTCGCCGCCAACCAAGGCTACCCGCATACTTCAGATTGGAATTTAGGCTAGATCATTATAACGCTATTCATGTTCTCCGCCATCCAGGACAGTCCGGGGAGTATTAAAGAGTGAAACCATAGGCAGGAGTTCCACAGGCGCGGCTCGAGAAAGGGCCAAATCAGACCCTGCCCAAGGGAGGTCTCTCCCCTCCCCTTACTCCAAACGCTCAGGATGGCGCAACCAGCGCTTCGCTGCCCTGGGTATATATTTTCTTGACAATTTCTTCGATGGATTCTTCTTCGATCAGGATGTCTCGCACCTCGAGAGTGTTGACAATTTGGCGGAGGATCTCTTCGGAAGGAATGCTATTACGGTCATAAACGATCCGGCACTTCAACTCGTCAACGGGTTCAAGCCTCAACCCGTTGGACACAGTGTCCGAGGTCGACGGCAGATGTAGTGTCAGTTTGGCCAGGGCGGCATTCAACTGATCAATCTTCGGAAGTTCGGACTTGTCTTTCAGATACAGTGTAATCTGGTTGATCTTCCCAAGACGGCGCTTGATGTCCTGGAGCGATCCATCGAAGAGAATCTTTCCGTGATCGATGATCATGATTCGCTTGCAGAGTTCTTCAATGTCCGCCAGATCATGGGTCGTGAGAAGGACCGTCGTTTGAAATTGTGGGCTGATTGTTTTCAGAAATTCCCGAATGCTTTCCTTCCCCACGACATCAAGGCCGATGGTCGGCTCGTCGAGAAACAGCAGGGGGGGATTGTGCAACAAGGAAGCCGCCAGATCACAGCGCATGCGCTCGCCCAGTGACAGTTTTCGAACGGGGGTGTGGAGGAAATCTCCCAGGCGCAGAATTTCATTGAACAGCGCCATGCGGGCGTCGAAATCCTTTTGCGAGACGTCGTAGATGCGTCGCAGCAGCTTGAAGGATTCGATGACGGCAATGTCCCACCACAGTTGCGTGCGTTGGCCGAATACGACTCCAATGGTTTGGGTGTAATGCTTGCGATCCCGATGCGGGACAAAGCCGTTGACCACGATTTCTCCCGCTGATGGAACCAGGATCCCGGTCAGCATTTTGATGGTGGTCGATTTTCCGGCGCCGTTAGGACCGATATAACCCACCATTTCTCCCGTGGCGATGTCGAACGAAATGTTGTCAACGGCCTTAACCTGATGGTACGTGCGCACAAACAGATCCTTGAGGGCCCCCGCGACACCCTCGCGGCGTTTGAAGGTGCGAAAGTACTTGCACAACCCGTTCACATGCACGATCGTGTCGTTCATAGGGATGCCGCCAGTTCGAAATGGGCCTGGGAGTTTATTGTCGATCCCAAACCCCCTGGATTCTAACAAAGCAGACGCGGAGGGGCAATTCGGCCCTAAACCCGGATTGAACTTCCAGTCAAATCCTGGCTGTGAACTGGGAGCTACATCTAATTCATCCACCCTCTCCCCGTGGCTTGAATACCGCCGGAGGGTTCGTTCGAACACGCGATGACCCCATGTGCTGCTCCTCCTTTTTTCGGAGGTGCGATCTCCGTCTTGGAGAAGACCCGGATTCATCGTTGATGAACTGACTCCCGGTGTGATTAAATCGCTCCCCATGACACCTCAACCCTCCGGGGCGGATCAAAATCGCGCCTTGCTTCGAATCTCAACCTGGATCCTGGCGGGGGCCTGTAGTTTCGTCACCCTGGTGACCAGCAGCCAGATCGGACCCAAGTCCGGGTCCGCGGAAAAAGCGGCTCGGGTGGATGCCATCTTTCAATCGCTGAAAGAAAATTCACCCATGGGCAAGAGGCCGCCGCAGAACTCCACGATTAGAATCACCGAAGATGAGTTGAATGCTTATCTCGAGCAGGAATACCGCAAGAAACCACACAGTGGGATGAAGTCCGCCTCCGTGAAACTATTCGACGGCAACCGTATCGCGGCTGATTCGATCATCGATGTGGACGAAATCCGGAGCGACAACTCCATGGGATTGAAGATGCTCACCTGGCTGATGAGCGGCAATCAATTGCTCCACGCCGAAGCCAAGCTGATTTTCAAGGACAATACCGTCACTTATCAACTGGAACGCGCCCGGGTCAATGACGTCACCCTGCCCAATGCCCTCGTGGAAAAACTCATCGAAATATTAGCCCGCAAGCAGTCCCAGAGGATCGATGTGACCAAGCCCATCCCACTTTCCGCTTCCATCAAACACGTGGAGATTCAGCAAGCCCTGCTGATCATCCAAACTTGAGAGTTTCGGAGGGAAAGGGTGTTCGCTTCACCCCGCAAAGTCAGCGGGTGGAGGCCCTGCACACCGGATTCAATCCTCAGCGACCGTCTCTCGCTTGCGGGCCTTACGGGTAAGATGAATGCAATAAACCACCACCCCGGTCAGCAGCCACAAAAGGCCGATCAAGATCGCGCGACGCGATAGATAGAATAATTCCCCGATCACCCCGACCAAAGCAAGACAGGCCAGCAAGGGTTGTCCCCCCACGGAGATCGGTATACGGAAGGGTCGTTCCTGATCCGGTCTCTTCCGGCGCAAGATCAAGACCGACAAGTTGACGAACACAAACACAATCAGTGCCGCGAACACGCCGGCGGAAGCCACCACGGCAATATTGCCGATCGTTGTCAAGCTGACTCCCAGGGCGCCCAGGACGAGCGTTGCCACGGACGGGGAGTGAAAGCGTGGATGAATCCTCGCAAGGAATCCGGGGAGCCGTCCATCCCTTGCCATGGCCAGACCGACGCGGGGTGCCCCGATCAAGCAGCCCATCCCCGATGTGGCCGTGGCCGCCATGCCGGCCAGAGCAATGAAGGCCGGCGCAATGGATGCAAAAAATGACTTCGTCGAAAGGGCAGCTCGCATGGCCGTAGCTAGCGGCGCATCCAGCTTCGGCAACAGACTCCATTCCACCACGCGAACACTGGTCCAACCCACCAAGGTATAAAGCAGCACGACGGTCAGAATCGAAGTCACTGTCGCCAGGGGAACATCCCGTCGAGGATTTCTTGCCTCTTCTGCAAGCGTGCAAATTGCGTCGATGTGTGTTTGTCCAAAGGCCACAATAGCCGCCGCGGCCACAACGCCGGCCCAGCCCAGCGGCATAAATGGAACCTGCGCCATCGGGGCGGCGATGCGGGCGGTCGCAAGACCCAGAACAATGAATATGGCGAGGGCCACTATCTTCACAAAAACCAGGACGTTGATCAGGTGTTTGGAAAGTTTCAGGCCCAGGTAAAGCAATGCGGTCGTCAGGACACCCAGCAAAGCGGCCCAGGTCCGCAACGATAACCCGGGATAAACGAATCGCGCGTACAATCCAAACCCGAGCCACACGGCCGCCCCAACGATCACATACTGGGTCATCAGGGTCCATCCCACCACGACCGAAACAAACGCTCCCAGCCGTGGCGACAGCGTCGTGAACGCCTCGCGGCAATACACGTAGGAGGCCCCGGCACTTGGATACATGGCCGCAAGCTCTGAAAAGCTCAGCGCGGTCAACGTGGCGACCGTCCCTGCAATCAGGAAACTCAAAAACAGCGCCGGACCGGCTTGGCCCGCCGCGATGCCGGTGAGAACAAAAATCCCCGCACCAATCAGAGAGGCCACCCCGATCGACCACAAATCGAAAAAGGACAATCTCCTGGTAAGACCGGAATGATGTGCGTCCGACGACTCAGGCGCGACCGCAGGCGAAGGTGAAACACTTTCGTTTTTCATGAGAGATGGAGAAGCTGAAGGCCGGGTGTTTCAAACCGAAAAGCACGATAATTCTACCAACCCGGGCGTCTGAGGGGAACAAAAAACAAAAGTCACTTTCCCTGTTCAAATTGTGGAATTCGGGTCAAACGTGAATTCAAGGATTGAGAACCCAGCGGCACCCTCGGAAGGATTCGAGGACAGGACGTTAGGCTCTTCTCACAACCCCGCGAACGAGGACAAAACCGTGCGTTCGCGGGTCGCCGGGGTCATTTACCCTAGGGAGGCGGCTCAAGGTAGCCAGTTTGCTGCAAGGGTCGAGCGTGAGGTGGGCGGAAGCTTTTCCCCCATTGGTGGGGAACCCCTGAAGATTCAACTTAGAGATCGGGAACCGCTTTGCGTTGGGCTGAAGCGCCCCACCGATGGGAGAACACGGTGAGTCCCCCATGCCGTGGAGGTCCACTCCCCAAAAACTAAGTAAGGAGAATTCTCAATCCTGGGGGTGCGTGCCACGCGGCATCAACCCAAGCGTTTATTCAAGGCCGCATTCAATGCCTTTTCATTAATCTTGATGCTGCCGTCGCGCAGTCCCCGGGCCAGCAGTTCATCCTGGAAGGATTGAAAGGCACTCGCGCGTTTTTGGTCAAGCAATTCTTCGGTCGTGGCTGCCTTGGCCTTCTCAAACTCCTCCGGTTTCATTTCTTCCTTGGCCTTGAGTCGAAACACGATGAACCTGCTTCCAAGCTTGAGCGCGGTGGAGGTGTCACCCGTCTTCATGGCAAACGCTGCACTGCTGATGTCCCGGACATCTCCTAATTTCTTGTCCGTGGCGTTCCGCCGGAATGGGTCCGAGGTCTCCACTTTTAGACCCCCTGCCTTGGCGGGGGAGGAAAAATCCTTGGCCGCGGCCGCTGTCTTGGCAAAGGCCTCCGCCTTTTGCTTGGCCAATTCCAAGCCCCGGACATTTTTGAATCCTCTCTCAACCCTCGCTCGAATTTCCGAGAGTTCGGGGGTGTGGGGCGGCTTGATTTCAACCACATTTGGAATCACGAATCCGGGGCTGACCCGCACGGGCTGTCCGATCGCGTTCAATGCGGTCCCGAAGACTCTTTTTTCAAAGTCCGGATTGCTGCCGATTTCCGGCACGGCGTCCCCCACGGCGAACAGCGGGGTTTCGCGGATCTCGGCCCCAAACTGCCTGGCGATCCCCTCGAAATCATTCGGTTTTGTCAAGACGGCAGCATAGATCTTATCGGCCAGCGCCGAGCCCTCGCGATCCGACTTCTGCGCCAGGAAGGTGGGGCGTATTTGTTCCTTGGCCTCCTCAAAACTCATGGTGTGCGCCGCCTGATGATCGGTGGCCTTGAGAATCTGCAAACCAAAGCGGGTGTTGACGAGATCGCTGACCGCACCGACTCCCAGCGAGAGGGCCACTTGCTTGACTTCAGGAAAGAAGTTGGTGTTCGAATCAACCCATCCCTGGTCTCCACCGGCTCCTTTCGTGGCGGCGTCATCGGAGTACTCCTTCGCCAATTGAGCAAAGTCGGCTCCGGCGCGTGCTTTGGCGAGGACATCGAGTGCTTTCTGCCGGATCTTCTCAACTTCCTCCGGAGACTTCCCCTGGGTGATGAAGAGAATCTGGCTGATCCGCGTGCGATCATTGGCGAAATAACGGATGCGATTTTGATCGTAGTACTGTCGCAAGTCTTCATCCCTGGCTCTTGTTTCAGTGCGGATTTTGTTCATGTTGACGAGGATGAATTTCGCCCGGCGTTGCTCCGTCGTCATAAACCTCTTTTTGTTGTCCTCATAGTACTTTTTCAGCGCGGCCTCGTCCACCGCAGCTGTTTTCTCGATCTCGGCGGGATCAAACAGCACGTAATCGAGCGTCACTTTCTCATTGTTGTTGCGGTAGTACCGCTCCGCTTCTTCCGGCGTCACGACAATGGCGTCGGTAATCAAGTGGCGGAGTTTGTCGATCAAAATCTGGTTTCGTACATCCGCCTCAAACTCTTCGACCGACATCCCGCTCTGCTGGAGGACGCGGGTATACACCTGCATGTTCACCCCGCCGCCCATCTGCTGAAACAAGGGAGAAGAGAGCAGCTTTTCCTTCAGTTCCCGGTCGCTTGCCTCCAGCCCGAAGCTCTTTGCCTCTTCAATCAGCAGTTTCTGGATAATCAATTGGTCCAGCAGTTGCCGGGGAACTCCCACCTGCTTTAAAAACTCGATGTCTTTGGGATAGTTCGAACTCTTCAAAAAGCGTCTAAAGGTAGCAACATAGTCACCTGCCGACACTTCGGTCTTGCCCACCTGGGCAATGGTTGCACTGGAGCTGGCGTCACTTATCGCGGTAGGCGCCGGAATAAAAAAGACCACCATACCCAGCGCCATGATCCCTGTGATAAACCCCAGGATCCATTTCGACGCGGCTTTTTGTTTGCGGAACAGATCAAGCATGAATGCGTACTCCTTCCTGAAACTGAGAATTATATTCGACAACCACGGAATCCTCAATGTGATTTTTGTTTTTTGAGCTTTCGCAAACTCCTGAGATCGGGCCCTTTTGAAGTGTCGCGAAACGGAGATGCGCGGAGAGAAGATGCAGACTGAAACCAATCAAATCAGGGTTTCTCTTTTGATACATGACTTTTTGTCCCAGTCCCCCCTTCAAAAAATGGAATGGGGGAATCCGGGCTACCTGCTTAAAAAAGTTGAACTTGTATCGTGTCTATGCTAATTTATGCTTTTTCAGGGGGTTCGAGGCACCTGGAGATCCGGGATTGACCACTGCATTCTTCCGAGAGATGAAATTTCCGGCGCCGGAGCATCGGCGGTGGAAGATGTGAGAAGGAAGTCGGAGGATTCGAAATCGGGTTTTTGAATTTCTTATTCACGCATCTTAGGTGACAATCAAAATACCCTTTTCACCTGAGATCGGATCGTTTGGCACACATGTCTCACGACGTACCTTCTTCAATTGAAATCAATCCCAAGCTGGTTCAATTGGCTGTTCCCAAATATCTAAAGTTTATCCACTATTAGACGTTAAGATTAGAGGAGGGAGAAAACGTGCCAACTCTCGGGGGAGGTCATGCCTCTTTTCCCTGGGAGGCGTGAGCCGACGAGGATTGTCGACGAGGACCGGTTTCTCTTAACTCCGTGGTAGCAGAAGGAGTTCGATCCATAATGAACTTTCGATCGATCTTTAGTTTTTTCTCCAGTGATTTGGCGATTGATCTTGGCACAGCCAACACGTTGGTGTTTGCCAAAGGTAAGGGAATCCTCGTCAACGAACCGTCCATCGTGGCGGTCAACCGGGTGACCAATGAAGTCGAAGCGGTGGGCCGGGAGGCCAAGGAGATGCTGGGACGTACCCCCGGGAACATTGTGGCCATCCGCCCGCTGAAGGACGGGGTCATTGCTGATTTTAAGGTGACGGAACGCATGCTGAATTACTTCATTCAGCGCGCGCACAATCGAAAGATGCTGGTCCATCCCCGCATTGTGATCGGCGTGCCCAGTGAGATTACGCAAGTGGAAAAGCGCGCCGTGATGGATTCTGCTTTTCGCGCCAAAGCGAGTGAGGTGCATCTGGTCGAACAAGCGGTCGTGGCCGCCATTGGCGCGGGTCTGCCGATTTCGGAACCTTCCGGCAACATGATCGTGGATATCGGCGGAGGCACCACCGACATTGCTGTGATTTCGCTCTCCGGAATTGTGTACAGCCGCTCGGTTCGGGTGGCCGGCAACGCCATGGATGAAGCCATTACCCAATACATGAAACGGAAGTTCAATTTGCTGATTGGCGAGCGGACGGCAGAGCAGATCAAGATTGAAGTCGGCTCGGCGTATCCGCTCGATACGCCCCTTACCCTGGAGATCAAGGGCCGAAATCTGATCGAGGGCATTCCCAAGACGGTGACCGTGACGGATGCGGAGATTCGAGACTCTCTTTCGGAGTCGGTCGGGATCATTGTCAACGCGATCCGCGTGGCGCTGGAACGCACCCCACCTGAACTTTCCGCGGACATCAGCGATCGCGGCATCATGTTAACGGGCGGCGGGGCTCTGCTCAAGAACTTGGACCGGCGCATCAGCGAAGAGACCGGACTTCCCGTTTTCGTGGCCGACGATCCCCTTTGTTCGGTCGTGCTCGGCACAGGACGCATGCTGGACGACTTCCGGTTGTTGCGGAAGATTTCAGTGGATTACCAGTAACCCGAGAACTTCAAACCGCCGTCGCCTCGTCGGGCGGTTGAAGGGCAAGACCATGAACGCGTTTTTGACTCGAAGAAAAAACTGGGTGGCGCTCAGCTTGACGCTGCTCACACAGTTGGTCCTTTTGGGAACTCAGGTCACGGACCGCAACAATGTACGATTTTTGCGGATCTGGGCCAACTTCCTCATCATTCCAGCCGAACAATTCACATCGGCCACGGTCGATCTGACCAGTGACGTGTGGCACCACTATATCGCGCTCCGACATGCCTCTGAAGAAAACCGTCAGCTGAAGGAACGGATTCAGGCCCTCTCCCTGGAGAAAAACCGCCTGGACGCGGAGGTCCAGGGGAGCCAGCGACTGAAAGCACTCTTGGATTTGAAGGAAGCGGCTCCCTGGGCGAGTGTGGCGAGTGAGGTTATCGGCAGTTCTCCCAGTGAAGCCTTTAAGTCCATCATCCTGAACACGGGCGCAAATGCCGGCCTTACTAATAACCTGCCCGTCCTGACCCCGGAGGGTGTGGTCGGCCGAATTGTCCGTGTATCGGCTCATTCTTCCTGGGTGCAACTGATCACCGACAGCGAAAGCGGGGTAGGGGTCGTGTTTGAGAAGTCACGCATCCACGGGGTGGCCAAGGGTTCGGGAGGGAGCCTTCTGGATATTGAGTACGTGGTGAATGAAGAGAATATATCCGTGGGCGATGTGATTCGAACCTCGGGTGAAGACCAGATCTATCCGAAGGATTTACTGGTGGGCACAGTCGTGGCCATGCGATCTGGCAGCGGGATCTTCAAAAGAATCACCGCCGTCCCGGCGGCGCAACTCTCGCGATTGGAAGAGGTGCTGGTGATGAAGAAAACACCCAGGCGCGAATAACACTCCGGAGAGGCAGCGACTGCCCCGCCTAGCGGGGTCACAGCGGACGGGTTCACTGAATGGAGCGTCACCGCTATCCGATTTGGGTCATCTCCCTGTTTGTGGTTGTCTCGGTCTTGGTGCAATCCAAGTTACCCCTCTGGCTGCCGCACACCTCCTGGCTGGACCTTCCCCTGATTGTGACCATCTATTTTGGACTGTCCTACCGGGATTCGATCCGCGGGATGTCAATCGGGGCGGTGGCCGGGCTGCTTCAAGATGCGCTTTCTCATGGACCGATCGGGATTAATGGGGTGACCAAAACCCTGGTGGGTTTTTTCACGTCCTCAGTGAGCGGACGGATTGAAGTGGACCATACCTTGATTCGTATGACTGCACTTTGGTTTTACAGCGTGGTCAATCTGGGGCTGTTTGCGGTGCTGGAAAGGGTCTTTTTTGCCTCGCGTTTCTCCTGGGCCCACTATCATTTTGTCTTCACGCCGCTCCTGAATGTAGCGCTCGGGCTTCCCCTCTTTATCCTGGGCGATCGGCTCCGCAAAAGGGATTGATGAACCTGGTTTCGGGCAGTTAAGTCATGGACTTTCGATACTTTTTCTCAGATGACACGAAGTCGCAGATCAGGCGTATCCCTGTGGTCGAACGCCTGCTGGCCGGGGTGTTTATCGTGTTGGCGGCCGGCTTTGCTTATTTGCAGCTCGTCGAATCGCCGCGATACCTCGATCTGGCCGAGCGCAATCGCGTCCGCTTGATTCCGCTGGTGGCCCCGCGCGGACGCATCCTGGACCGCGAGGGCCGAGTCATCGTGGATAATCGCTCCGCGTACTCCGTGGCTCTCATGCGTGAGAATGTGAAGAATCTTGATCTTTCCATTGATGCGATCGCCGCGGGGTTGGGGTTGGATCGGGCCGCCATCCTGGACCGCATCACAAAATTCAAGCATACGCCCTCCTTTCAGCCGATCATCATCAAGGAAGATGCCGGTGGCGCCGATGTGGCGTTCGTCGAGGCGCACCGCCTGGAGTACCCGGAACTGGAAATCATGCTGCTCCCGCGACGCAACTATCCCGTGAATGGAATGGCCGCACACCTCCTCGGCTATGTCGGCGACGTGACTCCGGAGATGTTGGGCAGCAAGGAGTACGCCAATCTCCAGGCGGGCGATGTCGTGGGAAAGTCGGGCGTCGAGTTCACGTACAACGATCTTTTGACGGGCAAAGACGGGTACAAGCGGGTCATCGTCAATAGCCGCGGACGGGAGATGGGGAAACTCGAACAGGTTGACCCCGTTTCCGGAAGGCAACTGAAATTGACCGTGGATTTGGATCTGCAACGGGTCGCTGAGGAGTCGATGACGGACCGCTCCGGCGCGGTGGTGGTCCTGAATCCGCAAACGGGCGAGGTGCTGGCATTGCTCTCGCATCCTGCATTCGATCCGAATGAATTCGCGGGCCACATGGGCGCAGCGCAGTGGCAGGCCATCCAGAACGATCCGAACCGACCCCTGCTCAACCGTGCCATCCAAGCCCGCTTTTCACCGGGGTCCGTGTTCAAGATCATTATGGCCACGGCCGGCATGGAGGCGGGGACCGTGACCCCATCCACCTCGTATCATTGTGCGGGGACCATCATGCTTTACGGAAATCTCTTCCATTGCCATGGAGGGCACGGCCACGGAACTGTGGGGCTCCACCAAGCCATTGTCAATTCCTGCAACATCTTCTTCTACAACGTCGGCAAGACGCTGGGCATCGACCGGATCAGCTATTACGCGCACAAGCTGGGGCTCGGGGACAAGACCGGCATCGATCTGCCGAACGAGGACCCGGGCCTCATTCCCTCTCCCGAATGGAAAAGGAAAGTTCGTTACCAGCCGTGGTATCTGGGCGAAACCATCTCAGTTTCAATCGGCCAGGGAGCCGTGGGGGTGACCCCCCTGCAACTCGTCCGGTCACTGGGCGGAATTGCCATCGGCGGGATATTCCGGCAGCCCCACCTGGTGGATGGACAGCAGAATGAGGGGATCACGACGCCCAATTCGAACCCGGTCGACGAAAAATTTGACCTGAGACCGACCACCGTGGATGAGATTACGCGAGGCATGTGGGGGGTGGTGAACGAAGGGGGAACGGGAACGCGGGCGCGGCTCCCTGATGTGCAGGTCTGCGGGAAGACCGGGACGGTCCAAGTGGTTGGCAGCGGCGCCAAGGTCAAGCAAACGGCAGGGAGCGAGTTCGGCAACCACGGCTGGTTTGTGGCTTTTGCCCCCCGCGAACATCCTGAAATTGCTGTGGCGGTGATCGTCGAGCACGGCGGCTTTGGCGGTGACATTTCCGCCCCCATCGTGCACGAGATCCTCAAGACTTATTTTGAAAAAAAGCACATCAAGCCATCGCCCCATGTGCCCTTGCAATTGACCGCGATGCCGAAGGAATTGGCCGTGTCCCACCCGGGGTCAAAAAGGGTCGTGAACTGAGTTCCTCCGGATCTTCAGAAGGGGTATTGACAGGGGTAAACTGAAAGTCGACATGGCAAAACGAGGCTCCATTTCCGATTTTGATTGGTGGTTGCTGTTGGCAGTGCTGGCGCTGGCCGGTATCGGTCTGATCGAAATCTATAGCTCCACCATTCACACCAAGTATGCCGGTCTGCATATGCGGCAGTTTTACTGGGTGCTGTTGGGCCTGGGGCTGATGTGGATTGCCGTGCTCATCGATTACCATTACATCATCGAGCACGTCCCTTTGCTTTATCTGTTTGGCGTGTTGCTCCTGGTTCTTGTGATGGTGATGGGACAAAGCAACCTCGGCTCGAAGCGGTGGCTGGGATATGGCGCGTATTCGATCCAGCCTTCGGAGGTTTTTAAGCTAATCCTCGTCTTGACCCTGGCGCGATACTTCAGCGAGCGACGCAACCGGGAACTCGGTTGGCTCGACTTATTCCAGGTGGGGATCCTGGTCATCATCCCCTTCGCGCTGATTCTGGCCCAGCCGGATTTGGGAACCGCACTGACCTTCTTTCCGATCCTGGCGGCGGGGCTGTGGCTGGCGGGCATCCGCTGGAAGATGGTGGTCACGCTGGGTCTCGCCGTCTTGCTGGTCTTGCCCCTGGGGTGGTTCGTGCTCAAACCCTACCAGCGAGATCGCCTGATGACATTTGCTCACTCGGATGCGGATCCGTTGGGTCGCGGCTACCAGATTGCCCAATCCAAAATTGCCGTCGGTTCGGGGGGATTACTCGGCAAAGGGTTCTTAAACGGCAGTCAAAACCGCCTGGGTTATGTTCCACATCGCCATACCGACTTCATTTTTTCGGTGGTGGCGGAAGAGCAAGGCTTCCTGGGAGTAATCGTAGTCCTTTCGCTGTTTGCCTTCGTCATCTTCAGGTCGATTCAGCATGCGCGGACGGCTCGGGATCGGTATGGAGTCTTTATCGTCATGGGTGTGGTGGCCCTGTTTGCGTTCCACGTCATTGTCAACGTGGGGGTGATTATCGGCTTCATGCCAGTTACAGGGATCCCCTTGCCCCTGGTAAGTTCCGGAGGTTCCGCAATCCTGACAACTTTCCTGGCCCTGGGTTTGGTCCTCAACGTCCGCATGCGGCGATACGTCAATTAGCCCCGTATGAATAAGTATGGAATAAGCACGGGATGGAATTCCATCCTCATTCAGGTCGGCAAGGCTGACCCACCCCCCGAATCTTTGCCTCCCGGTGCGGTTCGTTCAGACCTCGTCAAAAGGTGAAGAACCCTTCGTCCCGGATAAGTGGAATTATGCCATGTCAATTTGAGGGGATTTGATTATATAATCGCCTCCCTAAAGCCGATCCCATGACCCTGAACCTCGGGAGGATGTTCCACTCCCGGCGTGAATGACATGAAGGGCAGAAAGTCTTTGTATGGTCACAGGATTCGAACTCGACCGACTCATCCCGCAGGTTGAAAAACCCGTCCGTTACATGGGGGGTGAATGGAACCAAGTGGTCAAGGACCACGACAGCGTGGATGTTACGGTCGCTCTCTGTTTTCCGGACATATACGAAATCGCCATGTCGCACATGGGTGTCCGCATTCTCTACTCCCTGTTGAACCGGCGGCCCGACGTCGCCTTCGAGCGCTGTTTCACCCCCTGGATTGATATGCTCGAGAAAATGCGGGAGTATGATGTACCGCTCACCTCCCTGGAAACCCGCACTCCACTGCACCGGTTCGACATCGTTGGATTCTCTCTCCAGTATGAGATGTCGTTTACCAACATCCTGCTGATGCTCGAACGGGGCGGCATTCCGCTTCGCAGTGCCGGGCGCGATTTGAGTTTTCCCCTGGTGATTGCGGGAGGACCCGTCGCCATGTCGCCGGAACCGATCGCGGATTTTATCGACGCCTTTGTCATCGGAGACGGTGAAGAAACCCTGGTTAAACTGATCGACCGTGTCAAGGACTGGAAGCTCTCGGGCGACGGGATGAACTCGCATGCCGACAAGCTGCAGTTGTTGCGGGAGCTTGCAAAACTGCCGGGCATTTACGTCCCTTCCTTGTACGACGCGGTGGTTCATCCCGGGCATGGCCTGCACGTGGTGGTTCCGCGCGAGTCCGGGCTGGCGGTGAAGCGGCCGGCCGGTTACGACCCCGCGTTCTTTGAACTCAACCTGAACCGGGCCCGCCACGCCGACGGGACAGCGCCGCCCTTCCCCGTCGTCCGGCAATATGTCGAGAGCATTTCCGACTATCCTTTTCCGACAGATCTCATCGTGCCGTTTGGTGAAATCGTGCATGATCGCATCTCGATGGAGATCGCCCGCGGCTGTCTCGACGGTTGCCGTTTCTGCCAAGCCGGCTATACGTATCGGCCTTTGCGCGAGCGTTCGATTGATGACATTGTCCATACCATTGTCAAGGCGAGCGAACAGACTGGGTTTGACGAAGCGACGATTGCCTCCCTCTCCACAGCCGACTATTCCTGTTTGAATCCGTTGATGGAGAAATTGATGGATGAGTTGGAGCATCGCAAGATTGCCCTGTCGCTCACCTCGATGCGGGCGGATTCCATCACACCGGAAATTACTTCGCAGATGAAGCGTGTGCGCAAGACGGGTCTCACCCTTGCTCCGGAGGCAGGGACTCAGCGGATGCGCGATATCATCAACAAGAACATTACCGAGGAGTCGGTGCTCCGGAGCGCGACGACCGCTTTTGACGCGGGATGGGATCTGATCAAGCTTTATTTCATGATCGGCCTCCCCATGGAAACTGAAGAAGACGTTCGGGGCATCTTCGAGCTGGGAAAAAAGGTCCGGGATCTCAGCAGGCAGTCAAAGCGATCTGTCAACATCAATCTTTCTGCCTCCTCGTTCATCCCGAAGCCGCACACGCCCTTTCAATGGTTCGGCTTTTGCGACCTGGAGGAAATCAAGGAGAAGCAGCGATTGTTGCGCTCGTTATGCAAGCCTGCACGGATCAATTTCAAGCATCACCATCCTGAAACATCACAAATGGAATGCGTGTTGTCTCGAGGGGATCGTCGGGTGGGACGGGTCATCGAGCGGGCCTATCGAAACGGATGCCGGTTCGACGGCTGGGATGATCAATTCCGGTATGACGTGTGGTTACAGTCGTTTGAGGAGGAAGGGATAGATTTTCACCAATACCTGAAAGCGATGCCGGTTTTCGACTCCAACGAATGGCGGGAGTCGAGCGAGTCGGAACGGCGGGATTGTACTGCTTACATCAAGGCGTTGTCGACCATCCGCGTGAAACCGCTCGATGCCTCGGTCGACTGGACTCCATTGCCCTGGGATCACCTCGACAATCGCGTCGACAAGAAGTTCATTGTCTGGGACTTGAAACGCAGCCTCCAGGCCCGGGTCTCACCCACTTGCGGCCCTGACCTGTGCTATAATTGCGGGTTGGAGTGCGAATTTGAGGGGCCTGGCCCAGGAGTCATTCAATCCGTTGAGTCTAAGAAACACGGGCTTGAAGGCGACATCCACGACCAGGGCAATGATTTGAGCCTGGGGGCTGAAGAGGAAACCCCCGCCGGACCGGCACAAGGCTCGGAGACCAGGCGTTACCGGGCCTCATTCACTAAGACCGGTCGATCCAAGTTTCTCTCGCACCTCGATCTGATGCGGCTGATCCAGCGTGCCTTTCGTCGTGCGGGGATTCAATTGAAGTATTCTCAAGGCTTCCATCCGCAGCCCGTTGTTTCTTTCGGCCCTGCCCTGTCTGTCGGGATTGAGGGCACGGACGAGCTTTTGGATTTCGAAGCCGACGTGGGGTTGGAGGAAACATCGTTTCTATCTGTGATCAACTCCGTACTTCCTGACGGAGTCCGATTTACCCGATTAAAACCAATTGACTTGAACGCGCCTGCGCCCTCCGCCATCGTCAAAGCGGCCCGATACCAAGTGGAACTGACGGTGGACAGAGTCCGCCGGGCGGACAAGTCAGACCAAGGCTTTCAGGGAGATCTGAGTTACGAGTGGGTGGCGCGGCAGCTGGAGGCATTCCGGGCCGCCGAATCCTACGTGATCCAGCGAAAGAAGAAGGACCGGGTCGTCCCGACGGATCTCCGGTCGTTCGTTAGGAAAATCGAGGTCAAAGAGTCCTCCGGTCGCCTCCTTCTCGAGCTTGAAATCGAGATGGGCGAGCGAGGATCAGTCCGACCTCAAGAAGTTTTGAAACCCATATTGAACCTATCAGACGAGAACTTTCATACGATCAAGCGCGACGCGCTTTTCACCGAACGAAATGGAACTTACTCTCCAGCTTTTTCCAGCTGACCTCTGGATGAGGCTTATCACTTTTCTGGAAGCAATTTTGAAGGCAACGACCGGTGTGCTCCGCCCCCGTTCCGGAGGTACGGAATGGATGGGATGTGGGCGCGTGGCCGGGAAGGGTCGCCGGCTCGACGGAGTGGAGTCTCTCTTTGCGAGATTTGGCCGGGGCTTTCATCATCTTCTAGAAAGTAGATTTCATTTCACCACCATCTCCGCGGCGCCAAGTTGCGCCGGAGGGTCAGGGCCCGTGCGTGGCCATGTCACGGTGGATTTCGGAGTGAGGCGCGTTGAGCGCACCGATGGTCGCGGAAGTTCCTGTCTCGAGAGCACCCTGGGGAGAAGCTTCTTTTGCCTCCCATCGGAGGGTCTCGGGAAGGGATTCGGCAATGTCCAAGGAAATGATTATCTCCACGTCTCCCCAAGAGACGAAGGTCGCGATACTCGAAGACGACCAACTGGTCGAAGTTCACATCGAACGGAGCCACGAACAGGGCCTCGTTGGATCCATCTATAAAGGCCGCGTCACCAAAGTCCTCCCGGGCATGCAGTCCGCGTTCGTCAATGTCGGATTGGAACGCGACGCGTTTCTTTACGTTTCCGATTTCTTTGAAGATGCTGAAGAATACGACTCTATCGTCGCGACGGTTGAGGACAAGATCGAAAAGCTTGAATCGAGCCCGGGGGATGCGGTAACGTATACGCCCCTGGTCATTGAGATCCCCACGCGGCTCGAACCCTCTGAACCCGCGGGGATTTCCTCTGGCGTTCCGACAAGCGGAAAAGTCACACCGGAAAAGAACCCACCCCTTGCTCAAGCCGCCGTGCTGGCACAGCCGGCTCCCGTTTCCGAAAAGGCGGCGGAGGCGGAAGTTCGACAGGAAATGGAAAAGGGTGCTTCCGGCCCGGGATCCGCCGAATCAACTCAAAAAAATCAGAATGACCTTGATCGTCAATCGCGCGGTCGATACGGGCGCCGAAGGGGACGGCGGCGGCCCTGGGAACGACACAAGGAAGAACAGCCGCGCAGCCTCCCGCAGTCTCCCGTTCAGGGACAGCCGTCACCGGTCCCCGCGGTGGTAACCCCGTCCCCGACTCCATCCCCCGTGGTAAGTACGCTGACTCCGCTGCCAGGAGAATCCCTCTCAAAATTTCAACAATCTCAGGCCGCTCCTGACGAAGCCCCCCTCCAATCCGCCGGGCTACCATCTTTCGAAGCGGTTGTTCCAGCCGAACCCGCTGTGTCAGCGCCGTCGGACTTGCCGGAACCTGTACAAGCAGCCCCAACCGAAGTCAGGCAGGTGGAGTCCAAAGAACCCATTGAGATACTGGCGTCGGAACACGCCGTTACGGCGCCTTGGGCTCCGGAGACGCCATTGATTCCCAATCAGCCGGAAACCCTTGAACAGGTCGAGAAAATTCTGTCAATTCTCGATGTCCCGGTCGAAGCCGGCCAACTTGCAGCCACTTCGGCGGTGACTCCCTCACCGGCTGATCCAATGGAAAAAGGGCCGCCCCTTTTGCTGGACGTCACAGAAACAGAACCCGAGGGTGTCGCCAGCGCCCCTGTCCCCGAGCCGGGCACCTCGCGCGATGAGATCATCGAGCGAATTGAAGAGCCCCTTTCAATGCCATCGGCAGAGGCCGGGATTTTGTCGGAGTTTCCGCTTGCAATCAGCCCTGTCACTGCAGACGCCGGAAAGATCCAGTCTGAGGGCCCGATAGCCCACACAGAGATGACGGAAGCGTTGGAGACGCCGCAGCAAGCCGTTCCACCTTTTCAGATTGGGCCGGTGGTTCCGCACGGTTTAGATACCACCTCTGAAGAAGAGTCCAAGGCCTTCCCGGCGTCGGGAATCCTTGAGGCTCCCGTGCTTGAGGTATCGGCGCCATCCCCTGTTGTTGCCCATGAGATTTTAGTCACCGAAGAAGGCGCGGTAACACAAGTCGAGGAACAGTTCGAGGAGAAAAATCTCCCATCGATCACAATCCCCGATTCTGAATTCCGCGAAATGGAAGGCGATGTGGCACCTCGGCCGGGAAGCTCCCTGGCGACTGAGGGAACGATTTCCGAAGAGACGACGCCTTCGAGGCCTGAGATGGAATTCACGGGAACGGTCGTTCCCGCACCGCGACTGTATGAACCTTCTGAGAGTTCAGAGGAGCCGGTCACTTTGGCGCCTGATCAACCCAGCGTTAAGGGGACGGGAACTGCTGAGGAGGCCGTGGAGGCACCGGCGCCCGCGCTCACCCTTCCCGGAACACCCCCGGAGACTGGATTGGACGTTGAGCCCGGAAAATCAGAATCGCTCATGCCTGAGACCCTATCGGGCCCAACTGCGGTCGTTACCGAGGGATCCACGCCTTCGATGACGGACGCCTCCCGACCCCAGCCGAGGGAAGAAACGAAGCCACAGCGCGTGGGGACACGCTTTGAAAAACCTTATTTTTCGAAACCCTCTCGGGAGCCTCGCCCGTTCGAGGCGAAAGGGTCAGGGCGGTCTGCACAGCGAGCTTTCCAACCCGAAGTCTATGGCCCGCCGACACCGTACGAGTACATGACGGATGAAGAGAAGGCCGAGTTCAACGCGCGGCGCGCCCAGGAAAAGTCGTCGGCAAAAATCCTGGATTCCTCGCGCAAACTTACGGCCCCCCAGCCGCGTGACAACAGCTACCAGCGCGGCCGGCGCGGCCGGCGGGGGCGCAGCAAACGTTTTGCTGATCAAGAGACTCGTCCGGAACAGGCCACTCCTCGTGAGGAGAAGCGCCCCACCTCCCGTCCGCTCATCGCCGAACTGCTGAGGGAGGGACAGGAAATCCTTGTCCAGATTGCCAAGGAACCGCTCGGAAAGAAAGGGGCTCGGATTACCTCGCATATCGCACTGCCGGGTCGCTATCTCGTTTACATGCCCACAGTGGATCACATCGGCGTGTCCCGTAAGATCAGCAGCGAAGAAGAGCGCCGTCGGCTGAAGCGTGTGATTAACGAATTTGGGGAAGGATTGCCGGGTGGCTTCATCGTGCGCACGGCCGGTGAGGGCCGGACCGAGGAGGAATTAAAACAGGACATCCGTTTTTTGGCCAACACGTGGACCGACATCCGCTCCCGTGCGGAAAAGCGGGCCGCCCCGGCGCTGCTCCATCGCGATCTCGGAGTGCTGGAGCGAATTCTGCGTGATCAGCTATCTTCAGAATTCACCGCGATCCGCCTCGACAATGAGACCGAATATGCCAAGGTGCTTGAATTCGTGAATCAGTTCCAGCCTGCCCTGGTGGGCCGCGTCAAGCTGCACTTTAAAGACACCCCCATTTTTGAGGAATATGGCGTGGACCATGAAATTGAAAAGGCCTTAAAGCCCAAGGTGTGGCTGAAATCGGGAGGGTACATCGTCATCAACCAGACCGAAGCCATGGTCGCCATTGATGTCAACACCGGCAAGTTCGTCGGCAGGACGACGCGCCTCGAAGATACCATCGTGAAGACGAACATTGATGCGGCTAAGGAGGTGGCGCGGCAGATCCGTCTGCGCGACATGGGGGGGATTATCGTCATCGACTTCATTGACATGGAGGAGCGCAAAAATCGGCAGAAGGTGATTCAGTCCCTGGAAGAGGCCATGCGAGAGGACCGCGCTCCTTCCAAGATACTTTCATTCAACGATTTCGGCCTTGTAGCCCTGACGCGCAAGCGTGTGAAACAGTCGTTGGAAAAGATTCTCATGCAACCCTGTGTTTATTGCCAGGGCCATGGCCTGGTCAAGAGCTTGCAGACCGTGTGCTACGAAATCCAGTCCGAAGCAAAGAAGATGGCGCCCCTGCTCGATGGCCGGGAAATCCGGATCCGCGTTCATCCGGAAGTTGCCCGTGCATTAAAAACCTCCGAACAGGCCGTCGTCTCCGAAATCGAGAGCCATACCCGAAAGGATGTCATCATTAAGCCTGACCCACAAACTCACCAGGATCAATTTGAGATCTTTTGAGAGGCGCGGGAGGAAGGGACGCCGCGAGTTGGGAGAGCTTTTGAGGTTTGCTGCTTTTTGAGGCCGGGAGGAAGGCGCGCTCCATTGGACCGGAGAGCCCTTTTGGAACCCGGACTCTCAAAGCGGAAATAGAACGTTGAAGCAATAGCAAATGCCCGATGAGGATTCATCGGGTTTTTTATTCTGGCAGGATTGGGCGGAGGCAAGCCAAGGGGCCTCCTCCATATATTCACAGATGGAGCATCCCCATGAATTTTGAAACCTTTGAACTGGAGCGATTTCAATCCACCTGGGAAAACCATGTGGATTACAACCTCTCGGAGAGTGGCGTCCTGCCCATGTCGGTGGAAGAATTGACCCGCCTTGCCTCGGGGACCCGGCGACGCGGGAACTCTTCAGACAGTTCGATCCCGCGATTACTCCAAACCCCCCTCAGTTACAGCCAAACCAACGGCACGGTTCATTTACGTCAGAACATCGCGAAGCTCTATCCAGGCGCCACAGATGACAACGTGGAAGTCACCAACGGTGGCTCCGAGGCGAACTTCATCACGATGTGGCGTGTTATCAATCCCCGTGACGAAGTGATCGTCATGTTGCCAAACTACATGCAGGTCTGGGGAGTCGCCCGTGCGTTCAGGGCGAAGGTAAAACCCTGGTGGCTGAGACCCATCACGCGGACGACTTCCGAAAACCAGCCTGCTCATTGGGCGCCTGACCTCAAAGAGTTCAGGCGATTGGTGACCCGGAGGACGAAAATGATTGCTGTGTGCAATCCTAATAATCCCACCGGCTGCGTGTTGACTCACGAAGCCATGCAAACGATCGTGGAACGGGCGCGATGGGCGGGCGCGTGGCTCCTCGCCGATGAGGTGTACCAGGGCGCTGAACGAGAGGGCCCCGTTACGCCTTCATTTTGGACGATCGGTGCTGGCAAAAAAGCCCCGTACGGAAAGCTCATCGTCACGAACAGCCTTTCCAAGGCCTATGGGCTGCCCGGATTGCGAATCGGGTGGATGGCCGGTCAAAGGGAGGCCATAGGAAAATCCTGGGCGGCACACGATTACACCACCATCGGTCCCGGCGCCCTGAGCGACGCGCTGGCCTCGGTGGCACTTGCTCCCCCGGTACGCCGGGCGATTTTGGGGCGCACACGGGGAATCCTCTGTTCCCAGTGGCCAATTCTGCAACAGTGGATTGCGGCCCACAGAGCGTTCTGTGTAGCGATTCCTCCACAGGCGGGAGCCATCGCATTGATTCATTATTCAATGAAAATAAATTCCACTCAGCTTGCCAACAGGCTCCGGAAAAAGAAAAGCGTCTTGATTGTCCCGGGAGACCATTTCCAGTTGGATCGCTACATTCGAATTGGCTACGGAGGCCACCGGGAGCATCTGAGCGAGGGATTGAAGCGGTTGTCGGAAGTGATCCGGGAACTTGATTGAGGTGGGGTCCCTGAAACCAGGGCCCGGCAACCGGAGGTGCTCTCCCCCTGATGCAAAAACGCGAGGAAGCAGTTTCTTGGGACTTCTCCGGCCTCAGGGGAGCCGGGCCCAGCGTCAGTTCACATTCATCCGCCATTTCAAGGCCCGACGGCTGTGCGCCCCTACAACTTGGATTGACTTTCGCGATTCCGATGTCTGACTTCTCTCCCCCGACACTTCGTGCCCTCTTTCTGCTAAAATGACCTGCTCATATTCCACATATGGAGGCAACATGCGCCCACTGGTTCTTGCCATGATCCTGATCGGTACCTTGTTCATTGCAGGAGTGTCTTTCATGAACGCAGCCGAAAAGCGTCCCCTCACATTCGACGACCTGATGAAGGTGCAGCGCGTTGCGGACCCACAGATTTCCCCGGACGGCAAGTGGGTGGCGTATTCCGTTACGGTGGTCGACAAGGAAAAAAACACCAAAAAAGCCGACCTCTGGGTAGTGCCGAGCGCAGGAGGCCGAGCGCTACAACTCACCCGCTCACAGAAGAGCGACGATCGTCCGCGTTGGTCTCCCGATGGGAAGGAGATCGCGTTCGTATCCACCCGCGACGGGTCCTCCCAAATCTGGGTCCTTCCCGTGGAAGGGGGCGAAGCCAGGAAAGTAACGTCCCTTGCCACCGAGGCCGGGGGAGTCCTTTATTCCCCCGACGGCAGATATCTGTTGTTTACCTCCGACGTGTACCCCGAGTGCGATCACAGCAGTCCTCAGAAGGCACTCGAGTGCAATGCAGCCAGAAAGAAGGCGGCCGACGAATCGAAAGTGAAGGCCCACGTGGCCACGCGGCTGCTTTTTCGACATTGGACTGAATGGAAGGACGGCAAACGTACCCACCTGTTTATTGTGCCGGTGGATGGCTCTCAGCCACCGCGCGATTTGACGCCGGGTGACTATGATGTTCCGCCGTTTTCGCTGGGCGGACCCGATGATTACGCGTTTTCACCTGACGGCAAAGAGGTCTGCTATACCTCCAACCGCGACCCCCACGAGGAACGCTCCACCAATATGGATTTGTTTGTGGTCACCGTCGCCACTGGGGAGACGAAGAAGATTACCAGCAATCCGGCTTATGACGGCTCGCCCCAGTACTCTCCCGACGGCAAGTTTATCGCCTATCGGGCGCAGTCCCGGCCGGGGTACGAGAGTGACCGTTTTCAACTGATGGTCTATGATCGAGCGACTGCACAGCACCGCAGCGTGACAGAGAGTTTCGACCGCTGGGTCGATTCGTTGGCCTGGGCACCGAACTCCAGAGAGCTCTATTTTGCCTCCGGAGACCGGGGACGCAATTCCATTTTCGAGGTCTCCCTCACCGGGAACGACGTGAAACGCGTTTATGGGGAACACTCCAGCGGAGACGTCGTTGCTACGCCCGATGGGCGGGCTCTTGTTTTCACGCGGTCTTCGATGCATCAACCGGCGGAAATCTATCGGGTCAGCGCCGATGGATCGAATATCATGGCGCTTACTCATCACAATCAGGACCTGCTCGCGACACTCGATCTAAATCCGGCCGAGGATTTCTGGATTGATGGCGCTCTTTCCTCCAGCGGACCTCCCGTGGATCCCAAGGTGGCCAAGGGCTTCATCGATCCCGGCCAGGCGGAGGCCGCAATTCCCGCTCAGAAGAAGATGGACACTCCAAAGATTCATTCCTGGATCCTCAAACCGCCGCAGTTCGATGCTGCGAAAAAATATCCGGTGCTCTTGTTCGTCCACGGAGGCCCCCAGGGCTCCTGGGAAGATAACTGGGGGTATCGCTGGAATCCCCAAATGTATGCCGCCGCAGGTTACGTGGTCGTCATGCCGGATCCCCGCGGATCCACCGGCTATGGACAGCAGCTCATTGATGAAATCAATAAGGACTGGGGAGGTCGATGTTTCAAGGATCTCATGCTGGTGGCCGATGCGACTGAAAAATGGTCTTATGTCGACAAGAACAAGATGGTGGCGGCTGGCGCTTCATTCGGCGGGTTCATGATTAATTGGTTCCAAGGCCACACGGACCGCTTTAAAGCGCTCGTGGCTCACGCCGGTGACTTCGACCAGGTGAGCGGCTACTATGTCACCGAAGAGCTCTGGTTTCCTGAGTGGGAGATGGGAGGAACACCGGCAGACCATCCAGAGATCTATGACTTTCTCTCTCCCGGACGGTACGTGAAAAATTTCAAAACGCCAGAACTGGTCACTCATGGGGAAATTGATTTTCGGGTTCCCGTGGCTGAAGGCCTGGCGATGTACACCTCCCTCCAACGGCGCGGCATCGAGTCGAAGTTGCTGTACTTCCCCGACGAGGGACATTGGATCCTCAAACCGCTGAACTCCGAGTTGTTCTACAAAACCGTGATCGAGTGGTTGAATAAGTTTACGAAGTGACGCGGATAGGAATTGGGTCCCATGACATGTGGGGGCACACCGCCGTGTGCCCCATCTCGGCTATTAAACCCGAAACCGAAAGCATTGTGACCTCGCAATGACTCAAAGGTAAACAAATCCCCAGAGGGTCGTGACGATCCCTTCCTGAGGGGGCTCGGTCCGCCACGGCGGACGCCCCTACAACTCAAAAAAAGGCGGACACTTCACTTATGCAATATCGAAGACTTGGACGAACAGAGCTGCAACTCTCCGAAATTGGATTCGGCGCATGGGGGATCGGGGGGCACCTGTGGCAGGATTCGAAGGACGACGAATCTCTTCAGGCGCTTCATCGTGCCATCGACCTTGGCGTCAATTTCATTGACACGGCCGCTGCCTACGGAGAGGGCCACAGTGAACAGCTCATTGCCAGAGTTCTGAAATCCCATCGCGATAAGCAGATTTATGTCGCCACCAAGGTCAACCCCAAGAATTATGTCTGGCCTGCCCAAAAAGGCAGCGATATCCGCGAAGTTTTTCCCAGGAATTACATCATTGAGCGAACCGAACAGAGCCTCAAAAATCTTGGGGTTGAGCGGATCGATCTCCAGCAACTGCACGTCTGGAATGACGAGTGGGCAGGAACGGACGAATGGCGTTCTGCATTTGAAAAGCTCCGGCGCGAAGGAAAGGTCTGCCACTTTGGCATTTCCATCACAGAACATGATCCCGACGACAGCCTGAAGATGATCGACACCGGTGAGGTGGATGCGGTCCAGGTCATCTACAACATCTTCGACCAATCCCCGGAGAAGGCACTGTTTCCGAGATGCGAGGAAAAACGGATTGGCGTCATTGTGCGCGTTCCCTTTGACGAAGGGTCGTTGACCGGGGCCGTGACCGAGCAGACCACCTTCCCTCCCGAGGACTTCCGCACACATTATTTCAGCGGCGACCGCAAAAAGCAGGTGGTCGACCGAATTGAAAAGCTGGGACGGCTCCTCGATGGGGAGGCCAGCAGCCTGGCGGAGCTGGCACTCCGTTTCACTTTGACGCCTCCGGCGGTATCCACCGTGATACCGGGAATGCGCAAATCCAAGAATGTCGAAGCGAATTGCTCTGTGTCCGATGGCCGCAGGCTATCTCCCGTATTGGCGACCAAACTTAAACAACACGCATGGCAGAGGAATTTCTATCGCTAAGCCCCTTTCCATAAAACCTCTTGGCGCATGACATCATCCAAGTAAGCATGGAGATCGGGAGTTAATCCGCGTGTGGGCGCGTTCCAGGAGAGACCTGAGTCCCCGATCTAACGGAGTTCATGCTTGAAACCTCGAATTTGATAAACGTTTACTGAAGAATCATGGAATGGCATGGCAGGCATGCCGAGGGGGTCGTATGAGATTGTTTGCAGGCAATTCAACAGCGTGGTGCAAGGCGACGATCGCGACGAGCGTCCTCGCAACGGCATTATCATTGGGGCTTATGATCGTGACTCCTGAACCGGTATTCGGAGCTCGGGCTTTCGGTTCTAGGGCCACGTTTTCGCGCGGGTTCCCCCACCGTGAATTCATCGGGTTTGGATTCCGAAACAACTTCTTTCGCCGCTCGTTTGGGTTTTTCCCTTCCTATTCCTTTTTCTACTCAGGGTTTGGTCCCTACTCCTATTACCCGTCCTATTGGGGGCCGCCCTACTGGGGACCTGGATCAGCTTATCCACCCAGTTATAACCTGGATTATGGAGCTCCGGAACAACAAAGTGATGGCAATCAACGGGTTGCGTGGCTGAGGCTGGACGTTCAGCCGCGGGAAGCCTCCATCTACGTCGACGGCCAGTATGCAGGAAAGGGATCGGAGTTTGCGGATGGAAAAAAACTGCTCCCGGTGAGCCCTTCCAGTCATACACTGCGTTTTGTGGCGGAGGGTTATCAAGCCGCAGTCGTTGATTTGAAAGTCAACCCGCTCCAGACCCTGGATGTTAAAGAACATTTGCAAGCGGGTGCCGCCGCCTCGGGAGCGCCAACGGATTCCACCCCGCCTCCCTCTTCAGCCGCCCCTCCGCGCTCGCCCGGCCGGACTCCTCCCCCCTTGCGACAGCCGTATTCGGCCGCGCCCCTGAGCCGAGGGAACGTGAACCCGAAGGCTTCCACGGATCCAAG
The DNA here is from genome assembly GCA_041494885.1 of Terriglobia bacterium. Classification (GTDB taxonomy): domain Bacteria; phylum Acidobacteriota; class Terriglobia; order JAIQFV01; family JAIQFV01; genus JAIQFV01. Next base: position 41,292 of record JBGQBO010000010.1, read on the forward strand.
GAATGATGTGCATGCCGAAGCAGCGCCACAACGCGAGGATTCCCCGGCCCAGCCAGCCTCCGGCAAGTATGAAGGTGTGCAATTTGGAAGGATTGTCATCATATTCGAGCACCCGACCACCGACGCTGCCATCTATGTCGATGGCAAATTCATCGGTGTCACTGATTCCTCCAATCCCGATTTCATGGTCAACGACGTTCCGCCGGGAAAACATACCGTCGTCGTGACCAAGCCCGGCTTTGGGAATTTCGAAGAAAAAATAACTATCACTCCAAGCGGGAGCATTTCTGTTAAAGCGGTGATGAAGAAGAAATAGGATGAGGAGCGGGAGTCTCGGGCTTGGCTTGAGAGTCTGAAGTCCAAAAACCCGGTTCAAAGTTCAAAGCCCGAACTGCCAAGTCCGAAACCAGTTCAACGTTCTAAGTTCAAAGTTTGAGATCCCGATTGTTCAACTCTGACTTCTGACCTCCGACTTCTGGCCTCTGGTTCGTTCCTCTGACAACATGCAACTGTTTCCCTGACATCCGGTAACTGGCACCTTAATTTCATCTCAACCCCAGCCTGCCCATTTAAGATCCATTTCTCTCCTTGCGCCCAAAGGAATCTCGCATACAATTGGCCTTGTTGATTCTCAGGGAGCGTGGCTCCTGCGGAAGCACCCTGCGGGTTCATTTTAACAGGAGAGGGAGCGTCCTCATGGTCTATAAGCTGGCGCTGGTCGGGTTCGGGAACGTCGGAAAGAGCTTCCTTAGATTGCTGGAGCGGAAGAAGCTCCGTCTAAAAAGGGATTATGGGATTGAATGTCGCGTGGTGGCGATTGCCACGGGCAACCATGGACTGGCCATCGACCTCAAGGGGTTCGATTCGAAGAAAGTCTTCTCCTATTTGGAAAAGGCCGGCACCCTCGATACTTTGCATCGCGGAAAACCGCTCCAGGGCGCAATCGATATGATCCAGCAGTCGTCCGCCGATGTCATGTTTGAGATCTCTCCACAGAATCCGTGGACGGGACAGCCGGCTATCCGGTACATCGAAGCCGCCCTGAAAAAAAGGATGCACGTTATCACAGCAAACAAGGGGCCTGTTGTCCATGCCTACCGTCGGCTCAAAAGGCTTGCCGCCAGGAACAAGGTGCAATTCCGGCATGAAGGTGTGGTCATGGATGGGACACCGATTTTTAACCTGGCGGAGATGACCCTCCCCGCCACTGAAGTGCGCGGCTTTGAGGGGATTCTCAACGCGACGACCAACTATTTGCTCGAGGAGATGGAAAAAGGAAAGAGTCTTGAAGCTGCTCTCGAAGAGGCCAAGGCCCTTGGGATTGTCGAATCCAACCCGGCCGTGGATGTGGAGGGATGGGATGCAACGTCTAAGCTGTGTTGCATCGCGAACGTCATCATGGGGGCCAATTTAAGACCCAGGGCAATTGACCGCGAAGGCATCCAGAAGCTTACGCCCGCGCAGCTTCAAAAAGCGCAGGGGCGTGGCAATCGCATCCGGTTGCTGGTTCGTGCCTGGCGGGATGGACGCATCGTCCGGGGAAGCGTTAAGCCCACCGAAATTCCGCTGACCCATACCTTTGCGACGCTTCGGGGAGACACCACTGCCCTCTGCATCGACACGGACACAATGGAGAAAATAACCATCATCGAGGGCCCCGGTGGCCCTCATCAGACCGCGTTCGCACTGCTGTCCGATCTCATTAATATTCACCGGCTGAATGCGTGAGGGGGGTCGGTGGCACGTGAGGGGAGATTGCCAAGCCGGACCATCTCCCATTAGAAACAGCCTTGCCGTCTCTACATCTCTCGACGACCTTCCAGGGACTTCATGACGGTGACTTCATCCGCATAATCGAGTTCACTGCCAATGGGGACGCCCATGGCAATGCGCGTTACTTTCACCCCCAAAGGCTTCAACAATTTGGAGAGATAGATGGCGGTCGCTTCGCCTTCTACGTTGGGGTTGGTCGCAAGAATAATCTCCTCCACCTCCCCACTTCGCAACCGCTCTATCAGGTTCTTGATGCGGAGCTGATCCGGACCAATGCCCTTAAGCGGAGCCAGGGCCCCCATCAGGACGTGGTAGCGCCCATGGTAGGCACGGGTCTTCTCAATCGCAAGGACGTTGGCAGGCTCCTCCACAATACAAATCTGCTTGGGGGTTCGCGCGGGACTGGTGCAATAAAAACACGGATCCACGTCGGTCAAATTATTGCATGTGCTGCATAAACCCACCTTCTGTTTGACGTCAAGGATGGCCTGCACCAGACGTTCAGCTTCCTCGCTGGAGCCCTTTAGCAAGTGGAAGGCAATGCGCTGGGCTGATTTCTGCCCAACCGAAGGCAGATGTTTCAACTCTTCGATCAAACGGGCGACAGGTTCGGCATAGTCAGGCATGGGCGGGGTCAGAGTTGGGTCGGTTCTCGGGAATCTCCTTCAAATTCACTTAGGACGGGGCCAGCCCTCCCATTCGTTGGAGAATCCGTGTAAGAGAGGAGCCTTTCTTCAAAACAATCCCGGGATCTTCAGACCACCGGCCAGATTCCCGAGTTGTCCCTGGAGTTGCTCATCGACTTTGCGGTTGGCTTCATTCACTGCCGCGAGGATCAGGTCCTGCAACATTTCCCGATCACTCGAGTTGAGTGCTTCGGGGTCGATCGTTACCGCGAGCAGTTGCTTCTGTCCGTTCATCTTGACGGTGACCATCCCACCGCCGGAGGAAGCTTCAACAACCAGATCCTCCATCTGTTTCTGAAGCTGCTCCTGCATCTTCTGGGCTTGTTTAAGTATTTGTTGCATGTTGGGCGTGTTCATTATTCACTACCCCCCGCTCTTCGGAGAATAATCGCTTCCCTTTCGCTATTTCTTCTTGATCTGGACGATTTCGGCGCGAAAGGTGTCCATAAACGACCGGACGAGTGGTTCCTCCAAAATCTTTTCTGCGCCTCCATTAGAAGAAGACCGCAGACGATCGGGGGCTCCATCATCTGCCCGCACTGCGGGCGTCAGGTCCGCCTGTTCATCCAAAAGCGTCAATTTCACCAGAAGATTTCGGCCAAAAACATTCTGGCATATCTGACCCAAAGTTGCAATTTGGTCCTTGTTGTTCAGCATCGAATAAAAATTCTTGTTGGCCTGGGTAAACTGGAGATGGAGAGAGGAATTCTCCAGGACCATGCGTGCCACATGGTCGAGCAATGAATCCAAAAACTTTGATTTTGCAAATACGGCCTTCCGAAAGGATTCAATCTCCGAACTTTCGGGGAGAGATTGGGAATCTCTTTCCGGGGAGATGGCTTGAGCCGGTCCGCCAGGACTCATGGAAACGGAGGGCTCCCCCGCGGAAACAAGTGAGGCTTCAGGGCCGGCGAGCTCCCTCATGACGGGACGCCCTGAAAAATCCGGGGAAGGCGACGTCGAGGGAGGGTGCCTTCCCTCACCGTTTTTTTTTATCAATGAAGCGCCGGAGGGGGGCACGTGCGGCTGGGGTCTTCTGTCCGCTTCCGGACCCGTGGCTGTTCTGGAAGAGGATTCATTTGATTTCCAGTCCGAGAGGAATTCTTCGATCGACATCAGCCGCGAGGCCTGCACCAGCCGAACCAGCCCGAGCTCGAGGTGGAGCCTCGGATGGGTCGACCATTTCAGATCCGCCTCGGTCCGGGCGAGGAGATGGAAGAAGCGCACAAGGTCTTCTTCCGAAAAATGCGCTGCCGTGGCCGCGAGGCGTTCAATCTCATCGGGGGGCAATTCCAGCAATTCTGATTGTTTCCCGGCGACGCGGAGAATCATCAAGTTCCGGATGTGCTGAATGGCTTCGCGGCAAAAAGGCCGGGGGTCGAATCCTGCCCGGATCAGATCTTCCACCAGCCTCAGGACCGATTGCGTGTCTCGTCCGACGAGGGCATCGCTCAGCCGGTCGAGATAGTCCTGTGACACAAAACCCAGCAGCTCCCGTATTTTGGATTCATCGACGGAGTCACCGGAAAAAGAGATGACCTGATCCAAAAGGGATTGAGCGTCGCGAATGGATCCTTCCGCGGCACGCGCCAGCATCGACAAAGCTCCCGGCGTAATGGCAATTTTCTCTGCGGCAGAAATGGTCTCCAGCGATTTGAATATTTCATGGTAAGAGAGCGTCCGAAACGAGAAGTTCTGGCAGCGGGACAGGATGGTGGGCTTTAGTTTGTGCCGCTCCGTGGTCGCGAAGATAAAGACGACATGATCGGGCGGCTCTTCGAGGGTCTTGAGCAGCGCATCCCAGGCATCGTCGGTGAGTTGGTGCGCCTCGTCGATAATGTAGATCTTGAAACGGTCGCGCGAAGGCCGGTACTTGACGTTTTCGCGCAGTTGGCGGACATCATCAATGCTTCGATTGGATGCAGCGTCGATTTCGATGACATCCACCGCGTTGCCATTCCTGATTTCACGGCACGAATCACATTCCTCGCACGGCAGCGGAGTGGGACCCTTGGCGCAATTGAGCGCTTTTGCCAGAATCCGGGCCGTGGTGGTTTTTCCGACGCCCCGGACACCCGAGAAGAGGTAGGCATGCCCAATGCGGCGCTGTTCAATGGCGTTCTTGAGCGTCGTCATAATCACGGACTGCCCAATCACCTCATCGAATCGCTGGGGGCGGTATTTTCGAGCTATGACTTGGTAGGCCATGGGACTGTCGAAGCTCCAAATTTTAACCCGCCGCGGCGGGCAAATTCCAAACAAAAACCAAAATCCAAACGGACAACACGCCCCAACAAAAAGTCGACCAGCTTCAGGGTGTTCCACACCCCAGCAGTGGAGATTACCGAAGCGATTGGACTCTCCGCTTGTCTTGAGGCTTGAATCGTGGAATTTGAGTTTTGTTTGGCACTTGGAATTTGGACTTTGGAATCTGATCCTAACTAACCCAGGTTTCGGGTGATCTGCGGCACACCACAGTTTCCGTTACCGTTGCTGCCGTCAGGCCCTGGCGGGGTTCACGGGCTGCGATTGCACAGAGCCCGAAACCTGGAACCGCTGGAGCGACGGGCCCTTCACTTGCGAAAGCCCGAGGCTCCCGCCAGCGAATCCTCTATCCTGCCCTCCGTCTTCCAAGGCTCAGGGGGCTCCAAGTCGCCGCTCCGAAACGTTCTTTTATATCACTTTTCAGCGGCTGCGACAAGGCGGGGAGCGCTGTGGGTGAGGACAAGTCCGATTGCCATTCGCCAGTTCTTGCCCGTCGAAGTGTATCGTTTGCGGGAATAGTCAAACATGGCTATACTCAGGGATTCAGACCTGAATCGTTTCAGAGGAAATGGGGATGCCCATGCCACCCACCACGGAACCTCGAACCATCTATTTCTGCAACCAGTGTGAATCCATCAACCGCACGAACCGTTGTCCCAACTGCGAGGGCGATACCCAGCTGACGGAGGAAGAACTGGAGGATGATCGCGGGGAGACCGACCGTAAGATGTTTGAGATTGAGCTGCCCTCACTGGAACGAGCCGTGATCACCATTTCCTGTCCTCATTGCGGGGACAACGCTTTCAGTAACGCCAACACGTCCTGGCACAAGAAGATTTATTCCACCTCCGCGTTTGCCATTTTTCACTGCCGCAAGTGCGACCACTTTTACCGTTACTCACCCATTCCTCCGCAGACGACCCATCTGAAAATCGGGGGACAATAAAAGAACACTGGCCGGCGGAAATTCGGTTGATAAGCGACTATTTCGATTGCGGATTTCGGAATGCGGAATAGAAGTGCAGAACCATGCCCCAGTCGCGCATTCCCCGATCCGCAATCAGCAAACCGCAAACCGCAATCCGCAATTAGAATGGGCCACGCGCGAGATTGTGGGGGTCGCGGTATACAGATTCAAGCGGGAAGGATCTATCCGCTCAGATCCCGGCCACAATATCGGCAGACTTTCGCCGCCGCCTTGATCGTTTCTGCACAGAAGGGGCACTTCTTGGTCGGCTCCTCGCTGACCACGATGTCTTCGGCGCCGCGCCGATACTGGGACTGAAGCGATTCAATCAGCTCCTTGATCCTCTGCGCGTCTTTTTTGTGATGCCCATGGCTGAAAATCGGATCGCTGCCTCCTGAGGACTCAATCCAGATATCCGACCAGATCAGACCTTTTTTGATCCTGACTGAGGCGACCTTGCTGATGTTGATTGATTCCTCATCGGAGGAAAAAAGAGAGCGTTTGACCTTGATCACTTGCATGGGAGTGATTTCGATCTTAATGGGAAAAATCCGGTTTCCGCGAGTCCATCGGCAGGCTACGAATGTTTCGCTCATGGGTCCCTCTTATCGGTTCGATATCGTGTGAAACACCAATCAAACGTTGACTTTCTGAGGACGCACAACGGTGCCAAAATACCAAGATTCTCCTTGACAGTCCAAAGACAATTGAAGTAGAAGGGGTGGGTTGAATTGGTAAATCTCCCGCCAACTGGAGGTGTTGATGAGTGGCTGAAGTCAGACTTCAGGAAGGCGAAAGTATAGAGAATGCGCTTCGACGGTTCAAGCGGAAAGTTCAACAAGAAGACATCATCAAAGAAGTGAAGCGCCATTCCTTTTATATGAAGCCTGGGGAAAAAAAACGCGTCAAGCAGGCTTTGGCGCGCAAGCGAAACAGGAAAAAAGCCAGGAAAGAGCTCGATTAATCAGCGGTTCACACGGGAGCTGGCCATCCTTGATAGGGTGGCCAGCTCCCGGTGTATAGCGGTTCGAAGTTGATGTGGATCCATCGTGCGATTCATTCGTCTGCCGTGGATGTGCGATGACCGGAAAGAGGTTCTGGTCTCTCCTCTTTTAAAAACCTAACACACTATCATTCAGCTGTCCTGCGATGCAGGAGCAGCATAGGTCCTATGGAGTTTTCCCATGGAGTACCACGATCGAACCCTCGTGTGTGTGGAGTGTCATCAGGAATTTGTGTTCACGGCAGGCGAACAACTTTTCTATCACGACAAGAACTTCAAGAACGAACCCAAGCGATGTAAGACGTGCAAGGCGAAGCGGGCCAACATAGGCGGAACAGCAGGTTCACGAGTGGAGACACAGACGGTGTGTTCACAATGCGGGCGTCAAACGACCGTCCCCTTCAAGCCGACGCAGGGAAGACCGGTTTACTGTCGTGAGTGTTTCCAGCAGCGCCGCAGCTCGATTTCTTCCTCCCCCCCACCCAGCAGTTGATGGGACCTTTGAGGGAATGATTCGTGTGAGCTCAACGAAGGCCAGCCGGCTTTTGGGCGATACGTCCATTCATGGGCGCTTTGGGCATGCGATAGGGATGGAGCGCCCGCCCTTGGCCTCTTGGTTAAGATGCGGTTCCTTTTGCAGGATAGCCCCACCCCCCATTCCCTTGAGCTACCAGAAATCCCGGGACCCGGTCGGAGGTCTCGCAGGCTTCCCGCACCATCCCTATGAGGAGGCAATGGTCTTGCGAGCGAGTGCTTGAACGGCGGTAATTGCGGTGACGTTCACGATGTCCTCTGGCGAGCACCCGCGGGAAAGATCGTTGGCCGGTTTTTCGAGCCCCTGAAGGACGGGGCCGATGGCGGCAGCCCCGGCCAATCGCTCAGTCAGTTTGTACGCGATATTCCCGGCATTGAGATCGGGGAAGATCAGTGTATTCGCGCGACCCTTCACCGGGCTGGTCGGCGCTTTCGAAGCGGCAATGCGAGGAACCAAAGCCGCATCCACCTGAAGTTCACCATCCATCACCAGCCGCGGCGCGCGCGCCCTGGCCGTGCGCACCGCTTCAGTGATCTTATCGATCAAGGGATCGGTTGCACTCCCCTTGGTGGAAAACGCCAGGAACGCGACCTGGGGGTCGGTTTCCAGGAAAGTCCGCGCACTTTCCGCCGCGGCAATGGCAATATCCGCCAACTGCGACGCATTGGGATTGGGAACGACGGCACAATCCGAGTACACTAACGCTCCATCGGCGCCAAACTCGGAACGCGGGACAGCGGCATGGTCCGGCAGGACCATCAAGAAAAAGCTCGACACGATGGAGCATCCGGGCGCAGGGCCAATGCACCGGAGGGCGGCGCGCACGGTGTGAGCCGTCGTGTGGCTCGCCCCGCCCACTGTTCCATCCGCCTCCGCCGTATGCACCATCATTGCCGCGAAGAACATCGGGTCTTGCATGTCTTTTTGCGCTTCCTCCTGCGTGGTGCCCTTGGCTCGCCGCCCCTCATAGTAAATCTCCGCAAATTTCCGGGAGAGGGGGGAATGTCTCGGCGAAACAAGGGCGGCCCCGTCGATATTGACGCGGAGCTCAAGGGCTCGCGCGCGGATCGCGGTTTCGTCGCCAATGATCGTCAAACGGGCCAGCTTTTCATCGAGGATTCTTTCGGCCGCCCGCAAGGTGCGGTCATCCTCGCCCTCAGAGAGGACGATATGCTGGGGTTTCTCCCGTGCCCGGGCCTTGACTCGGTCTAAGAGGTTCATGATTTTAGGAGTTCCTTATGGATGAGGATGACTGAGTTTCTGTTTTACCCGATCGATGGCCGTTTGCAAGTCTTTACTGGGAGTCAAAGCGTTGGCCTGGCGATAGGCGGCTTCGGCCTCCACCAGCTTGTTCTGCTTTTCGAGCACAAATCCCAGGATGGAAAAGAGGGAGGGTTCCTGGGTCAGGGTCCGGGAGGCTTGGGTCAGCGTAATTTCTGCGTCCGGAAGCTGCCCATTGAAAGCATAGGCCTGGCCGAGGTCAAATTGAAGCGTCGGCGATTCGGGCTGAAGTGCCGCAGCTCGCTTGAGGAACGAAACCGCTTCGGCATAGCGCTTGAGCGCCAGCGCGGAATGCCCGGCCAGCGAAAGCGCCTCCACACTCTGCGGCTGTTTGTCGACCCATTTTTGCGCCAGATGTAGGGCTTCCGTATATCCCTTGTTTTTTCCCCGCGGGTCGCTCTGTGACGCCGCCCTGGCCAGATAGGATTGGCCGAGAAACAACGCCGCCTGCAGGTCTTCCGGGCTGAGTGTCGTGGCCGCCTTCAGCGCCGCAATCGCGTCATCATATTTTTGAAGATGATAGTTTGCAATGCCCAGTTGCGCCTGCAGTGCCGCATTGCGGGGGTTTGAATCTACGCCCGCCTTGAGTTCCGGAAGGGCCCGGACATAATCCTGCTGGTTGAACAGCGCCGCGGCCTGCAAGGAGCGCAACTTCCCGAGGTCGGAGGCCTCACTGGCATTCTGCGTTGCCGCGGCAATGGCGGACTTGAGTTCGGTATATTTTTGGGCATCGAAATAAGCCTGGGCCAGGGCCAGCGAAATCTGGAAGTTTTTTTCATCCAGGGTCGAGGCCTTTTTCAACGACTCGATCGCCTTGTCATAATTCTTCAGCCGCGCATAACAAAGCCCCACGATGTAGTGGCCCTGAACATAATTCGGATCGGCCTTCAGCTCCTCCTCATATTCCTTAATGGCCTGATCATACTTGCCCTGGGCGAAGTAACTGGCTCCTTTAATGAAGTCAGCGCACTCGGGGAAGGGGAATAGCAGCACGGAGAGGCCGGCGGCGAGGAGGAACAAACGGGCTTTCATCACGGACCCATTCTAGGGAATGGATTCCGCGAAATCAAGGAGAGATCTTTCGTGGGAAGACAACGCCATGGCGGAATCCGGAGACACAAAGCAGGGAAGGCCCCTCCAAGGACGATCGTTGCGATTTCTCGTCACGAAGTTCGGAATTCGCCGTCCCCGGGGCGGTCAGTTTTCTTTCTTGCGTTTGATTTCGATGGCGAGGCGTTTGATTTTCTGGTTCAGGGTGGACAGAGGGACACCCAATTTCTCAGCGGCGTTGGTCTGGCTCCATCCCGTTTTTTCCAGGGTTTCCATGATTACCTGTCGTTCCACGGAATCCAGGATCTCAAAAAGTGTCGCATTTTCTTTGAGAGCCACGCTGCGCAGCATCCGAGTCCCGGGGGTACTGGACTCGAATATGGACTCGGGAAGCAGGGAGACATCGACCCATTCCCCGGTGCTGAGCACGACGGCTCGCTCCACGGCGTTCTCCAGCTCGCGCACATTGCCGGGCCAGTGATAATCCATCAGTACCTTCAGGGCCTCCGGGGTAAAGCGAATCGGCGGTTTCGCGTTATCCTGACAGTATTTCTGGATAAAGTGCTCCACCAGCAGGGGGATGTCTTCTTTTCGCTCGCGCAGGGGAGGCAGCTGGATGCAAATCACGTTCAACCGGTAATAAAGGTCCTCGCGAAACTTTCCCTGAGTGACCTGGCCCTTCAGATCCTCATTGGTGGCGGCGATAATGCGCACATCCACCTTGATGGTCTCGACTCCCCCCAGGTGCATGAACTCGCGTTCTTGAATCACGCGGAGTAACTTCGCCTGAGTCTCCAGCCCCACCAGTCCGATCTCATCAAAGAAGATCGTCCCGGTATTAGCGACCTCAAACAGACCCTGCTTTGCGGCCACCGCGCTTGTGAACGCCCCCCTCTCATGCCCGAAGAGATTGGACTCCAGCAGATCGGCCGGAAGGGACCCGGTATTGACCGGCACAAAGGGTCGATCCGCGCGTGTGGAGGCCGAATGGATGGCTTTGGCAATGAGCTCCTTGCCGGTGCCGCTCTCCCCCTGCACGAGGATCGTGGAGCGTGACGGGGCCACTTGCGAGACGAGGTCGAAGATCTTCAGCATCCGCTCGCTCTTGCCCACGATGTTGGGAAAATTATAGCGTTCCTTGAGTGCCCGCTTGAGCTGAAGGTTTTCAATGAAGAGCTGGCGTTGGCGAACCGCATTTTCGACATCGATCAACAGCTTCTCATTGTCCCAGGGCTTGGTGATGAAATCGTTCGCGCCGGCCTTGATCGCGGCCACTGCGTTTTCCACCGAGCCGAAGGCGGTGATCATCACCACGGCCAAGTTATGGTCCATGGCGCGGATTTCCTTCAGCACCTCCAAGCCGTTCTTCCCCGGCATCATCACGTCCAGCAGGACAATGTCATAGCTCTTCTCGCGCAACCGTTGCAGTCCCGGATCGCCGGCTTCGGCTTCATCCACCGAGTATCCTTCGGCGCTGAGAAGCACCTGCAGAGACTCGCGGATCTCCGCTTCGTCATCAATGACCAGGATGTTCGCTTTGTCTGAAGACATACGATGTAATGACCAACCCGGGTGGGGCGTCAAACGTTGACAGCTTTCTCAAGGGAAGACTTTGGGTGTAAGGCCGGAAACTCAAGAGTGAAACGGGTGCCTTGTCCCGGGTGGCTCTCCACGTCAATTTTCCCGGAATGCTCCTGAATGATGCCATAGCTGACGGAAAGACCCAGCCCGGTGCCACGGCCCGTTTTGGTGGTAAAGAAGGGATCGTAGATTTTTTTCAAATGTTCGGGTGAGATGCCTGACCCGGTGTCCGTCACTTCGATGACCACTTCAGAGTTCCGTGCCTGGGTGCAGACCGTCAGGATGCCGCCATGCGTCATCGCGTCCTTGGCATTGAGGAACAGATTCAGAAACACCTGCTGCAGTTTGCCCCCGTTGGCCTGGATGCAGGGCAATTGCGTGTCGAGGTTTTTCTCCACGGCCACCTTCGCCGTTCGGAACTGATGATCCAGAAGGGAGAGCGTTTCCGAGATGACTTTGTTGCAGTCCACCTCCGCGTACTGGGTCCCGCTGGTCCGCGAGAAGTTCAACAGCGCATTCACAATCTCCGAGGCCCGGAAGGATTGCTTGATGATCTTGTCGACGATCTTCATCTTGGGATCGTCCGATTTCAATTGCTTCTGAAGCATCTGGGTATAGCTGGAAATGACCGCCAGCGGCGTGTTTACTTCATGCGCCACGCCGGCCGCCAGCAGGCCAATCGAGGTCAGTTTTTCGGACTGCATCAGCTGATCTTCGAGCGACGCGCGATCCGTGACGTCATCGAAAAGGATCAGCTTCCCCTTGATGCTGTTGTCGCGGCTGATCAGCGGCGTCACGGCGATATTCACCATGCGCCATCCTGCGTCTTCGCCGCTGGAATTCCCGTTTTCCCCCGCGGGCACCATCCCCGTGGGAGCCCGCAAATTAAATCGGTAGATCCGCGCAATGGGGTCTTCTCCTCCATTGCTGCCTAACGCCGCCGTAGCCACGCTGCTGGAGTACACGCGCTGGATGGCGCGAAGCAGATCTTGCGAAAAGACTTCCTTGAGGGGTCGGCGAAGCGCATGAGACCGCGGAACGCCGTAGAACCGCTCCATCTGCGAGTTCCAGGATTCGATGCGGTCCTCCATATTCGTGGTCAGGATACCAACATTGATGGACTCCACGATGTTTTCCAGGAAGTCCTTTAACCGCTGCGCTTCAGTGGCCTCTTGCTCCAGCGAGTGGTAGAGCTGCGCGTTCTCGACGGCAATCCCCACATAGCCGGCGATGGTCTGCAACAGTTCGAAATCCTCGCTGGATAGAAAATCACCCTGTTGGGTTTTGCTCAGGCCGATCACCGCAATAATGGAGTCTTTCACCACACACGGGAGGTAATAATTGAGATCCAGTTGCTTCAGCGTGGCATGGACCTCCGGCTTCTCTTTGAGAAGGGACTTGAAGTTCTCGTAGAAGAGATAACCGCGCAGCAGCTCCGGCCGGTCGGGTGAAAGAAAGCTGAGGTTCAGGTTCGAGATGTCGCGGATCCCCAGTGTCTTTGCCACCTCAAAGGCCCCCAGCGGGGTGTCCATTCGCAGGAAGATGGCAATCTTGTTCACTAACAAGGTTTGTGAGATGCGCTCGACAACCGAGTTCAACATGCGGCCGAGGTGCACTTCCGAACTCAGCGCACGACCGAATTCAATCATCGTGGCGCGGTAATCGTACCGCTCCTGGTAGAAGAACTTGTCCAGACGCACCTGAATCCAGTTGCGCACGGGCGCAAACAGGAAGGCGGCCACCACCGTGGTCACCACGCTGACCACGCGGGATCCGGCAAGGGCATTGCTGAACATGACCCCAATCGCCGCCACCACCGCAAAGTAAAGGCCCACAATCATCAAGGTGGCCAGCGTATAGGCAGCCCCCTGTTTGAAAATAATGTCCACGTCCATCAAGCGGTATCGGATGATGGCATACCCGAATGTGAGCGGAATCAGGATCAGGGGAAGAACTGAAAGGTTCATCCACAGGGTGGGGACTTGTCCCAGAAAATAGGGAATTGCATAGCCGATCGAGAAGGGGACCACCGCAGCCACCGCTCCCGGCGTAATCCACTTCATCTGCTGCTTGAGCTCGGGAGTATCCGCGCGGCGGTAGGTGTGGATCAGGCTCGCGGTTCCAGCCAAAAAACAAAGGGCGGTATAAAGAATGTCAATCCGGTCGAGAAGCCATCGTTCGGGCAGCGTGAACCTTGCCTGGAACAGGATTCCCGTGACGAGAATGATTTGAAGACCCAATAGAACCAGGGCCGGGGCATAGAGAAAACCGAGAATATACCTTCGAGACTCCAGAGCCTTCTTGTACCGGGGAAACGACAGGCAGAAATGAACGAACAAGGGAGGCTGGAGGAGCAAGGCTGCGGAATTGACCCAGTACACGCTCCAATCAAATAAATTGAGTTTCCCCGTGTATGAGAACGCGTAAACAACGAACGAGGCCAAACAAAAAACATAGAAGAGCGTTGCCCGCGGCGCTTCCCAGCGCCGGACAAAAATAAAGATACCGATCAGGAGATAGAGAACCCCGATAATCTCCAGATAAAACTTGAGGGAAGCGCGCGTGTCTTGCGGGGCGACGATCACCCGTGAATCGATGGGAACGCCCTCTCGAATGAGATGATAGTTTGCCTTACTCCAGGCGCCCATCCGGAAGAGTTGCTGGGTCACTTCGATCGCATCCGCCACCTGGTGCCCTTCGACCGAAACCAAAACGTCCCCGGTGTGAATCCCCGCCTTCTCTCCCGGCCCACCGGGCTCCACAATCCAGGCTTCGACCCCTTTTTCGGAATCTCTCCACGAAACCCCATCGTCGGGCGGTACCCAGGCATTGGTCTCCGCCCGCTTGATAAAATTGATCACCCCAAACACAATCACCGACACGGTGATCAAGGCGATCACCACCGACTTGAATGAGAATGGGACAATTCGGGTCATGAATCCTTGCTGCCAGTTTTACCAGTGGTTCTGAGGCGTGGTGGATCTATCATTGGAGAGCGGCAGCTCTCCCTTGTCTTATGTTTTTTTACCGCAACGACTCGCCGGATCAACTGACCTTCAAGTCTGCAATCAAAAGATTTTAGGTGAGCCAATCCGTAAGAACTGAAGAAACATTTCATAAACATGCAACTCGACTGCCACATTTTAGAACAATATTCATACCATTAACCATATGATTTAAGACGGGATATTTATCACATATGATGCGCAAGCTCAAATCTACAAATTCCGGAATTTGCACTATGAAAAATAAAATATCTGGCCATCTCCAAAACCATCCTGCTACGGCGTGCTGTAAGCAAGACTTGAGTCGTTTCTTTATGCGCCGAAGTCACCCTTGATGAGTCTGGGGATTCTCGTTAGGATGGCCTTGCTGTCCTTCGCGCTTCGTCAAATAGCCCTTCGAAAAGAGCCTTCTGCGCTCATCGATCGGTCTCCCAATCTCTCACTTTCAATCCTTGAATTACTGTCGCTGTCGCCATCCTAACTCTCCCCGGTTATGCGTTTGTGCCAATCGTCACTTCGCGATTGAGAAATCCCACACGGTGGGAGTGTACTGGTTTTGGGTAGGGCTCAACGCAACAAGACAGTACTCCCCCTCAGCAAGCGGTTTCTCCGGAAAGACCTTGAAGACGTTTTCGGCGATTCGAATGGACGGGGTAAAAACGTATTCCTGTGATCTTTCACGGTCACTCCCGGTAATCTGGGAATGCGATACTTCCTTGAGCACGCGCGCGGACTTAGTGACAATCATCCGGAACAATGACAATTGCCCACCCCGTTCTTCGGGCAGGTACACGTAGAAGACCGGAGTGAGTGTGGACAATTTAACTTCCGCGCTGGGGCCATCGAGCTGGATCGTGACTTTTTGTTTCATGATGGGCGCCGGTGCAACCCTATTGATAATGGCACTCTTGCGGTCGGTCCGTTTTCGGGTCCCCACCTCCGTCAACGGCGCCAGGTTTTTCCCGTCCCAGGCGTAGAGCCCATACGCTTCAGGAAGCTTAATACCCGGGGAGATCTCAACCTCTCTGGCTGGTTTTAATCTGTTCAGGGCTTGATCCTTCGAATCCTCCTCGGGAGCATCAACCAATTTTCTGGGGGTTGCTCTCAACTCCCGGGCCTCTTTCTCATTCAATTCTTTCGTCGCTGCCAGATCCACCAGATTCAAGGGCACTTCCTCCCATTCGTTTCGCTCATATGACTTGAACCGGATGCGATCCCCTTTCACCTCGTAGCGCTCCACCTTTTCCGTGGTCCCGTCCTTGAAAACGAGTTTCTGCTGAGGAAACGCCGCCGTTGTCGCAATCATCAAGCATCCGGCCGCCGCCAGCAGGACCCGAGCAAATAGTCCAACGAATATCAGGGATCTCCCCTTCATGACTCCCTTAATTTCATTGCGGATCATAGCTTCCCCCCCGAGGCAGCCGATGACACCTCATCTCCCGCGCATCCATTCCAAGCGGATTCAGCTCGCGAACCCGGCTTCGGCATCGAGGCCAAAAGGATCGATTCTCCTACTCGACCCGGACTAAGCCCGCTCCAAAGCCAGCGCCACCCCCAGCCCTCCGCTGACGCACAACGTGGCCAACCCCCTCTTCGCCTGACGCTTCTCCATTTCATGAACCAGCGTCGTCACGATGCGGGCGCCTGTGGCGCCAATGGGGTGACCGAGTGCAATCGCCCCGCCATTCACATTCAGCCTTAGATGATCGAAATGCAATTCGCGATCGCATGCCAGGACCTGCGCCGCGAAAGCCTCATTCAGTTCGATCACCTCGAACTCCTCAAGATGGAATCCCGTCTTTTGGAGGAGCTGCCGGACGGCAGGAACAGGACCAATCCCCATCATCCGGGGATCGATCCCCACACTAGTCCAGCCGGCGATGCGAGCCAGCGGTCTGAGACGATGCTGCTCCGCTTTTGATGCCGACATGAGGAGGACCGCGGCGGCCCCGTCGGTTATTCCTGAAGAATTCCCGGCCGTGACCGTCCCCGATTTCGAGAAAACGGGTGGGAGTTTTCTGAGGTCTTCGAGGGAGGCCTTCATTCGTGGATGCTCATCCGTCCTCACCAGCGACACGCCCCTGTTCTTATCACCGCGCGAATGGCCTGGCTCGAGGCGAGGGGATTCGCTGGAGTGATTTCCGGGTCGTTCCACCTTTGTTGTCAAATCCACCGGGACAATTTCAGAATCGAACCGGCCGCTGACCATCGCCCGCTCGGCCCTGTGTTGGCTTTCGAGCGCATAAGCATCCTGCTCCTCGCGTGAAATCCGGTACTGTTGCGCCAGCAGATCTGCCGTTTCACCCATGAGCATCCTCGACAGCGGACACAAAAACCCGTCTCGATACATCCCGTCCACCAGGGCCTGTGTTCCCAGTCGGGCTCCCCATCGGGCATTTTCCAGGTAAAATGGAAGCCGGCTCATGGACTCAGTTCCCCCGGCGACCACACACTCCTCGTTTCCAAGAGCAATCTCCTGGGCACCGATCAGGATGGATTTCAAACTCGAAGCGCACGCCATGTTAACGGTAAAGGCAACCCGCTCCTCAGGAATGCCGGCGCGCCACAGAATCTGGCGCGCGACATTCGGGCCACTTCCTGCCTGCCGGGCGCAGCCAAAGATCAATTCATCCACCTCAGCCGGATCCAAGCCCGCCCGCTCGAGAACCGCACGCGCCACGGTCGCCCCCAGATCCGCTGCCGAACAATCCTTCAAACCCCCACCGAATTTCCCAATGGGTGTCCGTTGGGCTCCAACAATGAATACTTCGCGCATTTAAATCCTTCTCCTGGTTGAGTGGTTGCTCACAAATTATCTCACAATTCCCCGCGGGGGGGACGCTCTCACAAAGACGGGGCGATCGAACCGGTTGAAATTTGTTAGAATGGTGCTGTTGGAAAGGATACAGATCTCGATTCCTGCCAGGCGACCGGTGCTACGATGCAATTCTCCCTCGACAAATCCAGCAAGCTCCCCTTCTACGATCAAATCAAGAATCAATTGACGGCAGCCTTACACATGGGTGGCATGAAACATCACCAGCGGCTTCCAACCATTCGCGCCCTGGCGCGCGTCCTGGAGGTGAATCCCAAAACGATACTCAAAATCTATCATCAGCTTCAAATGGAGGGCCTGGTCGAAGTTCGTCTCGGCAGCGGTGTTCAAGTGGGGGCCATCGAGCGGACGCATTTTGAACGCAGTTATTATGCGTCCGTGGTGACGATGGTGGAGCGTCATCTCCACGAGGCAGGACTCATGCAATTCTCCGAGACCGATTACCTCTCCCTGCTCCATGAGCTGATCGACGAGAAGAGGCGGCGGGAGATTAATTGCCTGGTGGTGGAATGCAACACGGAACAAATTCGCCTGTTTGCCTCGGAAATCTCGGCGCGCATCGGCATCACGGCACACCCCGTCCTGATTGATGCTCTCATGGCGCCGGCTCGCCCGGTCGCCCAACTCCTCTCCAAGGCCTCCTTTCTGATCACCACCGACTTCCACTGGGAGGAGGTGGAACGCGTTGCCCTGCGGCACCACAAGATCCCCCTGAAGATCCGCTTGAAACCGGAATTCCTGACCACGCTCATTCATTGTGCGCGGAAGGGCGGGATTTTGATGGTGGTGTCCAATATGGACTACTTCTCCAAGTTTCGTGCGGCCCTTCGAGATCTGGGGTATGAATCGGTATTGAAGGATATCCATGCCATCCTGGCGTCTGACCAACCGCGTCTCGGCCCGATGCTGTCTCTCGTCAAGCACGTTTATGTCTCCCCGCTGTGTGATGAGGGAGTCCTTGACCGGGTCCCGTCCACGATTCGCAGGGTCCACTTTCCGGAATACCTCTCCGTCGAATCGCTGAACTCCCTTCGGACGGCCATCTTCATCCGGCACCTCCAAAGAGTCTTGCCCCCTCCTCCGGGCGAGCCCTCACCTGCCCTACGGAGGCGGAGAAGGCCGTAACCCCCTGAAGCCTCCCTCTGGAACAATCCTCTAAAAATATTTGAATTGTTCCATTGCATGGAACAACAGCCTTGGGCTATAACCAAAACCAGATATCACTTTATTTTGAATGCTGGGTCTGCCTGGCGTTGGCTCGGGTTGGATTTTAACAACAGGAGTTACCACTGCATTGTAGTGTTTAAACCACTAAATACGGAGGGAGTATGGTGTACACAAATCTTTTGACGCGAAGTTTTCTGCTGCTCGTTGTAATTGCTCTGGCGCTTCTTCTCGTCCTCACCGCGGCCACCCAGGCGCAATCGGCCGGCGCGATTGGGGGCCTCGTAACTGATGCGCAAGGCGCCGCTGTTGTGGGGGCCAAGGTGACGGCGCATAACACGGCCACCGGCATTGACCGCACCACGATCACGGGACCCTCGGGTCAATACCAGTTGGCGGCCCTGCCGATCGGCAATTACAAGGTTGAGGTACAGTCCCAGGGGTTCCAAACCAAGGTGACCGAAAATGTGATGGTGCAGGTGGCCCAAGCGACAGACCTCGATGTGTCGCTTGTGGTCGGACAACTGAGCGAGACCGTGAACGTGGAAGCCTCGGCTCCAGTCATCGAGTCGACCACCATGTCGGTGGGCGCGGTCATCCCTCAGCGGACGGTTCAGGAAATTCCTTTGAACGGTAGGCATTTCGTCGATCTGGGTTTGTTGCTTCCCGGATCCGTCGTCCAGCCGCAAAACGGGTTCTTGACGGCGCCGTTACGTGGCCAGGGCGCCTTTGCCTTCAATACCGCCGGCAATCGTGAAGACACGGTCAACTTCATGGTCAACGGCGTCAACTTGAACGACATGGTTCAAAACCAGATCACCTTCCAGCCGTCAATCAATACCGTCTCCGAATTCAGTTCCACTAATTCTACGTTCAGCGCGGAATATGGCCGCAATAGCGGCGCGATCGTGAACATCGCCACGCGCTCGGGTAGCAACCAGTTCCATGGGGAAGTGTTTGAGTTCATCCGCAACAACGCCTTGGATGGCAACAACTTCTTCGCCAATTCGGCCAGCTTGCCTATTGCCCCGTTTAAGCGCAACCAGTTCGGCTTTAACGTGGGCGGGCCGGTCTGGTTAGGGCCCGGCCACAGCGGGAAGGATCGCACCTTCTTTTTCTTCAGCTATGAAGGCTTGCGTCAACGACAGGGTTTGACCTTCCCCAAGGTCACCTCGGTCCCCACCGCTGCACAGCGCGCCGCGGTGACGAACCCGACGGTGCTCAAGCTTTTGCCCTTCATCCCTGCCGCCAATGTCCCGGGGACAAATAGCTTTATCGGCACGGGGACGGCCCCGGTGAATATCGATCAGTGGACGGTTGATATCTCTCACCACATCTCCGAGAAAGACTCCATTCACGGCTACTATGCGTTCCAACGGGATCTGCGCCAGGAGCCCAGCCTGCAGGGCAATAACGTTCCGGCATTCGGCGACACGCGCCAATCCCGCCGGCAGATTTTTACTTTGGAAGAAACCCACATTCTGAGCGACCGGACGGTGAATGATTTCCGGTTTGGATTCAACCGCATCCACATTGTGTTCTCGCCCAACGCGCTGTTGGACCCGGCCTCGTTCGGGATCAATGACGGCGTGACGGGCACACTCGGCCTTCCGCAGATCAATATTACCGGCTCGGCCAACCTGGGTGGACCTGCAGGATTTCCCCAGGGTCGAGCGGACACGGGATTTCTCTGGTCCGATACCCTCAGCTACCTGGTGGGAAAGCATTCTCTGAAGATCGGAACGGAACTGCGTCGCTTCCAAAACAACAACGTCAATAACGACATCGGACTGATGCAGTTCTCCAGCCTTGCAAATTTCCTCACGGGGACCGCAACTTCATACAGCGCCACTCTTGGTGCCGTGGAGAGTGGCATTCGGACAACTGGCTTCGGCCTCTTCGTCCAGGACAACTACAAGTTTTCTCCGACTCTCACCCTGGAACTGGGGCTGCGCTGGGACATGAACACCACGCCGACCGAGGTCAACAATAAATTTGTGAACTTTGATCCGGTCACGGGCAAGTTGGTCCGCTTGGGTTCAGGTATCGATCAAGTCTACGGCTCGAACAACAAGAACTTTGGGCCCCGCGTCGGTTTTGCGTGGGATCCCTTTGGAAATGGGAAGACTTCGATCCGTGGCGGTTATGGCTTGTACTACGATCAGCCGGTCACCAACTCGGTCACCGGACTTTCGAGCAATCCGCCCTTTGCCAATCCCGTGTCGGCAACAGGGACGGTCTCGCTCAGCAATCCCTTGGCGAATTCTGCTTCCGTCCCCGCGACGAGCCCAGCCGCCATCAGCCCCGATTTCAGGAATTCCTACGTCCAATCCTGGAACCTGAACATTCAGCGTGAAGTGACTAAAGGCATGTCAATGCAGGTGGGCTACTTCGGCTCAAAAGGCACGCACCTGCGCATGTTCCACAATGTCAATCAACCCCTGATACCGAATAACAATGCGACGCGCCCTTACGCGGGGTTCTCGAATATCGTTCAGGTCGACAGTCCCTCCAATTCCACTTACAACGCCCTGTGGGTCAGTGCCACCAAGCGGATTTCACACGGGCTGCAGTTCAGTACCTCCTATACCTGGTCTCACTCCATCGATTGGATTTCTCTCAGCTCTCCATCCGCATCGACCATGATGGCGCAGGACAGCTACAATCTGCGGAATGAAAAGGGTTCCTCTGACTATGATGCGCGGCACCATTTCAACATCAGCTACATTTATGATTTCCCATTCAAGGGAAATCGTCTGGTGGAGGGCTGGCAGATCGCGGGAATCACAACTTTCCAGTCCGGCAACCCATTAGACATCATTGTTTCGGGCGCCGGCCCGACCGGTTTTGCCACGCGACGAGCCAACGTGGTGGGAGACCCCACCTTGTCGTCCAATCCCACGGTTTCGCAGTGGTTTAACATCGCCGCCTTTTGCACGCCCGGGGCGGCCGGCTGCGCAGGCCCGCTCGTCTTCGGCAACGTGGGCCGAAATACGGTCACCGGACCCGGATTCAACGATTTTGATTGGTCGATCATTAAGAGGACCCGGATCAAAGAAAATATGAATGTCGAATTCCGAACGGAATTCTTCGACCTCTTCAACCATCCCAATTTCGGGCAGCCAGGACGAGTCGTGGGAGCCTCGAACTTCGGGCAGGTGACCAGCACGCGTTTTGGAACCGGTGATTCCGGTTCTTCGCGCCAGATCCAGTTTGCGCTGAAATTCATGTTTTAGGAGGTCCATGGCAGAACGCCTCCTTGGCCGCCCTGCCGTGTTACCAGTTTGAAGCGAGGAGAACTCAGGCAGACCCGCCCCGGGGACCCGGGATCGCAAGACCCCGAGTCTCCGGGGCGGTGAGGGACCTTCGCTTCAATGTACGCCGATGCTACCTCCTGTGACCAGGGGAGAAACCTTTCTCCCCTGGTTTTTTTTGTGATTCATTCCGCCGATTGCATGAATAAGTCAAAATTCTATCGACATCCTCCCGCACTCCCATTGCACAAAAGCCGCTCCGAGGTGATAATGACGTTTTTTCGCCCGAGACCAGGTCCAAGCTGGCAGGCCGGAAATATGAATTGTCATTTCGAGGACTTCGAATGCGCCGCAGAGCTCTGAATACTGTGTGGGGAATGATTCCAACACTCCTGATTCTCCTTTCGATTGGTTATTCCTTCGCCCAGCCGAGCAATATCCATGTCCCGATACAGCAGCGGGGTGAGTTGCTGAACGGTCTCAAGCTTGTCGTCGTCGAGCGCCAAAATCAACCCACGGCGACCGTCCTCCTGGTGACTTTTGCCGGGTCGAATGCCGACGAATCGGGCAAGGCAGGAACCGCCGCGGTCACGGCCAGGATGCTGCTGGCCGCCACCCCGCAACGAAAAAGAGCTCAAATTGCCGACGACCTGGCCGGAGAAGGACTGAGTGCTTCGTCGTACGCCGACTATGATGCGAGCTGGTTCCGTGTCAGCGGACCGGTCAAGGATGTCCGGACGATGCTGGAGGAGTTGAGCGATCTTCTTCTTACCTCCACCTTTGATGAAAAAGAACTGGCACAACTCAAGGACGAGACAAAAAACAGCCTCCTCGAGCGACACCGTGATCCAAGGGCCTTGGCAGAACTTTATTTCCGCGAAAAACTTTACGGAATGCATCCCTACGGTTTCCCGGCGGAGGGCGTCCCTCGCATGGTCAACGATGTCTCGGCCGCCGACTGCCTTAAGTTCTATCAGAGGTATTACCACCCGAATAACGCCATGCTGCTGGTGGTGGGTGGAGTGCACGCAGATGATATTGAGACCAAGGTGCGTGTCCTCCTGGGAGCGTGGAAAAACATTCCCGCTCCTCCCGTCTTTCCGAAAACCGCCAAACAGCCGGTCGGCGTTCAGATCCGCATCGTGGACCGTCCCAGTAGCGACCCCGCCCAAATTCTCCTGGGACGCGTTGGCGTGCAGCGAACCTCCCGCGACTATTACAACCTGGAGATGCTGAATTTCGTTCTGGGGGGCGAGGGATTCGCGTCGCGCTTCACGGAACGGCTCCAAAAGAAGGATCACTTAGCTTCAAACGTTTCCAGCGCTTTTGAATACCATCTCAGCGGAGGTGAATGGAAGGTTCGTCTTTCCACCGCGTCAGAGAACGCTCCCACCGCGCTGGCGGAAATCATCGACGAAATCAAACGAATCCGCGATGCCAGGGGATCGGAGCAGGAACTGGCTGCGGCCGTTACAGCTCAGACCTCGCAAATCGCAGCGAAAATGCAAAGCAATGACCAGATTGCCGACGCGCTTGCACGCATTGAGGTTTTCAATTTGGCCTTTGATACCTACACCGCTTATTCTGCGCACCTTGCCCGCGTTTCCGCAGAGCAGGTCCAACAGGCTGCCCGTGAGTATCTCGATCCCGATTCCCTCGTGGTGGTGGTGATTGGAAACGCCTCAGTCATGAAGGAAGGCCTTGAAAAACTGGGCTCAGTCGAAGTCTTCCCCGGCGACTAATCCGCTTATTTTCACCCGTCCGCTTCAAGATGAATTCCGAGGTTGAAGCTTGTCTTTTAGGCCCGGAGGGCCATCAGAGAGTAGCCCCACCTGAGCTCCGTCCCGCGCTTTTTGCGGGGGAGCGAGGGTGGGGTCAGAATGGGGAAAAAGGCCCGAGCCCCGCTTGCGGGGCGACAGACTCATCTTACGCCCCAACATACCGATCGTCGGGTTCATTGCCGTGCACAACGTGTGGCCGCCCTCCGAGGCGCTGTGGCCTTCCGAGCACAAGAAAAATATCCTTCCGCCAATCTTTTGTAAGATTCTTGCGAGAGCTTATAGCCCGGGCATTCTGGATCAGTACGCGGGAGGGAAAAAATGAGATGTCCCCAATGTGGTTATGTTCAAGGCCGGAGCGAGGAATGTGTCCGGTGCGGCAGAACCCTCGCCCAATTCAGACCTCGGCCTTCAATAAATAATGGAACATCAGGCAACGAATCCGGAAAGCATCTGTTATCGACCCCCCTATACATTCCCTCCTGCCCTGCCTCGCAAGACAAAAAGGATCCCAAGGCGGCGGCGTGGTTGAATTTTTTCTTTCCCGGTGTCGGTTATATGTATTCCGGTCGAATCTTCTTCGGGATCTCGCTGTTGTTGATTTTTCTCAGTTGTGCCCTGGGAACCATGCTTGGCATCTATGCTCTCATGCCGGTCAGCATCGGGATGTCAATTGTCTCCATCCTGGACTCTTATAGGAGCAAGATTAAGCACAACCGCGCGGTGAATGGGCAGCTCTCCCGCGGGAGTTCACGTCCCGATGCCCTTCAAGCCGATGCCCTAGATGCTGATTCTCCGAGGTTTTGAGAAGCCGCTAAAAGCATCGCTGCATGACCTTTTCGTGTCCTGACAGAGAACCAACAGGGAATAATGGGACGCCGGTTAGAAATTCCTTCTCTCAGGGCTTCTGCCAGGCGGCCGTTGTGTTTGCATTCCCCGAACCACCCGATTCATCGGGGTGTTAACCGTTCTCTTCCCATTTGCAATCAAACCGATTCATCGGATTCTTCTTCTGAAATATCCTCCATCGTTAATAGAGTAGGATTTTCTTCCTCGCGAAGCCGTTGAAACGGCTGTAATCCATTCTTGTAAATCTACTGGACACCCTGATGGATCGGGGTGCTGTTCAAATTCAACCCGAATTCAGGTATTCTTCCACCCATGAGTATGGTGCTCCAGGAAAATGTTCCATTGGCGCCGAAGACGACGCTGGGGATTGGTGGTCCGGCCCGATTCTTTGTCGAGGCGCAGGATGAAGCCACCCTTATCGAGGGCTTTCAATTTTCGCGGGAGAAGCAGGTTCCCTTTTTTGTTCTGGGCGGGGGAAGCAACATCGTTGTCGCCGATGACGGTTTCCCCGGCCTGGTCGTTCACATTTCGATTCAAGGCCGAGAGCGCGTACCGGGAAGCCCAACGGATCCGGCCGAAAGGATCTACCGTGTCGGCGCCGGGGTCGACTGGGATCAGTTCGTCGATTTTTGCGTGGGTCAAAACCTGGCCGGGGTGGAATGTTTGAGCGGCATTCCCGGCTCGATCGGCGGCACCCCCATTCAAAACGTGGGCGCTTATGGGCAGGAGGTTTCCAGCGTCATCCGCTCCGTTCGCGTGTATGACCGACGCAAAGAAGAAATTCGTGAACTTGAAAATGGCGAATGTGGCTTTTCCTATCGAATGAGTATTTTTAACACCACCGAACGTGACCGCTACATCGTCCTTGCGGTCACCTATGCGCTTCATGCGGGTGATCCTCCGACGCTCCGGTACGCGGATCTGGAACGCTACTTCCGAAGTGCGGCCTTGAACCCTTCCCTGCGGGACGTTCGCGAAGCCGTGCTGAGCATCCGCCGACGGAAGGCGATGCTGTGGGTCCCTGAGGATCCCAACAGCCACAGCGTCGGCTCTTTCTTCAAGAATCCCGTTGTGAAGCGATCTTTCCTTGAGGAACTTCAGAAACTTTATCCCGGTGTGGACATCCCTCACTATCCCGCTCCCAACGCCCCTTTGACTGGAGAAAGCTCCCAGGACGCGGTCAAAATAGCCGCCGCGTGGCTCATCGAACAGGCGGGCTTTTCCGAGGGTTATCCCCTGGAATCACAAAGAAAAAGTCGCGTCGGCATCTCCAGCAAACACACCTTGGCGCTGATCAACCGGGGTGAAGGCACGGCGCATGAGATCCTGGAACTGATGCGCGAGGTCCAGTCCGGCGTGGAGAAGAAGTTCGGCCTGCGGCTGGAAACCGAACCCGACTTCGTTGGGTTTGCAAATCACCCGTAGTGAACTCGTCGTGCCGGTGTAGTCCCGGTGTAGTCCCGACTTCAGTCGGTCCCTGCATTTCGGTCAAACCCTTCCCGCTTCCCGCATGCCGTGGTAAGACCGACTTCAGTCGGTCCTTCCATTTTGCTCAACCCTTCCCGCCGTATCCTCCCGTCAATTTTCATTTTGCTTTTTCTTTCCGATTTGCTAAAGTCGGTGCGCTTGTTTGTGGGGATAACGGCTCAATTTCAGCACAAGGAATTTTCCTACATCATCTTCCCCTCACGGGGTCTTTCGGCAGGCCGAATGTCTCGAAGGATTCTTCGTGGGCTCACAATGGACTGCTCTCAGGAAGCCCGAACCCTGAGACTTCAGGGTTGCTTTACCATTTTGAGATGGACCCCTGTTTTTCTTAACGCGTTCGAAGGTGAGTGAGAGTCGCGGGGGGGCTTCATACTTCGAGGACATCTTCTCGTCCTTGACTGCGGGATCATTTAAGAAACCATTTTTGAACCGAGCGCATCGAGGGAGGGTGGAGAACCAATATGAAACGAGGAATAAAATACCTAGCTGTTGTGATGGCCGCGGCCCTGTTGCTTGCGGGGACGGCGGTCATGATGGCACAAGCCAAAGATTCGGAAGCCGATCTTTACACCGCCTGGTACAACGAAAAAGATGCGGCCAAGAAGGCCGATGTGGCCAAGAAATATCTCGACAAATATCCCAAGGGACAGTACGCGGCCTACATGCAGCAATCCGTGACAGAGTACCAGTTCCAGCAATTTGCCGCGGCCTGGCAGAGCCACAACTCCGCCGATCTGTTCAATCGGGCCAAGGAATTTCTCGCCAACCCGCCGGAGGGCGTTGAAGCGATCACCTTTCTATACTGGCCGGCGCTCGAAAGTCATCGTCTGACCCGGGCTAAAGACTACACACTGGCCAAAGACGGGCGTGATTTTACCCAGAAGGCAATTACCGATATCGAAGCCGGCAAGGTGCCCGCCATGGTGCAGGACAAGGCGAAATGGGACGGGGGAGAGAAGAACAAGGTCCTCGGTGTTTTCTATCAGAACCTGGGCCTCATCGATGCCCATGATAAGTCCACCGACCAGGCGATCGCCGAACTTCAGAAGGCCCTGGCGACTGACCCCAAAGAGCCCTATTCCGCCTTTCAACTCGGCCTGATCTTTCAGGGCAAGTACGATGAAGATCTAAAAAAATACACCGCCCTCACCGACAAAGAGACCCCTGACGCCAAAGCCCAGTTGGATGTAATCCACAAGGATGCGGATGACACCATCGACGCTTTCGGCCGATTCCTGGCACTCACCGAGGGTCAGGCCCAATGGACCAGTCAAAGGAATTCCGTGGATGCGGTGCTCAAGGAATACTGGAAGACCCGTCATCCGGAGGACCCCAACGGGGCTCAAAAGGCAGTCGACAAGTACAAGACTCCAGTGGGCACCTCGGCGCCCGGAATATAGCACGATGCGGCAGGATGAACGTCAGCGGGATTCCGCCGCGCTTTCGCGGTTGATCGATCCAGGCGCCCGCTTTGACCGATAGTAGATGCGCCGCTTGCCGGGATTTCTGAACCAGGAATCCGGTCCGCGGCGCTTCTCTTTGCTCTCGAGAATACCCGCACCCAACCCTGCTCAGCGCTCATCGAACTATGAATCCCTTTCATTTTTCCTCTCGCACGAACTGGGATCTGTCACCCAACGAACTCACGATGCGGGTGGCGGAGCATCGCCGCAAAGGACGGCCGGTGCTCGACCTTGCCGAGTCCAATCCCACGCGGTGCGAATTGTCTTTTCCGAGCGGAAAAATCCTGGGCGCATTTCTTCAACCTGAAAACCTCTCTTACGAACCCACGCCTCTAGGACTGCTTCAGGCGCGTGAGGCCGTGGCCGGATACTACGAATCGACGGCGGACCTGCGCATCGATCCGAAGCAGATTCTTCTCACCGCCGGCACCAGCGAAGCCTATTCGTTTCTGTTTCGTCTTCTCGCAGAACCCGGCGATCAGATTCTTGTCCCTCGTCCCAGCTATCCCCTGTTGGAATTCCTCGCCCGTCTCAATGATATCGACCTCAAGGCCTATACCCTCGAGTATCACCGGGGCTGGCATATCGATCTGAATTCAGTGGAGCGGGGACTCACGTCCAGAACTCGCGCCCTGCTGGTGGTGAATCCCAACAATCCCACCGGCTCGGGCATCCGCACGCAAGAGCGGGAGGCTTTGACCGCCTTCTGCCGCGATCATCAAATCGCCCTGATTTCCGATGAGGTGTTCCTGGATTTTGAATTTGTGGACACCCTTTCCGGCGACCTCCCGCAATCCGAACCCCAGGGGACTCCCTCACGATCGTCGCCGGAGACGACGGGTTTGCGCTCGCTGGTCGGCACCACCGGGGCGCTTACTTTTTGTCTCAATGGGATTTCGAAAATGCTGGGATTGCCCCAGATGAAACTGGCGTGGATCGCCTCGAGCGGCCCGCCGGCCTTGCTGACGCCGGCGCTGGAACGGCTGGAGGTGATTGCCGATACTTATCTCTCGGTCGGAACCCCAATCCAGCGCGCCCTCCCCACAATGCTTCAAGAGGTCCGCCATATCATGCGCCCACAGATTCTGGCCCGCGTCCGCTCCAACCTTCACGCCCTCGATGAGCGCGTGGCTCAGACGGCGGGCCTTTGCGAGCGGTTGATGGCAGACGGAGGCTGGAGCGCCGTGCTCTCCATCCCCCGCACCGTGACGGAGGACGCCTGGGTCTTGCAGTGGCTGGACCAGGACGATGTATTTGTTCATCCCGGTTATTTTTTTGATTTTGAAAGCGACGGCCACATCGTCTTGAGCTTGATCCCGCCCGAACCCGTGTTTCGTGATGGCATCGACCGAATCTTCTCAAGGATTGAAAAAGTGCTGAAAGGCGGATCCTGATAATTCTCCGAACCCACATCCCTCGCCGCCTTGAGCATAGTGACACTTCGATGGCGGGCTTGTTGTCCCGCCCGGGCAAGTATGAAAGAAGGAATAAAGGCTGAAAGGATCTAATACAAAAGTTGGTAAGAGAATTACGTGGGGTAATTGGGGAATCCTCACGGTAGGGACGCCGCGGCGGACTATGCGCCCCTATGTTGAATCATGCACGGTTTGGGATCATATTCAAACCCGTTTGTATTACTGAGGATGAGAGAATAGAGTGACAGGAAAGAGTCTGAATAGGGGAATCACTGGGCCTCGCGGCTCTGCCGCTCATTATTGGGGAAAGGCTCGGCCTTTCCGGCTGACCCAAAGTCCTTGATCCCCTCTTGAGCCGCTAAAGCCCGCCGCCACTGGCGACGGGCCTTAGCAATCCATGGAAAAAAGGGGAAGAAGGCTCACCCCGGTAAGCCAAAGGCTTACCGCAATATTGAGCGGCAGAGCCGCCCGTCATCACCGAACTCATTCGCGAATGTCACTATAATTTAATCATTCTCAGTAGACTCCTAGGTTGATTCCCTTTTAAAGCCGCGCAGCGGCGAAATGGAGTAGCCTGGGGCGTGAGCCCCAGGAAGGACGCCAGCCTCCATCCAGGGAGCCCGCCTCGGCGGGCGGCATAACTCTTTTGTTCCATGGCAATAAAGAATAGTCCATTGATCCCTGCCGTTGTGTAAAAGAAAAACCAGTGGAAATATCATCATGTTTCGGGAATAAAATCAGGCATGCCGGGGATTATTCCTTTCGGGGATTGAGGATCGGGAATTGTCATCATAGGGTTTCTCGGGGATCAGCTTCTGCATCTAACTGGAGCAAGTATGCATCAATCACTCGCCGTTTCACGAAAAACACTTGAACGCGCCCAGCAAATCACGATGCACGTATGGGTGGTTGCCGGAGCCCTGCTGATCCTGGTTTTGTCATTCTCCGTGTCCTCTCTGCGCAGTTTTGCGGAGTCGGCGCGCGGGTTGACGTTGGTTCGAAGCCTCGCCTCGTTTTCTGATCCTGGCACCATCGATCAAATCATCAATGGGGGATCCATGACCCTAACGCAACGGCAAGTCCATGCCCCGGATTTTGACGGGGCCGTGGCCTGGTTGAACGTCGAACACCCGCTCACAATTCAAGACCTGCGTGGCAAGGTGGTCCTGCTTGACTTCTGGACCTACTGTTGCATCAACTGTATGCACATCGTCCCGGACTTGAAAAAGCTGGAAGCGAAGTATGGGAATGATCTGGCCGTGATCGGCGTCCACTCGGCTAAATTCCAGAATGAGAAGGAATCCAGCAACATTCGCGAAGCGATCCTGCGGTATGAGATTGCGCATCCCGTCATCAACGACGCCAATTTTGTGATCTGGCGGCATTACGCGGTTCGCGCCTGGCCCACCCTGGCACTGATTGATCCCGACGGATATGTGGTTGGCACAGTCTCGGGCGAAGGAAACTATTCCGCGCTGGATCGCGCCATTGGACAACTCGTGGACCAATTCAAGGCTGCGGGGAAGATCAATCCGAAGCCACTTCCGCTGGCCCTTGAAAAAAATAAGCAGACCCCCTCCGTACTGTCCTTCCCGGGAAAGATCATTGCGAGCGAGAAGATAAACCGCCTATTCATAGCGGATTCCAATCATAACCGCATCCTGGTCACCACGCTGGAAGGCCGGGTGGTGGACGTTGCGGGAGCGGGAACGGAGGGCCGCGTGGACGGGGACTTCTCCCGGGCCACCTTCCATCATCCGCAGGGAATGGCCCTCGCTGAGTCGGGCGACTCACTTTGGATTGCCGACACCGAGAACCACTGTATCCGAAAACTGGATCTCAAAAAGCGCACGGTCGAGACTGTGGCCGGAACTGGGGTTCAGGCCGAATGGGGAGCAAAGGGCGGCCCCGCCCGCAGCACGCCTCTCAACTCCCCCTGGGACTTGGTCGAGATCAAAGGGAAGGTTTACATCGCCATGGCGGGAAGCCATCAGTTGTGGGTGTTTGATCCCGAAAAGAAAGAGGTCGCTCCTTTCGCAGGCAATGGCACGGAAAATATCGCCGATGGGCTCTTAGACCAGGCTTCATTGGCTCAGCCCAGCGGCCTCACTACCGATGGCAAGCGATTGTATTTTGCCGACAGCGAGGTGAGTTCTGTCCGCTTTGCAGATCTCGGTCAGCCCAATCAAGTCCACACCCTGATCGGAGAAGGCCTGTTCGAGTTCGGTGATCAGGATGGTTCCTATCCGGACGCCCGCCTGCAACATCCCCTCGGGGTGTTGTATCACAACGGCAAGGTCCTGGTGGCGGATACTTACAATCACAAAATCAAGAGGATCGATCCCGAGAAGAAGACGGTGGAGACTCTGCTGGGGACGGGCAAGCCCGGTCTCGGCGATGAAAGTCATCCCCAATTCTACGAGCCGGGTGGATTGGCCATTGTAAACGAGAAGCTCTATATTGCGGACACCAACAACCACGCCATCCGCGTGGCTGATCTCAAAACGAAAAAGGTGACGACCCTGCAGATTTTTGGTTTTGATGAATTGTCATCCGGGGCACCCGCGGCGGGCGATGAGTCCGGATCCTTTTTCAATATCCGCCAGTCCTTCGCCCTGCGTTCCGTCAAGCCCGGTGCCGATGGTCGGCTCCTCGTGGACTTAAGGCTTCCCCAAGGCTATCACCTCAACCCGCTGGCGCCTTTGAGCTACCAGATCAAAACGGTCAATGGGGTTGGAGTGTCGTTCGCCGAATCTGCGAGAAAGAGCTCTCTTAAAGAGCCGAAACTCCCCATTGCAATTCCTTTCAAGTCGCCCTCAGACCAGGGAAAAGCGGAGATCGAACTGGCCCTGACCGTCTATTACTGCCGCACTGATAACCAGGGACTGTGTTTTATTAAGTCGTTGGATCTGACGCAGCCGGTCGAGATTTCGGCCTCCGCTTCGGGAAACGATGTGCCAATAAATGTGACGATTCAGTGAAGAGGGGAGTAGGTGCCGGGTATCAGGTGTCGGGTGTCAGGGAAGAGAAGGCGGAGGTCGGAGGTCTAAAGTCAGATGTCAGAAATCGGACGGCAGAAGCCGGAGGCCTGATGCCAGAAGGTAACCCGAGTTCGAGCGGAGATAGATTGAAAGTATTGATCACGTTTTCTTCTGGCTTCGGACTCCTGACTTCTGGCTTCCGCTGGTTCAGTCCCTCCAGTTATCAGCACGCCAATAATAAACATGGAGCTCCGTGAGCGCTAGAACCTCAACTCCACTCCCACGGGACAATGATCTGAGCCCATCACTTCGGTGTTGATCCAGGCATTCTTCACGTGGGGCATCAGATCTTCCGTGACAAAGAAATAATCAATCCGCCAGCCGACATTTCGTTCGCGAGCCCGTGTCATCATGTCCCACCAGCTATACTGGTCGCGCTTGTCGGGATTCAACCTGCGAAACACATCCACGTATCCTTTGGCCACCATCCGGTCCATCCACTCGCGTTCGATCTTTAAGAAGCCGGACACGTTTTCATTTTCTTTGGGGCGGGCGATATCGATCTCGTGATGCGCGGTATTGTAATCGCCGCAAATCACCAGGCGGTGGCCCTGCTTCCGCAGCGTCTCCCAGTGCTTCAGGATGGATTCATAAAAATCCATTTTGTAGTCCAGCCGTTCCTGGTCACGCTTGCCATTCGGAAAATAAACATTGAACAGCGTGAATTGTTCAAATTCCGTGACGAGGACCCGCCCTTCCCCATCGAACCGTGGAATTCCGAAACCCGGTCTGACCAAGCGGGGAGGCTGCTTGCAATACGTTGCCACGCCACTGTAGCCCTTGCGCTCCGCCGAGCACCAGAAACTTTGATATCCTTCGAGGCCCACCACCTGCGGATCGAGTTGTTCTCGAGCTGCCTTGGTTTCCTGCAAGCACACACAGTCCGCCGACGCACTACGGAACCAGTCCAGGAATCCCTTCTTCACAAGGGCCCGAATGCCGTTCACATTCCATGATAGGAGCCGGATGGAGGAGGGGTTTGTTTTCTTCATGGGTTATAGAGACCTCAAGAAGTCAATCTCGCATTTCCAGTGAGGCACAAAATATACAACAATTTCCTGCGTAAGAAATCAAAAGGTTTCATCCCCCTCACCCTATCGAACGTGCCTAGGCGCAAAATCGCCCTGCCAACGACTCAAAGACGCTTTGGTTGCCCTAGTCCCCTGAGGGGCGGCCGATCTTTGGCCGCGGTTTCACTCCTCTCTCTAAAAACCTGATTTGAACAGGCCTGGGCGAGAATAGTATTTGAACTTTCTGCATCGTGGGAGTTATCATGACTTACAAGAAGTCGCACCGCCGTTTGAGCTGAGGCTCTCAAATGGTTCGACCGCACATGTGATTTTCCTCAACTCAGATTAGAACGAAGGGACAGACGAAAAGATAAGACCGGTGGGTCCCGGCAGGATTGCGCGCTGTCCCGGGCGCTTCTGGGTTCCAAATCCGTCACCATTGGATTGTGAAAACAGACACAGCGTGAGGAAATTTTTCGAAATCAGGAAGTCTACCGGCCCGTTTTGTTCCTCACAGGAAAACACTGATTGATCACCTTCAAGACATTCCGCATCGTTCACCGATTTAGAACCTTGCTGAACCATTCCATTAATGGAGGAAACACCATCGGGAAGATTTTCGTCCCGAGCGATCATGAATTCAAGAAGCAGCAATCCCACATCTGCGGGTGACCGAGCGGGGCCTTAATCCCCCTTGGAAACGAGCAGTGTGGATTCATTAAGGAGAGAAAAATAAATGAGAATCCCCCCCTTGTCACATAGATTGAGGCGAAGTTCAGGTTTTGTTATGACTGCCGCCTTCGCATTCCTAGCTCTCGTCTTAACCTTCGGCCAAACCGTCTGCCCGTCGCCTGTTCAGGCCGCATCGAGCAGCATCGTCATCAGTCAGGTGTACGGTGGCGGCGGCAACGCGGGTGCAACATTCAAGAATGATTTCATCGAGCTGTACAATCGAGGAGGTGTCGCCGTCGATGTGAGCGGATGGTCGGTGCAATATGCCTCCTCGGCGGGGGCGTTCTCTGCCTCGCTGAAGACAAACCTCACGGGAATAATCCAGCCAGGTCACTATTATCTTGTTCAAGAGGCTGCCGGCGCAGGTGGTACCGTGAACCTGCCCACCCCCGATGCGACGGGGTCCATTGCCATGAGTGCTACTGGCGCCAAGGTCGCTCTGGTTTCCAATCAGACGGCTCTCCCGTGCGGTGGGACCGCAGGCAATTGTTTTCCCAATGCCGCCATTGTGGATTTTGTGGGATACGATGGGGCCAATAACTTTGAGGGGAGTGGCGCGGCGCCTGCCCTGACCAACACGACCGCGGCCTTCCGCGCGCTGAACGGGTGCACGGATACCGATATTAACGCCGCCGACTTTTCGGTTGGGGTTCCTGCCCCGCGCAACAGTGCCTCACCCGCGACGTTTTGCAGCGGCCCGACGAACCCCGGAGGGACGGGAGCAGCCGTACCCGGATCGCTGACTGCCGGGAACTCCACCCTGCTCACGGTGACGGTCACTCCCGGCACCAATCCTCCCAGCACCGGGATTTCCGTGACGGTTAATCTGTCGTCCCTCGGCGGTGCGGTCGCACAGGCCTTGTTCGACGATGGAACCAACGGAGATGTTGTCGCAGGAGATCTTATTTTCTCCTTCCAGGCAACGGTGGCGAATAGCATCACGCCCGGGTCCAAGGTGCTCCCTGTAACGATTTCGGATGCGCAGTTGAGAGTCGGAACTTCGTCCATCACCGTGGCCATTGAACCTCCGCTAACAGCCATCCATGATCTCCAGGGAAGCGGCTCCACGTCGCCCCATGTGGGTGAACTGGTTGCGACCCGCGGCATCGTCACCGGAGTCAAGAGCAACGGATTTTTCATTCAGGCGCCGGACGCCGAAGTGGATGGCGACCCCAACACCTCCGAAGGAATCTTCGTCTTTACCTCCAGCAATCCTTCGGCAGCGGTCTCAATCGGCGATTTGGCAAGGGTGACGGGAACGATCCAGGAATTCATCCCTTCCTCCGATCCGGTCAGCCCCCCCTTAACAGAGATTGCAGGGTCCCCGGTCTTCACCATTCTCTCGTCGGGGAATGCCCTGCCCAACCCAGTCACGCTGACCAGCGCGGACACCACTCCATCGGGCGGCCTTGAGCAACTGGAACGATTTGAGGGCATGCGCGTTCATGTGAACTCGTTGATCGTCGTTGCCCCGACCGGGGGTAGCATCAATGAAACCAGCGCGACCTCGACCTCGAATGGGATTTTCTTCGCTGTTATTGACGGCGTGGCCCGTCCCTTCACGGAGCCTGGAATTGAGGTCCCCAACCTTCTTCCGGCAGACGCTCCCTGTTGTGTTCCACGGTTCGATGGTAATCCCGAAAAGCTTCGCGTCGACAGTGATGGACTGCTCGGAGCCGCGCGGCTTGAAGCAACCAGCGGAGCCTTCCTCAATAATGTCACCGGGGTTCTCGACTACGGTTCCCGCAGCTACACCATCTTGCCCGATCCCGCAAGCCTGACGCAGGGGAGTGTTGCCGGAAATATCACCGCCATTCCGGTGCCGGATGCGTGTCCTGCAGAATTCACCGTGGCCTCTTCCAATATGCAGCGCTTTTACGACACGGTCAACGATCCGACGACCAGCGATGCCGTTCTCACGACCACTGCATTCAATAATCGGCTCAACAAGGTCTCACTGGCCATCCGCAATGTCATGAAGCTGCCTGACATTGTCGGTGTTGAGGAAATGGAGAATCTATCGACACTCCAGAACCTCGCCAATAAAATCAACACCGACGCCGTGGCCGCGGGGCAATCCAATCCCCAGTACCAGGCATTCTTGGAGGAAGGCAATGATGTCGGTGGGATTGACGTCGGATTCCTCGTCAAGGCAAGCCGGGTCACTGTGATTGATGTGACGCAGGTGGGAAAGGACACGAATTACACGAATCCCATCAACAACCAACAGGAGATGCTTAATGACCGTCCCCCGCTGGTGCTGCGGGCGACTATTCAACCACCCGCCGGTCCGGCATTTCCTGTGACCGTGATTGTGAATCATCTTCGCTCGCTTTCGGGCATCGACGATCCCGTGGATGGAGTCCGCATCCGTGCCAAACGGGCCGTCCAGGCGGAATTCCTCGCTCAGTTGATTCAAGAGCACCAGGCGGCAGGGGAACGCGTGATCTCCGTCGGTGACTATAACTCGACCCAGTTCAGCGATGGTTATGTGGATGTCATCGGGACCGTCGAGGGAACACCGGTACCTTCTAACGAGGTGATACAGGCAACATCAGCCCTCGTGAATCCGACCCTGACGGACCTGGTCGATACGGTCACTCCGGATCAGCGGTATTCCTATGTCTTCAATGGGAATGCGCAGGAGCTTGACCACATCCTGATGACCGGGAATCTCATCCCCAACTTGAATGGCCTCTTTTATGGCCGCAACAACGCCGACTTTCCGGAGTCTTACCGCAGCGATCCCTCGCGGCCGGAACGGTTCTCAGATCATGATATTCCCGTTGGGTTCTTCCAGTTCCCCTTGTTGGTGGCCAACGCTTCGGTCGACCGATCCATGCTCTGGCCCCCCAATCACAAGATGGTTCCCATCACGGTCAGCTACAATCTGCAGAACCTGTGCTCCACTCTTCGTCCGGTGAACACGACGCTGAGTGTGAGCAGCAATGAACCCATCAACGGGCCTGGCGATGGCAATACGGACCCCGACTGGATCGTCGTGGACGCCCATCACCTGCTCCTGCGGGCTGAACGGGCAGGGACAGGCAATGGGCGGGTCTACACCATTACGATTACCGCTACTGATAGTCATGGAGTCGTTGCCACCCAGGCTGTCACGGTTACCGTGACAAAGGATAAGAGTTAACCTCAAATCCTTCAGGACCGCCTCCAGGGGTAAACCCTGGGGGCGGCCGATTTGAAGAGGCAGGAATCTTCAAGCGAGGGGTTGCTTCTGCATTCTTAGAAGGGGGCGGAGCCGCCCGCCGGACCCGGATTACACCCATCTTATGGCCGCCAGAATCGCCTCGGCGGCGGCTTCAGCGGCGACTTCACCGGCGACGTTGACATCAGCCGTCCGGCGGTGGCGTTCATCGAAGATTGATAATGCAAACACAGTGTCACCGTCGAACAGGGTGTGAGCGGGGCGGAGCACGCGGGCGAGGCCGTTCTGCGCCATCTGCGCGATTTTCTGCATCTGAATCTTGTCGAAGGCCGCATCAGTAGCTATTACCACCAGGGTCGTGTTCCGGGGCTTGAGACGGGAGGCGGTGTCGGCCCCCTCCAGCTCGAACATCTTTCGGGCGGCCTCGGGCATCTGCTCGGCGAGCATCCGGCGCGACGCCCGGGCCGATCCACTCACGCGAGGGTTGCGCTGAGCGGCGCGGCGTCTGCCCGCCTCACGGTCCGGGGCGGAGCCCGGGAGGTTCAAATATCCTCCCGCACCGCTCTTGAAATCCTTCCGCAAGATCCCCCGTTTCATCTGCGCGACCGTATCTGCAAACTTCTTTGACCGCGGGGATAGGCGCGCCCCTGCGAGGATTTGTCCATTGCGTGGATTAACAACATCCCCGAAGGCATTCACCACCGCAAAAGCCTGCACCATGATTGGATTTGGAGGCGAAGACTGACGGCTCCTTGGGGACCGCGCCGCACCGGAGCGGCGCTGGGCATCGGGAGTCGAAAAGCGAAGCTCGCTGAATCCGAACCCGCCAGGCGAGGCACACTCCATCCCAAACAACTTTCCCACCGTGGCACCCGTTCCTGCCCCGACGGCACCCTGCTCGACGCGATCGGGCCGCGCCGAGGCGGTGGCGCTGAATCCCGCCTGCCTGTCCGGCCGCACCCAGGGATTGCCCACGCCCAGGTCATACACGACGGCCGAGGCAACGATGGGGACATGAGTCACCCCAACATCAAAGCCCACGCCGCGTTGTTCCAGATACTCCATGACGCCGTCTGCGGCGGCCAAACCAAAAGCGCTCCCCCCGGCAAGGACAATGGCATGGATTCTTTCCACCAGATGACCGGGCTGGCAGGAGGCGATTTCGCGCGTTCCCGATGCTGACCCGCGGATGTCAACCCCCGGGACCGCGCCCCGCTCACAGACCAACACGGTGCAGCCGGTTTTAGCCAGCCGATCGGTGTAATGCCCTAGCGCGAGTCCGGGGATGAGTTGGACCGTGGATTTGTTCATGCGATGGCGTTCTCCCGAAGGAGAATCGCTGCCTGGAGAGGTGCCATAGACCTAGATCCCTGATTTGGATCCTCGTTTAAGGCACCCCCCTTTGAACTGTGGTTCGGAAACTTCCGAGAGAACAAAATCGAGCTGGGAAGGACTGAAAGATCTTCTCTCCCTTTTTTAGGGGGTGCGCTCTTTAGCTTGGGTGTGGGGCCTGGGAAACGCCCCGGGGTCCCTCATCGATACTTCTTATCAGCCCCGCCGCGATCCTGTCCCCTGATCTCAAATTTGATATTTCAGATGTTCCCAGCCGATCGGGCGAAGGGTTTCGAGCACGACGTCATCTCCCTGTGCGATCGCCTTGCCATCCTCCAACTCCATCCAGTGGAGCAATCGCTGCGACCCACAGACACACGGTTGTGATCTGATTCAGCGGGAGGTGAAAAAATTCTATTCAACTTTTCTGCAATCCTTCAGAGAATCCTGATGGGTTTGCCTCTTCTGAGTTCAGGACAACGATTTCCAGATTGATGCACGATCGCGGTTCAGTTCAATGGAACGGCTTACTTCTTGGGAGCCTCTTTGCTATGGGCTGGCTCCATGGGACCTGGGGGCGGGGAAACCGGGGTGCCATGGCCCGCGGGCGGCGCCACGCTTGGATGGCCGGGGGGCAATGCCGTCTCGCCCGTGGCGGGCGCGCTTGTAGCATGGCCGCCAAACATCGAACCGCTGGTGGGGTCGCCTTTTTCCACTTCCCAACCATTGGCCGTCTTTTTGAGTGAATATTTGAATCCAATGGTCATGTCATTGGAGGTGCCACTCTTGAACAGGACGTCCACGGTGGCCTGATTCTGGGTGATCTGGAAGTTCTTGTATTCCACCTTCAAGGCCTGCAGGTTGATGTTCTTCTTGGTGGTGAGATACTTCTCCAGCGACTGCCGGATGGCCTGCTCCTCCCCCGATCCCTGTGTGGCATTCTTGCATGCGCCTCCCAACATCAGCAGGCTCAGAAGGAAGAGTGTGATTAATTTTTTCAAGTATGCCTCCGTCGATTTTAATGGCTGTGATGGGCATGTTTCAATAATGCCGCAAGCCCCTGCGCTCCGGTTTCTCGAGATCAATCCCTGGAACGATCCCGCTTCTCAAACTCTTTCCACCTCAGTCGCTTCAGCGATACGCCCCTCCTCGCCGTGCGGTTTGGCGCCGGTGATCTTGACGAGATCGCCCCGGATCAAATCGCCGAACGCTTGATTGGGAGGGCTTTCATGCCGATCGAGGCGCGTGAACTGGACTCTCCCCGCCTCACCACACAGGAAGGCGCGCTGTTTCCCCTTCTCCACAATCAGTTCGCTCACCACGCGCCAGCAGGCGGACTCCTCCGCGGGTGTTCCGGATAAACGTTTAAGATCCAGAACATTTTTACCATCTTTTCGAAGGACGAGGTAGGAAAATTTCAGCGCGTCTTTGCGGTTTCCAATGCGCTGATCAATCTGTGTCATCTGATTGGTCGGCCGCCACTCAAATTCGGTATGGCACCAGTCTTTCTTGTTTCCGGAAGTCACACACGGACAGGCCCATTGATGCACACAGGGAGCAAAGACATTGGCCGCCGGGATTCTTTCGAGCACGGCATTGTGCAGCAGGTGAAGCGTTCGGGAGGTCTCGCGGAGCGCCGGCTCGATCAGGATCAACGCCCCGTGGTCCTCCAGGCGGGCGAGCAGTCCCTCGATCAGAGCGCTCTGTGTGGGGAGAGCCATTGGCCCCGCTTCCACCAGCTCGTTCCAAACATTGGCCAGAACAATGATATCAAAAGGACCGCTGAGCTCGGGACCGGGGGGAGGCCGATACAGAAATTCCTGGAGGGTCGCCACGCGTGTCCTTAGCCGCGCCCGCCTCTCTTCGATGCCGAGCCGCCCCCGGACGCAATGAAAAAGCGTTTCACACGTTTTAAGCATTTCTCGGCTTGAATCGACCGCACAAAACTGAACCTCCGCTTGCGGTGAAACACCGGATAGATATTCCAACGCGGCCAGCGTCATGGTGCCGGGGCCGGCGCCGAGGTCGAGGACGCGAAAGGCCCCCCGATCCCCAAGCCCGCGGCGCGAAGGCGCCAACAATTGATCCACCAGAAGCGGTTTCATCTCATCGAAAACCGCCTGAAGCTTGCTGTAATTGGCAGGCAGAAAATAGGCGAGGTAAGCACCCCGGTTCTCCGCCGTAGCCCAATAATCCTTCGGCCGGGCGGCACGGTGAGAAGTGAAGAAGGCCGATAACGCGGCCACCGCGCGCGCCAGGGCGACGGCTGAAACACCCTCGAGGAGCGTTCCGACACAGCTTTCCACTGCCGGGGGAAATATGTACACGGAGCGAGGCATGGATTCAGTTCACTTGTTGGGGACGGAATCAACCGGGGGGCGACGCGAGGCGGCTGAAGCCCTTCGCTTGAGCGGCGCCTTTTTGATCCAATTCACCTCGTGTGGAGACCGCCGGTCGTTTTTTAGCTTTTCAAGCTCCTTGAGTTGCTGGGACACATAATCGCGGTCCTCGGGGCGCGGTGAAATTCTCTTTAAAGCAGCAATGGCCTGATCGAGGTGTTCCTGCGAGGCATAACAATCCACGATCTCGAGCTGTGCGTGACGGCGGCAATCCTCGCACCGCGAATGGTCGATGATGTCTTGAAGCTGTGCAATCGCCTCGTGCCACTGCCTGCGAATCTCGTAGATGGCGGCCAACTTGATCCGGGCTTCGTCGGACCGATGCTCCCCGGGTTGGTCCTGAATCAGCTTTTTGAACTCGATGATCGCCTGGTCAAACTGGTCGAGATGAAAGTAATCGGTGGCAATTTTGTATCGCACCCTCCGCCAATCGTCACGGCTTGGCGTGTGCAAGGAAATCTGTTCGAGAATGTCAATGGCTTTCCGATAATCCAGAAGATCCCGCTCGTACAATTCCGCCAGGCGATCGCCCACCATAAAGGCATACTGGCTGTTGGGATATATCTCCAGAAAACCTTCGTAAGCGGCCTGGGCCCGGGCGGTATCCCGGAGGTTGAGGTAATAGATATTGCCCAGGTTGTACCGGCCCTTTTCAGCGAACTCACCATTGGGATACTTTTGGAGGTAGGATTGGTAGAGCATGACCGCCTGGTCGTAGCTCCCCACGCGCTGTGCCCCTTCCGCCTTGCCAAACAGATGTGCTTCGCTCCGGGAACATGCCCCCATCCCCGTCAGACAGAGCCCTAACAAGAGGATGCGCACGCTTCGAGGAAAGAGAAGGCTCTTCAGCTGACATCCGCTTGCGCCGGAGGTTTTCAAGCAGTACATCCATGAATTATATCACGCGACCTAAGGTCTCCGGGGGTTGTGCGGGGCAAACGTGCGGGCCTTTTTACCTTTCGTGACCGTACGTTCCTATCGGAGGATTAAGACCTCAAATCAGGATCGCACCCCTGCGGAGCCCTCTCCGTGGCGGTCCTTCCCCGCCCCGGGAGATGCGTTTATCCTTTCCATCATTTCCGAGACAAACCATCCATTGATCTCGATCTTCATGAGTGAGAGAATGACGAACACACAGCATGAAACGACAATCCATGCCAATCTCCTCGCGATGGCTTCAAGGAGCGATCCTCACCTATATTGTGGGCTTTTCCATTCTGGGAGTCCTCGCCTACCTGGTCTACCAACGACAACCGCCGATTCCTGGCCGGGTGGTTAGTGCACGTGGGGAAGTGTTGTTCACCCGGGAAGATATTATGCGCGGGATGAACGTCTTTCAGCGCTTTGGACTCATGGAATTCGGCTCAGTCTATGGACACGGGGCCTATCTCGGCCCTGACTTTACAGCCGAGTATCTCCATAAAACAGCGGAAGTTCTACTCCAACGCTATGAATCGGACCTTGCAGGCCGCGTCCCAGCAAATGTCCGGGTGGTCACTGAGCTCCACGAAAATGCCTATGATCCCGAGACGGACACCCTCATTTGGAGCGCCGCACGGGCCTCCGCCCACCGGATGATGGAAGACTACTACCAATCCGTGTTCTACAACAAAACCAGCCAGGGGGGCGCGCAAGCGCGATGGATCGCCGATCGGAAACAGATCCGTGACCTCACCGCATTTTTCGCGTGGACCGCCTGGACCGGTACCACAAATCGTCCCGGAGATAGCAGTTCCTACACCAACAACTGGCCTCCGGAACCGCTCGCCGGAAATACCGTCACGCCGGAGGCCGTTACCTGGAGCGTTATCTCCATCATCGGTCTGTTTGGTGGAACAGGATTGGTCCTATTCTTTTTCGGGAGATACGACTGGCTGGGATGGAGTGAGGCGCCGCGACAAGTGCGTCTGCGCCCCGTGGGCGAGGTTGCTCTGGCCCCTGCGCAACGAGCGGTGGTGTGGTTTCTCGTTGTGACCTCGGTTCTTTTCTTCCTCCAAACCCTGTGTGGAGGTCTCGTTGCCCATTTTCGGGCCGAGCCCGGAAATTTCTTCGGATTCGACATCTCCCAAATTCTTCCTTACAACATTGCCCGAACGTGGCATGTCCAACTTTCTATCTTCTGGGTTTCAGCGTCCTATCTGGCCACGGGAATCTTTCTGGTTCCACTGATCGCCGGACGTGAGCGGAGCGGTCAGGCGCCGCTGACGATTGCCCTCCTCCTTGCGGTCGTCGTGGTGGTGTTTGGCAGTCTGGCGGGTGAGTATGCAAGCATTAAAGGCTGGCTGAACAATGGGTGGTTTTGGTTCGGCGATCAGGGATGGGAGTATCTTGACCTCGGTCGAGTTTGGCAGATCCTGCTCGTGATCGGGCTATTCTTGTGGGTATTCATCTTGTACCGGGGATTGAAAGATAAGCTTCGA
The DNA here is from genome assembly GCA_041494885.1 of Terriglobia bacterium. Classification (GTDB taxonomy): domain Bacteria; phylum Acidobacteriota; class Terriglobia; order JAIQFV01; family JAIQFV01; genus JAIQFV01. The sequence continues at coordinate 83,785 of JBGQBO010000010.1, forward strand.
GAGCAACACCACGGGACGATGCCCTGGCTCCTGTTTTACGCCGCGCTGACAATCCCCGCGTTCTATGCTGTGGGACTTCTCACCAGTCCGGCTCGGGGTTTTGTGATCACCGATTTCTGGCGATTCTGGGTAGTCCATCTCTGGGTGGAGGATTTTCTGGAGTTGTTCACCACGGTCATGGTCGCGTACATGTTCGTTCTGATGGGCACTGTTCGGGAAAAGACCGCCATCCGTATTATTTATCTCGACGTGATTCTTTACTCCCTGGGCGGTGTGGTTGGCACCATGCACCACCTTTACTTCAGCGGGACCCCTGCGGTCCACATGGCCCTCGGCGCTGCATTTTCAGCGCTGGAAGTTGTCCCCTTGGTGTTGCTCACGCTGGAAGCCTGGGGGTTCATGAGATCCGGGGAGCAGTCAATGGCGGGGAAAGATCATATCCACCGCTGGGCGGTTTGGTTTCTCGTCGCGGTGGGCGTGTGGAACTTTGTCGGCGCAGGCATCTTCGGATTTTTGGTCAATCTGCCTGTCGTGAGTTATTACGAGATTGGAACGAACCTGACTGCTAATCATGCTCACACGGCGATGATGGGGGTCTACGGTATGCTCGCGATCGGATTATTGCTGTTCTGCCTGCGTTACCTGATGCAGCCGGACAAATGGAGTGATCGCGCCGCCAAGATCTCCTTCTGGTCTCTCAACCTGGGTTTGACCTGGATGGCTTTCTGCAATCTTTTCCCCATCGGGATCGTTCAACTCAATGACGCTGTCAGCCGGGGTTACTGGCATGCGCGAAGCCTGAATTTCGTGATGACAAAGTGGGTGCATGTCCTGGAATGGGCACGTCTGCCGGGCGATGGACTTTTCATCCTGGGCGGGGCCTTGCCTCTGTGTTGGCTTTGTTGGCGAGCTGTACGGTATCCAAACCCAAGGCGGAGCAAGCCGGATACCGAACTTCCTGTTCCTTTATTCACCTATGAGGTTGGACCTGCAGGCAGAGGGTGATTTGATTTCACCAGATCCATTTGAAACGGGACCTCTCTGGGTCAGCAATTAGAGCCCCGAGTTCTCTCTATTTTCCTTGCCGCTGGTTACAGCCCTTTCCAAGCTCCGGTCGGCGTAACTCGCTCCGTCTTAAGTGTTGGATGCGGGTGTGCGGCGTGGCACGCTATGCCTGGACTACCGAAGGCCGGCACATTCACCGCGTTTAATACGCTTGATGTGATAAAGAGCCGGGCGGTCTGGGCTTGAATAGTAAAGCGGCTCTCCGCAGATTTCCTCGTCCCGCCCCGTGGGACCACGAATGGATGTGAGCGAAACCCGCTTCCCCTTCTGCTCACAGGGGGCGGAAATGGAGGGGGTCTCTGAGGTTCTGGAGCTCGCGGTAATAATAGAGCGGGGTGGGCCGCTTTCCCTTGAATTGCAGCTTCCTGAGGAATTCGATTTCCTCCGGGGTGGCATTGCCGCTCAGAGAAGCCTGTTGGAGGAACTCTCTGAATCCCGGCTCTCGGCTCACGAGCGGCTCGGGTTTCTTTTCGACAAACTCAAATTTTTTGGGATGCCCCGGGGCCACTCTGCGGTTTAAGATGATCTCCATACCGAACGTGGCGAGGTCGACGTCCCAGGACTCGATCAGTGGATCCAGGAACGAGACGCAGTTTTCAAAGGACACGTTAAAGATATCCGCATCGAGGAACTCAAGAACGATGACCCGCATCTCCTCATAGGTGCGGTGGCTGAGCCGCGCCATCAGGCGGAGCCAGTTCTCACTTTCCAATTCTTCCCGGGCCACTCTCTTCACAACATCCAGGAGTTTCTGGGTGACCAGACGTTCCAATTCGCCGAAGGGCTGCTTCTCAAAAATTGCGCTCATTTGTTTCTTTCTAGCGGGCCTGCATTTGCGTAAAACCAGTTCTCGGACCTCCCTGAACAGGGGCGCGGGAGGATCGGCCAGCCTTCTCTTCAATTCCTCCTGCCGCTGTAATTCAGCCAGGTTTGAGAGCTTGCCTTCCGGAAGCTTCAGAAACTTTTCCATTTTGTCATAGATATCGGTCCGGCTCGGGGTGGGGGGTGTTTTTTTCCCCGTCAGTAATTGTGAGATGTAGGACTCCGTGACCTGTGCGGCAGTCGCCAAACCTCTCTGCTCGAGGCCCAATTGCTCCAGCCGTTTCCTGATAACCAAAGCAAGATTCACAACATATCTCCCCTCTGATTAACTTCATTTGATTAAGTCTTCCCAGCCTTCTGAGAACATAACAGATTCAACTTGACAAACAAAGCAAATTAACCTAGTGTGGTTAACGATAGTGAGCAACTACCTCCACTCTCCAAATGATCTGAACTAAGTCAGGTTATCTGAATTCGACCTCTTAGAGGACAACCCGGGAGGTGCCCATGTTTGCACGAAATGTTTCTTTCCGACTAAAGCCCAATGGCGTCGCGGAGTTTACCGAGACCATTGAGAAAAACATCATTCCCCTCCTGCGAAAGCAGAGAGGCTTCCAGGACGAAATCACGTTTGTCGATCCGGAGAAATTGGAAGCGATTGGAATCAGCTTGTGGGAGAACAAAGCGGATGTTGATGCTTACAACCGAGGAACGTATCCGGAAGTGTTGAAAGGCCTGGCAAAAGTGGTTGAGGGGACCCCTCAGGTTCGAACCTTCGAGGTATGCAACTCGACCTTCCACAAGGTTGCTGCTCGCGCCGTAGCCGTCTGATGGGTAACAGTGTTTTTTTTCAGTGGGGGGGCGGCCAAGTCCGCCCTATTCCCACTCTGGCGAAGACGGATCTGCGAACATCAAGAAGAAACGAGGATTTTAAATGCTTACGAATATTATGAAATGGATTTCCTTTGCGGCGTTGATATTGGCGTTGATATGGCGCTCCTCCGCGGCCTTACAGATAGCGGTTGAATTCGTGGTTTCCGTGGGTGCCCTGCTGGTCATTGCCCAAGCCATTCGCGCCGGAAAGTACCTATGGGGCGCAGGATTTGTCGCGATAGCCGTCCTTTTCAACCCCGTTGCGCCTGTTGCGCTTTCCCACACGATGTTTCTCGGGCTGGTTTTGATCTCCCTGGCAGCGTTTCTGACCTCTATGGCCGCATTGAAAAGGCAGCCCGTAATCTCGATGCCGTCCATTGCGAACCTGAAGCCGGGAAGAGAATCATTTTAGGACCAGGTGCACGGAAATCCTGAATATTACGTGAGAGGCGTCGAGAGGAGGGACCATGTCAGAGCGAAATGGAGATAAAGCCAGATTTGGCCGTGAACGAAAGCACAAGATTGTCCAGCGGATGCGGGCTAGACGATTGCGGAAAGGCCTGGAGAACATAAGCACCAAGAAGGCGAGCTCCGGGTCCGACTAAAAAGAGAGTTGTATGAATGGCGGTCGAGCTGATGGACTGGCCCCAGAACGCTGGTTCTTTCCGGGTTGATTGGATTGCTTAAATCGTTAAGTGCCCAGTGCTTGGGCGGAGCTTCCATAATGCTTGCTCAGGGGCACCTTGAAAAGTGGGCGTGATGTACATCCAATACGTGGATTTCGTACTTTCAGACGATACTCGGAGATACACCTTTGACGTCATCGATGCGGCGGGGAAAAACCGCGAATTCAGCGTGATTGTTCCCATAGCGGCGTTCGGGCGCTCTGGTTTAAGAGCTCAGGATGGTCCGGGACTCTGTTATGCACGGATGGTACAGGAACTGGAACGAGAGACGGTGGATTCGCGCGCCGAGACCCCTTTGCTGATCAGGGATCAGCATATCCAGGAATATTTAAGTAAGCAGTACCCTCGCAAGCATTCAAGTAAAAGAGAAGCGAGCACGAATTTTTGAAACATGAAGTTTGCCAAAGAAAAGAGGAACCCAATGATTAGCGTTCGCACGATGGCAATTTCAATTTCCATGGCGTTGCTTTCGGCGTCTATGCTGGGTGCGCAGGAAGTCAAACTGCTCGACGCGAAGGGAACCGAATCGCGTCTGGCGGCCATTCAAGAGCTCCCGTGGCAATCCCGGAGCCTTGTCGGGGCACCACTTTCTTGGGCTGCTCCTTCGCCGTCTTCGATGGGTGCGCGAGATTTCTCCAGATACCGGGAATTTCAATTTGGAATGACCGTGCCCGAGATTGCGAAACTGGCAGGCATGGAGGCGTCGGCCGCGCGGGTGATTCACCGCCGTCCGGCGATCATTCAAGAACTGGAGTGGCAGCCACGAGGTTTCCCTCGCACTTCGCCCCAAGCCGACTCGGTGAAGGGGGTTCTCTTCAGCTTCTACAATGGCGAACTCTTTCGAATGGTGGTCGATTATGATTCCTATAAGACCGAAGGGATGACCGTTGACGACATGGTCGATGCCATTTCCTCGAAGTACGGAACGGCAACGAAGCCTGCGGCTGGAATCACCGTCTCTACGAGCGAAGTTTATAACGATAGTGAGGTGGTCATCGCGCGCTGGGAAGACCTGCAGTATTCCTTCAACCTCTTTCATTCCTCCTACAAACCGACTTTTGGAGTAATTGCATTTTCAAAGAAGCTGGATGCCCGGGCACGGATCGCCGTCGCCGAAGCCATCCGGCTGGATGAGCGAGAGGCTCCCCAACGAGAACTCGAGCGTCAAAAGAAACAAGCGGTAGAAGACCAGGCCGCGCAAGAGAAGGCCAGGGCACTGAACAAACCGAAGTTTCATTTTTAGTGCGCCGGCTTAGCGAGCGGCCATCGCATTTTGCGCGGGCCCGCTTTACATGCACATACAACCTGGCGGACTCTCAAGAAGGGGCCGCCTTCAATCGGAGGATTCAATGGTTTCTAAACTTTTCGTGGGTAATCTACCCCACAACACGACCGACAGTGCCCTGAACGATTTTGTAACCACCGCGGGGTTTCGCGTGTCGTCAGCCGTGGTGATTTGCGACAAGATGACGGGTACATCGCGGGGATTCGGCTTTGTCGAGCTTGTTGAAGGTGAAGACCTCCAGCGGGCCATCACCGGATTGAATGGTCAGGCCCTGGAGGGCCGCGCGTTGACCGTGAATGAGGCTAAGCCCCAGCGAACCAGCTCTGCGCGCCCATAGACGGACTTCTGATTTCGAGGTTGATCCAACGGGGAGCCGTGGTTCTTGAGATCCTTCTCACTCTGGTCGATTCAGGGGTGGCTGCGGGTCCAAACCCATCAATGCCTTGACACGATTGAGTGTCTCTTCGGCTCTCGGACGCACACGGTCTGCACCCTCGTGGAGGACCTGGTCGAGATATCCCGGATCCGACAGGAGTTGGAAGTACTGATCCTGAATCGGCTGAAGGGTTGCTATGACCAGGTCAGCCACTTCACGCTTCAGATAGTTGTATCCCTTTCCGTGGAGGTGCGATTCGATTTCTGCGCCATTCCTCCCCGATAAGACGTGGAAGATCTCCATGAGATTTCTCACCCCCGGCGAGGCATGATCGAAGCGGACTTCATTCCCCGAGTCCGTGACCGCTCGCATGATTGAGTCTCGAATGGCCTCCGGGGCTTCCGTCAGTCCGATGGAGTGTCCCTTCCTCTGCTCTCCCAGGCTTTTGCTCATCTTGACGGTGGGATCATCCAATCCCATGATGCGTGCCCCTGCGCTCCGAATTATGGGTTCCGGTAGAACAAAAACCTCCCCAAAAAGGCCGTGAAATCGCTGCGCGATATCACGGGCCAACTCAACATGCTGTTTCTGGTCTTCTCCCACGGGCACCCCGTCTGCCTTATAGAGGAGGATGTCGGCGGCCTGAAGGACAGGATAATCGAGGAGACCGGTACTAACCGTTGCCAGTCGGTCTACCTTCGATTTGTATTGAGTCATTCGTTCAAGCCAGCCGACCGGTGTGACACAGTTCAGAAGCCACGTGAGCTCGGCATGCGCAGGGATGTGGGACTGTATGAAAATGACCGACTGCTTCGGATCGATCCCGCAGGCAATAAGCAGGGCGGCCGCCTCCAAAATCTCCCTCTTAAGTCCGCTCGCCCTTACACTCTCCGGAATCGTCAAGGCGTGGAGATCCACGATGCAAAAAATGCTGTCGTATTTTGACTGATCCTCCACCCAGGGTTTCACAGCCCCCAGATAGTTCCCCAGGTGAATCTTTCCGGTCGGCTGGATTCCTGAAAAGACGCGTTTCTTAAGTCCAACTTGTGTCATGACCCATCGTCCCCTTTAAAATCACGGGTTTTCGAATAACCAAAGTAAGTATAGTGACACTATGACCCGGGGGCCAAGGACAATACTTGGGCTCTTGGGCGGTCCAAAGGCCTTCCCTTCCCCTGTCGCATGTAAAGGCCATACTCCATCCCAAGGAGGCGTCATCGAAGCGCATGATGAGATGTTTTGATTCATTCTGATGAGAGTTGTAAAATGCGGGTCTAGCATACTCCCGTAGCAGGTAGCTTTGTCTCTTTTGAGCCGAAGACTGCCGGTGAGGACACCGATGTTACGGAACGGTTCGTCAATGAGCCGTGCAATTCTTGTCAGGGTCTGAACAACAGGCCCCCGTGATCGCGAGGGCCGCTGACAGCCGGGAAGAAGAACTTCAGATAGACGACCCACAGATTGCAGAGAAAGGGAAACCGGACATCAATGCTGGCCGAACAACCTTCTGATCTCGTGTCTCAAGGATACTTATCTGTTTAATCTGTGTAATCTGTGGACGGGAGAGGCCTATGCAACTCATTATCGGTGCCGACCATGCGGGATACGACCTGAAGCAGAACGTAGCGGCTTTCGTTCGCGAACTCGGACACGAGGTGGTGGACGTGGGCGCATACGGCAGCGCTGAACCCGATGATTACCCCGATTTTGCCGAAGCCTTGGGCATGGCGTTGCGAAACCACCGGGGGGATCGGGGGATACTCATCTGCGGGAGCGGCGTGGGAGCTTCCGTTGCAGTGAATAAGATCCCGGGCATCCGTGCCGGTCTCTGTCACGACACCTACTCCGCCCACCAGGGCGTCGAGCACGACGACATGAACGTTCTGGTGTTAGGGTCGCGGGTCATCGCCGCTGAACTTGCCCATGACCTGGTTCGCAGTTTCCTGGGAGCGACGTTTACCGGAGAAGAACGCCACCTTCGACGCGTGATGAAAGTGAAAAACCTGGAGACCCGGTTTCTGCTGTCTCCTTCACAACCGTAAACCCGAGTCAAACCGCGACCATGGCACAAGCGGGTTTCTCGCCGCTTGGAGGAGGGATATGAAAACGCTCGGTGAGGTCTTGAAGGACGCCGAACGGCGTCGTGTGGCGGTCGGCCATTTTAATATTTCCGATCTCGTGCTCCTTAAGGCGGTCTTCGATTCTGCTCGCGAATTGAATGTGCCCGTCTTGGTGGGTGTTTCCGAGGGGGAGCGGGAGTTTATGGGAGTTCGCCAGTCCGTGGCGCTTGTGAAGAGCCTTCGCGATGAATATGATTTCCCCGTCTTTTTGAACGCGGATCACACCCATTCGCTGGCCAAAGCGGAGGAGGCTGCAAAGGCAGGCTTTGATGCGGTTGTTTTTGATGCTTCATCCCTTCCGTTTGATGAGAATGTGTCCCAGACGAGGAAAGCTGTGGAGCGGCTCAAGGCGATCAACCCTTCCATCATCGTCGAGGGGGAAATTGGGGACATTGGAAGTGGCTCAGAGATTCACGAGAAGGCGCCCGAGACGCCAAGGGCCCTCAGCACGCCTCGAGAGGCGAAGGAGTTCATTGTCGCAACCGGGGTCGATGTGTTGGCTCCGGCTGTTGGAAATATGCATGGACTCCTTGCGAGCATGGTTCGCGGTGATGTAAAAAAACGCCTGGATATCGAGAGGATCGGTGAAATCAAGAAGGCAACCGGAATCTTCATGACCCTCCATGGCGCTTCAGGTACCCATGACGAAGACCTGAAGAAAGCGATCCAGGCGGGGATGACCATTGTTCATATCAATACGGAATTACGTGTGGCCTGGCGGCAAGGGATGGAAGCTGCCCTTGCCAAACAGCCGCAAGAAGTTGTTCCTTACAAGATTCTTCCGGCGGCCCTGGACGCCGTGAAGGAAGTCGTTCGGAGTCGATTGCAGTTGTTTAATTCCATGGAGAGCGACGGGATAGGGCGAAGTTCTGCGAGGGCTTGACCGGGTCGCCTCAGACGGACGCAATGTTCGCAAGCGCCCGAACGGAGAGGACAAGAAGATCGCGAGGGGGAATCCATGAGCAATGCGCACCCGACCGCATCAAGTGGCCCGCCAGAGAGTGTCCGTGAACCCGCTGTAATCGTCATTGGCAGCGCTGCGGGATTCGCCCAGGAGATACACGCGGGCTCGCACCGGTTGAACTCCGATGAGCCGGCGGAAGCCGGTGGCACGGACACGGGTCCTTCCCCTTACGAACTTCTGCTGGCTGCTCTCGGCTCGTGCACCTCGATGACGGTCGCCCTGTATGCGCGGCGAAAAGGCTGGCCCCTCGAGCGCGTGACGGTCTCGCTTCGACACTACAAGATCCATGCCTCCGACTGCGCCGAGTGTGAAACCCGGGAAGGAATGCTCGATCGGATCGAACGCGACATTCAGTTCACTGGAGTCTTGACGACGGAACAGCAGTCTAAGCTGCTCGAGATTGCAAACAAGTGCCCGGTTCACCGCACACTCAAGTCCGAGATCGACATCCGGACGCGAGCCATTTGACCCGGTCAAGACGTCGCGAGTCAATCCAACAGGCCCAATCGCCGCCCTCGGCGACCCATGACTTGCTTCACATGAGTTTGATGGGAACAGCGACCACTCGACTTCATCAACCGGGAAAGCCTTGAGATCAGGCTTTCAGGGTTCATTCGTATCCCATTCCGTCCCGTTCAAACCCGATGAAGAACCCGATCAAAAATGCGATGGACAACAGTGCCGAGCGATCGGTGGCCACGGCCTGGAGGAGGAAGCGATTTGCTTTTTTCCTGACCTTGATTGATCGGTTGGGGGCCCCCATTCGAATCCTGGATGTCGGGGGAACGCGGCAGTTCTGGGACATGATGAAATTCATCGCCAGCGAGCAGGCTCAAGTCACCTTGCTCAACACCTGCCCCGTCGAAGTCTCGGGCCGCCATATGCAGAGCGTGGTGGGGGATGCCCGAGACATGCCTCAGTTCGCGGATCGTGAATTCGACGTGGTCTTTTCAAACTCGGTCATCGAACATGTGGGCACCCGTGAGGACCAGCGAAGGATGGCCGATGAAATCCGGCGTGTGGGGAAGCGCTACTTTGTGCAAACTCCGAACCGGGGTTTTCCTATTGAACCCCATTTCATGTTTCCGTTCTTTCAGTTTTTGCCGGTTCCCTGCCGGGCCAAGCTGTTACAAAAGTTTAATCTCGGATGGTTCGCGAGAGTTCCAGATTACGAAAGCGCTAAACTGTCCGTCCAGGCGATTCGCTTGCTGACGCGGCAAGACTTGGAACAGATGTTTCCTGAAGCGGAAATCTATGAAGAGCTGTTGTTGGGGCTCACGAAATCGTTTGTGGCTTATTCCGGATGGGGAAAAAGCCGGCCCAGTAAAGACATCGTGCTCGACTCGCCAAATACCATTCCGTAACGGCAGCGATGATTCCTTTCTATCAGCGGAGGGGTCTGCTCCGACGCGTCGATGGAAACGGTTCGCCCGAGCAGGTGACCGAAAGGATCCTTGCCGTTCTCTGGTGGAGATGTCCAAGTTCTCTTCAACCTGACCTTTGAATTCACCTCGAAATCCTTCCGCAACGCATTACGGCCGCACCCTCCCGGGTAACCTCCAGAATTCAGTTTCAATCTCATTGTGATATGTCATTGATTCATGCCATCCGTCTTCGATCAAATGCCCTTTTTTAAGAGAGCTCAAGAACCCGGTGGTGAGGCTGAGACACACCACTCATCCCACAATGCCACCATGGGGCCCACCTGGGCCCGCTGCAACCAGATAGTGCTCCGTTGGCCGACGTCAGGACGCCGCCGGTGGCGTCACCAGGGTGTAGGAAGAGGTGAGCTGGATGGCTTTATACAAGGTCCGGTACATCGGGCAGCGCATCGCATAGAGGCCGTGGACACGCTCGACGGTTTCTCTGGCCTCCTCGGGCGCCACCAACCGCATGGCGACGTGAATCCTGCGGATGACCAGCACACCCTCCTCCTTTTCCACCTCTCCGGTCACCTCCGCTATCAATCGTCCGTTGCTGGCATCGATTTGGCGCGCTTCCAGCGCACCCCCAAAGGTTCCCATCATTCAGCCAGCCGTGGCCGCGATCGCGTAATCCAGGGTTGAAGCATGCGGTTCGGTCAGGCTGGCCGGGTTGATCTTATAGTGGTCAGCAATAGCCCCGTGGACGCTAAACGCCACCGGCTGGGGCTCTCCCGGCAAATAGGCGAATCGCAACGGGCCAACCTTCCGCTCGATGCGGGACTTGGAAACGTACACAACTTCGGACATGGGACCTCCATTGATGCCGGCACGCAAGAGACACGGCGAAAACGTCCGCCCGGTTTACCCCGGCGCGCCTGCGGTTATTGGGCTTGGTGGTTATTTAACCTGAATTCCGAGATTTGAACAAGGGGGAGCAAGGTTCGCCGCAACCTCCAAAAACCTGTCGCACCCCCCTGACCTGATTCAGTGCTATCCTTATTGTTCACACGCTTGACAAAAAACCGGATCCCGTCCGCTGTTGCCGAATCTTTTCAAGGTCCCAGTGTGGGACGAATACCGGTACTGGACACAGTTGAGTATTCATGAATGGAGGTCTGACCATGAAAATCTGGCTCTGTAGTATTGCTGCATTGTTGTTCATGATGTCTTCCGTCGCGATCATGCCCCAAACCACGACATTCGATTTTAACAAAGATAAGGTCGGCGAGCCCCCAAGTGGTTTTTCAACCGCGCTCACAGGCAAGGGCAAACCCGGGAAGTGGGTTGTCATGAAAGACGAAGCCTCACCCCAGCAAGGCAACGTTCTTGCCCAGACCGACGCGGACTCGACGGACTACCGCTTTCCTGTGTGTGTGTATGATGCGCTTACCACCCGCGACGCAGACATCAGTGTGAAGTTCAAGCCGGTTTCAGGCCGTGTGGATCAGGGAGCCGGGATCGTGTGGCGTTACAAGGACAAAGACAACTACTACATCGTCCGCGCCAATGCCCTCGAGAACAATGTCGTCCTTTACAAGGTCCAAAACGGCCGAAGGACCGACCTTCCCCTTAAAGGGATCGGCCGAACCTATGGTAAAAAGGAAAAAGTTGGCTCCGGACAGTGGGCGGTGTTGCGCGTGGTGGTGAAAGGGGATCTTTTTGAGGTCTACCACAACGGCAACAAGCTCTACGAAGTTCAAGACGACACCTTCAAGGAGGCCGGCAAGGTGGGGCTGTGGACCAAGGCGGATTCCGTGATTTACTTCGATGATTTACAAGTGACCGTAAGATAGAGCATCGGAAGAAACAGTCTCAATAATCAGACCCGGATACGTTCCATGATCCTCGCCGTTTGAATGGCGATCCGCCGATGACTGCCAGCCAAAAGGAGAAGAGACCGCGATGTCCTACTATCTGAGCAGCAAGCTTCCGCCGTACGTGTTCGAGCAGATTAACCGCTTGAAAGCCGCCGCGCGTTCCCGAGGGGTTGACATTATCGATCTGGGAATGGGGAACCCCGACCTGGCGACGCCAGAGCCGATCGTCGAAAAACTGATCGAGGCGGTCCGTAACCCGCGAAATCATCGTTATTCGGTTTCGCGGGGGATTGCAGGTTTGAGGCTGGCGCTCGCGGAGCGTTACGAGCGAATGTGGGGGGTGAAGCTCGATCCGGAACGGGAGGTGGTAGCCACCATTGGAGCCAAGGAAGGCCTCTCGCACCTGGTCCTGACGTTGCTCGCACCCAATGATGCGGCCATTGTGCCGGAGCCCTATTATCCGATTCATGCGTTCTCGGTAGTCATTGCGGGAGGCCGGCTCGAACGTCTGCCATGGACTACTGCGGACCAGTTGTTACAGAAGCTCCAGGCAGCCGTGAAAGCTCATCTTCCCAGGCTGGTGATCCTCTCCTTCCCACACAATCCGACGGGCGTCTGCGTCGACAAGGGGTTCTTTGAAGAGGTGGTTCGTCTGGCACTCGAGTTCGGGTTTTCAGTCATCCACGATTTTGCCTATGCCGACCTTGCTTTTGAGAATCCACGTCCTCCCAGTATCCTGCAAGTGGAGAGAAGCCGGGAGGTGGCGGTGGAAATCTATTCGCTCTCGAAAAGCTACAGCATGGCGGGATGGCGGGTCGGCTTCTGTGTGGGGAACCCCGAGATGGTCGGTGCCTTGGCGCGTGTGAAAAGCTACATGGATTACGGCATCTTTCAGCCCATCCAGATCGCCGCCACGGTGGCACTGCGGAACTGCGAACCGCAGGTGGAACTGATCCGCGAGGAGTATCGCCGGCGACGGGACGTGTTGGTGAAGTCGTTGAATGAGGCAGGTTGGAAGGTGGAGAAACCTGCCGGATCCATGTTTCTATGGGCAGCCATTCCCGACCCGTTCAAGTCACTGGGCTCCCTGGAGTTTGCCAAGGTGCTGCTCGAGCGGGCCCAGGTGGCCGTCTCACCCGGGATCGGCTTCGGGGAGAGCGGTGACGGGCACGTGCGGTTTGCCCTCGTGGAAAACGAAGAGAGAATCCGACAAGCGGCACGTGGGATTAAGAGTTTTCTCAAAGCCGGGATTTAAACACAGTCAGAACCACGCTACCTTCAGGTAAAGATCTCTGGCCTCAGTTGGGGCTGAATGGATTGGAAATTCCGCATCTATCTTCCTTGCTGGCCGTTTTGCCGGGAGTCCCCCAGTGTACGCAAGACAGCAGCCCGTGTGGGCTACTACACCCGCTAATTCCTTTCCACGCCGGGCTTCACCGGCTGGGCCAGGGGATTCCCATCTGCGCGGAGCTTATAGAGCAGCTCGTTCTCTATCTCGCGGCGTGCCTTCGCGATATCAATATTAAAAAGACGCGCGGCGTTTTCTCCGAAGATCTTGTTCTTCACGTCGCGGGTCAGCCGGGGGTAATTCTCCTTCTCCGCCAGCTCCTCGGGAATCTGGAAGCTTTGGAAGGCCTGAATCTGCCAGTGGGGTGGGCCGATCACCGGAGTATCCGTTCCCCACAAAATGTGCTCCGCACCCAAGCCCTTGATCAGCGTTCCCATTAAGGTGGCGTACCGGTGAGGGTCAGTCAACATCTTGTGGGCCAGGGTGCCGGTGTCGGCATACACATTATTCACCTTCCTTTTTTTCACCTCTTCAACCAGTTCGCCGTCGTACGGGAAGGCGCAGTGGAAGGCGACAAAATTCAAGTCGGGGAAGTCGGCGGCTGCATGCACCAGGTCGCCGGGATGACAATACTCTTCCAGGAAATTGCCGGGCAGCCCCTTGTGCATGCAAATGTTCTTCACGCCAAGCTTGCGACAGGCCTCAAAGAGGGGATAGGTTTTGTGCTCGTCGTCCATGACCCACCCGCGCAAGTCCGGTCCCGGCGGATAGAGCTTGAGGCCGTCAATCTTGAGGGTCTCCACCTGATAGCTCAGCGAGTCCACGGCCGATTGCCCGTCGGGCGGATCGCAGGTACCCAGCACGCGGATACGCGCCGGGGCCATGGAACGGATGAAGGCGGCCTCGCGCGGCGGGAAGAGATCCACGCCATCGAACGCCCCTTTCATGCCGAAGCTGTTGAGAAACGCAATGTCGGTCTCGCTCTGAAGAAAAATGTCTTCCACCCACATGAGCCGGCCCATATCGGCGATCGGCACGGGCCGTCCGACAATCCGCGCCCGAGACCCGGCCAGCGCTTTGAGGAAAGCTTCCCCGCGGTCGGTCATCTTCCCGATGCCGCCGGCCCGCCACCACACGTGTGTCTGGCTGTCCACCAGTAACGGCGGACGCAGGCCCGGACCGCGCTCGGCGACCTGCCCGACCCCTTCGGAATCGAGAAAGCGCGCGTGGGGCAAGGGCATACCGCTCGATCGGCTCTGCCAGAGGTTAAGGGCCGTCGCCCCCGCGACAAACTTGAGCATCTCCCGGCGCGTGAACTCCTTCCCGTAATCAGGCTTGATTTCTTTGACGGGTGCCATGGTCGCTCTTCCTTTCTCTTCGTTTTCGTGTCTCCCTCCAACGTCGGCGGGTGGTGTCCGCCCGGACTCGTCGTCCTGGACGATGAACTGCTACACGAGCGCCACAAGCCATCGTCGACGTATCAAGTGCTCGAGGGCATGTTCTTGGTCAAGCCGCACCCCACTGCGAAATGGGAGGATGTGATCCTATGGAATTTTTGAAACCCCGATTATACTCACCTCTCTGAAATGAACAAGGGAAAGACGCGGCGGGAAATGATGAGATCCTCGTAAAAACGGACTGGAACGAAGGTTGTCCTCTGGCCCGAAGGAAGAAAGACTTCGGAAGTCCGCCCCATGGGTCTTACCCCAACGGTGTTACAATCCACCGGTTCAGGACAAATCGATCGCAACAGGCACCCCACGATGACGAATGAAAACATCGCCCGCTCCCCGTCCCCACCCGCGAAAAAGAAACGGTCCTGGGAGTTGCTGCCCGACATCATCGCGTTGATCAAGCCGCGACGAGGGATTCTCGCGGTCGGTCTCGTGCTGATGGGAATCAACCGCGTCTCGGGGCTGATTTTGCCGGCCTCCACGAAGTATCTCATTGACGATGTCATCGGCAAGAAACAGATCCAATTGCTCATGCCCATCGTGTTCGCCGTGGTGGGGGCCACCGTGGTGCAGGGTCTGACATCGTTCACGCTGACGCAGTTGCTCTCGAAGTCGGCGCAGAAGATGATCGCCGATCTGCGCCGCCAGGTGCAGGCGCACATTGGGCGGCTTCCGGTGTCCTTCTACGACGCCAATAAGACGGGGACGTTGGTGTCGCGCATCATGAGCGACGTCGAAGGCGTGCGGAATCTGATCGGGACCGGGCTGGTGGAGTTCGTGGGGGGGCTGATGACCGCAGCCCTCGCCCTGGTGATTCTGTTGCGCATCAGCGTCACCATGACGGGGGTGGCCTTTGCCGTCTTGCTGGTTTTCGGGGTCGGACTGAACAAGGCGTTCAAGACGATTCGTCCCATTTTCCGGGCGCGGCCCAAGATCAACGCGGAAGTCACGGGCCGGCTCACCGAATCGCTGGGCGGTGTTCGCGTGGTGAAAGGCTACCACGCGGAAGAGCGTGAAGAGCGGGTCTTCGCCTCCGGCGTCCAGCGCCTGCTCGACAACGTGCTCAAGACGCTGACCGCCACGTCATTGATGAGCCTCTCCGCGACGGCCCTGATGGGGATGGTGAGCGCCGCGATTATGCTCCTGGGCGCACATCGGATCCTTTCCGGCAGCATGACGCTCGGCACTTTCATCACCTACACGATTTTTTTGGGCATGCTGGTCGCGCCCGTGTTCCAGATCGTGGCCATTGGTACACAAATCACTGAAGCCATCGCGGGGCTCGAACGTACGCGCGAAATCCTGAACGAGAGGCCCGAAGATGATGACCCCCGGAGAATCGTTTGCCTCGACCGCCTCCGCGGCCAGGTGGTCTTCGAGGAAGTGAGTTTCGCCTACGACTCAGGGAAGCCGGTCTTGATGGACATCCACTTCGAGTCTGAGCCCGGCACGGTGACGGCCTTGGTGGGGCCTTCGGGCGCGGGGAAGTCCACCGTGATCGGGCTGATCGCGGCGTTCTATGTGCCGACGGGAGGCCGCGTGCTGGTGGACGGCGTTGACCTGGCGCACGCGCGGCTCAACTCGTACCGCACGCAACTCGGCGTGGTTCTTCAAGAGACGTTTCTCTTCGACGGCTCCATTCGCGAAAATGTTTCTTTTGGCCGCCCCGAAGCGAGCGAAGAAGAAATTCTAGCCGCGTGCCGTATCGCCCGCGTGGAGGAATTCGCGGAGACGTTTGAGAACAAGTACGACACGGTGGTGGGCGAGCGCGGCGTCAAGCTTTCGGGAGGCCAGAAGCAGCGCGTCTCCATCGCCCGCGCTATTCTCGCTGATCCGCGCATCCTTATCCTCGATGAGGCCACCTCGAGCCTGGACTCGGAATCCGAGGCACTGATCCAGGAGGGGTTGCGCTACCTGATGCAAGGGCGGACCACCTTCGTCATCGCCCACCGTTTATCCACCATCCGGCGCGCCGACCAGATCCTGGTCATCGAGGCCGGCCGGATCATCGAACGGGGCACCCACGCCTCGCTCTACGCCGCCGGCGGCCGCTACTACGACCTGTATACCAAGCAGCACGGCGTGGAGGCGAATCTTTTTCTGGCTCCGGGTGAAGGGGCGGGTGAACCAGGTGAGACGGGCGCTGCCGCTGAACTCGAGACCAGCCCCGCCGGACAGAAAGACTCGGGGCTCCCGGAAGCCATCCGCCTGATCCGTGAACGCCGGCCGTAGTCTTGGTCATGGGACGCGAAGCTTAAATTGAGTGGTATGGCGAAAACATGGATTGCGGGGTAGACCTGCGCCACTCATTCCATTAACTCAAAAAAGCTTTTACATGGCACCGTCATACACCGTATTATATCGTCATATGGACAAACAGACCGTCAGCTTCCGATTGGATTCCGACAAAGTAAGCACCCTCGACACTTTAGCCGAGGCCCTCGACCGCGACCGCAGCTACTTGCTCAATGAGGCGGTGGCTGCCTACCTTGATGTTCAGCAATGGCAGATGGATCAGATTAAAGAAGGCCTCCGGCAGGCCGATGGCGGAAAACTCATTGAGCACCGGAAAGTCACCAAGATGGCTGCCGGCTGGCGGCGACACCGGTGAAATTGCGCTGGACGCCTTTGGCGGTCGGACACCTGAAGTCCGCCTATGAGTATGTCGCTAAGGAAAGTCCGAGCGCGGCGGAGAAGCTGATCCAACGCATTCTCGCGGCCGTCACTGTGTTGGAAGAACATCCCCATCTCGGCCGTGTGGGGCGCGTTGAGGGAACCCGTGAATTCATCATCGCCGGTACACCCTTTGTCGTCCCCTACCGCATTCGGCGGGACCAAGTAGAGATCCTTGCGGTGCTACATGCCGCGCGGCGCTGGCCAGAGAGTTTCTAAGACCCCGCCATTCTGCCATGTGGCGGCCTGGCCCATGACTGCATGGGCAGTATCCCATACCCTTCGGGACAGTCACCCCTTTCTCTCAACAAACAGATGACTGTCCTGATATCCCCTCACCGAGGGGGCGGCGCAGGGGCGGGGGGTGCAGCCGGAGTGGGTGCTGGAGGGCCGAATCCTCGCCCGCCACGGAACGGCGCAATTCCCGGTTGGTCTTGAAGCTTTTTCCACTGGTCGACAGTGAGTACGCGGCGTACCGCGAGAAGCATCTGGGCATTCGATTTTTCGAGGCTCGCTCTGGCCTGAGCAACTTTGTCGATCTGGGCGAGCACCTGAGCTTCATTCGGCTGATCCGCTTCAATCAGTGGCTCAAGAATCGCTTCCTGCTTATCTAAATCGGCATGCCGATCGATCAGTTGGATGCGGTGATCTTGAAAGATCTTTTCGATACTCTGGACCTGGTCGTCTTTGACCCCGATCTTCTGCATCAATTCGGAGTTTTTCCACCACTTTCCGGGACCCTGGAAGCCCATGCCAGGGGGAGGGGTGCTGGAACGGCGCATCGCCGGGGGGGCCATGCGGCTGCGGCCCTGCGCCTCGGGAGGTGGCGGGGCTTCCTGGGCCAGGATCAACTCACTAAACGAAATGATGAAGATGAGTGCGGCGAACAGGACGATTGATTTTTTCATTTCACTGGACTCCTTCTTTTGAATTGCTCTTCGAGGGTTGATTGGTTTTCCGGGTGAGGATCTCATTCCGCTCTTCGGCGATCAGCACGGCCGGGGCCAGGGCTTCGGGAAACTCCCGGGAGACGTCTCCTTGAACTTGCTGCAACAAAATTTCATCGGCAGCCTCGGTGGTGCCATACCGGGGAATCTTTGGAGTGCGCATCAGGAGCAGGACGGCCACCAACACCCCGAGCAGTGCCGTTGCCCAGATCCAGTAACCTGAGGGAGACCAGCGTCCCGCTGCGAGACGTTCCCCGATGGTGATCTGCTGCCTTCTCCAGTAGCGGTCATCCTGTTGTGCCATGGCGTGGATCGAATCGCGAAACCCAGAGAGTGTCTTCTGTAAGCCCTCTGCCTCGGAGCGGCAATCCTCACAGGACTCAAGATGGAGTCTCACGCCTTCCTCATGGGTACCAGACACCCATTCGGTGATTTGATCCCGGCTGAGATGGTTATTCATTGTGGGCTCCTTCCTTGAGTCGCTGCCGGACCGCATTGACCGCACGGAACAAATGCGCCTTGACCGTTCCCACTTTCAAAGAGGTCGCCTCCGCGATTTCCTCCAGGGTCATTTCCTCAACAAAGCGGAAGATGAAGACCGCACGCTGCCGTGGGGAGAGCGCCTTGATGGCAGACCAGACTCGAGTCATATCCTCTTGTAGCAGGAGCATCTTCTCAGGGGAGGCGTGGGAGTCGGGCAGCCGTTCTCCGGCCTCCGAAGCATCGTCTGCGCTCGAAAACAGCCTCTGCCAGAAGACCCGAAGCCGGCTTCGCCGATGATCACGAGCCAGATTGACGGCGATCTTAAAGAGCCAAATCCCCGCGCTCGATTCGCCCCTGAAGGAGGCACGATTCCGGTACGCCCTAAAGAAGCACTCTTGCGTCAAAGTCTCGGCCGCATCGGGGTCGTGAACCATGCCGAGCAGAACGCGATAGATGCGCCGCTGATGCTGCCGGACCAGGAGGTTGAAATCATCCAGTTCTGCCATGCCAAGGCTTGCCTTCTCCTGAACGGTGCTCACAACAGCTCCCTCTTCATTCTGCCCCATTTCCTCTCCCTGTTGGATAGAGACGAATCCTTTCAGGAAAGGATTACATGTTTTCGGCAATGACCGGATCTGGTTCCCTCGGCCGGTCCGCGTCCCTTGGCGTTCGTCCGCGTCCAACGAATTTCAAGTTATGGGGACGACCCCCTTCTATGCGGGCACGCTCAACGGCGTCATCCGCCAGCGCAATCATGTTTTCTGCTAGCGTCAAAGCCACCGTCACCTACGGGCAAGATAGAAGCGCGCAGTGATGTGATTTGATTAACCCGGATGCTTGAAGTCAGTGGCCGGCCTCGCGGAGTCAGCAGAGTTTGTTGGATTTTGGCCACGAACCTCCCTATCTCACCTTTGCTGCCTGAAAGATGATGTCAAGGTCCAACAGCTTTCAAAGGGCGCGCCGCGCTGAAGGGACTAGCGCACCATTGGAGTTGTCATCTTTCGGACACATACCGCGTCACTTTGCCTTTTTCGATGATAAATTTTTTGTCGCTACACTTGTATATGGTGGACACCTCATTCCCGGTCGCTGAAATCACAAAACCCGCTTTCACCAGCTCTCCTCTGACCATGCTGCTCACACATGCCAGCTTGACCATCTCTTCGGACATACCCACGGCGACCTCGCCCTCTTCAATCAACTTCCAGATCGCCTCACTCCATCCCGGATGCGCTTTTCTTGGATCCTCGAGAGAGAAGATTTCAGTGTACGGTCTGCCGTAGCCCCCGAGGCCGTGAAACTTGGAATCAAAATGAAGGCCTTCGGAAACGGAATAAACCGGACCTTCTCTTCCTCCTTCCGTTCTGGCATAGATGAACAGCGGGTGACTTTCGTCACCAAACTCCACACGCGTGACGGTGACCTTTTGAAGTTTCTTGAGGCGAAGTCTTTCCTCGCTTCTGAAGTAGTGACAGGGATCGGTGGTCGTTGAAATCTCGTTGTACTCACTCCTGGACCAAAGAGGCCGTCCCACAAGCGCCCTCGCGGCTTCCAGTTCAGACTGGAAACCCAGACCTTCCCCACCCACCGCGATAATCTTTTCTCCAGATTTCTCGAATTGAATCACAATCTCCATGCTGTGACCGCGGCCCGGGGTGGGACTGGCTTCCAAAACGACTCCGCTTTGTCCGGCGTATTGATTCATCGATAATCGTTTTTCCCTCTTCAGGTCATCAAAGGCATACAACCGAAAGGGCGCACCATCCTTTCGCGCCGTGGGACAGAGGACGGGCTCTGCTCCCAGGATGGTGACCTTTTCCCCCTTCAGCAGAGAGAGTTTTTCTGCTAGCCTTTCTGCCTCCGTCTTTTCTTGATTGGCATCTCCAGTACCAGCCCTAGCGTTCAGCGCCATTAAAGGATCCCCCAAACTTAACAGATCCTTTGTTTTTGCCAAATCCAAGCTCGAGGATGCGAGAAACATTGCGCAGAAGATCCAAACGCCTGTCTTTGATAACATGGCAGACCTCTCCTTTCGGGGAATGGTTATCTGATTCTGTTGGAGATCATAAAGTACGAAAAGTGAAGGGCGTCCAGAAACCCGTAAGCGTCAAATATTTCCATTTTCCATCTGGGATTGGGTTTGATCGAAGAACCCCGCGAACGTTTTGATCTTCTCTGTGTTTTTCAGGCCTGCTCGGGGCGAATCGGAAGGGCCTGCTCCCTGAGAAGAACCCACTCACTGGGGGTTTTTCAAGAAGCGAGGGCGGATCTTCAAGGTCACTTCTTTATTTCTTGAACAGGTCATCGAACGCCTTGCGAGGATCGTCGGCCCGGGAAGGGCCGGAGGTGGTTTCGCGCTCGCTCGTCACGCGAGGCTCGTAGAACGTGCATTCGTTGCGGGCGTCTTTCTTCGAGATCCGCTCTTTAATGGGCCGGCTGCATTCCAAAGGCGCCGGGGGCTCAAAGTAAGTGCACTGCTTGCAGCTATGGAGTTCGAAGCCGCAACGCGGGCATTTCCCGGAGTAGTCTGAATCTGTGGGGAGGATGGCGCCACACCCGGCGCAGCGGACAATAGATTGCCTCCCGGGCATGTTCAGTGTTCGCGGGCCAAAGCTCTCGGGCCTGGACGTTGGCGCCTGCCCGGGCCGCTTTTCACGCTGGCCCGAATCCTGGTACCCTCGCTGTCGATACTTGCGGTCTGACATGAGCTTCCTGCTTCTTCCCTACAACACAATGCGGGATTTTAATGTGGAACTCAGTTCGGCGGTATGGCTGGCCTGCCCCCATCATATTTTTTGATTCCCGGTATTGCAACCAGTTTCTTGGATCCTTGGAACAGAGAGGATCTGATCCCAAAGGCGCATGGTAAGGCGTTCCTGGCAAACCGACTTCCGTAGTCATTCCCCCTGGAATTTCAACCCTCTGTTTCAGGGGCTCGGTTGCATTCCATCGGAGGGGGTCGTTGTGACCGCAACGGCAACTCCGACTGAATTTTGCCGGCGTTGTCGTATTGTCTCTCTCCGAGCCGTTTTCTATTCGCAAAAAACCCGCACCTTAATGTCCTTGTCATCGACATCGACGGTGAGGTCGTTGAGGTGGTCGATCAGGTCCTCCAGGTTTTCGGGCTTGAGCTGGGACAAATCAAATTGTACGCCGTGTTCGCGCATCGCATCGTTGACTTGACTGCGGGCTTGCACTGGAATCAAACTCCCCAGCCTGACCCCGGCGCGGAGCAACTGCACGGGGACGCGAATATTCACCTTGGGACCCCGGGGGCCGCCGGAGTTGTCCTTCTCAGGATCCACTACGACCCGGAGGTACTTGGGTTTTGACTTCGGGCGTGACTCGGACCCGTCGGTCGCCGGAGAGGCAGGCGGTTCTTTTTCCAGAGCGGCGATCAGCCGCTCCGCTTCATCGGCCGTGACTTGTCCCGTGGCAAGCATCTGCAGGATCTTCATGCGGTTTTCGTTCATGGTGTCCTCCTAAGTAATGTCGATTAAGACCGAGCTGTCGCCATCACCGACTTCAACGTGGGTCCCCTTCAGCGCTCCCAGAATCTGGGCGAAAGCCGAGAGGGCGCGAAAGGGATCTACCCGGCGCACCAGGCAAGCGATGAAAATCACCGGCAAGAGCAGGAGCGCGACGGGCAGCAACAGGAGCCACACGAGCAGCAGCGGGATGCGCAAATGGAAAACGCCCCCCCGTTGGTGGCGGATATGGATGGTGATCACTTGAAAGATCATTTCAACTCCTCCAAATCCCGGATGGCCTCAGGCGCGCTGATTTCCCCGCGCTGGAGTCGGTCCAGGATCTCAGTGCGCGACGGTCTCGGATTGGTGTCCACAAAGGGAAGGGACCCCGCAATCCGGTTGAGCCGTGATTTGATGGTGGGATAACTGACCCCGAAGATCTGCTCCATCTCCTTGATGGATCCATGACAGCGGACAAAGGCGGTGACGAACACCCGGTCTTCAAGATTCAGCCGCGCCAGCTCAGGGAGCTCAAAACACCCTTCAATGACAATGTCCTTCTCCACCATTCGAACCCGCTCCAATACGATAGTCTGGCCCTGAGTTAGCCGCGTCAGCTCCTGCCAGTCTTTAAACGCCTTGTTTTCAGATGTCATATTATTAATATCCAATCACGTAATAATTAAGTTAATTAATTTATATATTAATAAGATTAAGTTTGTCAAGATATATTATTAATAATATTTACATCATTCGGTTTTTGAACGGCAATGGTAACATTGACTGTTCATCTGATTTAAAATCTCTGTTCCACACAAAGCCACCTTTAGCGGCCCCACCCTACTGGATTAAGAAAGCCCGCCGGTTTAGGTCGGAACACGAGCCAATTACGAATCGCCTCGGCATGGAACAATTCGCTTGAACTCATCCAGGGAAAAGGCGTATCAGTGGATTTGTTCAGGACAGAAAAAGGTGCGAAGGCCGGCGTGACGACGTACATCGAGGCCTGCGACATTCCTGTGAGGTGGTCGGACCGGAGTCCGTCACTACTGCGAGAGCGGCCTTGTGTCCGGCGCAGTCGATTACGAACCCGACCCCTTGATTCATCTGCCGAGGGTAAAGTCTTGATCTGCTGCTCCCGGCCCCGGGGAGACATCGTCTTGATTTGTAAAGCGACCTCCCTTCTAAACTCATTGGAGGAAGCGGGTGACGCCTTTCGCTGATCGAGCACAACACCATCGCATTCGCCGCTTGCGTCGCGCGGAGTTGCCCATTGACACCATCGCGCTGGCTCACTTTCTCATCGGAAAGACACTGGTCCACGACCTGCCGGGGGGCCGGACCAGCGGCCGCATCGTCGAAACGGAGGCGTATCCCCCGGGAGATTCCGCCGGACATGCCTTTCGCGGAGAGACGCCCGGAAACCGCTCCCTGTTTCTTGGACACGGATATGCCTATGTCTATTTCACCTATGGGTCGTCCTACATGATGAATGTCACGAGCGAGCTCACCGGAGTCGGCGCAGGGGTTTTATTGCGGGCCATCGAACCGATCGACGGGATCGCCTTGATGAAACATCACCGCGGCACGACAAGACTGCTCGACCTGGCGCGGGGCCCGGGTCGGCTTGCAGCCGCCCTGCGAATCGACAAGCGTTATGATGGCGTCGACCTGTGTGGCCGCGGGCCGCTCTGGCTGGGAGCGGCCGTGCGCCAAACCGGCCCGGTAGGCAGGAGCGTGCGCATCGGCATCACCCGCGAAGTCGACCGCCTGCTTCGCCTGTATGAGCGCGAAAATCCTTTTGTGAGCGGCCTAAAGCGATTGCGTGTGTAGATCTCCTCGTAACGACCCCAGTCGTTACTGGGCCCGAGTGGACGCCCACAATATATCCGGAGGATTAATTGTCCAATCCATGTACTCATCTCGATCAAATTCGACAGGTCAGCCCGAACTCCAGCGGCTGTGAAGAGTGCCTTAAGCTCGGCTGGTCGTGGGTTCAGTTACGAATGTGCCTGGTCTGTGGTCACGTCGGCTGTTGCGATTCTTCGAGGGGTCGGCACGCCACCGAACACTTTCGGAAGACCGGGCACCCCGTCATGGAATCCCATGGGCCCGGAGAAAGCTGGCGATGGTGCTACATCGACTCGGCGTATTTATGATCGCTTTGCTTTCGATGATGTCTCGCCCGGATCACCAACGGAAGCAAAGTTTGCTCGTCCCGCGTCGCAGGCACTGTCGAAACAGTGGACGTGATTTTGCCCCCATCCGCTCCACGCCCTTATCAGGCCCTTGATTTCAACTCCTTCAACAAGTAAAGTGAGCATCGTCCAGCCTCACACGGGTTGCTCAGGCCGAACCTGCCCGGCAGAGTGGCTGCTGAAAGGAATGTTGGCGATGGCTGTGCTCATCGGCGTTCTTGGTCTCTTTCTGCTCCTCACCGTTCTCTGGGATTGCTTCGAAACCATGATTCTGCCGCGGCGCGTGACCCGCCGCTTCCGGCTGACCCGGACGTTTTACCGAATCACGGGGACTCCCTGGCTGCTGATGGCGCGCCGGATGAAATCGGGCAAGGGACGGGAAGATTTCCTCAGCGTCTTCGGTCCCATGTCGGTCTTGATGCTTTTCGGGGTGTGGGCATTGGGGCTTATCTTCGGCTTTGCCATGCTGCAATGGGCGACCGGATTGATGATCGGGGGGCCCAATCGTCTTCAAGCCTTTCGCACCGAGCTTTACATGAGCGGAACCTCCTTTTTTACGCTCGGCCTTGGAGACGTTACGCCGCACACCTCTCTCGCGCGCGTGATCACGGTGGCGGAGGCCGGGACCGGTTTCGGCTTTTTGGCCGTCGTTATTTCCTATCTGCCCGTGCTCTACGGGGCGTTTTCGCGGCGGGAGGTAAATATTTCATTGCTGGATGCGCGTGCCGGTTCCCCGCCCACGGCCGCTGAACTTTTGCGCAGACACACCAGCCAACAGAATCTGGAAGCTCTGGGAGAATACCTGCGTGCCTGGGAGACCTGGGCTGCGGAATTGATGGAGAGCCATATCTCGTATCCTGTCTTGTGCTACTTTCGTTCCCAGCACAATAACCAATCCTGGGTTCTAGCACTGGCCACGATCCTGGACACTTGCGCCCTGCTCATCGCTCATACGGAGGGGGTGTTGCAGTGGCAGGCCGGGTTGACCTTCGCGATCTCGCGGCATGCCCTGGTGGACCTGGCCCAAGTTCTCGGAATTCCACCCCAGTCCAAATATGTTGATCGTTTCAACGAGGCCACCCTGGCGGAACTGCGCGGGATCCTGGGTGCCGCCGGCGCGCCCCTTTGCCGGGCGCGCGCAGGCGAGGAAACCTTGAAGCGACAACGAGAGATGTACGAACCGTTCCTGTTCGGATTCTCGGAGCGCCTGTTGATGCCGCTTCCATCCTGGGGAGCCGCGTCGGCAACCGTCGACAATTGGAAAACCAGCGCTTGGGGAAGAGTTACGACAACCTCCAACCTTGCCCCGGTTTCGAGGATACAGGACGACGACCATGCCTGAAGACTCGGTGGCGCAGACGTCCCGTCTGCGGATCTCCGAACAGAAATGGCCGGCGGGGACGCCTGCCCCACGACAAATAAGGCCAACTGATGGAACAAGACAAAGGGAATAGAGGATCCTGGATCCTCGAGACGAAGCACCTGAGCCGTGTGGTTTCAGGGAAACCTCTGATTGAAGACATCAGCATCCAGGTTGAGAGAGGTGATGTAGTGGCGGTGGTCGGGCCGAGCGGGTCCGGGAAATCTTCTTTTCTCCGCCTCATTAACCGGCTGGATGAGCCCACGGCGGGGACGGTCCATCTCGAAGGAATGGATTACCGAGAGATTCCCCCGCGTCAGCTGAGGCGGCGGATCGGCATGATGACGCAGACGGCTTTTCTTTTTCCGGGGACGGTCTCCGACAACCTCCGGTTTGGCCCCCGTCAGCAGGAGAAAGATCTCTCCGAAGAAACCATCTCTCGGCTCCTCGACCAGGTCGGACTCGCCGGGCAGGCCGGCAGCGATGTCAGCCACCTGTCGGGTGGCGAAGCCCAGCGCGTCAGTCTTGCCCGCGCGCTGGCGAACACTCCCCTGGTCCTGTTGCTCGACGAGCCGACGTCGGCGTTGGACGAGGGATCCAAGCAGGAAGTCGAATCACTTATTCTCCAGGTCGTGAAACAAAATACGCTGACCTGCCTGATGGTCACCCATGATCTGGCACAAGCCGGGCGTGTGGCCGAGCGCGCCCTTCTCCTCAAGGGAGGGAAGCTCGCCAAGTTCGGTCCCACCCAGGAGGTTTTCGATGCTGAAACACTTCTTCACTAACCAGCTCTCCCTGGGTCTTGCCCAGGCGGTGGTCGCTACGGTGTTGGCACTGGCGGTGATGATGCTCGCCCGGAAGCGGGAGATTCACTTGGAGCGTGACATCCTTGTTGCTCTCGTCCGCGGCATCGTCCAGATCGTGGCCGTGGGTTCCATCCTGGTCCTGCTTCTTCGCGGCCCGCAGTGGACGAGTCTTTTTGTTCTGTCGGGCATGATTACCGCTGCCGCGGCCACTTCGTCCCGTCGTGCGAAGGGCATTCCCGGGGCATTTGGAGTTTCCCTTTACGCCATCGCCTTCGGGGCGGGCTTGGTGATCGTGTTCATGACCTGGGCCGGCGCCATTGATACGGGAATCACCACGCTGATCCCCGTCGGAAGCATGCTGATCGCCAATGCCATGAACACCAACTCCCTGGCGCTGAATCGATTCCGTTCCGAGGTCCAGGCGAATATTGGACTCATTGAAACGGGACTGGCCCTAGGCGCCGGCTCCAAACAAACCGTGGCTCCCTATGTTCAGTCCTCTCTCCAGGCAAGCCTCATTCCCGCTATCGACTCTCTGCGTTCACTCGGCATCGTATGGATTCCCGGGTTAATGACCGGGATGCTGCTTTCCGGCTCGAAGCCCGTCTACGCCGCCATTTACCAATTTGTCATCCTCTCCATGATTTTTGCCGCTTCGGGGCTCACCTCGCTGGTCAGCACTCTGCTGATTCGAGGTCACGCCTTTTCGCCTGCCGAGCAGTTGACGCTGCGACCCGGCATTAAATTCGCCCCGTAGCAGCCATGCAACGGGGAGCGGTGCCCGCGCGGCCGCTGCGGAAGCCCTTTATCGCTCAGCCGGCAAATACCTGAAATCTCAATGTAAACGCTGCCGTAGGTTTCCAATCCCATGGAGAGACGCGGCCGAACCAAAACGGATCTCCGGCAAGCAACCTCCACACGCGATTATAGGCAACGGAATTTTCAGAATCAGAATCTCACTAATCTGGGGACGGAATTATTCGGCAAGCGGAAGGCCGGCGGGATCGAGTATTCCCTCCCTTGGGAAAGAGGGCACGATTAAAGAGGCCCGGGGGGTCGCCCTATATCGCGATCCCGGAAGGTATGGGAAAGCAATGGGTAGCACCATGCATGTCCTTGTGTATGATTTTCTCAACGACCTCGTATTATTGGGCGTTCTCGCTTTGGGCTTCTGCATCTTGTACGCGGTTGTTTTGGCGGTTGAGGGGACAACGCGGCTATTCCCTCCCGTTTTGCGCAAGATCGGCCATCATGCGGCCGCTTTGCTTTCGATCCATCCTGGATTCAAGACGAGGTTCTTCTTCGGCCGCACGCACAACGGCCATGGTCCACCCTAAGTGGCATGGAATCCGTCAGGGTGCCTCACCACGGATCAAGGGGAGCGCGCTTCCAGTCAATAAGATTCGAGACGTTTTAGTCCTGTCACAACCCCGCGCTTTCAGGCATTGGCGCTTCCGGTTTCCCTGTTTAAACACTGCGCAGCCCCTATCCAAATTATCGAAACAGACTCCGACTAACTCACCGGTAGGCATCGGGGTCGAATTTTGATAAACTATCGTCTTACGATATTATTTAAATTCCCTTGTGAGCAGGATGTAAATCCTCTCCCTCTCCGCAGGTTCGAAGGAGAGCCAGGGACAGAGGTCCTTCCCCTTTGTTTCATATTTTCAAGTGGGAGGATGGTGGTTTGATATGACCGCTTTATCTGAATTCTGAAGTCTTCACGAAGGAGTGTCTGGAAGTTCCGGGTGTCCTTAATGGAGAATTTCGGAACCCAGGTTTCATCATCTCGATCATTCAAGTCAGGAGGAACCATGAAATCAAGAATGGATTACACTCAAGACGCGGCTGGCGCCATGGAAGCCATGTATGCCGTAGAGAAATATGTTCGGCAGAGTGGGCTGGAACCTTCACTTTTGGAATTGATCCGGCTGCGCGCGTCACAAATCAATGGCTGCGCCTACTGTATCGATATGCACACCAAGGACGCGCGTGCCGAAGGCGAGACGGAACAGCGCTTGTACAGCGTCTCAGTATGGCGTGAGACCCCGTTTTTCACGGACCGGGAACGCGCGGCCCTGGAATGGGCTGAATCGGTGACGCTGGTCAGCCGGGACCACGTTCCGGACAGTGTTTACCAGTTGGCTCGCCAGTATTTCACGGAGAAGGAACTCGTAGACTTGACGATGGCCGTCATTGCCATCAATGGTTGGAACCGCCTTGCTATAAGCTTCCGGACAGTCCCCGGCAGTTACCAGCGGGTCTCAAAGCGAAGTGCGGCTGCTACAACGGCAGATTCAGGAACGTCTCGGGCCGCAAAGTAAGAAGCTCCTTTGCGACGGCTCAGCACGACTTGGAATTCCCTGGCCTCGCCAGGAACGGGGCGTGCCTTCTTGTGTTCGGAATTGAGGAATAAGCCCGGAAAATCAGAAGCGATGGAGAAGCGGAGATTGACATATCCCCTGGTCGTATTGACCGTCGGCCACTCCACCCGAACGGCGGAAGAGTTCATTCAGCTTCTGGCAAGTCACGGTGTGAAGTGCCTGGTCGATGTGCGCACCATCCCGCGTTCCCGGCACAACCCACAGTTCAATGCCGAGGACTTGGCCACGGCTTTGAAGCAGGCGGGAATCGCGTACGCGCATAAGGCGGGATTGGGCGGTCTTCGGCACCCTCGAAAGGACTCGATCAACACCGGGTGGCGGAACCTCAGCTTTCGGGGTTATGCGGACTACATGCAAACGGAGCCGTTTCGCAAGGCCCTGGGGGAATTGATTGAACTTGCGCGGCGGGAGCCCATTGCCGTGATGTGCGCGGAAGCCTTGCCCTGGCGCTGTCACCGCTCCTTGATTGGCGATGCCTTATTGGTGCGAGGCATTCGAGTGGATGACATCATGAGTGCATCGCGAACTCAACCTCACGAGCTCACGCCCTGGGCACGTGTCGAAGGGAGCCGGATCACTTATCCCCACGCCCCCGGATCAGAGCCGGAATCCAGCTGGCAGCCCGTCAAATAAGATCCTGAAGTCGTTCTCAGGATCCCGGAGAAACTTCAGGGTGGGGCGCACAAAATGAAGAGTGCCATCCGCAGCGGCCCATCCGAAGGGAACCCCGTGACTGAAACCATAGCGGCTTCACCCTAGGCCGGCTCATACAGGGCTGCCATGGCTCCTGCGGGATCGCGGATGACTGCATACCGCGCCTGTCCCCCCATGCTCTTAGGCCCGGCCACCACAACGCCTCCCCGCGCCTCGCACTCCGTGAGGCTGGCATTGAGATCCACCACGACGATATAGATGAGCCACTGCGGGGGAAGGTCCGCATTACTTCCGCGCGCGTGACAGATCCCAGCCGCCGGTTTTCCTGTCTCCGGATCGGTCATGTTGTAGTCGTTGTAGGATCCCATCGAGACGGGCGCTGGTTTCCATCCAGTCACCGCCGCGTAAAAGTTCCGGACCTTGGTTGCCTGAGGGACCGTCAGATCGGCCCAAGCGATGGTGCCGGGATTGGGACGTGCCTTCCTGGCCATTCGACCTCCTCGTCAAAGAAAGCTTTCCGCTATGCAAGTATCCATTGTGGACCCGAAAAAAGGCTGACTTGTTCTAAGGGGCCGGGGAAACGGAGACGGCTTAGCCCCTGGCTTCATCCGATGTCTTGGACATTCTTGTGGGATCGCCTTGGTTTCTCAATAAATTCTTCTGCAACCAGGAATCGTGTGTTTGCATTCGCACCCGCCGGCTCACCCCAGCTTAGAGTGCAACGACCGCACAAACCGCCGAAGGGAGGATGGCTTCCGGGATCTGTCCAGGGTGGGGCAACCGCTGGTGATTGAGCTGGGTTCTTCCATCGGTCTTTTCTCGATGACCAGGAGGCTATTGTAGTAATGCAGCGAATGAATGGATCTCGTCAGATCGGACACCGCCAGCTTCCTCGGTTCCTTGGAGTGCCAGGCGTGGATGGAATCAATGAAACCCTTGCTATATTCGATGAAGGTTCCTTTTCTTCGAAAGCCCCCCCCGAACTTCCTCCAATACGAGGTGTGGAGATCCTCACACACATAGATCCCTTCCTTGTCAATATGAGGGAAAAGCACATCAAAGGTGGTGATTTGCTCGTTCATCTTGTGTCCCCCATCGTCGATGAGGATGTCGATTCTCGGAAGCGTTTTTGCCAGGACTCTCAGAAACTTTTCATCCGATTGATCCCCGATAAAAATTGAAATCTGTTCTTCTTCCAGTTGCTTGCAGTTGGGATCAACATCCACTCCATAGATCCTGGACCTGGGACCAAAGTAGCTTTTCCACATTTGGAGAGAGCCCCCGTCGAACACCCCGATTTCCACCAAGTGAACATCGGTCCCCCTGAACCTTGAAAAATGGCGGTCATAGATCTCAAGGTAGTGCTTCCATTTGACCGTGCGGTTACTCGTATTCTTCTGAAAGTACTTTTGCAAATCGTTCAAATTCATGCTCCCCGATGGATTCGAAACATCTTCGCGAGTCCCTGCGCGTTTGTTGCTCTGGTGGCACTGATCTCGATATCCATATGATTCAGGAACCGCAATTCTAGCACAGCTCCGCGTAACAGAGAGGTGGTCCCCGTGGATGAGCGCCCCGCCAAGGCGTTCGAGCCTTTACGGCTTTGGAAGTCTCATTTATTATGGATCCGGATCCATGGCGCAGGTTTTCGAGCACCGCGTCAGAAATCAGCGCTCTTCACAAGTAATCTTCTAGAGATCTCATCATCCTCATGGACGACGTCAGCATCGTCATACCAAACTGGAACGGGCGAAACCTGCTCCAACGGTTTCTTCCCTCTGTGTCCATCGCCGCCAGCCGGTACCAGGAGCAATTCGGAAAAAAGGTGGAAATAGTTGTTGTGGATGATGGGAGCACGGACGACAGTGTGGGGTGGTTTACAAGAGAATATGGCGAGGCCCCACGGATGTACCTCGTGGTGCGCCCCAAAAACGGCGGCTTTGTCCCTGCCGCCAACAGCGGTTTTGCAGCGGTCCGCCACCGGATCGTTTTCCTGATCAATAACGATGTGAGTGTGTCTCCCGATGCCATCGCCCCGTTGGTCCGCCATTTCGAGGACGAAAAAGTATTTGCTGTTTGCTGCAAAGCCTACCGGATAGAAACCAACGAGGTCGATGGAGCCGGAAAACTGGGCACTTTTAAGAATGGCTTTTGGCGTGTGTTTGAAAACTACGAGATTCGAGATGAACAAAAATCCCACCCTGGCAGGCGTTGGCCATCGTTTTTCGGGAGCGGTGGCTACACGGCTTACGACGGGAACAAGCTCTCTCTGCTCGGCGGATTCAACAAACTGCTGGCTCCCTACTATTGGGAAGACGTCGAGATCTGCTATCGCGCCTGGAAACGCGGATGGGTCGTGGAGTATGAGCCGGAGAGCACGGTGTACCATCTCGGCAGCGCCACGATGAAGAAAGAGATCCCTGAAGCCCGGCTCCGCGTCGCATCGGAACGAAACCGACTACTGATGACCTGGGTCAATCTGCATGATTCTTTCTGGTTCAGTCAGCATGTGGCTTGGCTGGGATTAAAGTTGCTGGGAGCTGCGTTGACCTTGGATCTGCAAATGTGGCGGTCTTTCTACCAGGCGCTATGCCGGCTCCCGGAAGTACTCCCCGCCCGAAGGATTGAGAGATCTGCTTCCGTTCGCTCGGATCGCGAGATCGCGGCGATCTTTGAAAACATAGGGGTAAGCACCAACAGCACGAAGGTCAATGATGAGTGACGACCGAGTTCGTTCGAACGCGATCGGGGCCATCCACCGGGGTGCCGCAGGCATGCGTTCTTTGCATGCCTGCGCTTCTGAAATCAAGGATAGACAAGAATGGCTCGAAGTTGAGGCATGCGTGACAAGGGAATGGCCTTGAAGGACGCGTTCAAATGATTCAAATGCGGCCCCTCGTTCCTTGACGTATTTCTTTTTCCCGTGTCGCTTGCTCGAGCAGGTAAAGGTAGGAGCGGTATACCTGTCCCGTGGCGCGGGTCATTCCGATCTCACAGGTGCGGCTGCTCGAGTAGAAGCCGTCCTGAGATCCCTTGCTGAGCTCCTCAGCTTCGAGCCGGGTCGCGGATTCAGTGAGTTCCGGAAATAAAAACCCCCGGTCGCCCGCAAATCCACAACAGCCCGCATTGAGCGGTACCACCACCCTTTCGCTGCAGGCCGAAGCCAGCGCAGTGAGCTTGGGTGAAAGATTCATCTTGACCAAAGAGCAGACGGGATGGAGCGCCACTGATTTCACTTTTCGGGTGATGGTCAGCCGGGGCAGAAGTTCGTCGTGGACAAAGGCAACACTGTCCAGGATTTTGAGCTGATCAAATTTCTTCTGATTGTCACCCGTCAGATGGGATCGGCCAGTGGTAAGGCCGTAAGCACACGGGCTGGTGTCCACCACCACGGGAAGCTTTCCACGATCGGACCAATCCCAGAACCGCTCGATGGCACGATTCAGGGCGACCTCATGGGCAGCCTCATACCCCTTCGATGAAAAGGGGACACCGCAGCAGGTGCCTCCGATCTTTGGGGGAATGAAGATCTCTTTTCCAGCGCGGCGTGCCACGGTGACGAAGGCTTCCATGAGCGACAGATCATCGGGCTCACCCGGCAGTCGGCCCATGACTCGCGAAATGCAAGCGGGAAAATAGACAGCCTGGGACCCTTCCCGCCGGCAGCCCGGAATGCGGCGGGAAGGTCGTGGAACATCGGGTGTCCAGAGTGGAATAGGTTTTTTCAACAGGGCGCGAACGGCGCGGGTCATGCCCGTCATTGCGCCCGCACCGAGTAAAGTCTGCAGCGCGTGACCCAGTGTGAGTCCGAGACGCATCGAGCGCTCCACCAGGCCGAAATGCTCCGCCAGGTAGCGCGCGATCCCGTGGGCCGAAGGCGAATGGCGAAGTTTGCGCAGGCGCTTTGTGAGTTGTCCCGTATCGATCGAGACGGGACATGCCGTGGCGCACAGTCCATCCACGGCACAGGTATCCAGCGCCATGTAAGGAAATTCGGCTTCCAATCCGGACAGGAGGCTCGGGTCGCGGTCGCTCTTCTTGAGCCGCTCGATCTCGCGCCGCACCACGATGCGTTGACGCGGCGTCAGCGTCAGGTCGCGGCTCGGGCACTTGGATTCGCAGTAGCCGCACTCGATGCACTTGTCCACTTCCTCCTCTACCACGGGCATGCGCTTGAGGTCCGCCAGATGCGCCGCGGGATCCGGATTGATGATGACGCCCGGGTTCAGCAAATTGTCGGGATCCACGAGATCTTTCAGCCGCTTCATGATCGCGTACGCCTCGCGCCCCCATTCCGCTTCCACAAACGGAGCCATGTTGCGGCCGGTGCCATGCTCTCCCTTGAGCGCGCCATCGTAGCGTTCGACCACCAGCCGCACCACGTCGTCCATGAAGCGTGCGTACTGATCCACGGCGGTCTGGTCGTTGAAGGATTGTGTGATCACGAAATGCAGATTGCCATCCTTGGCATGGCCGAAGATGATCCCTTTCTCATAGCCGTGCTTCCCGAAGAGTCGCTGCAGCTCCAGGGTGGCATCGGCGAGCCGTTCAATGGGAAAAGCGACATCCTCGATGATCACGGTGGTCCCGCTTTCTCGCACCGCGCCCACCGAAGGGAACATACCCTGTCGGATCTTCCAGAGCGCCGCTTGCTCCGATGGTTCATGTGTGAAGAGCGGCGGTTCCACCAAATGGAGTCCCTCGATCGCTTGGTGTGCCTTGGCTTCAAGAGCGGCCCGATCGGCCTCCGCCGCCGCCTGGAACTCGGCGAGCACGCCCGTGGCGCCCTCCGCAAGCTTCCTAATCGAGGGGGGGATCCCGGGTTGGTCTTCCACCGAACGCAGCGCTGCGCGGTCCATGATTTCAAGAGCGGCAGCGCCGGCGTCGCGAAGGGGAACGATCGAAGCGGCCGCGGCATAGAGATCGGGAAACAGCAACAGGCCGGTGTACTTGACCGGAAGGTCGGGCACCGTGTTGAGCACGGCCTCGGCGATGAAGGCGAGTGTTCCTTCCGCCCCGATGAGCAGGTGCTGAAAGATATCCACCGGTCGGTCGAAATCAACAAAGGCGTTGAGGGAGTACCCCGTGGTGTTCTTCATGCGGTACTTGGCGCGGATACGCTGGTGGAGTTGCGGGTTGGCTCCAATCTGTCGCTTGAGTTCTGACAGTCCTTCCACGAGGCGCGGCTCCGCCGCTCGCAACATCTCGTCGGCGTGTGAATCGGCCGTGTTGATGACCGTTCCGGACGGAAGCACAAAGGTCAGCGAGTCGAGCGTGTGGTAGGCGTTCTGGGCCACGCCGCAACACATCCCGCTGGAGTTGTTGGAGAGAATACCACCCATCATGCAGGCATTGATGGAAGCCGGATCAGGTCCCATCTTGACTCGATAAGGCCGCAGGGCGTGGTTGATGTGCCCTCCAATCACGCCCGGCTGGAACCGAACCCTTCGGCCCTCCTCTTCGACGCGCAACCAACGCCAGAAATGACCCACTTCGACCAGGATCCCGTCGGTGATTGCCTGGCCGGACAAGCTGGTCCCCGCGGCCCGGAAGGTCAGGGGAAGTCGCTGCTCGTGGCTGAATCGGAAGAGGGCCTGGATCTCTTCGATCGAGCGAACCAGCACCACCGCGCGGGGGATTAGGCGGTAGAAGCTCGCATCTGCGGCAAAAGCGATGCGGTCGATGGGCCGGGTGAGGATGCGTGGGGGGTCAATGATTCGAGCGAGCGCCTGCTTCAGTACTTCGGGTGTGTGAGAAGCATCTTCTGCAGGCCGAGAGACTCGAGTATCGCCTTCTTGAGTTGACTCTGTACGGCTGGTCATGGCGAAGTGATGTGAAGCTTGTTAGGCGCACCAGGGACAAAACCGGAACAACCAGGATTTTGTAATTCGGATTGAATCTTTCCTCAGCTGGGTTCTCCGCGGTGGAGCATACCACCAACTCCGTATGGGAGAAAACTCTGGCCCGTGAATCGACATTTATGCTTGCCCAAGCAGTCAGCGCCATGCTGCGGAAGAACAGGTACCCTTTGAACTTTACACTCTGACCAGCCGAATTGAAGAGGATGAGGGGAGGGGCAGCCCGGCGCCGCCCCTCCCATCGGTTACTTGGGTATCAGGCCAGTGAAAACATAGGCCTGGAGTAAAGCGATCAATCCAATCACGGCGGCTCCGGCGATGGAGTGCCACCACACCGTACGGAAAATCGGACCCAGGGCATGGGAGCGCTCGTACGGATCGTCGTAGCACGCGGCGCAAGCCACCATGATCGACTGCGCATCGATCATCTTTCCCATGACGCCGCCGGTGGAATTGGTGGCCACAATCAGGATCTCGTTGAGGTGCAGTTGCTGGGCAGTGATTCTTTGAAGGCTACCGAACAGAGCGTTCGAAGCGGTGTCCGACCCCGTGAGGAACACGCCCAACCAGCCGAGGTACGCCGCGAAGAAGGGGTACATGACGCCCGCGCTGGTGAATGCCAAGCCCAGGACGGCATCCGTCCCGGCGTACCGCGTGAGGAACCCGAGCCCGAGAACCTGTCCGATGACCAGCACCGGGATTTTCATACGCTTCAGCGTGCGGACGGTGGCCTCCCACCACTGCTTGGAGCTTAATCCCAGCACCAAACCCGACAGGAGGGCTGCCACGAACACCCCGGTCCCAGCCGCAGAGAGCCAGTTGATTCTGAATGTGGCTGCCTCCGGAGGGGCGTTGGGCGGGGCCACAGGCGGCATGCGCTGCACCTTCTTATGGAGGTCCGGCATCTCCCATACTGGCACGGAAAGCGGGCCGGAAAAGTTGGAACCGAGGATAGTCGTTTTAATCGTGGTTCCGGCGAAGAGTTTGTCCAGACGCGATTTATTGGCCGGAAAGCCCCAAAGAGCGCAACAGATAATGAGGATCGCCCAGGGCGTCCATGCATGCGCCGTCTGGCCGAGGGTGTACGGATACTCCCACTCGGTGTCGGTCGCGTGAGCCGCCGCACCTTTCGCGTTGGCTTTGTTCTTCGCTGCCTCCCGCTCTGACCTCAGCAAGAATCTCGTCTTGGGGTGCCACACGAACCGCAGGAAGATCGCCGTACAGATGACAGAAAAAACGCCCGAGACGACGTCGGTCATGAGGTGTGTCGCACTGGTCGAGGAGGCGAACCACTGCATCACGGCGAAGGAGAGGCCCGAACACAACGTCCCGGGCCACACCTCCCAGGCCTCTTTCCATGTTCCCCCTTCCATCAGCACAAAGGTCGTAACCAGCCAGAAGGGAACCAGGACGGAGACGAACGGGAGCTGGTGACCCGCCATGGTCGACAGCTTTAATTGATCCAGTCCACTTACTGCCGCCAGCGTTACGATGGGAGTGCCAATGGCTCCCCATGCGACGGGGGCGGTATTGGCCAGCAGGTTCAGGACGGCCGACTGGAAGGGCGAGAAGCCCAGGCCCACCATTACGGCCCCGGCGATGGCCACGGGAGTCCCAAAGCCCGAAGTCCCTTCAATGATGGCCCCGAAAGAGAAGGCGATCAAGAGCACCTGGAGGCGCCGGTCAAAGGAGATGTGAATGATGGACTCTTTCACGATCTCGAACTTTCCGGTGATGACGGTCATGGTGTAAAGAAACATGGCCGCCAGCACGATCCAGATTATTCCCAGGTATCCTGACAAAGTACCCAGGACAAACGCTGAGATCGCTGAGCCGAGCGGCATTCGGAACGCAACGCAGGACACCAGGAAAGCCGCCAGGACTCCGTAAAAAGCCGCATAGGGAGCACTGATACCAAGATGCCTTGTGCCCTGCTTGTCACGATGGGGGTGCAGCGCGATGAAATACAGCAGCACGGCAATCGGAACGGCGGCGACGAGGGTCGAAAGAAACACGCTGCCAAGGGGGTTATAGTTTTGATGGTACATAGCACCTCCCCGCACCGATTCCGACGACGACATCCCGCCTCATCGCCGGACCAGGAACTCTTGCTAGAGGGGGTACGGACGGAAGGGCATTTCCTCCTCCCGTCCTGATACTCGAATCAAGATTCATCTCGAACCTCCAGTTTTGTTTCTCCCGGGCCTCTAGCCGGGAGGCGTTGGGTGGAGCGGTTGAACAACCAGCTAGTTGAATGTAGGGATCAAGCCAAGAATCGAATGAGGCCAATTAAGATGGTTTGGAACATGGGCCACAACATTCAATCACAAAACGGGGTTCATTCTGACTTCTTCAGTTCCCAAGTGATGGGATGTCACATGTACCAATTACTTCGGCAGAGAGGCTTTAGCTGCTTCTCTTCAATCCACAACCCAGGCGTGCAATACCTTCGGTCCGTGCACTCCGATAGTCACGGTCAACTCGATGTCTGCGGTGCGGCTTGGGCCGGTGACAAAGACCATGTAATGACGCTGCTTGGCCTCCGCAAAAACCTCATGCAGATCGGCCCGCAAGGCGCTGGGGTGAACAATCGCCAGGTGGATGCGTGGCACGAGCGAAACCTGGCGAGGCTGCGTCGGGGAGGAAAACAAACCCAGAGTCCCGGTCTCCGGCAGCGCAAAGTCTGCTTCCGTGATGCCCAGGTCGACGTCCGCCAGGGCCGCCGCCCCGGCATCCGGGGACACGATTTCAACTCCCAGGCTGCCCAAGCGCGAGACGAGTCCCAACTGCTCCAACCGGGAGGTACTCCACAGCGTGGCTTTGCGAACCGATTGGGAATGCACCAGCTCTTGAAGCGCCGAATCCATCTGTCCGGCTGGGACGCGCCGCGCCACCCCGGTGAGTGCGGAAATCTCGCTCAACAATCGATCAATCTCCGCGTCCCGGGACCCGGGCACCCGCGCCGCCACGAGCGGAGGGCGGCTTGAGACAGGTGCTCCCGGCGCTCGCCCCAGCGCACCCCGGACATTGCCCAAGATCGTTTCTCGACTGTCGCCCATGTCAGCTTCTCTTTAAAGTGCTCTGGTGCTGCGACCACCAACTGCGGAATCGCGCGTTGAATACCGGCAAGGGCCGGGACATCGTCCAGCGGTTGAGCGGCGGCGGAAGGGCCGGCAGCCAACCGTCGCGACGAAATGGAACTTGGACAAGCTTGAGCAGGGAACAAGTCAGGCGATAAAGCCACGGCCGCGTCAGCACGATGGCGCCGACCCGGGCTCCCCATCGAGCGAAGCGTGAAGAAATAGCCGGTTCGATTTCATCTCCCTCCGAAACGCGGCGACGGAGATGCAAAAGAATTTGCGGAATAGGGAGTTTCACGGGACAAATGTCGCCGCAGGCCCCGCATAATGAGGAGGCAAAAGGCAGATCCCCCGCAATCTTCGAACCCAGCAATTGCGGGGACAGTAGAGAACCGATGGGGCCCGAGTAGACCCAACCATAGGCGTGGCCGCCCACATGGTTGTAAACCGGACAGACGTTGAGGCACGCTCCACAGCGGATGCAAAGCAGCGTCTCCCGAGTCAGCGGATCACCCAAGGCAAGGGAGCGGCCGTTGTCCAGCAGGACGAGATGGAACTCCTGCGGGCCCTGTTCCGCCTCGGAACGCCGGGGCCCCGTGATGAACGAGGTGTACGTGGTGATCTTCTGGCCGGTGGCGCTGCGCGCCAATAACTTCAGCAGGACGGTCAGGCTTTCCCAATCCGGAACAATCTTGTCGATCCCGGCCACCGCCACGTGAACCCGCGGTAGCGTCGTGCACATCCGCCCGTTGCCCTCATTGGTCACCATCACCAGGGTGCCCGTCTCCGCCACCAGAAAATTGGCGCCCGAGATCCCCAGGTCGGCGGCGATGAACTCCTGGCGCAGTTTTTGTCGAGCGATTTCGGCCAGGCGAATCGGATCGGCGGGGGCGTCCATGTGCAGCTTTTCTGAGAACAGAGTGGCGATTTCCTCTTTGGTCAGATGCACAGCCGGCACGATGATATGCGATGGGCCGGTGCCTGCCATCTGGACAATGTACTCGCCCAGGTCGGTCTCCAGGGCACGGATTCCCGCCGCCTCCAGGGCATGGTTCAAGCCGATCTCCTCGGTCGCCATCGACTTCGCTTTGACCACCAACTTCACCTGATGCTGGCGTGCGATCGAGAGGACAATCTCGCGCGCTTCCGCCGCCGTGCGCGCCCAATGGACATGCCCGCCGGCTTCAGTGACGCGCCGTTCCATCA
The DNA here is from genome assembly GCA_041494885.1 of Terriglobia bacterium. Taxonomy (GTDB): domain Bacteria; phylum Acidobacteriota; class Terriglobia; order JAIQFV01; family JAIQFV01; genus JAIQFV01. The sequence goes on from JBGQBO010000010.1 coordinate 123,078, forward strand.
ATTCGAGGTAATGATCCAGGTGGTTGATCGCGTGGAGTCGAATGTTATGCCCGGCTTCCCGCAACTCCTCCCAATTGGCAACCTGGCCGACCACGCCGGCGCGCGTTCCCAAAAACCGGGTGGTCGCCTTGCGAACCGACGTCACCATCTGCCGCGACACCTGCTGCGTGTTGGTGCGAAAATCAATCTGGGAAGGGCTGGGATTCATGCTCGGACTTTCTCCGATCGGTCCGGACCCGTCGGCCTGCTCCCGTGCCGGGATGAATCACTGGTTTGCGGTCAAAACTTCAACGAGATGTAAGGCTTTGAGTCGCGATCCGGTCTTTCTCAATCCGCCGGCAATATTCATCAGGCATCCCGCGTCGCAGGCGACCACAGCTTCCGCACCGCTCGACTCAATGGCACGGATCTTGTCTTCCATCATGGACCGGCTTACTTCGGGATAAATCACGCTGAACACGCCGCCGAAGCCACAACAGGTCTGTTCACCCTCCAACGGCACCAGTTCCAGGCCACGCACATTCTTGAGAAGGGTCTTGGGTTCATCGACTACGCCCAACCCGCGCAGCAAGTGACAGGAGGCATGGTAAGTGACTTTGTGGGGATAGTGGGCTGCCAGATCGGTAACGTGCAGTTCCTTGACCAGGAACTCGCTGAGCTCTCGCACGCGGGCCGCCACTTCCAAAGCGCGCTTGTGCTCAGGCGTTCCAGCGGGAAAAAGCTCCGGATAATGATGCCGGACGAGGTCGACGCAGGAGCCCGAAGGAGATACGATGAAGCCTTCTGTGCGGGAAAAAATGTCCAGCCATTTGCGTGCCACGACTCGCGCCTCATTTTGGAAGCCACTGTTGAAGAAGGGTTGGCCGCAACAGGTTTGCGCTTCCGGAAACTCCACTTGCATGCCGAGGCGCTCCAACAGCTCGACTGTCCGTTCCACGACCGTGGGGAAAAACTGCTCCGCCAAGCAGGTGATAAACAGTTGAATTTTCGCCGCCATAGTGCGACCGGGCTCTTGAGGCTTGGGATTTACCAGCGCCATTTAAACACAGGTTGTACATTCGGGCAAGTACATGAAGCAGCTTTGTCGTTAGCACAGGATATGTCCGGTGCAAATAGCTCGCCGCAACAGGATGACCGTGTCTCAAGACGATGACCACTTCCCCGCCTTCTTCGTCGGAAATCACACTCGATGACCGCCTGCGAAATTCTATGATCGTGACGGTCTTCATCTCCTACTCCTTCTTTGTAACCGCATATTACTGCGCATTTTTCTGAGCGTACTGTCAAATCGTCGGTCGATGCAGGCCAAGGATCCATGTATGGATTGCCCGCGCTCGCCCCCCTTCTACTGCGGCAGGTTCCCCGGGTCCTGAGCTTCCCATCTCCAGCGACCATGACAACCCTGCTCCACTCTTGAGAATCCAAGGCAGCATAACGAAGGAATCGGCATCGGCAGTTTCGCGGGCCTCTTTACGTGCATCTTTCGGACCGGAGTCAGGTTGAAGCTGCTGTCAAAGCCCTCGCGGAAACCCCCTCGAGCGTTTTTCCGTAGGTTCTATGGATTCGCCACCACGATGATGGCAAAAGGAGAGTCTGTGACACGTTGTGCCCGCCTTTTTTTCGCATGGATCCTGTTGGCAAGCACCTCCTCGATTGTTTTCGCACAGTCTCCTCAACGCCTTGTCGGTGACTACATCAAAGCCCTCGGGGGCGCCAAAGCACTGCGGAGTATCACGAGCACCACCCTGACCGGAAGGATTGTCGATCACACCAAAAATGAGACCGGATCCTACCGGCTCCACTTGAAGGCGCCGAATCAAATCTACACGGAGATTCTCTGGCCACGGACCCGGTGGAGCGAAGGGTTTAATGGGAAATCCGCGTGGCGCCAGGACCCCGACACCGGCTTAAGCACCCTGACGGGACCTGAGGGCACGCGGCTGAAGACGATCGCCGCATTCCGCAACGATCATTTGCTCTCCAGCAAGAAGGAGAAAACACGGCTTCGTTTCCTGGGGCGCGAAGAAGTAAACGGTTCGGGAGTCAACGCGATTGAGGTGACCACGCGGGCCGGTCTCAAATACACGCTTTGTTTCGATGTGAAGACCTCCCTGTTGATTGCTGAAAGGGATTCTCTGGCGGGCGAATCCCGGGAGCTGTTTCTTTCCGATTATCGTATGGTGGACGGCGTCAGGGAGCCCTTCCGGCTCTCCTGGAAGGAAGGCTCCAGATCCTTTGACGTGACTCTCACCGGGGTAAGCCACAATACAGTGACCGCGGATGGGCTGTTCGATATTCCCAAGATATCTTCAGACACGATCCCCGACATCGCGTCCCTGTTGGAGGCGGTGACCGCGAATCAGAAACATCTTGAAGACATTGTCGAGAACTACACCTACACGGAATCCAGTCGCGAACTCGAAGTCGACAAGAAGGGCACCATCAAGGACAAATCCGAGGAGGAATCCGAGGTATTCTACGTCCAGGGCAATGAGGTCAAGAGACTCATCCAGAAGGACGGGCGCGAATTAAACCCGGGGGAGCAGAAAAAGGAGCAGGAGCGTGTAACCAAGGAGATTCGGGAAATCGAAGAGCGTCACAAGAAAGAAGCGGAACAGGAGAAGCGGGGAAAGAAAAAGAATGATGAAAACCAGGTGACAATATCCTCTTTCCTCAAGGCCTCCCGGTTTGTCAATCCCCGGCGAGAGCGCTTCCGGGGACAAGAGGTGGTCGTCTTTGACTTCGAGCCGAAGCCCGGCGTCAAACCCCAGACCCGTGGAGAAAGCCTCGTCCAGAAGCTGGTCGGTGTCGTCTGGATAGATGAGCACGCAAGGCAGGTGGCGCGATTGGAAGCGCGACTCAGTGATTCCTTCAAGGTGGCCGGGGGGATGCTGGTCACGATCCTCCCCGGGTCAGCCTTTGTTTTCGAACAGGAACTGGTCAACAATGAAGTCTGGTTGCCGTCCAACGCGGAAGTCAACATTTCGGGAAAGTTCCTGTTGTTCAAGAGCGCCTCCGTAAATCTGATCCTTCATTACAGCCAGTACAAGAAATTCAATATTGAGATGCTGTCCGACATCAAGAGTCCCACCAAAGACTAATATGCGCGCTTGTCCCCTGGCGGGAGACGTTACGGTTTCTCCTCTCTGAATCCTCGCGAAAGCCCTCCCAGGACCACCAGGGCAATCGCAAAGACGTATGAACTGGTCAATAGGGTGATGGTCTTGGTGAAGAGCAGGATCGCGAGGATTAAGCAGATTCCTAAGAATAGAGACGCCGCAGTCTTCTTGTTCATGCCCTTCTCCCTCCTTAGTTAGTTTGCATGTCGCGTTCGTCACCCCTCGGTTTTTATGAATGCGATTGTAACCATCGGCTCACTCGATCGTAGATTTCATTCCGTTCGGGCTCGTTGAAGAGTTCATGGTAAAGGGCGGGATATAGCCCGAACTCCTTGTCGCTCGACCCGAGACGGATTACGAATTGCCCGGTCGTGGCAGCACTCGCGATTCGATCTTCCCCTCCCTGAAGGATCAGCATCGGAAGGCGGATTCGCGGGGCCGCCTCCATGACTTCACTCATCGCTTTTGTTGCTTCCGCGAACCACCGAGCGCTGACTCGAAAATTAACGAGCGGATCGGCCGTGTAGGCGGGCGCAATCTCCGGCGAGCGACTGAGATGGGACGGGTCCAGTCCGTTGTGCAATCGCAGGCGTGGCATCCACTGCGCTGCCATTCGGCCGATCATTAATTTTACGGGAGGGATGGGGGCTGCGACCCCAAGAAGCGGGGCTGAGATGACCATCCCATCGACGCGCTCCATGTGTGCCGCCGCGTAGGTGAGCGCGATGAGCCCGCCCATGCTGTGGCCGATGACAAACAGCCGGCGCGACTGACTCTGGCTTCGCGCGAGGGAGATGAACAGATCCAAGTCCTCCACGTAATCGCTGAAACGGTCTACGTGTCCCTCCAACCCTTCTGATTTCCCATGCCCACGGTGGTCATAAACGGTGATCGCATAATGCTGCGCGGTCAAGTGCCCGACAAGCGCCTTGTAACGCCCGCTGTGCTCGCCGAACCCGTGCGCCAGGACAATTTCCGCAGCCGGCTCGGCGTGGGTGTACCTGCGCGTGAAGAGGCGCAGACCCTCCGGGGTGGTCACGTATTCGTCGTGGGATTGCAGGGGCGGTAATCCTCCTCCGTGTGAAGGGTCCGGCTACTCCCGATCCATCGGATGGTGCGTGGGAAATTGTAAAAAGTATCAGATTAGCTAAGGAATGGCTTCATGGGGTGCCGGAATTATCCTCTAACTGTTTGCGGGAGCAACTCAGAAGAAAAGAGGCACCATGCGTTTTGTGCGCACCATATAGTGCCGATACTCCGGATAGCGTTCGGCGATGAGCCGTTCCTCACACAGCATTCGAACCATCGCCCCCGCCAGCAAGAGAATTCCCATGGATATCGAAAACAGAGACCAGTGGGCCACGATGCCAGCCCATCCAAACAAGGAGGCAGCCGTGTAAATCGGATGGCGGATGAAGGCGTAGGGACCCGTGGTCACCAGCCCACCTTCGGTCGGACCGGCACTGGCGTGAAAACTGCGGAATCCGAATGTCTTCCGTGCCCACATCATCAGGAGAATCGCACATGCCTGGACGGCAATCACCACAGGCGAGGCCGAGATGAGTGACTTGGCGGAAATCAGGCCGACCAATGCCAGCACCATGACCCCAAGTCCCAATACCGAGAGAGTCTTCAACATCGGTGGATTCTCAACCCTGACGCGCAATTTTGACATTCGAGAACTTCCCCGCGGACACAATCTTTTCCAAGGCCTTAGAGGGCAGGCCATTCGCTGGGTTCGTATCAGCCCGCCCGGGTGCCGTTGGGAACCGGGCTTTCCGGGACGGCCAGCACCGGTCGAACACCATCGGCGTACCCGATATCAAACAGCATGCCCTCCGACAGTTCCCCCAGCATCTTCCGGGCGGCCAGGTTGACCACAAACAGGGCCTGCTTACCCGCTACTTCATGCGGGTTCTGTCGTTCCTGTTTCATCCCGGTCAGAATGGACCGTTGGAAATCTCCAAAATCGACAATCAATCTGACTAGTTTTGTTGATTGGGGAACCTCTTCCACTCGAAGGATAGTCCCGACGCGAATATCCACCTGGTTTAAGAGTTCAATCGGAATGGTCGGTTTGACGGGAGTTGCCATGGTTCCTCATGTGAACCCGGATTGGGAGATCTATTTTAACGGTCCCTTCATCAAGGCAATATCGTCGATCCACACGGTCCCTTTTCCATTAATCACAAGATTCAATTTGATCAGCTCCGGCTTTTGTCCCCTCTGCAAAAAGAAAGGCGTTTCCATGGTCGTCCAATCCATGGTCCCAGACAGGGGATTCATTAAAGCCCGGGAGAAGTACTCCCCGGTCCCCGGGAACACACACCACATCTCAAGGTACGTCTGGCCTAACAGATTTCGTGTTTTGAGATGGGCCCGGTAAATGAGCCGGGCGTCTTCGATATTGACATCTTTGATTTCATAAAGCCTGATCGTGGCAGGCTCCACCGTATCAATTCTCAAGGCGCCATTGCCGTCACTCGAAACACCCTTGTCAAAGGTCACTCCGGATTGGGTCAGAACCCCGTCCATACTCTCCACGGGGATTGATTTGATCGTCTCCGCGGGGCGACTGGCTTTCTGACAGCCTGCCGCCACTGAGAAAAACAAGATCAATCCCATTACAAAGACGCACTTCAACATGACTCCCTCCTTTGAGTGTTGAATCACCCGATTCAGCGAGTGGATCCATATCCCCATCCCAGTGATTGGATAACGAAACTTGCGCCAGAAGGATGGACTACAGGTTTGAAAGAACGAATACGGATCGGCGGACTCAACGGTTACAGCAAACGGTTCTACTTCTCATCTCCCCGCTTTGAAGGGCTAAGCCTCACCTAAGAAGGCGGCGGTCTTTCTATTCACCGCGCTTAAGGCTGGAATGTTCAGCCAGCATCTTCTGCTGGGCGCGCATCTCGTCCAGCTGACCCTGAAATGCTTCCTTGCCGATATCGTGCCCGTTATTGATTTTCCCGAAAAGACCCACCACGTCGGAAAAGCCCTCCAGATCTTTTATCCTCTGTGCCTGGGGGGCCGAGGGTCCCTCTTTCCTGAGCCGGTCAATTCGGGATGCAAGTGCGGAAGCGGGGTCTTTGGAAGCCGCCACGTTTGTGAGATCAGCGATCAGGCCCGCCAAATACTCGGCTTCGGCCTTACGGGAAGCGGTCGCCTTTTCTATTTCGTTGGGATCTCCGATCGCAGTCCGGTCCTCGAACACCACGAGGGAAGGAAAAACTTCAACCGACAGCGGTATCGCGCCGCCGGATCGAACTGCAAAATTCCTCATGATCTGGCGTGTCGTGTTCGGCGAGAACGTCAAAGAGGGGCTCGCGATTTCCGGCTGCATTCTTGCAATGGCGAGATTCTTGATGAGATCTTCACTGCCTTCGCTGGGGGCTGTCCTCCCGTCCGCGAATCGAAGGCGCAGTTGGTAGTGGAAAGCGGTGATCACTTGGCGGGAATTGTTTAGCAATTCGATATCCAGGGACACCCGCGAGGCACCCGAAGGCTGAGTGGAATTGTTCGCAACGCTGAGAGTGGCCCGCTTCACTTGAAGAGCAGACTCAATGGCGGCGTTGTGAGTCAACGCGGGAGAAGACGGGGCGGGCCGCTTCTCGCCTTGTCCCGCGCCCGGGGATTGCAAACAGGGGTCCGCCGATGCGGTCAATGCAAGGGCGAATCCAATCACAATGAATATCAAGTTCTTACTCATATATAAACCTGAAGGTTGCAATTCTGTTCAGTTCACTCCGTTAAGAAACCGATTATGCGGCTCTGCCGCTCACTATTGCGGAAAGGCTCTGCCTTTCCGAGTGGGAACCCTCTCCATTTATTATTCTTGGGCGAGGCTCAGCCTCGCCCAAGAATAATAGCAGGGGTTCAACTGGCCGCCTCCGGAAAGCCACAGGCTTTCCGCAATAACAGGCGGCGAAGCCGCAGACTGATTCCCTTCACTCTCTAATCTGCTCGAAATGGCCAAGTCATGTCAAAGAAATTCTCATTTCTTCCGCCAGGAGATCAGTTCAAAATCCATCTTCACGGGCTCATCCTCTCGGATTGTTCCCGTCCAATACCTCACGCTCGACCAGAGATAATCTTCAGCCCGATCAACTAATCCGGCTCTTACCGGGTTCTGGTGGATGTAATTCACCTTTTGCATCAGAACGGATTCACTCGTCAACCAAAGCGCGTTGGGGTGATGGTCCCAAAGTGAGTATTTGTAACCCCGGGCCTTTTCAGCCCCTCTCAATTTGTCCAGGGATTTCTGGCATTTGTTTCTCTTCAAGTATTCAATGATACGGTGGCCGAGGATTCCATCGACAAATCTCAGGATCTCCGACGGCTTTTGTGCCGAGTCGGTAATCCAGTGAAGGTGATCCAGCATGAAGACGTATGCAAGTAGTGCAAATCCTCCCGAGATTCGCGCTTCATTGAGAGCTTTGCAAGCGATGTCTTTGATGCGGTCTGTTCTGAAAACCGGCAGCCGATCCTTTGTGACCGCGGTGAAATAGAGCGCGGGGGTGTCCTTGGAGATTTGGAAAGTTGGGTTTTTCATGGTTTGTTCCAAAGGGGGGATGATTTGTAAAACAGGGGGAAGGATCTCAAAGTCCAATTGCTGACCGGTCTATTCTATCCCAAATTGTTGCCGAGAACACTGATTTGATCCTGGTTCTTTGAAAGAACTGCTCTGATTCCTGAGGGACGGATTCTGCGGATTGGCTCTTGATAGCTCCCAATACGGAAGCGGCCTGAGTCTGGGCTTTTGGGAGTCAAGCTTTGGATTTCGCTCTGCGGCTCCGCCGCCCATTATTGCGGAAAGCCTCTGGCTTTCCGGAGGCAGGCCAATAAAGAATCTCTCTTCTTATTTTTGTGGCGAGGCTCAGCCTCGCCGAGTGGAAAGAAAAGGAAGGGGGAAGGCCTAGGCTCGGAAAGGCGGGGCCTTTCCGCAATATTGGGCGGCATAGCCGCTCCCACGTTCAAGGATGGAATTTAAACCTGACTCTTGCCAAGCTTCCTGCAACCAGCCCGGGTGCCTGCTCTACGACATCCAATTATCGGCAGGGTCCCCAACTGTTATCCCCCATTCCCATTCCCCTCTTCGGCGTTCTTTTCAATCAGGGAGCAGGCGGCGACGCGGTCTTCGGCTTCAAGGTCGATCAACCGGACGCCCTGGGTGGAACGCCCGGCTTCGCGGATCTTTGAGGCATCGGTGCGAATGATTTTGCCCTGCGCGGTGATCAACATCACTTCGGAATCCTCTTCAACATTCAGCGCGCCGACGACCTTGCCATTGCGCTCGGTCGTTTTCACGTTGATGACGCCCTTGCCGCCACGGGCCGTGAGACGATACTCCTCGATGGCCGTGCGCTTGCCGTAGCCGCGCTCGGTGATCGACAGCACCAACCCTTTCTCGCCAAACGTCGCCATGGAGACCACGAAATCGCCTTTACCGAGTCTCATGGCGCGGACGCCGTGCGCCGTGCGGCCCATGTCGCGCACTTCCTCCTCGTTGAAGCGAATCGCCTTGCCATCGTGCGTGGCGAGGAAGACCACCTGTTTTCCATCCGTCAGCGTGCAGCCGATCAACTCGTCGTTGGAATCAAGGTTGATGGCAATGATGCCGCGCGCCATCGGGTTCGTGAACGCCGACAACGGGGTCTTCTTGATGACGCCCAACTGGGTTGCCATGACGATGAACTGCTTCTCGTTGTCCTCCGCATCCAGCTTCAGCACCGGCAACACGGCCGACACTTTTTCGCCGGCCGTGAGGTTGACGAGATTGACGATCGACTTGCCTTTGCCGGCCGTCCCGACGTCCGGGATCTCGTACACCTTCAGCCAGTACACCCTGCCTTTGTTCGTGAAGATGAGCAGGTAGGAGTGGGTCGAAGCAATGAAGAGGTGTTCGACGAAGTCTTCCTCGCGCGTCCGCATGCCGATGCGCCCCTTGCCACCCCGGGTCTGAGTGCGATAGATCGCGGTCGGCGTGCGTTTCAAGTAACCGGTATGGGTGAGCGTGATGGCCACATCCTCTTGCGCAATCAGATCTTCCAGCGTGATTTCGGCCTGCTCGTCGATGATCAGGGTCCGGCGGGCGTCGCCGTACGTCTTCTTCATCTCCTGAAGCTCGTCCACCACCAGGCCGCGCAGTTTCTTCTCGCTCGCCAGGATGCTTTGAAGCTTTTCGATCAGCTTGATCAACTCCTCGTATTCCGCCTGGATCTTTCCGCGCTCGAGGCCGGTCAACCGCTGCAAGGTCATTTCCAGGATGGCCTGGGCCTGGCGCTCGCTCAGTTTGAAGCGGGCCATCAATGCCTCGCGCGCCTCCTTGGGGGTGGCGCTGGCGCGGATCAATTTGATGACCGCATCGATGTTATCGAGCGCAATCTTCAGCCCTTCCAGAATGTGCGCGCGCTCCTCGGCCTTGCGCAGCTCAAATTGCGTCCTCCGGCGGACCACCATGACGCGGTGGTCGATGAAATGCTGCAGCATGTCTTTCAGATTCAGCACGCGCGGTTGGCCATGGACGATCGACAGCATGATCACGCCGAAAGAAGTCTGCATCGGCGTCTGCTTGTAGAGATTGTTGAGGACCACCTCCGCCGGCTCGCCGCGCCTGAGTTCCACTACGATGCGCATCCCTTCGCGGTCGGATTCATCGCGCAGATCGCTGATGCCCTCGATTTTCTTTTCCTGCACCAGTTCCGCAATCTTCTCGATCAGTTTCGACTTGTTGATCTGGTACGGAATCTCGGTGATGACGATGGCGTCTTTGTCCTTAGTTAAAGGCTCAATGGCGGCACGCGCCCGCATGATCAGCGAGCCGCGGCCGGTCTCATAGGCGCTCTTGATGCCTTCCTTGCCGTAGATGAAACCGCCCGTGGGAAAATCCGGGCCGGGGACCTTCTTCATCAACTGGGCGATGCTCATCTCGGGATCTTCGATAAGCCCCACGGTGGCGTCGATGATTTCGACCACGTTGTGGGGAGGGATGTTGGTGGCCATTCCCACCGCAATTCCGGAGCTGCCGTTGACCAGCAGGTTGGGCAGCCGCGCCGGCAAACACAGCGGCTCTTTGAGCGACTCATCATAATTGGGGGTGAAATCAACCGTCTCCTTGTCGATATCATCCAACATCAACTGTGAAATGCGTGCCAGCCTCGCCTCGGTGTATCGCATCGCCGCCGGAGGATCCCCGTCGATGGAGCCGAAGTTTCCCTGGCCGTCGATGAGGGGATAGCGCATGGAAAAATCCTGCGCCATGCGCACCAGGGTGTCGTATATGGCGGCGTCGCCGTGGGGGTGATAGTTGCCCATCACCTCGCCGACGATCTTCGCGCACTTTCGGTAGGGCTTGTTGGAGGCCAGCCCCATTTCGTTCAAGCCATAGAGAATGCGGCGATGGACGGGTTTCAGCCCGTCGCGCACATCCGGCAGCGCCCGGCCGATGATGACCGACATGGCGTAGTCCAGGTAGCTGCGCCGCATCTCGTCTTCAATGTTGACGGGGATGCGGTTACCCAGAGGGAGCGGTTGTTGCGCGGGAGGCTGGGGCTTGCCTTGATCCTTGGGCGGTTGTTCGGAGGACATGAATGATTAAGGGTTTCCTTCGCTTTGAATTAACCGCAGAGCACGCGGAGATCGCAGAATGCAAGGGGTTTGACCGCCTGGGTCGGGGGTATTCTGACCCCCTTATCATCTTTCCCCGCCGGACTACAGCCTTGCGCTTCTGAACCCTGGCCCGGGTTTCTTCCGCCTTCAAAAGCCCGGCGCTCTTTGCGGTGACGTTCGTTTGCCTTTTTTCTAAACATCCAGATTCTTCACATCGAGCGCGTTCTGTTCGATGAATTGCCGGCGCGGCTCGACTTCGTCCCCCATGAGAATGGTGAATATCTCGTCGCACTCCGGCTCGTCCTCGATGCGCACCTGAAGTAGCGTCCGGGTCTCCGGATTGATGGTAGTCTCCCAGAGCTGCTCCGGATTCATCTCACCCAGCCCTTTGTACCGCTGGATGGTGAATTCTTTTTTGCTTTGCGTCAGGATGAAGTCGAGGAGTTCCCTGCTCGTGCCAATTTCGGTCTTCTGCTTTTCCTCCTCAACGACGAACGGCGGGGTGTTGTACTCGGCAATCAGCTTGGTGAGCTGGACGATGCGGCGATATTCCGGCAGCGAAATGAAATCCCATCCAATGTGCTGGGCCTCGCTGCCATTCAGATTTGAAACGACGAGTTCGAACAAGTCATGTTCCTCGTCGCGTCCGACCGTGCTGTCGTAGCCCATCTTCGACAGGTTCTGCGACAGCTTCTCCAGACGCTTTTCATCGGACAGAGCCTGGCGAGAATCCACTTGATTTTCCACCAGGAGTTCCACCACGCGCGGATCGCGAATGCGTTTGGCTATTCGATCCATGAAGCGATAGTACTCATCCAGATTGCTCAGAAACGAGGTCAGGGAACGACCGTTCAGTTCCTTGCCGGTCTGGGGGATGACCACTTTCTTATCCTCGACGGCGTGCTTCATGATCACCTTGGTCAGCTCTTTCTCGTCCTTGATGTACTGCTCGGTTCTTCCCTTCTTGATCTTGAACAGGGGCGGTTGGGCGATGTACACGTGGCCGCGCTTGATGAGTTCCGGCATCTGCCGGAAGAAAAAGGTCAGCAGCAGGGTCCGGATGTGTGATCCGTCGACGTCCGCGTCGGTCATGATGATGACCTTGTGGTACCGCAGTTTTGAGATATCAAATCCCGAATCGTCACCATCCGCCTTGCCGATGCCGGTACCCAGCGCCGTAATCATTGCCCGGATCTCCTCGTGCGCCAGCATCCGGTCGTAACGCGCTTTCTCGACGTTCAGGATTTTTCCTTTAAGCGGAAGGATCGCCTGGGTGGCGCGATCCCTTCCCTGCTTGGCGCTGCCGCCGGCCGAGTCCCCTTCCACGATGAACAACTCACAAAACTCGGGATTCCGTTCCTGGCAATCCGCGAGTTTCCCGGGCAGGGAACCGCTATCCAGGGCCCCCTTGCGCCGCGTCAGGTCCCGCGCCTTGCGGGCGGCTTCGCGGGCCCTGGCCGCGTCAATCGCCTTTCCCACCACCTTCCGGGCCACGGGCGGGTTCTTGTCAAAATAGTCCATCAGCCGCTCATACAGGAACGAATCCACCGCCCCCTTGATGTCGCTGTTCAGCTTTCCCTTGGTCTGTCCTTCGAACTGCGGCTGCGGCAATTTGACGCTGATCACC
>JBGQBO010000011.1:0-126354 GCA_041494885.1 Terriglobia bacterium
AGAGCCAGCGTCTGGCCTGCCCCATCCCGCGGGTTGCGAAAGCATTACCACCACGTTCGCGGTGCTAAAGAGCGATTGCACCCTTCCAACAACGGCGCTCTCGATAGAAGTCACTTCAGAATCTGAGAGGTCGAGGCCTGAGCTAGGAAAACTTCCTTTCATGAAACTAATCGCGTCAGGAAGAAATCTCAAGTACAGCCTCATGGGACCAACTTGAACGAAGGGTCTGTTCAGAGTCTTTGAGTTAGTGAGGAATGTCTGATCAGGAAGGTAAGCTGAAGCCCACACAACACCTGGGGTTGAGTTGCCCGTGACCAATCCTGTCTGATCAATAGAGGCGGTGTCTCGACCATTTTGGGCTGTTACGTCAAAAGTAACCGTAGAGAATGTTGTACCTTGAGGAAATTGGCCTAACGAATTGCCTTGGGCGTCGGTCGGTATAAGCTGACGCGTTCCCCTGGATTTCAGAGAAACAATAGAAGGAGAAATGAACGTGGTCTGACTACGGGAAACAGGGATCACGGTCACCCGCGCTTGAGCGGCCGCCACCTGACCTGGCGAATCGGGGGAAGGAAAGGAATCTGGCAGAATTCCGGCGCTGCCACGAAAGTCCGCGCTGTAAGTCGTATTTCCCGAAGGCCTGAGAGGAACAGATTGGCTTGGGTCGCATGGTGTTATGTCGAACAGTTCGTCACCGCAATCATACGGGGGGTCATTGACATTATTGAAAATATGAACGTGGTGAACCCTGATGGGGTTGCCCTGGCTTGTGGACACGGCCCAAGACAGGACCGTAACGGACCCTTGTTTGATGGTTGGAGGGGTGGCCGTAAGCGTCGCATTAAGTCCGGGCGTGACATCCACACACGTGGCACTGGGCGCGAATCTGAACGCCCCCAGAAACGTCATATTCACCAGACCGGCACAGATCCGAGCATCTTGGGGTAGACTCACTACATTTATGGTGTCAGTGCAAACGCCAGGCTGCGAGCAGTCCGCAGGAGTGCTCAACAGAAAGTCTGCAAGCGGAGCCGTGAAGCTGAGCGATTGGCTCAGGGGGAGAATGGGTTCAATATCTATATCGACTGACAAAGAACACGGCTCAGGGGTACAGATACAAGGCTCGAAAGCAGGACAGTATTGCTGAAAGCCTATTTGGGAGAAAATTCTGAAGTTAAATCCAAGAAAGCCAACCCTCAGATTGATTGGATTCCCAATCTTTATGTTATCGAGGCAGCTTGCATCAAACAGATTGTCTCCGCATTCAATAAATGGAATTCCCACTCTGAAAGACACCAAATCAATTTCGGGGAACAGGTTGCAGCCAGCAGAGCAGTCCCCAAAACCCAATAGGGGACGGATTATTTGGTTTTGCACCTGTTTATCAAATGAGTTACGCGGCTTTACCAATTTCGGCTTCTGGGCCTGGATACCTTGGCTGGCGCTGCCGGCACTGATTGTGATCTGAACCGAATCCGATCCACTCGCATTGGTGACCGTGATAGTGGCGGGTACTGGGGTATTCCCCACCACGACATTGGGATCGACCGAAAGAAGTCCGACCACCACATCATAGTCGGCGGGCACTGTTCCCGGTTCGATTGATACCATCCCCGGAGTGGTGTTGATATGGACACCTGGAATGTCGCAGGAGATAATGGCTCCGGCCAAATTATTTCCCGTGAGATGAAAGTAATAGATTCCCCCGGCATTGGGATTCGGCGGAGTCACACTCTCGATGGAAGGCTTGCTGACTGAATCCAGGACCCGTAAACGCGTGGTGGTTAAACCGTATTGTGGGACAGTCACTGTTAAGGGATAGGTCCCCGCGGGGGCGCCATTGGCCGCGATTGTTACATGAAGCTCAGTATCGTTGACATTGCTGGTATTGGTGATACTTAAAGCATCATCAGCAGTGACGGTTGCATTCGTCAGATTGGACCCAAGAAGAGTAAAGGTTTGTGTCGTCGCAGTAAGCATCATCGTCGGCGAAATTGAATTAACAACAGGTGTACCCTGTGGGTTTGCAGGGGTCACCGAAAAGTTAATGGTCTGGCTCCCTCCCCAAGTGGTCACGGTGATCGGCACTGTCTGGGTCGGTGCATCATTGGCGACAGCGACGTAGGCCGTGATTAGAGAATCAGTGGGATTAGGGTTCGCAAATGCAATCTTGCTCGAAGCAGGAGCGGAAAGAGTTGCCCCAGTCAGGTTCGATCCCGTAATGGTAATTTGAAACCCATGTTGTCCCTGCTTGCCGGAAGATGGCGTGATGCTCGCGACCACAGGCGGGAAGGCCACACCAATGACCTTGTTAAGGGAAACATCCCCAAACCACACACCGTTTTGCACCATCTGCCATTGGAAATTATACACTCCAGGAGTGCTGGGCGCTGGGACATTGAACGAGAATGTCTTGCTGGCGCCAGGAGCAATCGATTCACCGGGAGCCAGAGAGACTCGGGTCATCCCCCAAGTATTGTTGTTCGCGGGATTCTGAGAGCCGAGCTGATACCCGCCTGCAGAGGTCCACGTACTACTGCCCGAGTTTTGAAACGTGAGAGTCGCGGGATAAACCCCGCCGGGGACCATGTTGTCCGTCACGTTTCTACTTACGAAGACACTGGCATTGGTGAGGACATTGAGCCACCCAGGAGCAGACCCGCAGGGAGTGCCGATGTGGAAGGGGTGGAGACCCCCGGTGACGCTACCCGCAACCGTGACAGTGGCTGTCACTGGTTGGCCCTCATAATGTGGTTCCGGGGCATAGGCGGGAAATGTGATGCCTGCGTCATCGCTCCAAATAGTCATCGGGCCGCAGAGGCTGTTGCCTGCGATGGAAAGGGTGGCCGTAGTCCCTCCGATAACCGGCCCCACGGTATTGGGGACGATCGCGGGTGGGTCGGGACAACTGACGAAAATGCGCGGATTGTTGTTCTGTGTTTGGTCGGACCAGTCAGAATTGGGAAGAAGGGTGTTACGCAATCCCGTGAAAAGATAATCACCGGTAGTCGTGCAGGTGGCAGCACTAACGGGGGCCTGGGCTACCTCTCCCGGGGGATGGTTGGGAACCGAACCGAAGGTCGGAAGAGTGGTGATATAGGGAGAACCGCTGCTGTTCAAAGTATAACGCGCGTCCACATTTGCGCCGCCCGTGTTTCCCGCTGTCATGGTGTAGGTGGCAGGAGGCTTAATGGAACTGGGTGTAATGGAGAGTGAATTGGGAAATGGTTTTGGCGGCAAGAGGGTGAATGTAGGGTAGGGAGGAGAGAAATTCACCCAGTCTGTCGTTGAGGAATTCTTGATCGCATGATACCAGTACGTGCCCGGGGCGTCATTGTGATTGACCTTGATGTTCTTGGCTTGACCCGAGCTGTCCAGGGTGTGCTCCCACTGGTCAACCGTGACCACATTTCCAGGATTACCGGACCATTCGTACTTGAGGCCGATGCTCATGTTGGCGCCACCCCCCACCGTCAGGGTATACGCGTCATTGCCGGCGTTTCCTTGGGTGGGATTGAAGCTCATCGAGGTGGGGGCGGCAAGACGGCAGACGCAGGGGTACTGGGACTCTGAGCCCCAAACCATCCTACTCCGTCGCGGGTCATTTGCCATTGAAAGTAGTACAGGTTTGGCGTGGTCGGCGCCGTCACAGTAAAGGTGAAGGTCTTGGTCGCCCCCGGGGGAACGCTTTCCCCTGCCGCCAGATAGACCCGACTCAATCCCCACGTGGTGTTATTGGATGGATTCTTCGAGCCCAATCGATGGGATTGAGTTTCTCTCCAGGTGGTTGTCCCCGTGTTTCTCATGATCACATTGACGGTATAGGGTCTTCCGACCTCCATGAGAGGCAGCGAGGTTTGATTCACATAGGCGGCGTCGTTTACCTGGGTGTTGACGTGAATGGTGTAATAAGCCCTCGCTGTCTGACCTGAATCGTTGTACGCCGATAGAGTGTATTGCGTGGTCGAGGTGGGACACTCGGTTTCGTCGCCTGTGGTTGCTACATACTCTCCACTCAGGTCTGCCGATGTGGAGTTATCCGAACCCCAATGCACAACCGTGCATTGTCCGATGTTGATGGTGCCTTGGTCGGCATAGAAATAGGAGATGGTGGGTGGAGAGGGCTGGGGGTACAAGGTCACTGGGGTGGAGATGGTCCTCCACGCGCCATTGGGGCCATTGAGAGAATTGCGAATGCCGGTGAAAGTATAGTAGCCGGCAAAGGAGTTGCTGTCGTAATAGTTGTCAACACAGCCGGTGGAATCAAAGGTCACGCCAGAATCGGTTTCATAAAGGACGCCGTCCCAGAGGTATTTCACATCGACCGTCATGTTGGCGCCGCCGCCGGCACAAAACCTCACCGTACCGGGCATGGTGATGCTGTTCGGACTCGCCGACAGCGAAGTGGGATTGGACGCTGCGGCATGGAGCAGATGCGGGGAGGCAAGCAAGAGAGTGAGTAGGCATAGACAGAGAAAGAAAATCAGGGGTGGTCTCCAAGACATTCTTCCGGGGTCGAGTGAGTTGCCAGCGGAGTAATCCTTCTCCGCTGAATTCCGATTTACCGGGGTTGACGTTGGAGAGTTTTGATTCTCGACACGCCGGGCTTGAGGATTCTTGAGTGCGACATTGCGGTTGTGCATCACAGAGTTCTGCGGAACCGAATTTCTTCGAGGGGCGGGTGCGGACATGGAAGCCTCCTCCGGGGAAAGAGGAAAAAGGGATGAAAGGATCAGCGTCCAGTAAATAAATGAAAGGTGCTCGTGGTGACGAAATTCAAATGGGGGACACGAGCGCTTTAATCGATAACATAGAGTGCGGCGGGTGTCAAACAGAATTTGAAATAAATTTCACAAGGTGACGCTGCCGTTTGGTTCCGATTTCAATTTTTCTTAAGAGGAGTAAGAAAAAAATTCGGACGAGAGGCTTCAACTATCTTTGGTGCCGTGCGCGAGCCCAAGAAGGATGACTGAGGAATCTGGCATCCCGGTTCCTCTCCCCTGATGATCATCTTTCCAGGCCCGTCTCATCAGGGCGTTGCATTAGACAAGTACGTCCGTCGGATTTGCAGCGTGTTCTTTCACCCCTCCGGGGCTCAAATCATTTTCGAACTCTTACCCCGCCCTCGCCCCGCAAAAAGAAAAAGCGCGGGGGTCAGACGGGGTTAAACTCTGCCCTGCCCTCCGGGCCTGGAGTTATGCACACAAGTAGTTCAGGGGGTTGCAGCTTCGAAAAGAGTAGTTCAATTCCAGAATCTTGATCATTTCCGACTCGGAGGTCTTGCCAACTGACCTTCAATGATGCAAGTGCCAAAACTAGAATAAAGATGGTTGCGACCCTCGGCGACCCTCCTAGATATTGCCATTCGCCACACCACCATATGCCATAACGTCAATACCAGCATTCGTCGCCTGAACGGCCTATCGGATATTTCAAGGCCGTCGGAGCGGTATCCATTTTGCAAGGTGATACGGACTCTACCGCAAACTTCCACCAGTGCTCCGCAATTTTGCCAGGGCTTCATCACATCGGGCGATCTCAGCGGCCATCTGATCTGCCTTGAGGGGCTCAACTCCGTTGAGGACCCCATGCTTTTGAATGTCGCGAAATGAATTCAGGCTTTTTTGATACCACTCGCGCGCCTGCTGCCACAGCTCTGCCTTCTTATTCGCCGGGAGGGACGATGCGCCCGCCTGCTTTGCTTCGAGCGACCCCAAATAGGAATAATAAAGCCCCAAGCGACGCTGTGTCGCAGCGTTCATCGGATCGGCCACGACGAGCGGCTCAAGAATCGACACGGCATCGCGGTAATTCCGCAGGGTGCCCGCCGCATCGTTGATCCCCTCCATGATTTCAGCCAGGCTGCCATAACAGATCGCGAGGTCCTCGCGCGCCCCGCGGTTGGTCGGATCGCGCGACGACATCGTCTTAAAGATCTCCAGGGATTTCAAACCGTAATCGACCGCGCCACTATGATTCCCCGTCGATGAAAGCGCCTCTCCCATCGTGCCATAGATGATGGCCAGATCACGGCTCGCCTGAACATTGGTGGGATCGGCCGAGGCCAGCTCTTCACGAATCTTCATGGCCTTCCGATAGTTTTCCAGTACCCCATTCCAGTCCCCTGTTTCCGACAGCAGTTCTCCGACATTAATGTACCCCAGTGCCAATTCACGACGCGCCTTGGCATTGCCCGGATCCCGGGCCACTAATTCTTCACGAAGGGCAAGCGCCTTGCGATGATTATCCAACGCTACGGTGGGATTGCCGGTAAGGGCCAGCATGTCTCCCACCTTACCGTAACTGATCGAAAGTTCACGGCGCGCCTTGGCATTCTTGGAATCTTGATTTGAGAGCGACTCGCGAATCGCCAGGGCATCACGGTGACTCTCCAGCGCGGCATTAAAATCTCCCTTCTTCGCCAGCGTGTCACCTATCCTCTCGTAACTCACGGCAAGATCGTGGCGGGCCTCGGCTTCGGTCGAATCTTTGAGCAACGCCTTGCGGACCTCCAGGGACTTGCGGTAGTTGTCAAGTGCCCCGGCCAGTTCGCCGGTCGCCCACAACATGTCTCCCACCGAGTCATAGGTCGTGGCCAGATCACGGCGGACTTTCGCATTCCTCGGATCGGCGGAAGCCAGCCGCTCTCGAATCGTCAATGCCTTGCGATAACTCGAGAGGGCACCCGTCGTGTCGCCCAGGTTGGCATAAAAGGGATTTCCCTGGACGTCAGCCATCTTCTGATAGGCCGTCGCCAGCTCACTCTGTAACGTGGGATCATCGCCCGCTTCCTTCGACAGGCTGTCCAGGTATTCCATGGCTCTCTTGACCAGCAGGTTGCGGGCCGGAGTCGATCCCGGAAGATTGGCGATGGCATCATGGATTTCGAACATGAAGGAATTGGCAAGCTGTCGAACCTGGTCAAAGCGTTTTACGGCACGCGCCCGCTCCCTACCGGCAATGTGAGCCTCCCAACCTGCAACCGCCATTCCCCCCACAAGGGCGATCGCAATCAGGGCCGCGGCCGCTACGCCCGCCTTATGCCTGTGGATGAACTTGGCAGTGCGATATGCTAGCGTGTCTGTTTGCGCAATGACCGGAAGGCCTTCCAGGAACCGTCGAATATCTTCTGAAAACTGGTCCACGGATTCGTACCGTCGCCGCGGGTCCTTCTGCATGGCCTTCAAAGCGATGGCATCCAAATCCCCCGAAAGCAACCGGCGAAGATTTTCAGGCTCATCGTTACGGTTCTTGCTGACCACCTCGGGGGACAGCGTGACGGGTGCCTCCGCGCTCACGCCGGGCACCTGCACGGTGCGACTGATGGCTGTGCTGGGCTTCTCCGGATCCTGAGTGCAGATGACATGAATGATTTCATGGGGAAGCCCGCTGGTGAAGCGGTACGGCTGGTGACCGGTGAGCAACTTGTACAGCAGGATGCCTAGGGAATAAATGTCGCTGGCCGTGGTGATGGGCTCGCCGCGCACTTGTTCCGGGCTGGCACACTCCGGCGTCATCGGTCTCTGCCCGGCCATGGTCTCCTGCGAAAGCTCCGCCTGCAATAATTTGGCGATACCAAAATCGAGCAGGATGGGAACCCCCTCCGAGGTGACCATGATGTTTCCGGGTTTGATGTCCCGATGGACCACGAGATTCTGGTGCGCAAATTGAACGGCCGAGCAGACCGCTCGAAAGAGCTGGAGTCGATTCCGTATCGAGAGCTGGTGTTGATCGCAATATTGATCAATGGGGACCCCCTCGACATAATCCATGACGAAGTAAGGCAAGCCCTCCTCGGTGGTACCCCCGTCCAGAAGGGTGGCGATGTTGGGATGCCTGAGGTTGGCCAGGATCTGCCGCTCGGTCCGGAAGCGTCGGATAATGTCGTCGGTGTCCATCCCCCGCTTGATCAACTTGACGGCCACCCGCTTTTCAAACTGCTCATCCGCCCTGACGGCGAGGTAAACGTCACCCATGCCCCCGCGTCCGATCTCACCGACCACCCTGTAAGGGCCGAACCGACGCCCGACTACAGGTTGGGATTGGTCGTCCTGATTCATCGTGTCACCCTCGATAGCCCTTCAGATACATCCCCTGATGCGAGAAAAAAGGGGGCACCCAATTTGTCCAGAAGAACCGCCAAAAATGAAACATCTAAAATCCTGACACTGGGAATTTCAAACCTCCCAGCCTGTTTGACTGCCGACAAGGCTTTTCTCAATAGCGGGTCGCGTCCATGAAGGGTAATCTCCCCCATCCCGAGGGTCAATCGAATTTGATTCCCGCTTTTTTCACCACCAGCTTTCAATAGAGTTTTTCGACCGCCAGTGATAATCTATTCAAAAGGGTGGCTGCCATAAATCCCGGTCACACGAAAACATGTTGACCCCTAAAAGAATACTTATCATTTCCGCGAGTCTCGCCATCATCCTCATCATCACTGGAGTCTGGGTGTGGAAGTCCAAGTCCTCTGCGCCGGTCGCCATTCAAAAACCACAGCCCACTTCCGCAGTGGAGGACCCATTTCAAAAGGACCTTTCAGAGATGGTGACCGCCTATCGCAAACTGATTGTCCTGCTGGAAGACGAGTCCGCTGTGGATGAGGCTCAGCAAGCTCGTGTCTCCGTCGTGGGCAAGGTCCTCTTCCAGGAGAACCACGAGCGCCTTTCGAAGCTTTCCGATCAACTGACTGAAGAAATCCGGCAGGCGGAGACCTCCCAATTCACCGTTCGGCCTCAATACCTTGGAAAGTTCCTCGATCAATTGGAAACCAACGCCGAGCTTCACGATGCCGACAAGCTGGTCTTTCGCGATGTCCTGGAGGACGTGAGCCAAACTCTCAGCGAGAGCAAGGCGCAACAAGGCGCGAAGCAACAACTTCAAGCCCGGGTGGAAGGCGATCTTCAAAGCCTCCGTGAAATCCAATCGCTCTATGACAAAGAGCTGGAGAAGATCTTCGCGCGATTTGAAACCCGCGGTCTCGCGGTGCGTCGGGAGGCCTGGGAAAAGTACGTCGCGTTCCTGAGGACTCGTTTAAACCGGGATGCGATCCTGAAAGAATACGACGGGGCGACAAGCTCGATTTCAGAATCCCGACAACGCGGCCCCTTGAAGCGCGACAGCAAGCTTGAGGTTTTCGGCCGCAGTCTTCCTCCCAAAACCCTGGTCCTGACTTTCGACGACGGCCCGCACCCCCGCTATACCGACCGGGTGCTCGACATCCTGAAGAAATACCGCGTCCATTCCATTTTCTTCGAGTTGGGTCG
Organism: Terriglobia bacterium; assembly: GCA_041494885.1. Lineage (GTDB taxonomy): Bacteria > Acidobacteriota > Terriglobia > JAIQFV01 > JAIQFV01 > JAIQFV01. The sequence goes on from JBGQBO010000011.1 coordinate 9,267, forward strand.
AAACCTTGGCACGATCCGCCCCAATCATTCCGTTCAGCAGACGCGGGCGGCCACCGCCAGCCACCACATCCTGGAATCGGGATCTTCTCTGGCCAATCACAGTTACTCCCATGCCTTGCTTTCCAAATTAAGTGACAAGGAAGTCGCCGAGGAGATTGAATCCACCAGCCGTTTGCTTGAAGAAGTCTCGCACACTCCCCCGACTCTATTTCGACCGCCCTATGGCGCCGAAACGGAAAAAGTACTGGCTGCCGTCGCATCCCGGAAAATGAAGGAGGTGTTGTGGAACATTGATTCGAAAGACTGGGCCGATCCCATCCCGAAATCGATCGCCAATCGGGTCATCCGGCAGGTGGATGCAGAGGGGCGAGGCATAATTCTGTTTCATGACATTCACGAGCGCACCCTCGAGGCACTCCCCGATGTCCTGGAAACGCTCAAGAAAGACGGGTATCGCTTCCTCTCGTGGAACGGAAATGCTTTCGTGGAGGACGCCGCGGCTCAACCGGGAACGACTGCTGATCAGGAAGCTCCTCCCTTGCCTGCCCTTTACCGGGAAAGCTGGGCCGTGATCGTCGGAATCGATGAGTACCGGAACTGGCCCAAGCTCCGGTATGCCGTTCATGACGCGAACGGGATCAAGGAGATCCTGGTCCGAAAATACCGCTTTAAGCCCGAGAACATCGTGACCCTGCTGGACGGGGACGCGACTCGCGAGCGGATCCTCTCCGTCCTGGGCGATACGATGGCGAATCCGGAGAAGGTCAAACGCGATGATCGGGTCTTTGTTTTTTTTGCGGGGCACGGGATCACCAGGAAACTTCCAAACGGTCGGGACCTGGGCTATATCGTTCCCGTCGAGGCCGATGTCCAGAGCTACCAGGGCCAGTCCATCTCGATGACCAATTTTCAGGATATTTCGGAGGCGATTCCTGCCAAACACATTTTCTTCGTCATGGATTCCTGTTACAGCGGTCTCGCACTGACCCGGGGGATGGGCGCAGCACCCGCTTCCACCGAAAACTTCCTCAAGGAAATGGGGCGTCGCACCGCCCGCCAGATGTTGACGGCCGGGGGCGCTGATCAACAGGTGGCCGACAATGGTCCCAACGGCCATTCGGTGTTCACCTGGACCCTTATGCAAGGCTTGGAGGGCCGGGCGGATTTGAACGGGGACGGATTCATCACAGCCTCAGAACTAGCGGCGTACGTCGGCCCGATCGTCTCGTCGCTCTCGCATCAGACCCCCGCCTTTGGAAACCTGGTGGGGAGCGAGGGCGGCGAGGTGGTGTTTGAGCTCAAGCATGAAAACGAATTCCTCAGTGAACTGTCGACGCAACTGGATGAAGAGTCGATTCGCCTCAACTCGGAACTGGATCGTTTTCGCAAGGAGATTGCCGATAAGAGTTCCCGCAACCGCCAGTTGAAGAAAGATCTTGCCGCCGCCCAATTGACCCTGACCAAGCTCAACGGAGGACGGAATGTCTCGCGCACCTCTTCTCCTTCGGAGAGTTCAAAAACTCACAATGACCGCGGGATGGCACTCTTCAAGGAAAAGAAATACCAGGACGCCCTCCAGGAGTTTATGGCGGCATCCAGATTGGACCCTTCCAATGCGCTGGCCGCCAACAACGTGGGTTACATGCATTACAAGCTGGAGGAATACAAGGAGGCAGCGAGTTGGTTCGAAAAGGCCGTTGCCCTGGACCCGCGGCGTGCCATCGCCTATGCCAATTTGGGCGATACGTACCTCAAGTTGGACCACAGGGTTGAAGCGAAGAATGCCTTCGAAAAATACCTGGAGCTCTTGCCGAATTCGAGGTATGCCGAGGCGGTTCGCAACAAGATGAACCAACTCAATTGAACTCGAAAATCCCCGCTTTCATTCCTGTCGACTGCGAATTTCAACTCCCCCCTCGCTTGAAATTCACCGGATGACCTTTTCCCCAAAGAGTCAAATAGATTGATACGATCACCCTTGATGCGTTAAGCTTTCCTCTCAACATGGTTTTTACTCCAGGGGACTTGATGGTCCTCAGGGAGAGAAGCCATTCGGAGGAGGGGCTTCCATCGGTCAAGAGCGATTTGAGGAATATTCGTGCCTGGCTCCTGTCCCGATTTGCGCCACCTCTGGAACTTTCTGTCGAGTCGTCTGCCCCTAGGACTTTTCAACAATGAATCATTCGAAATGACGCTGCGACCGTGAGGCCGTAGCATCTCCCAAAGGAGGAAACCATGTTTATCAAACGTACCTCGAAGATCGGAATTTTAGTGTTTTTTGCATTGGCCGCCTGGGGATCATCTCTGTGGGCGCAAGGGTCCGTCTATTTCTTTCCCCAGGTTGCCGACGGTATTAGCGGAAGCACGTCCTTCGCCAGCCAGTTCTTCTTGAACAACACGCTCCTCGCTCCCAACACGATCACCATGACTTTTTCGCGTTCGAACGGAACCCCCTTTGCCGTCGACTTCCGGAGCTTTGACCGGCCCGACGCCGCAGGCACTCTCTCGTCAACCACCTTTACTCTTCAAGCGGGTGAAACGGCGCACTTCTTCACAGGGGCGGTCGCGGCGCTCACCGTGGGATGGTGCAAGATTACCTCGACTGCTCCCCTGGAGGTCTCCGAGGTCTTTGACGTGCTGAAATTGAGTGGCACTCCGATCATCGTCACCGCGGAAGCCGGGGTTTTACCTAGCACGGGAGCAACCCTGTTTTCCTTCGACGCAGACGTCGCCACTAACTTTCCAGAGACAGGGACCAACACCAACACGGGCATTGCCATCGCCAATTTCAGCGGCGCCGACACGGACATTACGGCGACCTTACTCAACCGCACGGGCACTCAGATCAACCAGAAGCTCTTCAGTGTAAGCTCCAACCACCAGACGGCCCTGTTTCTGAATCAAATCTTTCCGGACACTACCTTCCCCGCCTTGTTTCACGGCACGGTCCGGTTCTCGAGCAACGTGAACGTCGCCATCGTGGCGCTCCGCGATATCTCTGGCCCCTCGGGAGACACTTTTTCCACAGTGGCCGTGAACCCCGATTCAACCCTTGGATACAATATTTTCTACGACCGCGAGGAGAATGACTCCATCGGCAGCGCACAGCCGATCACGGTGCCAGCCCGGATCATCGGCACCATGATTGCCCCGAACGGGGGTCCCGATGCGGATGTCTTTTCCGTCAGCCTGCAAGCGGGACAGACTCTGTACGTACTTTCGGTCGCCGATCTTATTGGCTCACCGCTCGATGACGTCATTGAAGTCAAAAACTCCTCCAATGTTACTCTCGCGGAGAACGATGATTTTTCAACGGGGCTCAGGGATCCCTTTGTCAGGTTTGTGGTTCCGACCACCGGCACCTATTTCATTGAACACGGAAGCACCAATGGCACCAGCACTCGCGGCTCGTATTATGAATTGCTGGTCAGGGTGAAATAGGTCAGGAGGAACGGGTTCAAGGCTGATGGTGGCCTGCTCCCGCGAGCGGCCATCAGCCTCGGCCGAAGCATTTCTGCTGGAAAGATACTTCTCGTTCTCTTTCCTCGTGGTAAGGATGCGTGAGGCCCCCACCGACACACCCTGAGGGTGGGGGTGGAGACATCACTCCACCCGAATCATGATTCCGACGGGCCATTCAAGATTGATGGAGACTCCCTTGGAGGAGAAATCCCTGGATCAGAATACCGGAATGAAGGGATCGGTTGAAGAGTCTACCCTGGGCGAGACTCATCTCGCCATTCGGGTGAGTCTGATGCCCCGTGACACCAACCCGAATGGGACTATCTTCGGCGGCGTGATCCTGAGCTACGTGGACCTTGCCGGAGGGATTGAGGCACATAAGCATGCCCTCCAGCGCTTCGTCACGGTGGCCATGAAGGAGGTGGTTTTCCATCAACCGGTTTTCGTGGGAGACGTGGTGAGTTTTTATGCGCGCACGTTGCGGGTTGGGCGGACTTCAGTGACCGTTAAAGTCGAAGTATTTGCGGATCGCTACCGGAAGGAACACGAAAAGGTGAAGGTTACCGAGGCCGAATTGACTTACGTGTGCGTGGATGAAAACCGGCGGCCCATTCCGATTCGGGGGTAATTGGGTTGGGTTTGTAGTAACGACTTCAGTCGTTTTCGAGAGTAGTGAGTTTCGTAGCAACGACTTCAGTCGTTACTTCCCACTCAATCTTCCCTCGCGCGCAAAATCGCGAAGGCGAACATCAGGGTGACTTGAAAATCAAGCCACATATTGGAAAGGACGCGGAAGGGCGAGATTCGGAAGATTCGCCTCTGCCGAAGGTTTAGCATCACGGATTGCCAGCATTCATCGATGTCGGCACGCGTGTATACCTTGCGGCTGGCCATCCACAGGTGCCAGGTCTGCCAGTACAACGTGACCTTTGAGGGGACCCGGATGCTCGGCACTTGAAGACGCGCTCGCGCATGGGCCAGTTGGATTTCAGCCAGGCTCAAGCGCCGGCGAGCCGAGGCACGCAAACGGCTCATCTCCTCCACCACGCGCTGCTCCGCTTCACTGCGGACCCTTGTCTGGAGCCATAACTCTTCCATCTCCAAAATCAATTTGACCATCGCTTTGAGATAGGCGCTGATCTCTCGCACGCGCATTTTGGTAAACGCCCACCGCGAGGGAACCGGAAAACCGGGACGAATCGTTGTGCGATTCTTGCGGCGGAAGAATCCTCCCATCATGGGATGGCGGCGTTCGATCAAGGCCGCATTCTTGTACCAGATGAAGTTCCGCAGGATATTCCAGTAGTTTCTCGGAGACGACCGCAACAGAATGCGTTTCATGTTGTCAAAACTGTAAAAGGTTTCCCACGCTTCAAAGTACATCGCCTTGAGCGAGCCCGGCGCGGAAAAATGCGGATAGTGCATGGTCTCGTGGATGGAATCAAACTTGTTGTAGTCGCTGTCCATGTATTCGCCGCGTTGCGTCATTTCCAGGTGGTCGCGCGATCCCGGCAGCGGGGTCAGAAGGAAAAACGACGCCTGCTCCACCCGGATTTCATGCATCAGCCGCTGCAAATCCTGCCGCACGGACTCCGGCGAATCGTGTGGAAATCCCAGGATGTAGCCGACATGCGTGGCAATTTCAACGTTGTGCCACGCCTGGATCAAGTTGCTATAATCCGCGGCCTGATTCTGCGCCTTGGCGGCATCTTTCAGGCTTTCAGGGTTGATCGATTCCATGCCAATGAACACCTGCGTGCAGCCCGCCCGGCGCGCCTTCTCAACGAAGTCCTTGATCTTGTATGAGAGCACATCCACCTGCATCATGAAACGCAGGTCGATGTTTTCTTTCTCACGCAGGTCGATCAAGGCATCAAAGATCTTTTCCCAATGGAGATTGCGGGCAAAATTGTCGTCAGTGAAGAAATAGAAATTCACCTTGCTGCGGTGCCAGTTTTCCCGGATGGCCGTGGCAATGCACTCGGCGGAGCGCACGCGCATCTTGCGGCCCTGGACGTTGATAATGGTGCAGAAACTGCAATTGAACGGACAGCCGCGTCCGCAATCAATGGTTCCAAAATTTGACGCCATGAACCGCTTCAGCAGCCTCGTGTCGATCAGCGGAATCGGTTTGTCGTAGAGATCCGGCTTGTCGTCGACGAAATCGTAGAGCGGCTTCAGGTTTCCCTCGATCGCATCTTTCAAGATCCCCGCCCAAGTCTCTTCTACTTCCCCTTTGACAATCGAAACTCCGGCATCCATCAGGGCCTGAATATCCGGTGGAATCTGGGGGAGCATGGCGAGGTAACCGCTCACGTGAAAACCGCCGATCAAAACGGTGCAATCCCCGGCGCGAAACTGGCGGGCCAGATCGGAGGCACGCGGGAACTGGTTGGACTGGACTCCCACCAGGCACACAATCGTTTGGGCATTGGACCGCTTCGCCGTGCGACAGATTTTTTTGACCGGGATTTTCTGAACCGTCTCATCAAGAAGATGCACGCGAATGTCGAGCCCTTCTCCAAGGCTCTTCTTCTTGAGTACGTCCTCGGTTAGCGCTGCCAGGCAGCTCAGCGTGTTGGAAGGCAGAACCCCGCGAAAGTGTGTGACCACATACCCGTCATCATCATAGTTCGAGGGCTTGATAAGAAACATGTTAACGCGGCGCGCGGCGGTCGCGGCTTTACCTTGATCTTTCACGGATACCTCTAGTTTTTAAGATGAGATCTGCCTCCGAAAAAGAAGCCATCATGCGCTCAATCATCGGAGAGTTCAAACAAAAACTGACTAAGTGATAATTTTCACCTCTCACTTGATTCAGCACAACACCATATTAGCATCTGAATACATTGCGCTGTCTGTTCAATATTGACCGTCTTTCAATCAATCAACCCATCAAAAACACTTGCTCCATGCTTCCCCCTGGGATTAGGAGATTATCAACTCAAATTGCGCCAATCATGGCAACACAATCTATCTTTAGGAGGCCAGAAACCCGAGATGTAAAAACCTTCAGTAAAAATAATGTGAATATCCTGTCGTGGCGGGCATGGCATGGGCAGTCAACTCCCTGGTTTCCTGGACTCCTGATAAAGAGCGGTTTTGGTTTCGGTTTATCCGGTTAAGGATTTTCAGGGAGAACTTTGTATCTCTTGGTGGAAATCCGTTATTGGAAATTCAATCGAATATTCACGATCTCAGGGCGATTGCCAATCCGAACGGGTGGTCCCCAGGTACCCACCCCATTGGAAACATACACATGAGTATTTCCAATCTTTTCGTAGCCCCATCCCACCTCGAAAATGGCCTGGATCACGTAATTCACCGGCCACAATTGCCCATGGTGGGTATGTCCGGAAAGCTGCAGATCAACGCCCTGGTTAACCGCTTCACTGAGCCGGAAGGGCTGGTGATCCATCAGAATCACGGGATACTGGCGATCGACTCCCACCATCAATTCCTCCAAGCTCTTCCGCTGCCTGCCCGCGTGGCGGTTGTAAGACCGGTCTTCCCGGCCCACGAGGAAAAAGGTCCCGTTCACTTTCACCGCCCGGTCCCGAAGCATCGCGACGCCGTGTTCCTGCATGTAGGCGCAGGCTGCCTCGACACCTCCGAAGTATTCGTGATTTCCTGTAATCGCATATACCCCGTACCGCGGCTTGATGTTCCGAAGCGCCTCGCCGAGGTTTTGTTTGATCACGGGAGCAAGGTCTTCATCTACAATGTCCCCCACCAGCAGGACGACGTCAGGATCCAGGCTATTGATCTTCTCGACGATCTGGTCGAATCGTTGCCGTCCGACGATCGTCCCCAAATGGATATCTGAGGCCGCGACGATGTTGACGGTCTTCATTCCCTCCACTTTCTTTGGGATGGTGAGCTCAAGCGTTTTCACGCGGGGGATCAGGGCATTGATGTGGCCTGCCAGCAGCACGAGGGCGACTATCCCGATCGTCCCCGCTGCAATCACATATTTTGACTGGGGGTAATGGGACGTCACGACGGGAGGAAAGAAAGGATGGAAGTGATTGACGAAGCGCAGTAAATCCAATACGACAACGGCGATGAAGAAATAAATCATCGCGGCTATCCAGAATGAACCCATCCAGACAAGAAGGTCACTGAGCGCCGAAGTCCAGACGTTTTCAAGCACTCTCCCATAGACAAAGGAAAGCGCGACGACCCAGAATACAATCGCAAAGGCACTTCTGAGGGTGGATCCCGGCGGGATGGATTGCCAGCCTCGAACAAAAATATAGAAATTCACAAACCCGTAGAGGGTGAAGAAGATGCTTAGAAAGATGACAAAATTCAAGGTTCTCACGAGGACAGTTTAGCGTATGAAAAGAAATTGTGGGCGTCTAATTTGAGAGAAGAGTTGTGGAAGGTAATTTCTGAATGGACATTAAATACCGCTGAGACGCGGGGAACGCGAATGCGATTCAACGTTTCTACAGTTCTCTATGCCCGACGTCTCCATGTCGCGGAAGTGGTCCTAGCGACTCCGCGGCTCATACCACAGTTCATCCTGATCTCAGAAGATGATAGATCGCGAACGGCCAAGCCCTTTACTCGTTTCAAATGGTCAAGACTGCGGCGCCCTGGATTTGCCCTGCTCGCAAACGGGACAAGGCTTCGTTCGCCTGCTCCAACGGAAAAAGTTGAACCTCGGTCTTTACGGGAACCTGGGGAGCGATCTCCAGCAGCTCGACCCCGTCCCGCCTGGTTAAGTTGGCCACCGATCGAATTATTCGTTCTTCCCACAGCAGGTGGTAAGGGAACGAGGGAATGTCACTTAAATGAATTCCTCCGCTCACAACGGTCCCCCCTTTGGCCGTGGCTCGCAGAGCCGCCACAATCAAGGGTCCGACCGGCGCAAAGATGAGTGCCGCATCCAGTTCATGCGGCGGCGTCTGGTTCGAATCTCCAGCCCACTCGGCGCCCAGACTGCGTGCAAACTCCTGGGCCTTGGTGTCACCCGGCCTCGAAAACGCGTAAACGCGTTTTCCTTGATGCACGGCAATTTGGGCGATGATGTGGGCGGCGGCACCAAATCCGTACATTCCCAGGTGTTCCACGTTTTCACCGGCCAGCCGGTAGGTGCGATAACCAATCATTCCCGCACACAACAGCGGTGCGGCTTCAGCATCTCCATACGATGCGGGCAAATGAAAGCAATATCGGTGGTCAGCAACGGTGTAGTCAGCATAACCGCCGTCCAGGGTGTATCCAGTGAAGAGGGGGTGATCGCACAGATTTTCCTGCCCCCGGCGACAATAACGACACGTACCATCGGTGTAGCCCAGCCAGGGGATGCCAATCCGGTCTCCGGGTTTGAATTCCGTCACATGGCCCCCCATATCAACTACAGTCCCCACAATCTGGTGCCCTGGAATGAGCGGCAGTTTGGGGTGGGTGAGTTCGCCGTCTACAATGTGCAGATCGGTCCGGCATACCGCACAGGTGTGAACTCGTATGAGAACCTGATCGGGACCTGGATGCGGCACCGGCACTTCCATCAAGCGCAGGGGTTGCTTCTGAACCGCCAACACCATCGCCCGCATCAGTTTTGGAATTTCCATGGATTGTCCCTAATGAACACAGGAAGGGACGGCGGAAACAAAGACCCACAACTTGCGTCCTGTGCTCCTCTGCGATATATCGTACCTTTCCTGCTCGATCCGAAGATGCGAAGAGTCATCGTTCCTGCCGACCGGCCTGTATCTGTTCCGCGGAGTCGAATCGTCCCCCCCCACTCTACTCGCTTGACGGGGTCGACCTGAGCCGCTGGAGGTAATGCTCGTGATTAATCCGGGTGATCTGAGTCAATTCGTGCGGCATTTCATCGGGATGAAACCAGCCAATCTCGGCACATTTGTCAGGTTCAAGGATCTCCGGGGTGCCCGAGGTAATGCGGCAAACAAAGGTCGGCGAGACCCAGTGCTGGCCTTCTTCCGGCAGAATATGATCGACGACATCCAGCAGGTCTCCGACCCGGATCTCGATCCCGTATTCTTCGCGCATCTCCCGTTGAAGCGCCTCGGCGAGACGTTCTCCCAACTCGACGGAACCTCCGGGAAATTCCCAAAGGCCTCGTTCGTTTTTGGCTTGGGGTCCCCGGAGCGATAGAAAAAGCCGCCCTTGACTATCTACAAGAATTGCCCCCACTCCCACGCCGATGTAATCAACGCCGCGTTTCATTCTTGGATCCTCACTCTGCATCATCCCAGGCCGGAACCCAGAGTTAAGAAAACAGAAATCGGAAGTCGGACGTCAGAAGTCGGACCCGTCAGACCGGAAGCCAGAAGCAGGAAGAATCTGCCGATCTACATCGTTTCTGGTCTTTGGTTCCTTGCTTCCGGCCTCCACCTCATTTCCGACCTCTGACGTCCGACTTCTGGCCTCCGCCCTCCGGACCCCCAGAGCATCCCCCCTACTCTGCGTTGACCTGCGCTTCCTTCAAGACAAAATTCGGGGTCAATGGTTCTCCCGCAAAAAAAGACTCCTTCTTCCCCAGAGAAATCGCCCACCGATGCAGCCACGAGATTCCCCCGGGCCCGATGAAGGTATCCACGGAGCCGTAGGCCGGGTCGCTCAGCGCCTCGTCCAAGGTGATGAACCTGTATCCGCGTTTCCTCATCATACCGGCCAGTTCATTAAAATGGTCGGCGTTGAGAGCGTTGGCATGAAGCAAGAGCACTTGTTTGATTTCCACCCCAAACAAGGCCACCGTTTGCTTTTCGAAGTATTCAAATTTTTGATCCATGTAAACGATGTATGTCCGCGCAATGCGCCCCATCATCTTCCGATCCCCTTGAACGGCAGCACGTTCATAAGCCCGCGCGAATATCCACTCAGAGTTGTCAATCGTGACGGGAGCAACCCGGTAACCCCGGGAGGCCAGGAAGTCATTCAGGTCGCTCCGGATCTCGTGGCTTCGGCCGGTATGGAGGAAGGGATGACGGAAATAGCGAAGATTCATTCCCTTCTTCTGCATCAGGCCACTCGTCAGGACCGCTCCACGGAGAATGTTCTCCTCGTAGTCCACCAGCGGGGTGTGGTGCAGATCGAGGTGAGAGAAGGTGTGATTTCCCAATTCCAGTCCGGCATCCAACCACATTTCGAGAAGGGCCACACGCCCTACGTCCAGTTTATTCTCTCTGAAAAGTTTTCCCTCGTTAACAAAACCAATGGCGGGAATCTTGTTTCCAGCGATGCTTCGAATGAGACGCGAAGTGATTTTCGTTTGCGTTGGGGTGTCAGTCCATGCGGCCGTGGCCACCGGAAGATCATCAAACGTCACCGCAACTAGCCGGGTAATTGGCCTCTTGGAAAGTTGGCTGAAGCCAGAGGGGACAATGATGAGCGCGGCGCTCAGAAAGCAAAGCCAGGTGATCCAGCGAAAAGTCCCCCGCTTTACCCAGCCTGTTCTTCCACTCCTTACATCAAGCGTGAAGCGCGACATAATATTCATATCGACAGGCCATCTTTCTGTGTGCTCCAACCGGGCCTTGTTTACGAACTCCCCGAAAACCCTGTTTGTTTACCCGAGCCTCCCGGTGGCCGCGCTGACCCGTTCTTGTACCTTCCGGCTCGTCAATTCCCGGAGTGCATCCGCTGCGATCCATCTTGCGGACCGCGAATCAACTTTCTGAATCTTTCTGGCGAGGCGAATCGCGGCCTTGTTCAAGGTGGCGTTCCGTTTGCCGATTTGCCGCAAAGCCCAATTCACTCCCTTCTTGACAAAATTCCGCTCATCCGTGGCCTCCCGGGAGATGAGTGGAAAGAATCGCAAGAATTGGCTGTCCCCGGCCTTTTTATCGTGGACCGCCATGGCCGCCATCAAGACGAAACCGCCCCGTTTGACAAACTCTTCCTCCCTTCGACTCCATTCGATGGCTTTTCGATTAGCCCATTCCGTTTTGTCAAAAAGGTTGGCACAACAACCGTCACACACGGCCCAGGAGTTAAAGTCCTTGCTCCATCGCTCCATTTGGGCTTCGGTGACCCTGGAGGGCTCATCAATCAAGCTGGCCAGGGCCCGGGCGTCAAGGATTCCAGAGGACCAAAGCTGTTGGGCCAATCGATGGTCTTTCCCGATCTGTTTGGCAAGTTTCCGTAGAACGGGCGTCGAGACGCCGTAGGCTTTCGTCTCGTGTATCCCAAAACGCGCCATCCCCGCCACCGCGTCGGGATTGGACAAGGATCTGAGTTTTCTTAAGATCTCTGAGTAATCCATCGAAATGAAACTGCCGGGTAAAACTCTTCAGAAGAGCATCGCAAATTCTTCAGGAAGGCTGGGGGTCGCCCCTGATTGTGAACAGACAAAAGCGGCGAGCCGATTGGCAGAGTCATTGATCCGGTCGAGCTCATATCCCTTCAACATTCCTAATGCAACCGCAGCGGTGAAGGCGTCCCCGGCCCCCACAGAATCGACCGTTTCAACGGGATAACCATGATGGATCGACTGTCGCCCTCGTGAATAGAGGACACTTCCCTCCTGTCCTTTGGTCAGAGCGATCAGCCGCAGGTCATACCGATGGAGGAGTTCCCTCAAGAGTTCTGCATCATTTCCATCGATCGACAGCATCCGGGACACCACGGGCAACTCATCGATGTTCAGCTTCAGCACGTTGGCGAGATGAAGCGAGACATCGATCACTTCCCTCGAAAAGAAGGGCGCGCGTAAATTAACGTCGAAGATTCGCAGGGCGTAAGAGGATGCCTTATCGAGGAACGTGCGGATCGTCGCCCGCGATAGTTCCGAACGCTGCGCCAACGATCCGAAGCACACCGCGTCAGTTCTGCCCGCCAGTTCCGACCACTGCGGAGTCAAAGGAAGAAAATCCCAGGCCACGTTTTCGGGGATGACAAAAGCAGGATTTCCTTCGAGGTCAATCTTAACCGACACGGTCCCAGTAGGATGCGTTGAGTCGCTGACAACATAGTCAATATTCAAGCCAAGCATGCTGAGCCGTTGAAGTATCTTGCGGCCGGGCTCATCGGCCCCCACACCGGAAGCGACAAAGGCTTCAGCCCCGAGAGCTTGGGCATGGCAGGCGAAGTTGGCAGGAGCCCCGCCCAATTGCATATCGGACGGAAGTATGTCCCACAGAACCTCACCGAGACCCACAAGGACGAATTTCATGACAGATTTGAGGAAGTGTCTAAAGGTCAATCAACGCCGCACTGTGCTCCGCACTTCAAAATGACCCGAGTATTCTGAGGCAGGCGGTTGAGCCTCCGAACCAGCGGGCCTGCAAGCGATTCGCATCTCGCGGCCCGGTGGCAAGCGACCCCGTCGAATGCGGCATTCAACCCCTTCCTGATGGGGGGCGAACGCCGCTCCCACGCGGTCGATCTTAAGCTCGTTCGACGCGTTCGCAGGTAATGACCAGCGTTTCGATGGCCACGTCATTCCCTTTGGCAACGAAAGTGGGCCCTTCCCACTTGGTGGGCCACGCATTGTTGAAATTCCAGCGAACCCTTTCCTGGCCATTGTCGTCCAACAGGACAATGGATCCATTCTTTCGCTGAACCTGCCCATTGACGGCTGCCAAATGCCAATCATAGAGCTCCCTGGAGTCAGTGAGGCCCCATTTCAAGGTGATGTCCGGGTATCTCACTCTGCCCGGCAACTTGTGGACCCGATTGGGGTCGCCTCCTTCCCGGTACTCAATCACCTCGACCGTCGAACCGAATCCGGTGAATTCTGAAAATCCGGCCTGTGTAATCCCTTCAATCTCAACCAGGAATCGAAAATTTTTGTACGGGTCGACTTGTGGCATATGTTTCCGCCCCCTCTGTTAATGGATTCCCATTCGTTAGAAATTCTTCTCACCTTTCCACCGGGTTTGATCTCAAGGAAAGACAACGAATCTCCCAGGTGGTTTTCCGGGCATTCTCTTAACAATCCGGGCTGCAAGGCTCTGGAGAGCGCAACAGCTCCTTTCCATGATAACCTGATAAGGGTCCGCGGCCGCAGGGCATGCGCCGTCACAATGACCCGATTACGCAAGCATTCCCGCCGGTGAAGGCTCGAGGTCTCACGGCTCAGGCGCTAATCTCCTCGTGTATGCAATTTCCCTGTAAATTTCCAGATTGTGACTGATCGTCGCAGTGTATTTCTTCCCCGAAGAACTCTGATATGAAATCCGGGCCAATATCAGTGTGGGCTCGCCCCGGCTGAAGTATGAGGCACTGGAGTCCAGGAAAGTCGTGATCTCCTTATTGGGAGCTAAGAACTCAATGTTCCGAAACAGGGGCAGCGAAGAGACTACCTTTTTGCCTCCCAATCCTTTTATTCTTTTGTCGAACTTGACGGCGACTTTCAGTGCGGGTTCATTCCGGATGTTCTTAATGGAGATATACAGCAAGCCTTCGTTGAAAACGAAATCCACGATTACTTCAGGGCGACTCAATTCGTCTTTCTCGGGGAGCCCTGGGGTCGGTTGTCGTTTTCGGGTCGCTTGTTTTCTCGCCATTTTCACCTTCCAGTTCCAGGGATCATGGGGTGGGTCAACATCCGGCAGAAAAGCTGATTGTCCAAGACGACACTTATCCTCTCCTAACCCGCAAGTTCATCTTTAGGTGAGGTCAGCTTAAACGGAAACCCGCTTCCTGTGCAACCTGTCTCTGGAAAGATGGAGGAGATGTGATGGAGCGGTCGAGACATGGAGACGGCCGCGGTGAACTGCTCCGTCGAGAGTTTCACCATAATTTCCCGGCTGCGCCGGGGTGTTCATCCGAAATTTGCGGGAAGGAATCTCACGTTATGAAAGCCCTGCCGCAGCCTCTTTAATCAAGTTACTGGCGATAACGAGACGTTGAATCTGGTTGGTTCCTTCATAGATCTGCGTGATCTTTGCGTCGCGCATCATTTTCTCGACGGGATAGTCCTTCATATAGCCATAGCCGCCCAGGATTTGGACCGCGTTCGTGGTGACCTCCATCGCGACATCCGAGGCCAGGGTTTTGCACATGGCACTCTCTTTGGAGACTTTCGTCTCACCCGCATCAATCATGCGCGCAGTACAATAAACCAGCGCCCGGGCCGCCTCAATCTTCATGGCCATATCAGCCAGCATGAACTGGATGGCTTGGAACGACGAGATGGGCTTGCCGAACTGATGCCGTTCACGGGAATAAGAAAGAGCCTCATCCAGGGCCCCCTGGGCAATCCCGACCGCCTGAGAAGCCACGCCCGGCCGAGTGATATCGAAGGTCTTCATGGCCACGATGAAACCCATCCCTTCGCGCCCCAGCATCTGGCTCTTGTGAATCTTGCAATCCTCGAAAACCAGCTCACGAGTTGCTGAGGCACGGATCCCCATCTTGTTTTCCTTCTTCCCGAAGGAAAAGCCGGGCGTCCCCTTTTCTACCACAAAAGCGGTGGCCCCACGGGCACCTTTAGCCTTGTCGGTCAACGCAATCACGGTATAAGTCTCAGCTTCCCCGCCGTTGGTAATCCACTGTTTGGTCCCATTCAATTTATAATAATCGCCGGCCCGCGTCGCGGTCGCTCGAATGGCTCCTGCATCACTGCCCGCACCCGATTCGGTCAGTGCAAAGGCCGCCAGTTTTTTCCCTGAAGCGATATCAGGCAGGTATTTCTTCTTCTGCTCTTCAGTGCCGAACAGCAGGATGGGAAAAGTCCCCAAGCCTGTCGCCGCAAAGGCGAGTGCAATGCCACCGCAGAAGCGAGACAACTCTTCAGTGGCGATGACCATCTCCATGATGCCGCCACCCAGACCGCCATAGGCCTCAGGGATGTACACTCCACAGATATCCGTTTCCCCCAGCACCTTGACAATGTCCCACGGGAATTTTCCGCTCTCATCGTACTCCGCCCGCACCGGCTTTATTTTCTCAACGCCGATCTTGTGGCAGAGGTCCTTGATGGTCTGTTGTTGCTCATTCAAGAAATAGTTCATTTGATTTCTCCAAGAAAGTGATTTTGAATTCCTGCGATATTGATCAGCTTCAGGAAGACGGGAGCGCAGTTGAATGGATTTGAATTTCTACAGTGGCGACCGGGCCGGAAGCCAAGGCGGGTAACTATACCATGAAGGATTCCAGCCACCAAGATACGCAAGAATCACACCCAAGTTCCCCTTCGCTGAAACCCGTTGAGCTCCTTCTTCCATTTCAGTATCTTGCACCGTTTGGCGTCTACTCGTATAACCAAAAGAAAAGCCCAATCCGCGGATCACGGATTGGGCTTTTGACGTTGTGGGCCTGAAGACCGGTACTTTACTTTCCGGTTGAAATGAACTCCTCTTCCCTCGCCGGTTCATGGGGGCGGGCAGCGCCACCGTGCATGGCTCCACCGCCAAAGTCCAGGTCTTCCAGGCGGACATCCGGTGACGGGCCCGGGGACTCTGTCGATGCGTTCAACACCGGCAGGCTGAGATGGTGCTGGTTGGTCGGCAATTCAACTGTTTTACCTGCGGCATATACCTTATGCCGCCCGAAGTTTTTGTACCACTCCGCCGTCGTCGCCGTCATGCGCATATTTTCAATCAGCTGCCGCCAACCGACTCCGGTGTTGTAAGCACAGAAGGAGATCTCACCTTCCTGGGTTCCGTATGGAATGACACACATCTCGGTCCGGCGGAAATCGTAGGTGAAGAGATCCTGGAACCACATCCCCTCCACGCACAACACGCGCCATTCGTCCTTCTCTGTACGCGTTTTCATGCGGTCGTTGCGGTCGCTGTTCGCGGTCTCTGAGGCGGGCTTGAAGAGAGAGATCAACTGACCGATTGGAAAACTCCGGGGGGCGTTCCTGGCATCGTAATTCCGCATGATGGCCATGGCCAGCTGTGCCGTGGTGAGAGTTTTCCCGCGCGCGCTATCGGTAATCACGGCGACGTCCCTGATGAACTGCTCGTAGTTAAAGAACTTGTAAATCGGGCACCATTCGCCGCTCGTGCGGTTGACCATGATGAGGGTGAAGATCCCACAATTGGGATGGCAATTGCATGCGCTCCAACCCCACGGGGCATCGGCGCCTGCCAGCATGTCCATCACCGACGTGAACGCGGAATAGGAAGAGAGCGGGAACCAGTCACGCATCGGCTGAAGATTGGGGCCCAACTGCGCCTTCAAGTCGTCGCACATCTGTGAAAGGGTGTAGCGCTGCGCCTTGCGGCGACGGTCGTCGATATCTTCATCCCGGCCCGTAAAAGACACGGGCTGGAAGGCAATGGTCTGGACCTTGTCGATATTCTGCAGGGCAAATTCCACGATTTTTCCAATACGATGATTATTGACCCCGTTCAGGATCGTCGTCACCAGGGTGGTCTTCATGCCGACTTTCGCCATGTTCTCAATAGCCTGGAGCTTGACGTCGAACAGGTTGCCCACGCCGCGGTGGGCGTTGACGTCTTCTCCGACCCCGTCGAATTGCAGGTAAGCGCCATGCAAACCCGCTTCGTGAGCCTGGCGGGTGAACTCAGGGTCCTGCGCAAAACGAATCCCGTTGGTGGCGGCCAGGATGCGGTAGAAGCCGACTTTCTTGGCGTATGCCACGGCTTTCAGAAACGTCGCGGCCACAGTGGGCTCGCCGCCGGAGAACAAAATGATGGACTGACGCTTGGGCTTAAAAGAAACCGCGCGATCCAGGATCCCTTTGACGTCTTCCCAGTCGGGTTCATGCACGTAGCCCACCTGGTTGGCATCCATAAAACAAGGATTGCACATCATGTTGCAGCGGTTCGTCAGATCGACCGTAAGAACAGCTCCGCGCCCGAATTTGATGGTCGAGGTGCCATGCTTGTGAACCTCGGTGTCATCACTGCAGCGGAAATCACGGCCAAAGAAGAGCGATTCAATTCGGTTTGTCCACTTCACATCGGTGGAAAGGATGTCTTCAATATCCCCGTGCTTCGGGCAGGTTTTCCGCATCAAGACCTTGCCGTCGACTTCAATGATGTCTGCTCTGATTTCGCCGGAATGCTTGCCGTAGAATTCGGACAAATCTTTTTTCCCGGTCATCACCGCGTCGCGCACTTCCTTCACACACTTCGGGCAAAGGGAATCTGTTTGCCGTGGAACCCCCAAAGTGGGAGCCGTGCGCTCGTAACTTTTCAATAGTTTTCCCGGTGCCCATTTCGGGGTAATCTGCTCGCCTTCAGGAACCATCCGGTTGAAGGCTTGAAAGGTCTTCCAGGCCACGTTAGCTAAACCAGAAAGGAAAGCGGAACCACGCATCGACCCCAGTCGCCCCGGGGGACCTTTTTGTTCAGGAAGTACACCATCACTGTACATTCATCCACCTCAAACATCGTTAACTGTATTAGATCCGCCCATCAACCCCTGGGTGAATCCAATCTGATTAGGTTTATCCCTTAAGGGTTGTCCGCCCTTTGACACACTCCAATTTCCGAGCTGATCCTCGAAAGGGAGCCCAAACCGGGTGAATTTTACTTTGATACCGGGGGATTGGCAAGGGAAAATGCCGCGAACTGCTTGATTTCAGGCTTCGTCAGTTGTCCTGGGCCCATGGGCGGCACCCTCAGTCCTCCCTGTAACTTGTTTGTTTCTAGATTTTGCGGGATCACCGTGCACCTCTGCGGTAAGAAAAATGAAAATCTAAAAGCCTGTGATGCTACCATGGCAAGCGAGCGCAAACGAAATTGACCTTGACCATGAACCTCACCCAAGAAAAGATTCTGGAAGCCTTCCACGAGGCCCGAGAGCCTCAAATGAAGATCAAACACCTCTCCCGTGTCCTTCGTCTCAAGCCCGGCGATCGTCGTCGCCTGCGGGAGTGTTTGGACCGAATGGTGCGCGAAGGCGCGCTGGAGAAGCTTCGGGGTGGACGCTTCGGGCTGCCTTCTTCCAAAAAAGAAAAAGGGAGCACGGCTGGCGCGAGATCTGAGGCTCGACCAAAATCCGGGAGAGTACACGATGGGCCCCAAGCCACTCGAAACCAGTTGGTCGGCCAGCTGGTGACCCACCGAGACGGGTACGGATTCGTCATCATCAGCGACGTAGGACCGCGGAGTGAAGTGAGCGGGAGACCTTCTGGAATCCCCAGTCAAGTCAAATTGAAATCCCAGGGACCCGCCCGTTCGGCAACATCGAGGACCTACCCCGGGAGCCATGGCATCTCCATCCAAGGCGATGTCTTTATACCACCCTTGCAAATGCGAGGCGCTCTGAATGGGGATCAAGTCGTGGTGGAGATCGATGCTGTCAAACGGGAAGGCCGGGCGGAAGGCCACATCGTCAAAGTCCTGGAGAGGAAATTCTCATCTGTAGTCGGACAATTCAGGCGTCGCGGATCCACTGCCATCGTCCTCCCCGTGGACGAAAAATTCCTTCACCAGGTGGTGATCGAGTCGGGGCATGAAGGCAGCGCGAAGGACGGTGACATTGTCGACGTTGAGATGACCGCCTTCCCGACTTCCCTGGAATCACCCCGGGGGCGAGTGACGGAGGTCCTCGGCAAGCCTGGAGATTTTGGCATCGACGTGGAAATCATGATCCGGAAGCATCACCTTCCACATCGCTTTCCGACAGAGGTGAAAGAGGCGGCACGAACCATTCCGCAGGAGGTGAGCACGGAAGAAGCCGGACGACGTGAAGATTTTCGCTCTCTCCCTATTGTCACTATAGATGGCGAAACGGCCAAGGACTTTGATGATGCCGTTTATGTCAGGCGGCTTGGGAACGGGAATTGCGAGTTGCAGGTTCACATTGCAGATGTGGCCCACTATGTCACCCCCGGCTCCCCCCTCGATTTGGAGGCCGCGCTGCGCGGAACTTCGATCTACTTCCCCGATCGAGCTGTCCCCATGCTGCCGGAAGAGCTCTCCAACGGAATTTGCAGCCTGAAACCGAAGGTGGATCGGCTAGTCCAATCCTGCATCATGGAAATCGATCCCAATGGGACGGTGGTGTCGCATCGCTTTGCCCAAGGGGTTATCCGAAGCATGGAACGGATGACTTACACCAACGTTGCGAAGATCCTCATCGATAGCGACAAGGCCGTTATGGCTCGCTACGCCCCGCTGGTTGAGACCTTCCACCTGATGCAAGAATTGGCGATGATTCTAAACCACATGCGTGATGCCAGGGGTTCAATCGATTTCGATCTGCCCGAACCCGTCATTACCTTTGACGAGAACGGGATTATGACCGGGGTGATCCGCAGCGAGCGCAATATCGCACACCGTATCATCGAAGAGTTTATGTTGATCGCCAACGAAACCGTGGCGCGAGAGCTTTTCGAGCGTGAAATCCCGGCACTCTATCGAGTTCATGAATCGCCTGATCCCGCCAAGGTGGCCGAATTTGAAATGATCGCGCGAAGTTTCGGATACTCTTTGGGCATTGACCTGGTGGTCAAGAAGTTATCCGTGGAAAAGGAGGGGAGAGCGAGAGAGAGACGGGGAAAGAGTCCAAGGACAGAGGCTCGACACTCCACGGCGGCTGGATTTGCCAAGTCAAACCTGTGGGTGCAGCCAACGGATCTCGTCGTGACCCCCGCCCATTACCAGAAACTCGCGGAGCGGGTGGTTGGGAAGCCGGAAGAGCGGATCCTTTCCTATCTCATGCTGCGATCCCTCAAACAAGCGCGCTACAGCGAGCTCAACCTGGGTCATTTTGGGCTGGCTTCGGGGTGCTACACGCACTTCACCTCCCCGATTCGCAGATATCCTGACTTGATTGTCCATCGCATCTCGAAATCACTCATCGGCCCCGCCCGGGATGAATACGGGGTGATTCGGGAGGGGACACGGAGTGCTCGCCGGCATGATTCCATCGAACAGCCCGCGACGACCGGGAGGCTCCCCACGCGCCCCCCAAAGATAGCCCCACCGTACTCGAAAGAGAAGCTCTCAACCATCGGAGCCGAGTCCAGTGAAGCGGAACGCAGAGCCGCCGGAGCCGAGCGTGAATTGATCGAGTGGAAGAAGGCGAAGTTCATGCAGGAACGGATCGGCGAGGAACTCCAGGGGCTGATCATCAGCGTCAACAAGAATGGCTTCTTTGTGGAACTACTGGATCTATTCATCGAAGGATTTATTCCGGTGGGATCACTGATCGATGATTTCTATGTTTACCGTGAAAGCATGCAGTGCCTTCTGGGGGACCGCTCCAAGAAATCCTTCCGCATTGGCGACCGCATCAATGTGCTCGTCGATCGCGTGGATGCGGACTCTCATAGGATTCAGTTCCTGGTGGCCGACCTGATGAAGAGTCCGTCTTCCATGCGACGCACAAAACGCCGCCCCTACCATAGTCGGCAGAAGGGCCGGGGTTAAATTCAGCCCCGAAAGAGAATCAACTGGCGCCTCCGGACTTAGGGTAAGTAAGAACAACCGCAAAGCCCGCCAAGTAGACGCCAAGAGCGCACGAAGAATGGCTAAGTGAAGAGTGCGTGGCTTCCTTGCGACCTCTGCGGTTAAACTGGTTTTCTAGAGTCATCCGGAACCAGACCGTATCCAAATTCCCCGGTGACGAAAATCTCATGCCTCGTTGGCGTGAGGTGAGACGCCACACCCATCCTGAACTTGCAATCAATTATTCCTCAGACATCGCAGAACCCGCATTGCGTTTGACAAAAGCGGACGTCAGCCTTAATATTTTCTGCCCACTTCGCGGTGGAACCTGCTGTGTGGCGGCGTAGCTCAGGTGGTAGAGCGAGGGTCTCATAATCCCTAGGTCTGTGGTTCGAGTCCACACGCCGCTACCAAAATCCTATTATGTTTTTAGCAGCTTGCGATTTTCTCTCCACCTCCCCCGTTTTCCAACCGACGAAATTTTTATTTAACCCCCCAATTTCCCCGTGCGCTCATCTCGTGGAGCCCATTCAAGATCGGGGAAATACGAATAACCCCAATTAAATTTCTGGGACCAGATCTCAACGGGCTGGCGTTCATATCAATTCGCCGGGTCGGCCCGGCACTGGAAGTCGTGTTGCCTCTTGACACATCTTTGGGATATGTGACACAAGTTTTATTGAGTGATCCCAATCATTGTTCGAGAGTTTGCCGGGTGGAGTAGAAAACGATCAAACCGGCTTTGCCATATCAATAATGCCATTCCCATCCGTTGAATGACGAAAAATGATTGGCTATCAAGCGTGAATTGACGGATCGGCATTTCGAAACTGATTCCTATGCGCAAGGATAAGTCCAGAAAGAGGCTGGGTGTTCTTCTGCTGGCATGGTTGCCTGGTGTGCTTGCTTCGGCCTTGATCACAACCCGGGGAGAGCAGTTGCCGATCAAGACCTATACCACTGCCGACGGCCTCGTCCGCGATGAGGTCAATCGCATCGTGCGAGACTCCCATGGCTTTCTATGGTTCTGCACGGTCGATGGGCTCTCGCGATTTGACGGGTACAAGTTTACCAATTACACGACCGACCAGGGATTGCCTAGCCGGGTAGTGAACGACGTGCTGGAGACTCGCAGCGGCGTCTATTGGGTGGCTACTAATGGAGGTCTCTGCCGGTTCAACCCGACCGCTGCTCCGCAGGGCCACTCAAGATCGGATGACGAACGGGGACGAGCGGCTGGTATTCCAACCTCCGCTCCCGGGCCGAAATTCATCGTTTGTGATCAGAAAGAAGCGGCACATGCAGTGACCGTCCTTCTTGAAGACCACAGGGGCACGCTCTGGGGCGGGGCAAATGGCGGTCTGTACAAGCTGGAGCAGAAGGCCGGCCGGCCGGAATTTGACTTTGTGGACCTCGGGATGCCGGCGGAAACCGGGGATGGCACCATGGTTCAAGCCATTCTCGAGGACCGCAGTGGCGCGTTGTGGGTGGGCACTCGAAACAGCGGCCTCTACCGACATTGGCCTGACGGCCGCACGGAGCGCTACACCAGCCGGCAGGGTTTGCCCAGCAATTGGATTTCGTCGCTCAGTGAAGATCGTGGAGGCCAGTTGTGGGTGGGCACGCGAAATGGGTTGTGCCGTCTCGTCCGTCAACCCGAAGCGGACCGAGCGATTGTCGCTCATGTGTACACGACAAGGGACGGATTGCCTGCCGGAGAGATCAGATCATTGTTGCTATCGGCAGACGGGCGAATGTGGATCGGAATGTATGGAGGGCTGAGCGAGTTTGTTCCGCAAGCCAAAGACGACCATCCGGAATTTCGAAGTTACACGATGGCCCAGGGGCTGAGCGGTTTTGGGATCTGGGCACTCGCCGAGGATGGCGACCACAATCTCTGGATAGGGACAGACAACGGCGGCGCCATGAAGATGGGCCGGAGCGGGTTCACGACCTACACCGAAGTGGATGGCCTTGGCAGTTCCCGAATCAATTCCATCTTTGGTGATCAGGCCGGTGAGCTTTGTGCGATCAGCACCGGCATTCGCAAAGGTCATGAGTGGATTATCAATTCGTTTAACGGAAATAATTTCATCGGAATCCGCCCCAACGTGCCCCGGAACATCACTGATTTCGGTTGGGGATGGAATCAGATCACTCTCCAGGATCACACGGGTGAATGGTGGGTGCCCACCGGACATGGGCTCTATCGTTTCCCCAGGGCAAGTCACGTCGAACAGCTCGCGCACACTGGCCCGAGGGCTGTCTACACCACCAGGAACGGACTCGCCCACGATACCATATTTCGGCTCTATGAAGACTTGCGCGGTGACGTCTGGATTTCAACCATCTCGAATGTGGGGAGTGTGCTCACCCGATGGCAGCGGGCCACCGAGACCTTTCACAATTACTCGGGAGCAGACGGTCCGCAGCTATCTTCCATTTTGGCAACGGCATTCCGTGAAGATGGTTCAGGCCACCTCTGGATAGGAACGACCGGGACCGGCTTGCTGCGCTACGCCAAGGGCGGCTTCAAGCTCTTCACGTCAGCCAACGGATTGCCCCCGGGATGGATTCCTGCACTCCATGCTGACCATGCGGGCAGGCTCTGGGTAGCGACCACACAGGGTGGATTGGGTCGCATCGATGAAACGACGGCAGACCCACCGCGCATTATCACTTATACGACCGCTGAAGGGCTTTCCAGCAACGACGTCCGTTGCATTACAGAAGACCCGTGGGGCCGAATTTACATTGGCACAGGCCGCGGCCTGGATCGACTGGACCCGGCGACCGGTCACATCAAGCACTTCACATCGACTGATGGACTCGCCAAAGGCAAGGTCGAGGATTGTTTTTGTGACCGTCAGGGTGCGCTCTGGTTCGGAACCGCCCTGGGACTGTCGCGGCTCGTCCCAGAGCCTGACCTGCCTCAGTCGCCCCCGCCGATCCTGATCAACGGTCTTCGCATCGCGGGCTCTACGTATCCGATGTCTGAGTTGGGTGAAACGGAGGTGTCAAGGCTGGACCTCGCACCGAACCAAAACCAGCTTCAGATTGAGTTCGTTGGCCTCGAATTCGGGCTGGGCGAATTGCTTCGCTATCAGTACAAGCTGGAAGGGGCAGATCACGACTGGAGCGGGCTGACCGATCAGCGCAGTGTTAACTATGCAAACCTCGCGACGGGTCGCTATCGCTTCCTCGTGCGCGCGGTGACCGCTGAAGGAGTGATCAGTTCCAAACCCGCCAGCATCACTTTCCGGGTCTTCCCCCCATTGTGGCGGCGCTGGTGGTTTGTCACACTCAGCGCAGCGCTGACGGGTCTGCTCATATACGCCGCGCATCGTTACCGCGTTGCGCGGTTGATCGAACTCGAGCAGGTCCGGACGCGCATTGCCGCTGACCTGCATGACGACATCGGTTCAAGCCTGTCGCGGATGGCCATCTTGAGCGAGGTGGCCAAGCGACGGATGGAAGGCGCGACGAATGAAGCCGTGTCGATCTTGAATGAAATAGCGGGATCGGCGCGAGGAGCCGTGGACTCAATGAGCGACATCGTGTGGGCCATTGATCCGAGGCGCGACGATCTGAGTAACGTGGTTTTCCGCGTTCGACAGTTCGCATCTGATTTGCTTGGTGCCCAAGGGATCACCTGGAGTTTTCAAGCTCCAGCGGAATTCGATAAGATCACACTGAATCCGCAGCAACGGCGACACCTGTTCCTGATCTTCAAAGAAGCGATCAATAACTCAGCCTGTCACGCCGAGTGCAAATCCGTTTGGCTCAGTTTGGCCATCGTCCATCACCAGATTATCGGAGAGATCCGGGATGACGGACGCGGATTTGCGACCCCTTCTCTTCATCAAACCCCTGACGACGGACGCGGCGGTCATGGACTTGAGAATATTCGAACACGAGCCTCTCAACTCGGGGGCGATTTGAGCATTGATTCATCCCCTGACCAGGGAACATGTATAAGAGTGGCGGTCCCTCTAAAAAGGGGCATGGCATAAATATGCCATAGCAAAGACGAGAAATGTAGGATAGTTTGACGCGGAACTGGCATCAGTGGGCTTCACAAAAGCTCGCGTTGAGCGCCATCAAATGAATTGACGAAAGTCGAGGAGTAGATTTTTCCTTGAGTTCAGAGCCTAGCGAACGGTTGTCGTGTGAGCCGATTCGGGTCGCGATTGTCGAAGACGATCGCGCTACCCGCGAAGGTTTGGCCGTGCTGATCGACGGCACCCCGGGCTATCGTTGCGTGGGAAGATTTCGCTCCGTCGAGGAAGCACTGAACGCGCCCGGAAGAGAACAGCCGAATGTACTTCTACTGGATATTCATCTGCCCGGGATGTCCGGCTCCGATGGGATTGGAGCGCTTCAGGAGAAGTACCCCTCCGTTCAGATCCTGATGCTGACCATCAATGCCGACGAAGACAGTGTGTTTGAATCCATCTGCAATGGAGCCTGCGGTTATCTGTTAAAGAACACGACACCGGCCAGGCTGCTCGAGGCGGTCGGTGAAACGCATAAGGGCGGCGCACCCATGTCTCCAGAGGTCGCCCGAAAGGTGGTCACCTTGTTCCAGAAAACCGGGCCGCCGGTGAAACTGGATGAACAACTGACCCCCCAGGAAATGCGATTGCTGAGACTGCTGGTGGAAGGCCAAACTTATCAGGGAGCCGCCGACCTGATGAACATCAGTGTTCATACCGCACGGAACTACATCCGGAGCATCTACGAAAAGCTGCATGTCCACTCCAAATCCGAAGCCGTCTGCAAAGCTCTACGCAGCCGGATGATCTACTAGTCCGCTCATCCCGGATATCCCGCCTCGAAAAAAAGCCTGAATATGCCTACCGCCCTGCTCGCAAAGGGATAGGATGGCAGCCGCCAAATCTCACTACCGCGGATGACCGGCAGAGATGGCCGAGATTGACAGGCTTGGAGCAGTTCGACACGAACGAGATTGAGGCGTTGGAGAACCTTTCCTCTCGGTGGATATGTGCCCGGAACCGCTCCAATTTCACACGGCCATTCTGATACCCGTGGTCAGCCGCAAATAGCTTTCGAAGGAGGTTGTTGAAAGATGAAATCAAGGTTTCTATCAAGGATAGTATTGGGTTGCTTTCTATTTGTCTCTTGCCTTTGTGTGCTCGCTCAAACAGATCACGGTGTGCGGGATCCCGGGGTGCGCGGGGGGACTGCCAACACAGGGGGAGGACTGCAACAGCGCGGGATTCCCATTCCGCATCCACCCCTGATCAGCCCGAACCCCAAAACGGGGGCGACGGTCAACGATAACGAGCGCGCCTCCTTTGAGGAAGGAATTCTGCGCGCGGGCCAGCTGGAATCCACTTGCGATGATTGTGCCGACGTCACGGATGGATCTCCGGTCCCCGGCGAACTGGATCCCATGTTTCCCCAAGTTCGCACCAATTCCAACGGGCTGGGGGCACGGCATAACGCCGACCAGTGCTTCCTGTGCCATGCTCACCCGGTGCTGGGGGGATCGGGCGGATTTATCGTTCCCAATCCGGGCGACCCTGTTCCTCAGACAGCAGAGAATCCGCAATTCCGGCTGGTTCCCCATCGCTTTGGAAGGCAAAACGTGGTTCCTTCCTTTGAAACACAGTTCGGTCCCATCCGCGAAGTGCGGTTTAAGTTTCACCCCGACGGCACACGTGATGGCGGTGTGCATCAACTCTGGATTGTGCGTGGAAGTACGAACGATCCAACGATTCCCGACTGCGCGCTCACTCAACCTGATTTCGAAGACCAATTCAAGGCAGGCAACCTGGCATTCCGTATTCCCTTGCAAATGTTAGGACTGGGGCTGATCGAGTCAATCCAGGATCGCGAAATTCTGGCGCAGCATGACGCCACTGCCAAGCAGCGTGCCGAGCTCGGCATTACCGGTCATCCAAACCGCAGTGGGAACGACGGCACCATCACACGGTTCGGTTGGAAGGCCCAGAACAAATCAATCACTATTTTTGCCGGTGAAGCATACAACGTGGAGATGGGGATCACTAACGAAGCGTTTCCGACCGCCACAGAAGAGGATCCTGGCTGCCAGGGCCCGGAAAAGCCGGAGCCGAATGATGTCGTTCGCACAGCCGGAGATGATTCCAAAAACCAGGCGTTTGACAATCCCCTCCACATCTTGCCTGATTGGCAGCAGTTTCAGCTCTTGATGCGCTTTACTGACGGGCCGGCGCCGGACCCGAATCCGAGCGCGAGCGCGCAGAGAGGCCGGATGCTCTTTGAGCGCACTGGATGCGCCCTTTGCCACACGGCTCAAATGCAAACCGCCCCGGTCATGCTCAGCCCGGTTCTTCAAGACCGGCCGGTGCGATTATTTTCTGATCTGATGGTGCACCACATGGGAGCAACCCTGGCGGACAACATCATCCAGGGCCAGGCGGGGCCCGACGAGTTCCGAACCACTCCGCTGTGGGGAGTCGGTCAGCGGGTCTTCTTCCTGCACGATGGAAGAACACCCGATCTTCTTGAGGCTATTCGGGCACATTTCTCATCGGCTTCATCGCGCGATTCGCACGACTCCCGCGGTAAGGATCAGGAGTTTCCAGAGTCGGAGGCCAATGGAGTCATCCTTAACTTCAACCGACTGTCACCTCCCGACAAGCAGGCGATACTGGACTTCCTTCGTTCTCTGTAACCTCAGTGCGCGCAGCGGCAGTCCCCCGGAGGGATGGGCCGGGGGACTGCCAGCTTTGTCGCAACGTTGGTATGGAGCGCGACATTTCCGGTTCGAAGCCACAACAAACCTGGAAAGCCAAACTGGAAGGTCGCGGTTCATGCGACTGCCGGGATAGCAGCGGCTCCTGTGAAGGAGCCCCAAGGAGAAGACGGGAATGGTCTCCCCTCGCGATACGTTGCGTGTGTCAATTGTGCGCTTCATCGGAGATCTGATCTGGCAGCTCGCGGCCCTCGCCGTTGTGCTGATGGCAAGCACACACCCTGGTCTTGCGCAGCCTACCCGTGAGTTCCACCGCACGCTCGCCGTAACGGCCAATGATCCTGTAACTCTCGATGTTGGGCTGTCCAAAGGAGAGCTGCACATTGCTTACGGCCGCGATGATCAGGTTTCGATTGCAGCAATCGTACAAATCCCCGCCGGTGCGAATGAGAATACGGAGGTTCCTGATGCCGCGCCTTCGATTGAGCAGAATGGAAACCATCTTCGGATACGGGAGCTATCCAGCGACGGACCCGCTGGAGGAAAGACCAAAATTATCTGGAGAATCGATGTGCCCTATCGAACCGAGGTCGATTCCCTCGTGGAAAATGGCAAACAAACCATCACCGGGATCATGGGTCCTGTGAAAGCTGGAACCAGGAAGGGTGATATCAAAATCTCCTATGTATCCAAGGGGGTGACGGCCGAGGCCGGCTCGGGGGATTTGGATCTCGAGGTGATTGGTGAGCGTGCCGAAGCCAGGACCGGCGATGGCAATATAACTTGCATTCGTTTGGTCGAAGGGGCCAACGCCGTGACAGAAAAAGGCGACATTGTTTTTATGGTGGTAGGGCCGTCGCAGGCAAATGTGAAAACGGGTAACGGAAGAATTGATGTGGGGGGTGCAAGGGGCACCCTGAGCGGTTCGACCGCCGGGGGAGATCTGCACGTCAAGGCGATTCCCCACGGCGATTGGCAGTTGAACTCCGTCTCGGGAAATATCCGCGTCGAACTCCCGCCCGCAGCCCGGTTTGAGGTCGATGCCACGACGGAGTTCGGCGAGGTCCTGGTCGATCGCGATGACATGGAGCGATCGGAGGGTGAGGTCCATCGCCTCCATCAGAGAGTGAACGGTGGGGGCAAGCGCATCGAGGTGCACAACGAAACCGGCAACATCGCGATCCGATGAGCAAAGGTCAATCGGGTCAGACTACAGTTTTGATCCCCCAAGACTTCTCAAATCAACGAGGGGTTGCAGCAGAATCGACTTTCGCGATGCAACCCCTGTTATCAGCTAGTGAATGAGGTAGTAACGGGGTGGCTTGAACGAGGGTGTTGTTCCCCAAGTCAGCCGACTCCAAGGGCCCCTTCAAGTGTTTCGACGGCCGGCGCAGACTGGTCGAGGAGGAGAATCAAATCATGTCAATCGTTGCCGCACTTTTGCTACCCATCATCGTGATTTCCCATCTTATCGCTCAATGGTACCTCTTCCGCTTCATTGGATACCACGCCTTCGGCTGGATGCGAGCCTCTTGGAAGAAAAGAGGCTCTATGTCAATTCGAAGCCCCCTTCGTGTCACCTCGCTTGCGGCCTTTCGGCGCTTGCTTCTGTGGGGCTGATTCATCAGCCTGGTCATTTTGCTATGACCAAGCTGGCGATCCTGCCTCAGGTGGATCTCAAAATAATTCTGAGCGGGGGGCTGATCCTGCTCTGTCAACGCCTCTCTCTTCAGGAAGGAAGCGTTGGAGCGAGCGTTTTTCAAGAGAGTGAAGAAAACCGGATAGCCGGCGCGGGTGCGAATGGAACTGGGGCTTATTGGATGTTTTCGATCATGCTGATGTCGGCCTCTTGAAAACGGAAGGCTTCAATCACAATCCGGCGGTGGTCGGGATGGATATCGAACCGTGCGTAGGAAGTGGCTAGGAATGCGCCTATATCCTGAGGGGAGTACCTGAGCCGGAGGGAGGTCCGCATACGCACCGGTGGTGACCCATCAAGGCGAACACACCAAAGAATAGCAGTGAGGTCCGGCTTCCCTTCTAAAACATAGAGTTCGTCAGCGCCGGTCCATTTGTAGTAGCATACCCAGCCCCGAAATACCTGCCGCCGAGCTCCCCCACTCAAATCGTAGACCCACACACCGGCCTCGGGATCGCCCAATTGGCGAGCTAAGATGACGGAGGCAATATGTCGACCGTCAGTCGCCCAGCTTAAGATGCTTCCCCGGACTGAGTCGAGGGCTTGCGTCTTGCGGTCCCCCGGATTAAAGAGCTGGACCTGGCCATTTGTCGCGCAAAAGACCAAGCGACCATCTGGCCCGACATCACCCCAAGGGGTTTCAAGTGGCTCGACAGGGAGATCCTCCGGCACCGTCCCCGACAGACTCAGCCGGCGAAGGTTCCGCCGGGCAGCAGCGCCGCGAAGGCCTGATGCAAAAATCAAATACTGCCCGTCGGGCCCCCAATGTGGAAAGTAATTTAAGTTACCGTCTTCTACCAACTTGACGGGGTTGGAGCCGTCGGCATCCATCATCCAAATAGACTCATTTTCAGCGCCTTTGCGGTTGGTAAAGTACGCAATCCGACGACCATCGGGGGAATAGGCCGGCGAGAATGTGCTGCGGGCGGCGTCAGTGGTAAGCCATTTTCGGCCAGATTCTGTGGGTGAGTCAATCGCCACTTCCAGCAAATTGATGATCGAGCGGTGACTGGCAAAGACAATCTTCTGACCGTCCGCAGAGAGATCCAATTCGGAGTCATCCCCCCGGCCGGCAGTGATTTGCACTGGCGGGCCGCCGTGTGCGGCAATCTTCCAGAGGTTCATCGTGCCACCGCGCGTGGACGCGAAATAGACGAACCGATTGTCTACGGACCAGACAGGCGAACGAGCCGAAACTCCATCGTCGGTTAGCCGCTCCACTTTCCCTGAGGATAGATCTAACGTTGCCAACTCTCCACGAGGGCCGGCGCCTCGACGGACAAAAGCGATGATTCGTCCATCATGGGAAAACGCAGGCTCGATGTGGGAAGTCTGACTCTCAGGCTGAGTCAAAGCGCGTGCATTGCTTCCCATCGCGTCACAGATCCAAATCGTTCGAGTTGAGGAATTGGCGTAGACCAGCGAGCGACCATCGGGTGACCAGGCAGCTTCGGAAGCGTTTGTCAATAACTTGCGTGGTGTCCCGCCCAATGCAGGCACCGTCCAAACATCCCACAAGCCGCTTTCATTCAAGCGGCCGTAGGCGATTTTAGAACCATCGGGTGACCAGTGGGGCCGTGCCTTGAGATTGGCATCGTTGGTGAGGCGGACGGGGCTCCCGCCAGTGATCAGTCCCAGCCAAATATCGAACTGGCCACCCCGATTTGATAAAAAAGCCACGGAGCGCCCGTCGGGTGAGAAAGCAGGCATTGCATCAACACCCGTGAAGTTGGTGACTGCGCTGAAACGCATCGCCGGCTGTGCTGGGGCCGTAGCCTTCAGCTTCCAGACGACGGTGCCTGCAACCAGTGCGCCCAAGGCGAGGCCGCCGAACAACCACAGCAGGAACCACGATCGAGCCGGATGCATCGCAGCCCCGGCAACCGACTGCGTGGCGGAGGGATTGGCCAAATATTCCTCGAGTACGAGCCTTGCATCGCCGATATCACGCAATCTCTGCCGCGGGTTCTTTACCAGACAGCGGCGAATCAATTCACGGATGGGCGCGGGAGTGCTCGGCGGCAATCGGTGTAAGTCGGCCTCGCGCTCTATGACCTTTGCGAGGATTTCGGAAGTTGTTTCGCCGTAGTAAAGCGGCTGGCCCGTCAGCACCTCAAACAACAAAACGCCAAAGGCCCAGATGTCGGTCCGGGGATCAGTGGGCTTGCCTTTCGCTTGCTCTGGCGACATGTACCCCGCCGTGCCGAGGACGAGGCCCGCTTGGGTTGCCCTCCCACTGACGGTTGGGGAGTTCAAACTGTCAGAATCTGCGGAATTTCCTTCGATCGCTTTAGCCAACCCAAAATCCAAGAGCTTTACCGTGCCTTCGGAGGAGACTTTGACATTGGCGGGTTTCAAGTCGCGATGGATAATCCCGCGCTCGTGCGCGCATTCGAGCGCGTCGCAGATTTGCTTGGCGATGGGCAGGGCTTCATCGACGGGAATGGCGCCGGACTTGAGACGCTCGGCCAGCGTGGGTCCTGCGACCAACTCCATCACAAGCGCGCGTCCGTTGACGGAATCTTCGAGGCCGTAAATCGAGGCGATGTTGGGATGGTTGAAAGAAGCGAGCACTTTGGCTTCGCGCTCAAACCGCGCCATGCGCTGCGGATCGGCGGCAAAAGCCTCGGGCAATACCTTCAAGGCAACGTCGCGCCCCAGCTTCTTGTCTCGCGCACGGTACACCTCACCCATGCCCCCGGCGCCAAGCGCACCAGTGACTTCGTATGGACCAAGGGTCATGCCGATTGTTAAAGCCATCGCAGTCGTGTCGTGGATGTGCGCGGATAGTAGCCTAAATTCCGAGTGTCGGAAAGCGAAAGTTTTTGGATCTCGGACTGAATTCTAGCCGTTCCAAGCGCTGTCCAGGATTCGGGGTTAAAGCGATCGGAGTGGTTTTATATGCGTTTCCCCCAGGACCGGGGAAAAGGCGATTGATGAATATTTTCTGGGAATGCTGGATGATCACAGGAGAGATGCCTTTAAGGCTCACCTGCGCATTTGCCGGTACTGCCGGGAACACATTGACATTCTTAAGGCCATGAGTATACTGGCATTAGGCGGGGCGAAGAAAAAAGACTCTTACCGTTGCTGACCCCTTCTGATGGTGTTCAACTTGTAATTTTGGCGACAATCACGCTGTTGGTATAGTGGGGCTTTTTTTAATTCCCTGTTTCCATTTTGAAATTTGAGATTCGGTTCAAGGCAAAGATCCCTATCTGAGTTCAAGGAGTGGGATAACGACCTTGAATTGGAGCTTTCTGTCTGTTGAACGTGTCTTTAGACAGCCTGGCGAATCGCCTGACGGGCATTGAGTCGAGGCCGGGATGGCATGATCCTACGAACTGGAGTTCGTGGTGCTTGTGGCACCACGACCCGGCAAAGGAATGACTGAAAAGCAGGAACCCGAGGAATCGATTACGGGTATTTTACTAACCCCCTTTTCAGTGACTCGGGAGGCTGAGTACAGAGAATTAGTCTTCTAGGAAATCTCAGGAACGGCGGCCGCGGAAGCACCCGCGGCGGCGGGTTTGCGATGCTTCACTTATTCAACTTTTTCTGTGGGATTTAAAAGGAGGAAACATGTTTCGAAGGATTTGGATTGCTGCCCTTTTTCTAATTCTGTGCAGTCCCGCATGGGGACAAAACCTCTCGCCTCAAAAGGACTTAGCGTTTAGCCAAATAGCCGCCGGTGGGGGATATGAAACCGTGCTTGTGGCGACCAATCGGGGAACCACCGCTTACACCGGCGTGTTGAATCTTTTTCACTTCCAGGGACAGGCCTGGAATCCGATTGTGAACGGCGCCTCGGTCGTCAATGGTCAAGTGTCCATCAACATTCCTGCCGGGGGAACAAAAACGTTTCATATCACGGCAGCGGCGGGAGTCGAGGCAGGATTCGGTTTTATCAAAGCCGCGGATCCGACGATACAGACGGCGACGCTGGAAGGAAACCTGACCTACTATGTGAAGGCCGGGGCGACTCTAACCGACAGCGTCGGCGTTCCTCCATCCTCCGAGTTTTATATGGCCACCATTCCTTTTGAGGATTCGACCGCGATTGCGTTAGCTTTGGCCAACCTTGGAAACACCACCGCCAACGTGAAACTCTCGGTGTTCAACGAGACGAACGGGGCGGCGTCCTCGCCGCTAACCGTGCCTCTTTCCGCACAAAGTCATTTGCCACAGTTCCTAAACGAATTCTTTCATGGTTTGACCCTGGGAAAAGGACGCCTCGAGATCGAGTCAGATGCACCGATCATCGGAACGGCACTCACGTTGGTGTCGAATCAGTTCTCCTCGCTTCCCTTGCTGCCTTCGCAGCGCACATTTTCTTTTTCCGCTACCCTCTCGGGACTGGGGTTCACAGGCGATGGAGGGATTTGGGTCAACGGCATGGCGGTGAACGGATATCTGCATATCACCGGAACCACGCCCAGCCTTGGAACCGTGACGCCGGAAACCTATTTCGTTTACGGCGCACTTCAGAACAAGACGGCGAGAATCATGGGCTATGGGAAATCCATTTTGTTGCAGGGTCAGGAATTCATCGTCTACACCCAGATTGACAATTTCTCGCTCTCAGCAAACACCCTTACCGGTTCCTTTACGATGACCAGCTTGTCGGGAACGAATGGAGCGACCGGGAGCATCCAGATAACTCGAATTAATTGATTGTAGGGGTCTACGGCGCTCCGCGAAGCTGGCGGACATCAATCTTCCAGAGTTCACCGTGCTTGTGATCCGCGACCCAGAGCGCGCCCGCCCCATATCGAATGGCGTCGGCTCCGTCGCCGCCGACAAACTGGTGCGTCACGCGGTTGGACCGCGGGTCGATGCGGGTGACGGGCTTTCCATTTACGCTGAGCCAGACGGCGCCATCTCCGGTTGCGATGTCTCCCCACTTGGTAGGGGCGTCGGCCTCAATCCGAGCAGTTTCGCGGTTCGCGCGCGGATCCACCCGTGATACAGAGCCGTCGGCTTGATTCTGAACCCAAACGGCCTCTTCACCTGCGGCCATGAATTTGGGAGTATGGCCCACCGCGATGCGCGCTGTGACGACGTTGCGGAATGGATCGATCCTGTAAACCGTGTCGGTGGCACTGCTCGCCGCCCAGACGGCCCCGAAACCTGCGATCACTACATCCGCCCTTGCTCCGACGGGTATCGAATGCAGGACGCGACCCGATTGTGCGTCGATCCGAGCCACAGCAGATGAGGACGCGTCCGGACGGTTTGCTGGAATCCAAAAGCTGCCGTCTGCCACGGCGAACGCGCCTTCTCGTCCCGTTGTAATCGGAACCGATATACGCCGCACGACAGCGTTTGTGCTTGGATCGATCTCGTTGATCACGCCGTCGCCACAGGTCGCCACCCAAACCCGCTCCAGGGCGATCACCACCCCGAGACACGCGTCGGGCCCCAGGGGAATGTCGGCGAGGAGGTGACCCGTCACCGGATCCACACGCGACAAACGGTCCGGCTTGTAGTTCACGACCCAGGCCGAGCCAAATCCGAGGGCAATCCAATCGGGCTCCTTCGGCAACGACACACGGGCCACGATCTGCAGCTCGGTGAGCGGGAGCTGACGCGCCGTGAGCATGTTATCTGCTTTCGTCTGCGGAAAGAAGGCCACAGGAAACGTCACCAACATTAGCGCTGTGAGAACTCCCGGTACACGCATGCTCCGACGCTTCCTTCCCAAATAGGTCGCTGTCCCTACTTATTGCTATTTATAGACCCTTGCGTTTACCCTCTGCCAATTGCAGAATCCAGGTGACCGACCTTCGAGCTTAGCTGCTCCCCAAAAAGGCTGCCAAACCACACAAGATAATAGGTGACTGCTCGGGGATTTCTCTGTAGGCTTTCATATTGATGTATTATATGACGATTCTTGTTTCGGACCTCCATCGTTCTGCTTTGAAAGAACCAACCCACCCCCGCAAGGAAAGGTCAAGATGATCGAACGGGATTTCGATATTCCTTTTATTGCGGACCTCGCAATTCGAGAAAAACAGATCCAGCAGAACTATCGACCTCTCATCGCAGTCCACAAATGGTTTGCCCGCCGCCCAGGCACTCTGTTTCGTGGTCTCCTGCTTTCTGAATTTGTTTCGAAGCCATTGCGCGAGACATTCTACCATCCCAACACCCTTTCCGGGCTTCGCATCGCCGATCCATTCATGGGGGGTGGCACTCCCTTACTGGAGGCGAACAGGGTCGATTGCGATGTGATTGGCATCGACATAAATCCGATGTCTTATTGGATCGTCAAGCAAGAGATCGATCGTCTCGATCTCAAAGCGTATGAACAATCTGCTCAAACATTGCGGACAACCCTTGAAAACCAGATTGGGCACCTTTACAGAACCCGATGTATTTTGTGTGACTCTGACCAAGCCGAAGTAAAGTATTTCCTTTGGGTGAAGATTAAGAAATGCGGACAATGTGGTCAAAGTTTCGATTTGTTTCCAGGGTATCTCCTTGCTGGCGACGCGAGACATCCAAAAAATGTTTTTGTTTGCCCCAAATGCGGCGAATTGACAGAGACTCTTGACAGGCGAAATCCGGGAAAATGCAGGCATTGTCACACCGAGTTGACTTTGAACGGTCCAGCAAAAGGAAATAAGTGTGCATGCCCCCACTGCAATGCACCTAATACATTCTCTGACCGGAAAGACGGCGCACCGGATCACCGACTTTTCGGGATCGAGTATTATTGCGCTGTTTGCCGTCCGAGCCATTTTGGGAGATTCTTTAAAAAACCCGATGATCACGATTTGACTCTCGCTGAAGAAGCAAAAATCAAATGGCAACGGATGGATCCGAAATATGTTCCTGATGACGCAATCCCTTCCGGTGACGAAACAGATCGACTGCATCGTTGGGGATACAGACATTATCGAGAAATGTTTAATTCCCGGCAACTGCTCGGCCTTGAGCTGAGCGCACGATTGATCGCAGGGGAGCAGAACGAGCGAATCCGAAGTGCCTTGGCGACTAACCTATCAGACTTGCTGCGCTATCAAAACATGCTGTGCCGCTACGACACGATGGCGCTTAAATCTCTGGACATTTTCTCTGTGCATGGATTTCCAGTGGGATTAATTCAGTGCGAGTCAAACCTCATGGGAATTAGGGATCCTAACAGAGGGATGTTAGTGGGAAGCGGGGGATGGGCCAACATCATCGAGAAATTTCGAAAGGCAAAATCATATTGCGACAGCCCTTTTGAAGTTCGTCATCATGGACGCGGAAAGGAATTTGTTTTCATAAAGGGCGAATGGATTGGCGATTGCGAGAATGGATCCCATTCAGGAAAGCACAGAAATGTGGACATCTCATGCTCAGATGCCGCAACCGTGAATTTGCCCCCTGGTTCGCTGGATGCTGTCTTTACTGACCCACCGTATTTTGGGAATGTGCAATATGCCGAGCTGATGGATTTCTGCTATGTCTGGTTGCGGCGGTTAGTAGGCGAATCACTACCCATGTTCGTCAATCCATCGACGCGGAATGCCGATGAACTTACAGGCAACGAGAATATGGGCAGGGGCCTCGCCCACTTCACCGAAGGACTCTCCACAGTGTTCCAGCAGATGGCCAAGGCGCTCAAACCAGGTTCCCCGCTCGTTTTTACTTACCAC
Source organism: Terriglobia bacterium (assembly GCA_041494885.1). Lineage (GTDB taxonomy): Bacteria > Acidobacteriota > Terriglobia > JAIQFV01 > JAIQFV01 > JAIQFV01. Next base: position 46,071 of record JBGQBO010000011.1, read on the forward strand.
CATAACCGCATCGAAGCCTATTATCCCGTGGCTGTGGCCATTCTTGACTCGGCCATGACCTGTTCTGCTTCAATCCCCTGCCCCGGCGAAATGGGGGCTTCTATTCATATCAGTGGCACCGGCTCCTCTATAATCGACACGGTCTTCGTTTGCCGTTCGACAGGGACTGTGCCGGCCACCTGGTTGCCCAGAAATCCCGCCGGCGTGGCAGCTCTGGTTGAGGCAGACGTGGAAAAACTCAGAGCCGGAAATGTGAAAACGACTGCAGGCGATATTAGATGTCTGGCTTATGGTCACCTCATACGTTTGGCAGTCTGGGCGCTGAGAAAGGAATGGGACAAGAAGGCCAAGACCGCGGAGCGCATTGAAAAAGTAGCAAATTGGTTGTTGGAGTTCGGGGGTTGGCAAGAAGTTGAAGAGCAGCTTGAACGCAATGTCGCGAAGTCGGATCTTGCCTCACGTTTCATGGTTGCGGACGGGATCCAGACCTTTGGAGTTGAACATGCCGAAGTTTCCTTTTGAAGCATCTCCCGAGGAAATCCTGCAAGACCCCGACCAATATGTTGACTCGGTTTTCTCATGCCTCGAATCTGAGTTTCTTGTGCTGCCCAAAGGACTGGGGTTTGTCGAGTATCCAGTTTTCGAGCGAGGTTATGAGGCCATAAAGTCAGCAACGGCAGGCTTTCAGGAATTAACTCCTGAAAAAATTCTGCCGATTGTCGACTCCGAGCCGATATCGATTGTTGTTTTGCGAACGATGCTCGGTTTCACTCCTCCCGAGTGGGCATACATCGCAACGCAGAGAACGGGAGTCGTTGTATCTCAGGAATTTGTTCGAACACTCGACCGAGACATCCGAATGGCCCCTGAGAAGAGATTGAATGCGACTAAATCTAAGAAGCAGCGACTACAAGCCCTTATTGAAACAGCATGCGATTTGCTTTCCAATGCAGTGCCCGAAGTGGACGGGGACAAACTTCATCGATTGGACAAGGCCGACACAAGAGGCGGGCTCGAAAGCATTCGTAATCTTTCACAAATGGGAGCCCCCTATGCAATCCTTCTTTATGAGCGTTTTTTGGGAAGGCCGTTTGCCGGGCACAGAGACTCCGTCAGTGAATTGGTCGGGGACATTTTGGAATTGGCAATCGAGGAGGTTCTGAGTAAGGGGCGAATCAGTTTCAGAAAGACCAAACGCGCCGAACGGATTGGAGGATTCGATCAGGCGCCCGATTTCATCATCCCCAGCGAATTCAACCCACAGATTGTTATTGAGGCAAAGCTCACCCAAGATGACGGCACGGCACGGGATAAGGTGACCCGAATTCAACACTTAGGCGAACTGAGCTTGGTAGGTCGTCCGAATAATGATCCAAAATACGAAGTGATCGCTTGTATTGGTGGTCGTGGATTTGGCGTGCGTCGAGAGGATATGAGGAAGATGCTTTTGGCCACCCGCGGGAAAGTGTTCACGCTGAAAACGTTAAATCGAATGATCGACTGTAGCCGTTTGAAAGAGTTCCTTCCACAACCGCCATCGTCTTAAATCTTAGAAATAATCGGCGGCTCCCCCCATTTCGAGAGTTTGCCCAGCATAGGGACTGGGTGAGGATTTCTGCTTTGATTCAGAGTTTATTGCCAGTCCCAAAATATTTGACCGACTAGAAGCCGCGGAAAGTCTTATTCTGTATGGTCAACAAAGCTACGTTGTATCCAATCTACTGGCTGGCCGATGGAGACCCTTACGAGGAGCCCTTCGATCGCTCCCGTCTGCCCTTCCAGATTGTTGATGACGTCACGATCGAGGACGTTTCAAAGATGTTTGATAGTGCGACGTTCAAGTTGTTTCAGACCCACCTGGGACGGTACGACATGGAGGCCCTTCGGAGAGTGCAATATGCCATAGTGCACCGATATCAGATGGATGGAGCCGACCGCGGAATCTCCGACCGCGAATCGGAGACCATAGTTCGAAGTGTGGCCGCGTGCCTCCGTCTGATTCGGCCCATGCGGCAGGGTGCCTCGTTAATCCAGGGCGAGATCCGCCAGGATGGAAGTATCGACGTGCAGCACTTTGAGGAGCCCGTCAATCTTTTGGAGGTTCCGGAGGTGCAGAAATTGTTTTGTCTCAGGAATTGTGACACCGAACTGCTCCGAGAGGTGGCTGCCGATTTCTTGCACGCGGTTCGGGACGAATTTTGGAAGTTTAGAATGGCGGTTGATTTTCATGAGGTCGGTCATTTTCAAGACTCGTACTGGAAAATCAGATATCTGCTTTGGTGTTCAGCCATGGAGTCAATCTTCACCTCGAACAACCGTGAACATCAGGGCAGCGTGGTTGCAAAGGAAAGAATAAAGTGGTTTCTCGGTGCAGGGACATCAATTTACGATCCGAGAGATATCCCTTATTTTGTCGCGCAACCAAACATCACGGTCGGCGACATTCTGGATGAAACATATGAGGTACGGAACTACGTCGCGCACGGAGACCGTATTCCGGACGACTACTTTACGCGAATGCTGAGGCAAGGATTGGATGGTGCCCTGCCCGTGGTGGTGGTGCTGACAGAAGCCGTGAGTTTTATAATTCGGAAAAGCCTCCTACGCATCCTACAAGAGGGTCTGCTCGAGCATTTCGCAAGCGCACAGACGGCAGAAGCCTATTTTGGTGCTTACGGGCTCACCAAGACCAAAATTAGAAAACAACTGGGGCGCTCGAGTGGCGCTAAGCTCGATCATCGATCTCTGCTATGATTCTGTAGAGAGAACAATTGGAATCAGATTGGGACAAAACACTGTTTTGGGGGCAGGTCGCTTCATTTGTCATTCTCGATATCCAATCGGAGTGGCGAGAATTCGCGTGTTTCCTGCTCGACGAAAACCCGAGTAAATGAAAATTGAAAAGATCAGGCCCTAAAGTTTTCAACCTAAAGAACGGGTGTGAGTTCCAATTTTGATTCAGAAATAGGCAGCTTCCCTATTTATTCAGCAGCTTATTGTATTCTTCCTCATCGACGATGAGTCCATATTCCGTCAGGGCCCGTTCCAACACAGTCCACGTTTCATCCCCAATTGGATATTGAGGGTTTTCCGACTTTACGATCACGAACTCACCAGGAGGTGTCTGAGTATCTGTCGAGAAGTGCCACCCGAAGTTGGTGAGAATTAGTGCGGTATCCGAGTCCTTTCTGCCCTCCTGTCGTCTATGCTCGAACGTCTCCATCGCTTCCTTGACCCACTTCTTTTCCTCGGGCGGTACCCCAGGCGTGAGGGGCAGATTCACATCTATGAAGATGATGAACGGCATGTCGCCTGGATTCTGACCAAGTGCTTCCTCATACAACCGTTTGATTTCTGCTGGGGCATCTTCTCGGAAGGCTCCCCGCTCGTTCAGAACCCCACTGCGATGGCGACTCTTAGCCTCGACCGCGATCTCCACACCACTCTTTCCTGCGATGAAATCTGGATTGCTCTTTGATGTGTCGTCAATGAACCTTATTGAGCATCCACAGCGAGCCAAAACGCTGCCGACGAGCACCTCATATCGCGCTCCTTGGAATTGGTGAATATCCCCAAGTCTTGCAATCACCTTTTTTGGAGCGTCGAGCGCATGCGCGATCTGATAAAAATCGTCTGCAAGTACTTGCAAAGCCATACAGCTGCCAGTCATAGGTGCCCGCACAGGGAGCGACGGATCTCCACCGGGCTCTTGGTGTCTTTCCAGTTGTTCGTTGCGCTCGTGACGCCACTTCAGGATTGCATGGCGCTTTTCAAGAGGCTTCGCCATTTCGGCGTTGAACCAGTCCTCTCCTAGCTCCCAGAGCAAGAGATTAACCTCGAAATCGTGGAAGCTTTCATTTGCCGGCCTGAAATATATTGCCTTACCAACGGCCCGAACCTTTCGGCCTTGGAAATCCGTCTGAATCTGAGGCCGGCTCGTCAATCTACGCGGCCGTGACGCTATCAAACGACCGAGTACGTGCGTCCGGAAATATTCCAACAACGACAGTTTTTCTAACCGTCGTTCTTCCAAGAGAATCATTACATCAACACCGTTCAACCGAGCTTCCTGTCCCTTAATAACGTCGACGACGATGCCTTCTACTCCATTCACGACACCCAAGTTATCCCCCGGCTTGTATGAGTTAAGAGTTTGCCCCCAGTCCTCCCCCGCGGCTGTCACGCGTCCGTTCGCCACTATCACAAAGTACCCGTATTTGAACATTGCACTATTGTAATCCGTGACCACAAGATCGCTTGATATCCTGGAAGGTATGGACCAAAATTGGCCCCAGCATTGAGACAGCTACCTATTTGAAGAGATTGGCCAGCCCGAAGAAATGGTGTGACTTCCAATTTTGATTCAGAAATTGGCGGATGTCCCTATTTATTGCGTAATAATTACTGACAAGGACTAGTCGTGATATCGTTCATCGATCGCGTGCGTCAATCCATGGTCACTCATCCCGTGCAGCGAGGTTTCTCTTTATCACAATGGGAAAAACAATTCAATGAACACGATAATCATGACGAGCCTGACAAAATGCTCTACGAAATTGGTAAGTGGGTTTTTGACAGGTTGGAGGAAATTCGCTGTAAATTGCGCGAGCTTCCATTAGGCAACATACCTGCACAAGGGTTTTCGAGATATATATGCGGGGCGCTCAATCTCGCTGCAAAAGGATTATCGCTCAAGCGAGTAACCTTCCAAGCAGAAGGAATAGTTGTCTCAGAGGCATTGATTCAGGCCAAGCTCCCAGCGAATGAGGTCCGTGCAGCAGCGAGCCTTGATGAGATTTTAATCCAAACTATTGACGGAGGGCGATATCCTCTTATTCATTCACTCTCAACGACAGCTAACGAACGGAAAAAAACAAAGAGCGAGGTTGATCTTGCAATTATTCAGTTACTCATTCACCTCGGGCAATACTACGACATTGTTGAAGGAATCTGGGGCAACGCCTTGTGGCATGGTCTACAAATGGTTCACACGGATTCCGCCATCATCTTTGCCCCGAGGGACGTCCACTATTCAATGAACCGGGCAGTCTCGATATTCCGGCGCGAAACACTGAACAACCAAATTGCCCAATACGCTGTTCAGTTTTGGAACAGCACGCCGCTCTCTAAACGAGAAGCTTACGTCCACAGTGTCCCAAAGGTCAGAGTTGTTGGTGCTGGGAGAGCACGACGACTGCACATTTACCATCGTGCCAAGGAACTCAAAAGAGCTCCTTTGTCATTAATCCTGCGTATGATTTGGCAAGATGAATATCTGGGACCATTGATTACGCAATCCCTACCCAAGCACCCTGAGCTGTGTGTAGAGGACTTACTTAGAGCCTGGGAAACACTTCGGTCTCTTGCTGAGGAAACGCTTGATCGTTATCCGCCTCCAAAGGAGAGACTACTAGGATTCGGCGAGATCCTCCCCTATGCAACTGCTTATCAAGAGAAGGATATCTCTGCACTCCTCCAAAGGGCCCTCGGTATCAACTCAAGGAAAGCGGAGCTTATCGTTTCACTGTTAAAATTCGATGCCAATCCTCGTTGTGAATTGTGGTCTCATCCCCTTGTCGAAACGCTCAGAGGCCAGCTCACGCTCGTCGTCGCACCGTTGCTTTACGGCAACATCATCCGGTGTGTAGAACGCTGGATGAAAAATGGTGGGCTCGCGATCGAGTCCAAAGGACCGGCATTTGAGAAAGAAGTAAGAAGGTACGTGTCTGATACAGGACAGGACTCACCCATAAAGGAGGCCGTCTATGTTCATCCCGATGCTTTTTCAATCAATGTTGGGAAAGAAACTGAGGAAATCGATTTGATATTCGTGGTCGGTGAACGCATCATAATCGGCGAGATCAAGTGTCAAATGTTCCCTACCGAAGCGTTAGAGTACTTTGAATATTACACCACTCTCAACGAGGCTGCGATCCAGGCCAAGCGAAAGGCCAATTTTGTAAGACACCATTTGGATGTCGTGCTCCCGCGACTTCAAATCCCATACTCGCTTCCAGTTGGTGAAGCTGTCGTGATGCCTTGCGTCGTGCCGAACCAGCCTTTGGGTGTGGGATTCCCAATTGAAGGCGTGCCAGTAGTGGACTTGCCCATAATTCTTCGGTATCTCGAAGGCAAATGGGAGCAGTTTGTCATCTTTGACCCTGATGGGAAAAAACGACATGTGGGCAAAACCACATACCTATATAGGAACCAAAAGGAGGCAAGCTCTGGTTTGCCGGACTACCTACTCAATCCACCTCAGATTCAGTTTTTCAAGCAGTTCGCTAAGGTCCGCGAATTGCCTATGCCTCCTTTGAACACGGGCGAGCCAGTTGTGCTGACGTTGACGACGGAAGTCAGACTGCCTCTAGGAGAAGCGGAGTTTAAAACCACTGAAGAACCGATTCAAAGAAACCTTTGAGAATATAAGAGATTCTAGACAATGATAAGTGTCAGATCTCTGCAATCGTGAAATTCTGCCTCTCCATTTTGAAAACAGTGAGCCTTTTTTGCCCAATTGCCTTTTGCAGAGACTTGACAATCGATTAATGAGCATTAGGCATTAACACCTTCGGGGTTTGACTTCGACAATCATCAACTCTGTCATTGGCGAGAGATAAACCGCTAGGGTGAATGCTTACTGGTTTTGGCAAATGTCAAGGCCTGACTTCATTCTCCTATTAATCCTTGAGCCCTTTTACTAGTCATTCTCAAAAAGTTTTCGTTGAGTTGGTGGGGGGTCCTGTTTGGCAGCCTTTTTGTTTAGTTTCACAATTTTTGAAGCAAAGTACTCCACAACGTCCTTCCTTGGAGGTTTTTTCAAGGATACTCGATACGTTTGCTTGTCGCTGGAATCCGAAACGGCAAGCCCCATCTTCACGAGGCCTTCCAGGGCATCTCCAACCCACTTTAATTTAGGCAGTCTTGGTCGACGGCTCGCTTGCTGCGCGGGGCAGAATTGCTGTTCTAAACAATCCCGGAGGTCATGTGCTGTTACTTTGATGACTGGACATAAGAACTAGGGACAGCCACCCATTTCGAGAGATTGACCAGCCGAAAGAAATGGTGAGAATTCCACTGTTGATTTAGAAATTGGAAGCTGTCCTTACTTATCCCGTTTTCTATTATGGACGCATCGCTCGGGAATGGCTTGAATGATCTTCCGCCCCTGACGGGGTTTATTGCAATCTTGAACGGCTCTCCCACGGCGGACTCCGCCCCATAAAGGGGGCTGAGGGCCGGAAATCGAGATTCCTGCGGCCGGATCTGGTTCGTGAAGGTTCGTGGGGTAGGTCCCAACAATCAACGAACCAGCCCGTTAAATTCTGAGAGCTAGCCCTCTCGCCGTTCATCGCCCACTTCGTTTTGACCCATACATTGTGCGATCTGCCGAACCCTTTCTCCATAGCCGTCCGATCTCAAGGCGATTTGACCAGAGGAAGCTCAATGAAGCTCGCCTGGTCGGGGGCGTGGTAGATCCGCTGCACAGCCTTTCGGTAATCCGCAGGCTTCGCCCAGAAGATGTTAGGGACGAAGCTCTGCGGATTGCGGTCATAGAGCGGGAACCAGCTTGACTGGACCTGCACCATGATGCGGTGCCCGGGCAGGAAGACGTGGTTCGCCGTAGGCAGGGCAAAGCGGTACGGCAGCGGCTGATCCGGTGCGATGGGCTTTGCCGTCTCCAGGCTTTCGCGATAGCGGCCGCGGAAGATATCGGCGGAAACCATTAGTTGATATCCGCCCAACTCCGGCTGGGCCGCCACTTCGTTGGGGTAGACGTCGATCAGTTTGACCACCCAGTCGGAGTCTGTCCCGCTGGTAGAGGCAACGAGGTGGACGAGCGGCTGTCCGCTGATCTTCATCGGCGATTTGAGGACATCGGAGACGAATGCAAGGACATCCGGCCGACCCGACGCCTCGCGCTGATCCGTCACCAGCCACTCGCGCCAGCTTTTGCCGCCATCGAAGCTCCCGGGAGGAATAGGGCGCGCGTGGAACGGAACGGGCTTGGCGGGGTCAGAGACGTATTCGTCGAACGCCGTGTCGCCCGTCTTGGGCCCGGCGAAGTGGAGTTTCAGGCCTGCGGAGAGATAAAGCGGTGTCGGCTGGATCGTGCACCCGGTAGCGCAGCCAGCAGGCCAGGCGGGCAGGCGCCGCCATATGTTTGTCCCGGTCTCAAACGCAACAACCGGTGGAATGTCGGCTTTGGGCGCGCCATCCTTCAGGTATTGATCCAGGAACGGCCGCAGAATCTCCTGGCGAAAGGTGAGCGCGGTGTCGCTGTTAAACCTCAGCGGACCGAGCGTGCTGCCGTCACGAATTTCCTGGCCGTGATGCCATGGACCCATCACCAGGAAAACCTTGTCGTTGCCCGTGTCCTTGGGCTTGATCGCCTTGTAGACGGCGATGGCGCCGTAGATGTCTTCCTGATCCCACAAGCTGTCCACAAGCATCACCGGAACCTCCAGCGGCTCCGCCGCCAGGATCTTGTCCACTGCCTGATCACGCCAGAAGGCGTCGTAGCTGGGATGCGCAAGGATGTTCCTCCAGAAGCCGACCTGTTCGAGCCCCCGGCGGCGGCCGAGTTCACCGGCCGATCCCGCTTCCATGAACGCGTCGTAATCATCAAAGTGGCTCGTCCACCACTGGGGCTCCGACTTGCGCGTCGCCTCCTGGTCCAGGATGTACCCCATTCCCAGTTCGCGAAAGGCGCCATTGTGGAACCAGTCGTCGCCCATCCAGCCGTCCACCATGGGATTCATCGGCACCGACACCTTCAGCGCCGGGTGCGGATGGATCAGCGCCATCAGCGGCGTGAAACCATTGTAAGAGATGCCCAGGATGCCCACTTTGCCATTGGACTCCGGGACGTTTTTGACCAGCCAGTCGATGGTGTCGTAGGTGTCGGTGGAATGATCCACCGGAGTCGGGTTCAGCGGCCCGTGCTGTGGGCGGTTCATCATGTAGTCCCCTTCCGAGCCGTACTTGCCGCGGACGTCCTGGACCACGCGGATGTACCCGCCCTCGACAATCACTTCGACTGCGTTGTCGTAGCCCTCGAGGATCGGGCCGAGATGGGAGCTCTCGGCGTGGCTCGTGAGCTTGGTGGCGTCGTAGGGCGTGCGCGTCAGCAGCATCGGCGCACCACTCGCGCCCTTCGGGACGAGGATGACGGTGTGCAACTTCACTCCGTCACGCATGGGGATCATGACGTCACGCCGAAGGTAATCGAAGCTGTCCGTGGCACGCTTGAACTCGGGTGGGGTTTCGCTCGGCAAGGCGGGATACTTCTCCTTCTGATCCGCTATTTGAAGTGGGGATTTCTCCTCCTTTTTCTGATCAGAACCCGGTGCTTGAGAGAAGGCATGCCCATTCCCTAAAATGAAAGACAGGGCCAGCAATACGCCCATGAGTCGATCACGCTTCATATGTTTTCCTCCAGGAGATTCCTCTGAGTTGATTCCCGTGCTCTGTCTTAGCTTGCTTTGATATGAACCGCTGACCCCGGGTTACAGAACCGTCCTAATTCGAGAACTGACAGGTGGTGTCGAATGTCCCCGCCCGAAGCACTCAGGATAAACCGCGGATCTCCGGACGCACTCGACAGGTCGTCCACAATCAAGTTGAGGACTTAACCCCTCTTGGAGGACGCCATAAATTGATTACTGTAGTCCCGGTAACGGCGCGAAGACTGTATCAAAAATCCCCGAGCAAGCAAAATTACTATTTTGAAGCTGCGAAAGTCCGCCTAGCGAAACGAAGACTACAAGCAGAAGAGTTAAGAGTGAGTTCGAGGCAGAATCCAACATGAATTCTTTCTAACAGCGTTTACCTCGCAATTCAAGATTCAATCTGGACAATTCGGGTATATTTTCCCCGAAAGTCTTAGGGCGAACATTTTGTTACATTCCTACACCAACGTAACTTTTTCATTTTAAGACGAATAGTTTTGCGCTCGTTTGGAGGCTTGGATGCTGTTTCGTTTTGCGACAAGGCTTGCAGGGTAGCCGCGCGCTTTCGAACGATTCGGGAATCAACCATGGTCTGCGATTCCCTCCATGGTGTACCGAGTTCAATGGCGTGACCCTGGCATTTTGAGACCTGGGAGCAGACCCTTCTGCCACGCCTTGCTGTTTCACTGACCCTCTTGGGTTTTGCGGTATCGAGGCCGAGGTACTTCAGACACCAGCGTTGAAAGAAACAGAAACGTAGCCATCAGACTCTTCAGGCATCCACGCCTCGCCACCGCCTTAAAATTCACTACAAAAAATTTGCTTCTACTAGAAGTGTGTGTGTCAGTGTGCCCGAGGCAAGTGTTCATCATTCCGGGGAGTTCCTTCCGCAGTTGCAGAAAATTCCGCGGGTTTTTGATCGCTCGAGATTTCGTAGTTTCGGGCTCCAGGAAAATGCTCCTTTGATCGAGACGCAGGAGGCGCCGAAGATTTCAGGGCCTTCCCACTTACACACTGAGAGGACGGGTGGTGATCTTCTTTTCCATCAGGGAAAACCACCCCTCCTTGGCTTGACCATCCCATAGACCGCTAAAAGGGAGACCCTCATGAAAAAACGTTTGGTCCATCTCAGCCTTATTTTTCTGCTCAGTTTGTTGGTCATGGCGCAGGTTTTTGCGCAGGGACATTGGACAATCGTCGGGTGGAACAATCTGGGCATGCATTGCATGGACAGCGATTACTCCGTGCTTTCGCTCCTTCCGCCCTTCAACACCATTCAGGCACAACTGATCGATCCCAACGGGAAGCTCGTGAAGAGTCCCACCGGGATCACGGTCACCTACCAGGCCATTGCTGACCCCAACAATTCCATCAACAAGAGTTCGATTACGAAAACAAACTTCTGGCAATTTGTTCAGGCGCTCTTTGGGGGCTCCCCTCCCCCGGATGTGGGATTGACCGGGAATGCGATGCCCGGGGCAGCGAATACCCCCCGGCCCATGAAGTTTGATGCCACGTTGAACTGGTTCATTGCGGATGGCATCCCCTTAACACCCATTGATGATGCCGGGAACAAAAACGCTTATCCCATGATGCGGGTGACCGCCAAGAATTCCTCGGGAGCGGTCCTGGCGACCACTGACATTGTGCTTCCAGTGTCCGATGAAATGGATTGCAAGACGTGCCACCTCTCCGGATCCAACCCGGCGGCGATACCCAAAGATGGTTGGGTATTCAACCCGGATCCGGTCAAAGATGTGAAGCTGAATATCCTGCGCCGCAAAGATGGACGTCATCTGGACCCGTCCGATCCCTTCAACGCCAAATACAAGACCCTTCTTCAGAGTGCCGGTTACAGTCCGAACGGTCTCTATGCCACGGCCGCTCCACCACCCGCCGGATTGGGAAAGCCCATACTCTGTGTCAATTGCCATACCTCGAATGCCCTACCCGGATTTGGGGATCCTTCGATTCATCCTCTGACTCAAGACATGCACACGCTCCATTCCAGGGTCGTGGATCCCACCAATGGCATGGTTCTTGGCGACATCGTCAATCGATCCGCGTGTTACCGGTGCCATCCCGGAGCGGTCACCAAATGTTTGCGCGGCGTCATGGGGAATGCCGTGGCTGCTGACGGGAGCATGGAAATCCAGTGCCAGAATTGTCATGGAGCCATGGCCGTCGTGGGGACGGCAGGGCGGAAGGGATGGCTTGAGGAGCCCAGTTGTCAGGGGTGTCATACGGGAACGGCGATCAGCAACAACGGACAGATCCGCTTTACTTCCGTGTTCGAACCCACCGGTCAGCCTCGCGTGGCCATCAACCCGACCTTTGCCACAAATCAGAACACCCCTGATGTGGGTCTTTCGATGTATCGTTTTTCCTCCGGACATGGGGGACTGCAGTGTTCCTCTTGCCACGGATCGACCCATGCGGAATTCCCGTCTTCGCATCCTAATGACAACATCGCGAACATCAAACTTCAAGGCCACAAAGGGGTGTTGGCAGAATGTTCCGCCTGCCACTCCTCCGGGAGGAGTTCTTCGGAAGGGGGGCGAACCGAAGGAAGACGAACCTCTGGATCCGGTTCATCCGCAGCAACGATAAACAGCGCAACGGGTGGACCTCATGGGATGCACACGGTGGGACAGCAGTGGGTTTCCGCTCATCCTAACGCGACGGAAAACAGCGGGAGAGCCCGGTGCCAGGCATGTCATGGAGTCGATTACCGCGGGACCGTGCTTTCCCGCTCGCAGGCCGATCGCACGCTGAACACCGAATTTGGGCAAAAAAACTTCTGGAGAGGTTTTCAAATCGGATGCTATGCCTGTCATAACGGTCCCTCCGGCGAAGGCTCAAACCACAATCACCCTGCGGTGGTCAGTAATACGTCGGCCACCACGGCCGCCGGAAACTCCGTGGCAATCACCCTCACCGCCACCGATCCCGATGGAAACGCGCTTACCCTCCGGGTCGTTTCCCAACCGACCCATGGAACGGTGGCCTTGAACGGGAAAATTGCCACCTTCTTCCCGGACCCCGGATTCGCAGGAAGTGATTCATTTACTTTCTCCGCGTGGGATGGATTCGTCGACTCGAATCTGGGCACGGTTGCCCTCACGGTGAAGTAATGTGACATGCGGGAGGACGGGGCGCTCAAAACCCGGCGCCCTCCTCCCTGTCTTTTGTCCTGCTTTTCGATCAGACCCGGACTGACCTGAATTTTAAAATCCAAGCCTCCCGGTCAGAGTACGCGTGTGAACCGGCCTCTCGTTGGAGACTGCACTGCATCTCCCGGAAGGCGAAATAGCGATCAACCCACCCCTGTAGTTTCTGGAATTCAGAACTAGCAGGTTCACACAGGTTTCCAAGACCCCAACTCGAAGGTTTCTCCTAACTCGTTATCCTGAATTCAAGGTAAACTGGCACTGATCCAGAGATACAGCGGTCAAGGTGCCGGTGTCGATGTGACAAACACCTACCGCCATTCACCAATTCCCGGCCTTGGGTTCCCTGCCTCTATCTCAGGCAAAGCATTCAAAGGAGGATTTAATGAAATCTCGTTTAACTTCAATCGCATTCATCATTGTCGTGCTCTCTGTCTTGTCAACGCCGCCGCTTCTGCAAGCACAATCGACACAAGCCTCTAAGCCCCCGGCTCAGGACAAGATGCACCAAGAAAAATCAAAAACTGAGAAGGACGCGCAAAAAGCCAAAGAGCAGGCGGCCCTCGCGAAGGAAGCGAAAATCACCCTGGAACAAGCGCGCGCGACTGCACTCTAACGCGCCCCCGGCAAGGTTGAGAGCAGCGAACTTGAGCGGGAACATGGCAAACTGGTCTACTCCTTTGACATCCGCACGGGCAAAGATATCACCGAGGTCCAGGTGAGCGCGATCGATGGCAAGATCGTTTCAGTAGAGCATGAGACGCCCGAGAAGGAGGCCAACGAAAAGAAGAAGGATGAAAGCGAAAAAGCACGCCCGCCGCAAAAGAAATAGTGACCCTCGCGCACCCTCACGCTGAATGTTTTTTTGTTTCCTGGGATCAAACTTCAACATTAGAATCGGACATGCCTTAAACATGAATCCCCGAGTTTCGGAGACGAGAGATGACCCAAGATCATTTTGGTTGTGGAGTCGCTGTGGTCCAGATGTGCCTTCTTAAGCTCACACGAACCGTCCTGCTGATGCTATTGGCTTTCCAAATTCTTGTGCCGACGACGGCCGAAGCCCAACCTCGGATCGACGAGCCAAAGGAATCCAAGGCCAGCCCGACCGATCAAACGGATGCTCCCCTGACCATCACCTTGCAGGATGCTTTGGATCGCGCCAGGGCGAACAGCCCGCAATTTCAAGCCGCCATCCTTGAATATCAATTGGCGCGCGAGGACCGTGTCCAGGCCCGTGCAGCCTTACTACCCACTGCCCTCTATAACCATCAGTACCTTTACACTCAGGGCAACGGGACGCCTACCGGGCGGTTTGTCGCCAACAACGCCGTTCATGAATACGTCAGTCAGGTCGATGTGCATCAAGGGTTTGGATTATCCCAGTTCGCCGATTACCGGCGATCTCAGGCCGCGGAGGCCGTGGCCCAGGCTAAATCAGAAATTGCCGCCCGGGGGCTAGTCGTTACGGTCGTCCAGAACTATTATTCCGTGATTGTCGCTCAACGCCGGTATGCGACGGTGCAGCAGGCAGAGGCGGAGGCCCGACGTTTCTTGAAGATCACCCAGGACCTCGAACATGGGGGCGAGGTGGCTCATTCCGATGTGATCAAGGCTCAACTCCAGTTCAATGACCGTCAGCGGGACCTTTCCGAGGCCCGAGTGGCGATGGGAAAAACGCGGTTGTTCCTGGGGGTCTTGCTGTTCCCGGATTTCAACCAGAATTTTACTGTTGTCGATGATCTCCAGCATACCCCATCCTTGCCGTCGCTCGTAGAAGTCCAACAGCTCTCTCAGCAAAACAATCCTGATCTTCGCGCTGCAATGTCTGCCCTCCAGGTTGCGAACCAGGAAATCCGGGTCGCCAAAGGTGGTTATCTCCCCACACTGAGCCTGGATTACTTTTACGGGATAGACGCCACACGTTTCGCTACAAAAACCGATGGCATACCCAACCTGGGATCTTCTGCAATCGTGGCCCTCAACCTTCCGCTTTGGAACTGGGGGGCGACGAGGAGTAAGGTGCATCAGGCCGATCTCCGCCGCAAGCAGGCCCATCTGGAATTAACCTTTACTCAGCGCCAACTCTTGAGTAACCTGCAGGCTTTCTATGGCGAAGCAGAGACCGCCTATGAACAGCTCGGAACGTTGCGCGGCTCCGCCGAACTCGCTGCCGACAGCTTGCGACTGACGACACTGCGCTATCAGGCTGGAGAAGCATCCGTGCTGGAAGTGGTCGATGCACAGAATACCCTGACCTCGGCCCGAAATGCCTTTGATGACGGAGAAATGCGTTTTCGTGTGGCGCTGGCAACCTTGCAAACGCTGACTGGGAGTTTTTGAAGCATGCCTAATGACATGGCTGAGATTAGCAAACAAAGCGGAAATCCACTGAGAGAACCCAGCAGCAAGCCTGGCTCCAACTCTATTTGGGCCGCCGGGGGAGTCCTCGTTCTGCTCGGGTTTATATCGGGCTGCTCCAAGGAGCCGGCCGAAAAGGAGCCTGTTGTATCCGTCCAAACGGCAGTGGTCCGTGAGACCACCATCAAGAGGATTGTCAGTGCGGATGCGATTCTCTTCCCCTTGAATCAGGCCGCGTTGACTCCAAAGATCAGCGCTCCCGTCAGGGAGTTTCATATCCAGCGAGGCAGCCGCGTGCATCGTGGTCAATTGCTCGCTGTTCTTGAAAACCGCGACCTCACAGCAGCGAAAACCGAGAACAAGGGTGTCTACGAGCAGGCTCAAGCCAGTTACGAGAGCACGACCGCCGCAAATCTTCCCGAAGAAATGCAAAAAGCGGAACTCGATGTCCAGAACACCAAAGAGGCTCTCGACGCAACCCAGAAGGTTTACGAAAGCCGGCAAAATCTTTACCGTCAAGGCGCGCTGCCCCGGAGAGAATTGGACCTGGCTTCAGTGGCTTTCACACAGGCACGGGCACAATACGAAATATCGTTGAAACACTTTAATGCGTTGAAGTCTGTCGGCAAACCGCAACAGCTTAAAGCAGCCAGGGGGCAATTGACATCCGCCGAAGGGAAGTATCTGGGTTCCCAAGCCCAACTCGGTTACTCCGAGATCCGCAGTCCCATCGACGGCGTGGTGACAGACCGGCCATTCTACCCGGGTGAGATGGCTAATGCCGGAACTCCATTAATCACCGTCATGGACATCTCTCAAATCATCGCCCGAGCTCACATCCCGCAGCAAGAGGCCGCCGTTTTAAAGGTGGAGAACCCCGCCACGATCTCGGGGCCCGGGATCCCTGAGAATCTTTCTGGCAAAGTGACACTCGTAAGCCCAGCAGTCGATCCCAACAGTACGACGGTGGAGGTCTGGATCCAGGCGCCCAATGCCGGTCAGAAACTCAGGCCGGGCGAGACCGTGCAAGTTTCAATTGTAGCCGAGGAAATCCCGAAGGCGATCGTTGTACCCGCGACGTCAATTTTGAACACAGGAGAGGGCATCACGTCGGTGATGGTGGCCGGGACCGATGGCCGCGCCCATATCCAGAAAGTAGTCGTGGGCATACGTCAGGGCAATGAGATACAAGTAACGCAGGGGCTCAAAACCGGTGAACGCGTGATTACGACCGGTGCTTATGGTTTACCGGACAACACCAAGATCAGGTTTGGAGATTCCTCCGGCCCCCAACCCTGAAGAGAGGCCGGGAACAGCCACGCGGAAAACACATTGCGGTGACAATTTAGTCCTTCTTCCATGAGCTCTCAAATCCCTGATCGCACGCCGAGAAATGGATCGAACGGGCAACCAGCTTTTTGGTTTGTGCGGCACTCCAAGCCGGTCCTTTTTCTGATCGTGACGGTGGCCCTGGTCGGAGGCTACCTTGCGTTTACCGTCCCCATCTCGGTCTTCCCTGAAACCAATTTTCCTCGCATTGTGATCGGTGTCGATATCGGAGTCATGCCGATAGACCAGATGCAGGTCTCGGTCACGCGGCCGCTTGAAGAGGCGGTCAACAGCGTCCCTGGACTGCAGAAGGTATGGTCGATCACCAGTCGCGGAACCGCGGAGATTGATCTGTTCTTCAACTGGCAAGTGGACATGCTTCAAACGCTCCAGCTGGTGGACGCCACCCTGTCTCGCGCGCAGCCCTTGCTCCCGCCCGGTGCCAGGATTGAGACTCACCGCCTGACGTTTGCCAGCTTCCCCATCATGGGCTACAGCCTGACTTCCGACAGAGTGCCGCAGACCGAGCTCTGGGAGTTGGCGACTTACGAGTTGAAGCCACGGCTCAACCGCCTTGAAGGCGTCGCCACGGTGATCGTCCAGGGCGGCCAGCAGCCTGAATTTCAAATTACCCCCGATCCTGCCAAGTTACTGGCAACCAATGTGACGATTTCTGACCTTCTGGATTCAGTTCGGCGCACCAACCTGATCGAATCGCCGGGACTGCTGGAACAAAATCACCAGCTCTACCTCAGCCTGGTCAACGGACAGGTTCGCAATCCTGAGCACATCGCCGCGATCGTCGTTAAGACGACGCCCGCTGGAATTCCTATCCACATTGGAGATGTTGCCAGTGTGTCGCCTGCCGTAAAACCGGTTTACACCGTCGTGACCGCGAACGGCAAACCTGCTGTTCTGCTGAACATTAACCGACAACCGGACAGCAATACTGTACGGGTTGCCGAAAGCGTCCATGCGGAGATCACACAAATCCTCCGCACCCTCCCCCCCGGAGTGGAGCTGAAGCCCTTTTATGATCAATCCATCATCGTGAGCGAATCGATCAAGAGCGTGCGCGATGCCATTATCATCGGGCTGATCCTTGTTTCAGCCATCATGGTGCTTTTTCTGCGCGATTGGGGGACCTCAGTAGTCGCCGGGTTGGTGATCCCGGTGACGGTGCTGGTCACCTTCATTGCGCTGAAGGTGTTCGGAGAACACTTTGATCTGATGACCCTGGGTGGCCTGGCGGCAGCCGTGGGACTGGTGATTGACAACGCCATCGTGGTGGTGGAAAACATCGTGATGCATCGCGATTCCGGACAATACCGCCTTGAGGCGATCCAGAGCGCCCTCAAGGAAATCACGGCCCCGTTGGTGGGATCCACGATCACGCCGGTCGTTGTTTTCCTGCCACTGATCTCGATCGCTGGAGTTACAGGGATCTTCTTCCGGGCGCTCGCCGTGACCGTCGCGGCCTCCTTGTTTACATCACTCGCCTTGGCTCTGACCTGGACACCTAATCTAAGCCAATACTTCATCCGGGAATCCCGATTACCCCACGAGCCGCTGCCGGGGTCCGGGCGAACGACAACAAAGAGTGAGACAGATCCGGCCCCAAGCGGGCACACGCTGACTTCTCAGGGAGAGGTGCTCGTCGGGCGGTATTTCGGTCACGTGGTCCGCTTTTATGAGCGATGCCTGCGGGTCGCGGTGAGGCGTCCATTTTGGATCATCGCCCTGAGCATTGTCTTGATTGTCAGTTCTTTTCTGTGCTACCGGTACCTGGGAACGGATTTGTTGCCCGCGATGGACGAAGGGGATTTTGTGCTGGATTACATTATGCCCGCCGGAAGCTCGCTTGAGGAAACCAATCGCGTGGTAACCCATGTCGAGCAGATGGCACGCTCCATGCCTGAAGTTGAGAACACGTCCCGGCGCACCGGATTGCAGCTGGGCCTGGCGGCCGTCACGGAAGCTAACACGGGAGACATTTCGGCTAAACTGAAGCAGCACCGCAGCCGGAGTATTGATGAGGTCATCGCAGAGATACGATCAAAGATCGCACAGCAGGAACCCGGCCTCGATGTTGAATTCATCCAGTTATTGCAGGACATGATTGGAGATTTGACGGGCGCGCCCGAGCCCATCCAAATCAAGTTATTTTCTCAGGATTCTGAATTGCTGAGAAATTGGGCTCCGAAAGTAGCGGAAGCCATCGGAAAGATTCCTGGCGTGGTCGACATCCTGGACGGGATTAACAATACGATCAGTGGGCCCGGCATCGCATTCCAGGTGGACCCCATGCTAGCCGCCCGATCCGGATTCACTCCTGAAGAAGTGGCGACGGATGCAACCGCCATCCTCGAAGGAACGCCTGCCTCTGCTCCCGTGGTCGCCAATGACCGCTCCTACACGATTCGCGTCCGCTTCCCGGCACGCAACCGGAGTTCGCTTGAGGCCATGAGCACTACCCTCCTGAACAGTTCCACCGGGAGAACGGCGACCTTGGGTTCCCTGGCTTCCGTGACAGAACTCCCTGGTCAGACCGAAATCCGCCGGGAAAATCTCCAGCGGGATGTGACGGTGACGGCTCGCCTGGAAGGGAGGGATTTAGGGAGCTCGATCGCGAAGGTACAAGAGGCGGTAGCGGGCCTTCAGCTCCCTTCCGGTATTCGCGTTGAGTATGGCGGCACTTATCAGGAACAACGGCGTTCATTCCACGATCTTGCCATGGTGTTGGTCCTCGCGATTGTCCTTGTCTTTACGGTGTTGCTGTTTGAGTTCCGCAGTTTCGCTGCTCCGTTGTCCATCCTTCCGTCGGCCCTGCTTTCTACTTCCGGCGTTCTTTTCGCTCTTTTGATCACACGGACCACCTTCAACATCTCCTCCTTCATGGGACTGATCATGGTCGTCGGGATCGTGGCAAAAAACGGAATCCTGCTCCTGGACGCCGACCAGAGATACCGGGGCCTGGGACTTTCACCCGAGGAAGCGATGTTCCAGTCTGCGCGAAGACGTTTGCGGCCCATTGTGATGACCGCCATGGCAACCGTGGCAGGTATGTTGCCTTTGGCGCTGGCATGGGGCGCGGGCTCTCAGATGCTTCAACCGCTGGCCATTGCTGTGATCGGCGGGGTCTTGATCTCGATGTTGCTGTCACTGTTGATCACTCCGACAGTGCACTTCTATCTGACTCGAGGGAGTGATCACCAAAAATGATCGTCCGGGCTTGCATCCGGGGCAGTCTCTTAACTTACAGTTCGCTTAAATCCGAGGGAGGATATTATGAGAAATCGCTGTATCAGAATGGTTTTCGTTTGTCTCATTTTGGGGTTGTTGACCAGCATTCCTGCTATCGCTTCTCCAAAGGAGGAATACCAGGTCCTCAAGAAAATTACGCTGGGTGGAGAGGGGGGATGGGATTATCTCACGGTGGACAGCGGCGCACACCGGCTTTATATATCACGGTCCACACGGGTCATGGTCGTGGACCTGGATACCAATACCGCAGTGGGAGAGATTCCTAATACCGCGGGCGTGCACGGCATAGCCCTCGTTCCGGAACTGGGCCGTGGATTCACGAGCAATGGCCGGGAAGCCTCAGCAACCATCTTCGATTTGAAGAGTCTCAAACCCATCGGTTCGGTCAAAACCGGAGACAATCCGGATGCGATTATCTATGATCCCGCTTCCAAGCGGGTTTTCACTTTCAACGGGAGAAGCAAAGACACGACGGCGATCGATGCCGCCGGCGGAACGGTGGCGGGCAATATTCCCCTGGGTGGAAAACCGGAATTTGCCGTTGCCGATGGGAATGGCCAGATCTTTGTCAACCTGGAAGACAAGAGTGAGGTCGCAGTGCTGGATTCCCAGAAGCTCACCTTGAAATCCCGCTGGCCTCTGGCGCCTTGCGAGGAACCCTCCGGTATGGCCATGGACAAGCAACATCGCCGCCTCTTCATCGGTTGCAGGAACAAGATGATGGCGGTGATGGACGCTGAGAATGGAAAGGTGGTCGCTACGTTGCCCATCGGGACGGGAGTCGATGCCAATGTTTTTGATCCCGATACCCAACTCGCTTTCAGCTCCAATGGCGACGGGACCCTGACCGTTGTGCATGAAGATGCCCCCGACAAATTCAGTGTAGTTCAGAATGTCGAGACGGCGCGCGGGGCACGCACCATGGCTCTCGATCCCAAGACACACAACATCTACCTCGTCACGGCCCAGTTCGGGCCTCCGCCCGCCGCAACACCGGAGCAGCCCCGGCCGCGACCCAGCCTTGTGCCCGGATCGTTTGAACTCCTGGTGGTGGGAAAGCGCTGACGGTGGTCACGCCACACGACGCCGGAAATGAAGATTCTAAATTGCGGATTTCAGATTCCGGATTGCGGATTGTGAAACCATGACGGCTCGCGAGTGCGAAGTTCAGATTGCAGAATGCGGATTTCAGCTTGGGGATTTCGGATTGGGAATATAGCCTGAATTTCGAAGTCCTCGAGCACTTTCGCCACGGCGGGAGGATCCCGCGCTGCCGTATCAAATATCTTTGTGCAAAGGTAGAGACTCGACGTTTCAAATTCTAAAGTCACTAATCTCAGATCTGAAATCTGAAATTTGTATTTCCCGTACCTCAATCTGAAATCCGCAATCGCGGATCGTCCTTATTTCACAATCCGCAATCCGCATTCTGCAATCCGAAATCTGTATTCCCCAATCCGAAATTCGCAATTGCTTAATCAATCACCCGCCGGTAGAAACCCGACAAACCGAGCCACGTAAAGAGCACGAGGCTCACGGTGAGACCCGTCAGGATCCAATGGAGGGGCATGTGGGGAACGGTCGGCGTGATCGCGGCTCGCAGCCCCTCCGCCATGTACACGAGCGGGTTGAGGAGGACCAGCTTTTTCATCAAGGGGATTTGGGAGAGCGCCACCCATGGATAGTACGTGCAGCCAAAGAAAATGATGGGGGCCACGATGAGCGAAAACATCAGTCCCACCTTTTCCGGCTTGATGTAACTCCCGATCATCAAACCGAGCGAGGAAGACACCAGTCCAATCAGAATGGCCAGTGCGATCGTCAATTCCCACTGGCGCAGATTCAGGCTCACCCCCCCGTGCAGCATCACCTTGGCCAGCGGTAATACAAGCAACCCCGAGAGGATGGAATGAAGGGTCCCCATGACCATTTTCTCGAGGGCGATAAAATGCACGCCGATGGGTGACAGCACGCGATCCTCAATCTCTTTCGTGTACCCCAAATCCAAGACCAATGGCAAGGTCACGGCTTGCATGCCCGCGAACAACATCGTCAAGGCGGTCACCCCCGGAACGAGGATTTCCTTGAACCCGCTCGTGACCAGATTCATTCGGCTCATCACATTCCCGAAGATAAACAGGAGAAACATGGGTTGAGCGAGCGTCCGCACAAGAAAAGACGTGATGTCGCGGGCCGCCACCAGCGTGTCGCGACGCATCAGGGCCAGAAAGGTGATCAGGTTCATTCCCGCAATCCTTTCCCCGTCAGAAAGATGAAGACATTTTCAAGGGTGGGATGCGAAACCCGCACATCGAGGAGCTCGCATTGATGATCTTCAACGATGGAGACCAATCGTGTCAGCAGTTTCGAGCCCGGCGTGACGTAGAGCCGGACCATCCCGTCAAGCGGCTCCACGCGCTGCACTTCAGGAATGGCTTCCAGCGTCGCCAGCAAGGGCGGGCTGTTTGAGGGCATGTGCATCTCAATGACTTCGCCGCCGGGGATCATTTTTTTCAGATTCCCGGGAGTATCCAGCGCAATAATCTTTCCGTGGTCGAGGACGGCGACGCGTTGACAGAGCTCGTCGGCCTCTTCCATGTGATGCGTGGTGAGGATCACGGTCAGGCCTCTGCGGTTGAGATCCTTGATCTTCTCCCAGATCAGGAGCCGGGACTGCGGATCGAGACCGACCGTCGCCTCGTCGAGAAACAGAATTTTGGGATCGTGCATCAGCGCGCGAGCAATCATAACGCGCTGGGTCATGCCCCCTGACAATCGATCGATACGATCGTTCGCCCGATCCTTGAGCTGGAGCCATTCCAGCATCTCATCCGCTCGCTCTTCGCGAGCCTTCTTGGGAAGGCCAAAATACGCTGCGTGAAAGGTGAGATTCTCGCGGACCTTGAGACTGAGATCCAAATTCATCTTTTGGGGGACCACGGCAATAATCTGTTTGGCCCGGATAGGTTCCCGCGCCACGTCAATTCCAGCAATCAAGCCGGTCCCCTCGGTCGGAATGATACGAGTGGTCAGGATTCCAATGGTGGTCGTCTTGCCCGCCCCATTGGGTCCAAGCAGGCCAAAAATTTCTCCCTCGTTGACCGTGAAGTTGATCCCATCCACCGCGGTGACGGTCTTGGGCCCGCCGGACTTTCTTGCGGCCCGCCCCGAATTAATTGAAAAAATCTTTTTCAGATTTCTAACTTCCAGGATCGGCGGCATCATTCAACTCCGGTGGGCAGTGAGCAGTGAGAAGGGGCAGTGTGCAGTGGACAGTGGGCGGTGTGCAGTGGGCAGTGGGCAGTGAGCGGAAAAGAGCGGGAATCATTGCCAATTCCCTCTTGAACGACCATAAACAGCCATTGAATCGTGCCCCTGGTGATGTGTTTCTGATTCCCTTCATGTTATGGTTCAAATTTCCGTTCAATACTTCGCTGCCGTTCACCGCCCACCGCCCACCGCCCACTGTCCACTGCCCACTGCTCACTGCTTCACCTTAATGACCCAGCTCGCTCAACGCCTTCTTGGCGGCCTGCTGAAATGGACCGGGCATTTTTGCCGCCCGGGACAGGTAGTTTTGGGCCTCGCTGTCCTTCCGAAGCTTGGCCAGCGCAAAGCCCAGCCGATAAAGGATGGTCTGATCTTCCCCCAGCAGCTTATAGGCAATTTCCAGATCCGGAAGAGCCTTCGCGTATTGTCCCGACTTCATGTCAAGGTATCCCCGTAAACCATGAGCGGTTCCGCGGAGGTAGTTCTTGCGCTTGGTCCAGTCCGCCTCGCTTTCCCCCGGTGGGACCGGTTTTGATTCCAATGCATCCGCAAGCTCGATCGCCCTGCGAATCAGTTCCGCAGTCTCTTTCGACTTAGCTCGGTCTTCAATCTGCAGATCAGCCAGGAAGACCCGCATGTCCAGATTGTCCGGATTTGCCTGGATGCATTTCGCGGCGTTCTCGGCACTTCGGGCGAGATCACGCTTTTGAAGATAGGTCACAGCGATGATCGAATACGCGCTGCAGATTTGAGGAGAGTCAGAAAATTCCCCGACAAACTTCTCCAGGTCGGCGATCTTCTTGTCACCGTTGGATTCCTGGTACGCCGCTTGCAAAACCCCATACTCTTTTTGCTGTCGCGCCGCATCATAAAGCGCCTTGGCGTCGGCCTGGATGCGGGTTCGATCCTGATCGCTCAGCGTTCTGCCAGCATTCGCCGCATCCAGGTTTTTTGCCAGATTCTGGTATTGCTTCGCATATTCCCAGGATTTTTCAAAAAGGCTTGGCTGTTCGAGCGTGGCATTGATGGCGAGAGGCAGGACGTCGACGTCGTTGGGCTTAACCGCCAACACCTTCTCGGCGTATTCAATCACCTTACTCGAGTTCTTCAATTGTTGATACGCATAGACGTACAGTTCGTTCACGTCCGGCACTTGAGCCATGGGCGGGAACTCCTTGACGAACTGATCCAGCAACGAAACACGTTTCGCGGCATCGGGTTCGTTTTCCACCGCGCGCAAGGCCCTGTCTTCCGAGGATCCGGCCAATATGGCCGGGACCGATGGTTGAGACTGGGGAAACGTCTTCGCCGTGAATGACAATGCCAGGGCCATGAAAACCATGCCCATGTAGTTACGATTCATTCCGCCTCCCTTCGCCGACGGGATTAGAGTTCATGGAGCATCCTTTATTCCCTCAGCAGAGCAGATTCTGTCCGGAGAAACAAAATTGTTTTAAACTTTTGATCGGCCTGCCTTCTCCCCGGACGTGCCTCATCCCTCATCCATTCCCCCCGGTTCTCCAAGCTGGATTGAGAGGTCATAAGAACGTGAGGACAGCGACTTTTGGACAGCCTCACGATACTCCCGGCCCTCGAAATAACTGCTGAGGCGCTTATGGAGGGGACACACCATCACTTCAGGAACCCACTTGACACGGATTTGACGTTGGACATCGACCAGCTTGCCTTCCGCGATCGCATGGGACACTACGTCGATCGGGTACCGGGCCAGGTCCCGAACCATGGCCAGCAATTCTCCCTGACGCAGGGGATCGATGAAGTAGTACTCATCCCGATATATGATGGCATTGTGGATGTATTGCGGATGATTGATCAATCCGTCCCGTCGGAGCTCGCCTCCAAGCCGGACAAGAAACTCGTGGCATTTTCGACCCAGCCCCAACCCGGGATGTTCCTGTCCCGGGAGTTGCGGTCGCTCCGCGGAAAAGGCAGCTCTCGGATTCTGCATCATGGCCCAATTAATAGCAAGCATCTCGAACAGACTTTTCGAGGAGGATGATCCCATGGCGGCAGGGATCTCCAACCGCGTCAAAGCGAGTCGGAGTTCAATCATTTTGACCGGCTCGGGACCCGAATCGTCAAACACAATGAGACGGTGCTCATCGGGCTCCACGCACAACATTTCAAGCCGTGGATTGAAAATCCCTTTCTTGACCATTGCCGACAGGAAGCTCGTGGATGCGAGACGGTCATGGACTTCGTCGAGAGTAAAACGGTCCAGAAACAGGCTTGGCCCTATGGCCTGAGGCAACTGACTGAACATCTCCGCCTCAGATAGAGCAAAGGAATCCTGAGGATGGGAGACCGGAACTTTCTCATGTTTCTTGTCGGTCACCTCGGAACCTGGAGGCGTGGAGGGAGACGAATCTTTCATGCTGTCATTGACCCCCTGAACACGGGCCATGGTGGATTGATAAGATTAGATCAAGGTTGCACAACCGGAGCTTATGGTTTCATAGCCTTTCCTTGATTGCAAGCCCTAGAATCAACCCCTCCCGAGGCAGGTGGATTTCCGGTTTCCCATAGATTTGAAAAATCTTTGGGGGGGTGATATGCTTCGACCGGGTTATGAGTTTATTACTACTGAAGGCAGTACAGAGAGGCGTTCGAGTCGAAACTCCGACCACACTATAGAAAGGCGGAACACCACGCAATATGACATTTTTCCTGGTTGTAGCCGGCCTGGTTTCAACAGGGGCTGTTGTTGCCGCTGTGAGAGCCAGGATCTCCGGCAGAGGGAAGCGTGAACAGGTTCAATCCTTGCGGTTGAGATAACGTTCAAGCGAAACCCAGTGCCCACTCAGATCATTCCCATCTGGGTGGGCATTTTTTTGGGTGCTTGGGGTTAGGTGTCAGGTGTTAGGTGGCGGGTGTCAGGGGAACGAGGGTGCAAGCATGAAGCCGGAAGTCGGAAGTCAGAAGTCAGAAAGAGGATTGAGACTCCTGACTTTGAACTTTGAACCTTGAACTTTGAACTCGGTCTTTAGACTTTGAACCTTAATGGGTGCGCGAGGGGCAGGCAGTCATGTTAGACTGAGCCGTTTATTTCATCATCTGCCCGATGTCCGTGGTCGGAGTTCTCCGCGATATCTTCACAAGCATTTGACAGCGATGACCATCCAGGCCTTCGACAGTGTATCGACCCAGGGGGGTGCTCGGCGCACTAAACGCCGCGGAGTCATGCTAGGTGCGGTAGGCTATGTGCTGGGTCTCGCAGTCTTGTGGCTGTGCCGGATCCTCGGACTTAGCAGCACCAGCCCTCGGGAAGTGATCTGGTGTGCTGTCTTTTTCCTGATCAACACCCTTTTGTTGCTCCTCATTCTGCAGAGCCGGCTCGACGAGAAACTTTCTTTCGACCCCCATTTCATCTACATTCCGGTCGTCACCTCCATTCTGTGGCTCACGTACTATCTTTACATCGCTCATGAGGCTCGCGGCCTTCTCTTCTCGGTCATTTTTCTGCCCTTTGTTTTCATGGTCAGCCTGGTGGGGTTGAGGGATGGCTTGGTTATCAGCTCCCTTTTCGTCATCGCCTACCTCACCCTGTTGTTGCATCTTTCCCAGTACGAGACTTTGGACACGCAGGCGGAAGGCGTCCGCGTAACCGTGTTCTTTCTCGTCATGGTCTTCAGTTGTTTTGTCATGGAACGAACCAAGCGGCAGCGGGAGAAGTACATAGCCACGATGAAGGAGGTTGCAGCGCTCCAGGAAATGGGAAAAACCCTCGTTTCCACCCTCGTGGTCGACCAACTTGTAGAACAGATTATGGCCATCATCAAAGAAAAATTCGGTTTTGTGAACTGTTCGTTGTGGACCGTTGAAAAGGAGGCTGGGGAACTGGCTCTCCGGGCCCAGAAGGGATTTGTTGCAAGGGGGGGTTCAGAAGACATTCGCTTGCCGCTTTCGGGATCCGGGATTACGGTCTGGGTGGCCTCTCACGGGGAGATGGCGAATGTGGGTGATGTGCGACAAGACAGTCGCTACACGACCGCAAATCTCACTTCGGACTGTCCGACTGTTTCGGAGTTCGCGTTGCCTCTGAAACGGCAGGGAGAGGTCTTTGCCGTTTTGGACGTCCAGAGTGGACGCGTGAATGGATTTAGTCGGAACGATGTCCGGGTCCTCTCAGCGGTGGCGGACTATGCCTCCATCGCCCTCGCGAATGCCCGGTGGGTCGATGTCCGCGCGAATCGCGATGGGCTGACCGGTCTCTACAATCATCGCTTCTTGATGGAACAGTTGGAACTGGAACTGCACCGCATGAATCGATTGGACAAGCCGTGTTCCTTTGTCATGTGCGACATTGATCATTTCAAATCCATTAATGATGTTCATGGGCACCAGACGGGCGATGCCATTCTCCAACAGGTGTCGACGCTCCTGATGAGCTCCTTGCGCGACAGTGATATCGTGGCCCGCTATGGAGGGGAAGAGTTCAGCGTCATCCTTCCGAATACAAACCGGTCGGATGCCTTGCTCGTCGCAGAGAAGCTTCGCCGTAGGACCGAGGAAACCGCTTTCCTGGACCTGAACCATCAAGGGTCCCATCATGTGACCGCCAGTTTCGGTGTGGCCACCTTTCCCGAGGATGCTCGTACCCCGGTTGACCTTATCCGCCTGGCGGACGAACGCCTGTATCAAGCGAAAGAAGGCGGCAGGAACCGCGTCCATCCTTCCTCGGTCAAAAGCTTATGAGAAGCCCAGCCTTGACCTCGGTGAAAGTTTCCTTCTGGTTGTGCCTGCTATTCTCACCCCTTCCAATGTTCTCCCTACAGCCGGAGGATTTCCCCCGCGGACAAATCATCGACAAGGTCACGTGTCGGGCGAATTCCCAGCAGTCTTATGCGCTCTTTCTCCCCTCCTACTACACCCCGCAGAAAAAATGGCCGATTCTTTATGCATTTGATGCCGGAGCCCGGGGGCGCTTGCCCCTGGAGCGTTTCAAGGAGGCAGCAGAGAAATATGGGTACATCGTGGCGGGGTCAAACAATTCCCGCAATGGCCCGCTCGAGCCGATTGCGGAAGCTGTCCGGGCTTTGATTGATGATACCCAGGCGAGGTTCCCGATCGATGAACGCCGCGTCTATCTTACCGGCTTTTCGGGAGGCGCCCGGGTCGCAGTTTCTGTCGCTCATCCACTGAAGGGATCGGTAGCGGGAGTGATTGGATGTGGTGCCGGTTTTCCGTCTGAAATAACTCCTTCCCCTTCGATCCCGTTTGTATACTTTGGCACCGTCGGGCTCGAAGATTTTAATTATCCCGAAATGAGCCGCTTGAATCAGGTCTTGGATCGTTTGACCCTCCCACACCGAATGGCAACCTTTGAGGGCGGCCACGATTGGCCGCCCCCAGCCCTCTGTCTGGAGGCTATTGAATGGATGGAACTGCAGGCAATGAAATCAGGCAAGCGGAAGATGGATGAAGCCCTCATCGAAGAAATGTTCAATAGAGCAGTGATAAGAGCCCGGACCGAGGAGTCGTCCAACAAGGTTTACGAAGCGTTTCTCGATTACCGGGCGATCGCGGAGGATTTTAAGGGCCTTCGAGATGTCACCCCATTTGAGGGCAAGGAAGCCCGGCTTAGAAACTCAAAGGAGATCAAACGGGCCCTCAAGAAGGAAAAAGAACAGGAAGAGAGCCAGAATCGATTGAACGGCAAGCTCTACGATTTGAAGGAGAGTTATGGGAGGGCTGAAAACCGTTCAACAGTGCTCGAAGAGTTAAGCAATGAAATTGCCGGTCTGAAGCGGACGGCTGGAAATAAAGAGAGGATGGCCGACCGCCTGGTCGCCCGGCGGGTCCTGAGCCTCTTCCTCCTCGAGCTCAGCCAGGATGCGACCCAACTTTTCCACACCCGCAACTACGGTCAGGCCTCATTCAATCTCTTGCTCGCAGCTCAAATCAAACCGGAGGACCCAAGACTGTTCTACCATCTTGCCTGCGCCTATTCGCAGGACGGAAAGAAGAAGGAGGCCATTGGTGCCCTGAAAAACGCCGTTGAAAAGGGTTTTGCAGATGTGCTGGTCTTGGAGAGTGACCCCGATCTTGAGCCACTCCGAAAAGATCCTTCCTATCTGGAAATGGTCGAACGCTTGAAGAAGAAGTAACGCCACTCACCCACGAGGCCAGCCCCGATTTGAGTTTCATCCGAAACCTCAAATATCAACCTGATTTCAGTCAAGAGGAGAGGATCCCCGATATCGCTACATAGAATCCTTGTCCTCTCCACGTGGTCCTTATTCATGGAGGATGCCTCTCCTCCAACCTGCTCCCGCAACCGAAGAACGGCGGCGGCGATGCACCCAGGCGGGCGAGAGGGGCAGAGGGGTTCCTCTTTTGTTGTATAACCTCGGAGATCAAGCCTGTATAATCGACCGACTCGCCTCAACAACAAGGAGACCACCACAATGTCCAAAAAGAAACCTGGACGTAAAGCAAAAGTCACTCTTGATGCGAAATCTGTTCTCCATATCGAATCCAGTTTGCGGAAAGCATTCGCCGGAGTCGGTGCGGCCTATGATATGGACGCCAAGAAGATGAAGATGAAGACCAGTGCGACGGTTCATCTTGATCCGGCCACGGTCGCCCGCTTCACGGAGCATTTGCGGCAGGGCCTTGTTCAATCCGGCGCGATTTATGATCACGAAAATGTGAGACTTAACTTAATGACCAAGAAGGTCAAGAAGACCCGATCCAAGTGAGGTGTTCGCGAGCTTGTCGCAGCTCTTTCAGTACAGTTCAAGTCTTCGGGCTGAACCGCTGGATGTTACGCTATCCCGGGCCCGGGCCCTGTCCCAGAGCCTGGGGATTTCGCGGGTGACCGACATCACGCGTCTGGATGTTGTGGGGGTGCCGGTTTTCGCGAGCATTCGTCCGACGGCTCAACCGGGATCTTTGTGTGTCAATGCAGGCAAAGGACTTTCCACCGGTGAGGCCCAGGTGGGGGCCTACATGGAGTCCATTGAGTATGCCTTTGCAGAGTATAACCGGTCAGCGCTCAGGGTCCTGCGAAGGCCCGCGAGGGACCTGTATGACGGCCCCACACGGCCGGAAGCGATCCTCGATTTCTGCCCCATGATGAATATGACCATTGACCTCGATGCCCCCCTCACCTGTGTCGAGGCTCATGAGGTCGAAACGGGGGATGTGTGCCTGGTCCCTGCGGAACTCGTCTTTTTTCCCTTTCCTGATGAAGCGGGCAAGGAAGAATACTTCGGATCGAACACCAATGGCCTGTGCTCAGGGAATTCAATCCTGGAAGCGACTGTCCACGGGCTGGCGGAAGTAATTGAGCGCGACGTCCTCTCCTTTTACACGGTCGACGATCAATCCTGCCTGGTTCAGAGCCTCAGCTTGCCGTCTTCTATACGCTGCATCGAAGCCCAACTCGCCTCCGTGGGGCTTAGCCTTTACGTCCGTTACGTGAAAAACTGTTTTGAGCTTCCCTTCTTCATGGCGTTCGTCGTTGACCCGAGAACGCCCACACCCCTGTTCATTAATGGCGGGTTTGGCTGCAACCCCTCCCGGGAAGTCGCCGTGACACGGGCGGTGTGTGAGGCCCTACAAAGTCGCCTGTCCTTTATTCATGGGGGGCGGGATGATTTGCAGGAGCGATATCAACGCCTGGAGGAGGGGTCAAGGGAGTCACAAGCGGAGTACGCGCAACGGCTCACCCGCAAGGTCGCACGGCAGAAGCCCAAAGCTCATTTTGAAGAGACGGCAGACTGCTCCGCATCTATTACGGACCTTGAATCCTCGCTGGAGGTGTTGATGTTCTCTCTTCGAAGGAACGGGTTTCGCCATGTCCTCCGGGTGGTTTACACCCCATCCTCACTTCCGCTTCAGGTGGTCCGTATCCTGGTGCCGGGGCTTGAGAGTTTTAAAGAGACCACAACCCGTATCGGCCCGCGTCTTCGAGATTATGTCAGGGACCAACTCTAACTGTTACTTATATGCAGGGCCGACCCTCTTGGGAACTCCATGCGGCGGGATCAAGCCCCCGAGAGGAATTCGCCTGCTCCCGCCTGCCCAGCGAGGCGATATCGAAAAGCTTGTCTCATATTCTCGACCAGGAGTCATCATCCTGGTTGATGGGGTTTTTCATCAGTACCTGGCGGTTGGTCACGCGGAGATTCGGGAGGCTGTCGCGGAGGGATGGCGGGTGTGGGGCCTTTCCTCGATGGGAGCCATTCGCGCCTATGAGATGAGGAATGTGGGTGTTCGAGGTTACGGTCGGGTCTATGAATATTTTTTTCAACACGAGGATTTTCGGGATGATGAGGTGGCGCTGCTGCATGAGCCGGAGCCTCCATTTCGCTCCTTCTCTGAACCCCTAGTTCACATCCGATTCTGGCTCCATGAAATGTTGGAAACCCGCCTCCTCAGCCGGTCCCAGCACGATCAGATTCTCGAGTCACTGAAGTCCATGTGGTTTGGGGATCGCACCCTCCTGCGGGTCCGCGGGATGATTTTGGATCTGGTTCCTGAACACGTGGACCGGGTCGATGCGATGTTGGCTCAGTTCGACCGCTTCCGCGTCAAATCCCTCGACCTGGCTGATTTCGTACAGAAGCAAGTCTGGAAGACCATTTGACGTGAACCTTAATGTTGAAGCCTCGTGGAACGCAGCCACACTCAACATGTGTCTTAAACACTTCCTTGGTGGGACGGGTCCGCTCGGGGCAAGACTACAAAATCTCCTTCCTCTTCCCCCGGTAATACAATCTCCGGGCCATCTCTCCAAATCCTCCAGCGCACCGCCATTTTGGTGATTTGAGAGGAGCAGCGGACTTTCCTTTGAGCACCCGGGATCACGGGACAGGAGAGATCTTCAAGTTTATTGAACTGGGGGCAGGGTCCTCTCTGCAAGACTGCGCTTTACAGCGTCGGCCTTGGCGTCGGCTCCAGCCCATTCCGGCAGATCAACATTGTGAATTAGTTCGACCACGCGCTGGTCGATGCGGAGGTGGTCAAATTCCGGATCGATCTTGAGGTTCAAAAAATTAATATCCCGCTCCTGAAAGGCCTTTTTGAGCCATTCGATGGCTTGGTCGGATTCTCCAAGCCACGCATAAGCGCTGGCAATCTTATAAGGTGAGACATGCCGGGTTTTCATCTCTTCTTTCAGGAGGCTGAGTTGCTGGGACCAATACCCCTTCGCCCCTGATCTTTCATAGGCGCTCTTGAGCTTGGTTGCTCGCGTCGTGGCTTCCTCCGCACTTTCCTGTCCTGAAAGGACGGAGGCAAGTTTGAACTCCCCGATGGCGCGGTCATACATTCCCTTTTCGAGAAAAGCGTTTCCCAGGTAGAGATGGGCCCGGTAGAAGTTCTTATCCATCTCAGTTGCCTTTTCGAGCTGTTCGATCCCCTGGTCGTAAAGACGGGTCTTGAGGAGTGTATTGCCCACGCTGGTCTGGATAATGAGGGAGAGGGGATCCAGTTCCCGGGCCTGTTTGATCTGATCGAACGCTTCGGCATGGCGACCCATGGTGGACAAGAATTGGGCATACCACTGATGGGCGGTGGCATAGTTCGGATTCAAAGCGATGGCCCGCCTGAATTCTTTTTCGGCCCCCTTAAAATACCAGTCCTCCTGCCCGATGGATCCCGCCAGCGAGGTATGGGCTTCGGCTAAGGATTCATCGATCGCGAGTGCCTTCAACGCTGCTTTCTTGGCTTTCGAGAGGGCCTCATTGAGCTGAAAATCGCTGTAGACGGGGAGGGCGATGTAAGCGTCCGCCAGCCCGGCATAGGCCTGGGCATAACCCGGGTCATGGGCGATCGCCTGTTCGAAGTATTCAATACTCTTTTTGACATCCTCTCCGGTCCTTTTATTCCAGTGATAGCGGCCTTTAATATAGAGATGATAGGCCTCGGTGTTTTCTGTGTAATGGCGGGTCACCCGGTCATGTTCTTCCCGGGTCAACGTAGAACGAAGTTTCTCGCAGATGTCTCCGGCGATCTCTGATTGAAAGGCGAGGATGCCTGAAAGCTTGCGGTCGTAATGTTCTCCCCACAGATGGTGATTATTGCGGACGTCAACCAGCTCGACACTGATCGTTAGAGCATCCTCCCGCCGGATCACCCTGCCGGTCAGCACAGCTTGAACCGAAAGTCTCCTTCCAACGGTTTGCGGGTCGACTTCCTGTCCCTTGTAGCGAAACACTGAACTTCCGGCAATCACTGCGAGGTGGGGCAGTTGAGAAAGACTGTTGATCGTGCTCTCGGTGATCCCGTCTGAAAAATACTCCGTTTCAGGATCGGGATCGGCATTGTAGAAAGGTAGGACTGCGATGGAATCGATCGAATTCAAAGCGTCACGGACAAAGTAAGCATAGGAGGCGAATACGGCCACAGCCACCGCAGCCAACGCGATGAGCACAACTGCCTTGTGCTCTTTGATTCTTCCCGCCAGGCCCGGAGCGGCGGGGGCAACTCGTACGCCGGAGTCCCGCGACCACGGGGTCACGCGGTCCCCCGAGCTGTACGTCACCGGATCTTCCGTTCCTACCATCCCCGACCCGTTCTCCCAACCGGATTGCGCCAGGCGCATACGCTCGGTGTCAGTCTCCAGCCGTTTTTTTAATCCTTTCAAGTCCAGGAGGAAGTCTCGAGCCGTCTGAAATCGCTCTTCCCTGTTTTTCGTTAGAGCCTTGGTGACGATTCGTTCCAGTTCCTCGGGAACCTCTCTGGAAAACCGTGCCAGGGGCGGGGGTTCCTTTACCAGGACTGAAGCGATGATCTCCGTCGAAACGGTGCCTTCAAAGGGTGCAGTCCCAGCGACCATTTCGTAGAGCACCACGCCCAGGCTCCATATATCCGTTCTCCCATCCGTCTCCAATCCTCGTGCCTGCTCAGGCGACATGTACCGTGCGGTCCCCAATATCAGGCCCGGCTCGGAACTAAATTGTGTTATGGTGCCGAGCGCTGCCGGGTCTTCTTTGTCTTCAGGTTCCAGGACCTTGGCAAGTCCGAAGTCGAGAACCTTGACGTATCCATCCGGACGCAGCATGATGTTTTCCGGCTTGATGTCGCGGTGAATGATGCCTACCGCATGCGCGGCAGAAAGCGCGCTCAACGCCTGGATCGCCACATCCAACGAATCCTGGATTGACATCCGGGTTCGGGCCAGGTGCCGACGCAACGTCTCTCCCTCAATATACTCGGCCGCAATCAAGGGATAGGAGTCCGCTTCCGCAACCTCGTAAATGGTCAGGATATTGGGATGGTTCAGGGAGGATGCGGCTTTGGCTTCCCGAAGAAAGCGTTGCAGGCGTTGGGGATCTGAAGCAAAGGTGGCCGGAAGAATTTTCAGAGCGACCGTTCGCCCCATCTTGGTATCCTGGGCGAGATAAACCTCACCCATCCCGCCAGCACCCAGGGGAGAAATGATTTCGTAAGAACCAAGACGCGTACCTGAAGTGAGTCTCATGAAGGCCAGGTTGGAATACCAGAGAAATCGTATTGAAGCTAGATAGAGAAGTCAATGAGTTTGATCGTTGGACCGTCGATTCAGACTCCGCTCCACTTCACCCCAGGGGCGCAAGAGATCTACAAAAGCGGAGGACTCCCGGCACAAGGCTGAAGGTTCCATCGATGCAGGTTGTCCTTTTGCCTGCATTCCGGTCATAATCCTTGAGCTCAATCCTCTCGTACGAGCGAGCAGCCTTTGAGATACTCCGTCCTTCAAGTCGACAAGAGATTCCCTGGAACCGATTCCCGCGGATCGCGTACCCATAGAGAACAGAAATATTCACCAGGAGCATACCTATGAAACAGAGGTCGATTCTTCGGTTATTCAGAATATTTCTGGTGTTGCTTTTCGCTACCCCTCTTTCCATTTTATCCCAGACTGCCACTCTCCAGGACCTGGAATCCTTCGTGGAGAGAACGCGCAAGGAATTTGATGCGCCCGGCATTGCTGTTGCGGTGATTAAGGATGGACAGGTCTTACTGGCCAGGGGGTATGGTGTCAGGCGACTGGGAGACCCCACGCCGGTGGACGCTCAAACACTTTTTGGGATCGCCTCCAACACCAAGGCCTTCACAGCCGCCGCTTTAGCCATCCTTGTGGACGAGGGAAAAATCAGCTGGGATGATCCGGTCACCAAGCATCTGCCCGGCTTTCAGATGTACGACCCATACGTGACGCGCGAAATGACCGTGCGGGACCTGTTGGTCCATCGAAGCGGACTGGGGCTGGGTGCCGGTGACTTGCTCTATTGGCCGCACTCGACCTACACCCGCGAGGAGATTGTACGTCGCCTCCGGTTCATCAAACCTGCTTCAAGCTTCCGAAGCCGGTATGCCTACGACAATATTCTCTATCTGGTCGCAGGTCAGGTCATCGAAGCGGTCACCGGCAGGAGTTGGGACGACTTCGTTCAACAGCGCATTTTGATTCCACTTGGCATGAATTCCACCAATACGAGCGTCTCCGCATTCCGGCCGGGAGACGATGTCGCCACACCGCATTCGCGGGTCAATGGAAAAATGCAGCCGATCGAATACAACAACTTCGACAACAATGCCCCCGCCGCCGCCCTGAATTCCTGTGTGGCGGACATGGCCAAGTGGATCATTGTTCAACTCAACTCCGGACTGATCAACCACTCCTCCAGCGGGGACCAGCGACTGTTTAGTGAACGCCAGAGCCGGGAAATGTGGTCACCTCAAACCATTATTGCGATCAGCGATCCTCCCCCGCCGTTGGCGACGCTGCGCCCGAATTTTTCTGCCTATGGTCTCGGCTGGGGGCTGGCCGACTACCGGGGAAGGAAAATCGTCTCGCATACCGGGGGCTTGGCAGGCCTGGTCTCAAGAGTCACGATGGTTCCCGATCTGAAACTTGGGATTGTCGTGTTGACGAACCAGGAAGCGGGTGGCGTATTTCAGGCCATAACCTACCACATCCTGGATGAGTTCCTGGGGGCACCGTCCACAGACTGGCTGAGTGCATATCGCACCGTATTGCAGTTGGGTGAAACGAAGGCGAAGGAGACAGAGGACAAGCAAAGAACAACCCGAAAGGTCGACTCAAAACCGTCGCTCCCGCTCGAAAAATATGTGGGCCAGTACGGTGACGCCTGGTATGGAACGATAACCCTGAGCACGCAGAATGGAAGG
The DNA here is from genome assembly GCA_041494885.1 of Terriglobia bacterium. Taxonomy (GTDB): domain Bacteria; phylum Acidobacteriota; class Terriglobia; order JAIQFV01; family JAIQFV01; genus JAIQFV01. Next base: position 82,063 of record JBGQBO010000011.1, read on the forward strand.
CTCGTGATGAGTTTCGATCACACGCCAGCCCTCGTGGGAGATCTGGAACACTGGCAATACGATACTTTCATCGCACGCTGGCGCGACCGCTCGCTGGCCGCCGACGCTTTCGTCACCTTCTCTCTTAAATCCGATGGGACGATTGACCAGATGAAGATGGCCTCCATATCACCGCTCACCGACTTCAGTTTTGATTTTCAGGATCTCCTGTTCATTCCGGTGGTTCAAGAGACGAAGGGGCCCCAATGAACACTTTTTAAACTGCGATAAAGCAAACCGCAGAGACCGCTAAGCGGGCGCCAAGAACGCAAAATGAAAAATGCGCCTGCTTGGCGCTCTTTGCGGTGAACCTCTTTTCGAGATATGGGAGGACTCCTCGGCCCCTGGTTCCCGGTGAATACGGGTGGCATTTTCCCTGTTCCGGTGATAGTTTCATGGGCTTTGGCTAAGATCTTTTCTTTTTTGGGAAGAGTCTTCTGATCAGTCACACTGAGGGCTGTTCGTGCAGTTACTCATCCATTGATTCGATTCCGATGTCCACCCCAGTGTTAATTCAACATCCACTCCCGTGAAACTTCATGAACAAGATTTATTTTACACTGATGATTCATGCCCATCAGCCGGTGGGCAACTTCCACGAGGTAATCGAGGAAGCCTATCAGCATTCATACCTCCCTTTTCTGCAATTGCTTGAGATGCACCCCCGCATTCGCCTCTCCCTCCATTTTTCCGGAGCATTACTGGAATGGATCGAGCGGCATCATGCGGAATACTTCGACATGCTCCGTGCGTTGCTTGAGCGGCGCCAGATCGAATTAATGGGGGGAGGATTCTACGAACCCATTCTCACGTTAATCCCTGAGCGGGATGCGTTGGCGCAAATCGAACGCCTGTCGGATTTCCTCAAGTCCAAATTTGGCCTCCGACCCCGCGGCCTATGGCTGCCGGAGCGGTTGTGGGAGCCCCAGCTCCCTTCGACCCTTGCCCGGGCCCACGTCGACTACCTCTGCCTCGATGATACCCATTTCCTCGCCGCGGGATTATCGCCCGAAGATTTGTTCGGATACTACATCACAGAAGATCTCGGTAATAAGGTTCGAATCGTTGCGGGGATCAAGCGCCTCAGATACTTCATTCCATTCCGCGAGCCCTCCGAGACCCTCGACTACCTCCGCTCAGTCTCTGAAAAACATGCGCACGGACTGGTCACGATGGCGGATGATCTTGAAAAATTCGGCGCCTGGCCCCACACCTATGAACACGTTTATCTGAACGGCTGGCTGAAACGATTTTTTCAGGCATTGGAGGAGAATCCGGATTGGATCGAGATGATTCCGGCCGGCGAGTATCTGGAAGCCTTCCCGCCCCTGGGCCGGGTCTATCTGCCCACGGCGGCGTATTCGGAAATGATGACGTGGGCCCTCCCCCCTGAGAAACAGCTTCAACTTGAAGAGGCGGAGAGTTTTTTGAAAAACTCCGACCCCACAAAGATTGTAGAACCTTTCATTCATGGGGGGTTTTTCAGGAACTTCTTCGCGCGCTACCCGGAAGCCAACCTTCTCCACAAGCGAATGATTCGCTGTAGTCATCGCCTCGAGGAGTTGCGAAACCGCGGGCTCTATGCCAGCCATGAAGCGCAGACCTTATGGAACCGGGCGTATGATCATCTACTTCGCGCACAGAGCAACGATCCTTACTGGCATGGGGTCTTCGGAGGCCTGTATGCACCTCATCTCCGGCTTTCCGCACAACGCAACTTAAGCATGGGGGAGTCTTGTGCCGATGAGGTAGAGCTCAGCTTGACGGGTCAGACCAAAACGATCGTAGAAGTGGTTGATTTTGATTGCGACCAGGAAGACGAGATTTACATCTCCGCTCCCGGTTTTTCGGCCCTCTTTGCACCTGCTGATGGAGCCACTCTGCAGTTCCTGGATTTCAAGCCTGCCTCCATCGATGTCATCAACACGTTGAGACGCCGAAAAGAAGCCTATCACCACAAGGTGGCGGATGCGACGGAGAACATTCTGATCAGGGACGGCGTGAAAACTATTCATGAGGGGACGTTCGCCAAGGAGGCGAACCTACACCGGCGGCTGATTTATGATCCCTACTCAAGAAATTGCTTCCGCCTGGTGTGCTTCCCTTCCACGGGAGGGTTTGATCAGTTCGCGGCGGCAGAATTAGAGGTCGATACCCCCATGGCTGGGGGAAAATACGCACTGACGCTCGCGTCCTCCCTCCCCAATCGGATCGACCGATCTTTCCTCCCCCGGCGACTCTCGGTCGACGACCTTATTTTTAGAAGCGTTGGCGAAAAGGGTTCCCCCAAGGTGAGAAAACGATTCAAGTTTTCGAGTTCTGAAAATGACGAGTTGGAGATCACGTGCAGAGTCGACGTAGACTGGGGAAGCACTGAAGTCGGCAAGCGCGTACTTGGGCTCGAACTGGCATTTAATCTGCTGGCCCCCGACGAGCCCGACCGCTACTTTCAGATGGGAGATCGAAAGGAACCTCTGAAATGGCAAGGGATTTGCGAGAATCGCGACGAAGTGTTATTGATCGACGAGTATCAGAAAATCAAGATTGAAATCAAAGTGCCCGAGCCCACCGCGTGGTGGATCGTCCCCTTAAATGCCGTGGCCCAGTCGGAAGATGGCTTCGAACTGATCTATGAGGGATCGGCGATTCTGCCTCACTGGAAAGTCGAACCCTCAAAAGATAAGACCTTTCATACCTGGGTGAGCGTTCGATTGACACGGCTGGAGTAGGTGCCAGGTGACGGGTGCCCGGTGTCAGGAGAACGAAGCCGGAAGTCAGAAGTCGGAAGTCAGAAATCAAAGTGAGGAAGCCAGAGGTCGGAAGTCAGAAGTTGGAAGTCAGAAGCGGGGAAGAGGGTTTAGATTTCTGACTTGGAACCTTGAACCTTGAACGTTGAACCCTAACCTTTGAACTGGGTTTTCAGACTTTGGACCTTGGACTTTGGACTTTGGACTTTGAACTGGGTTTCTAGAAGCGATCTCCCTCCCAATAGGCGTCCCCCTCGTCACGGATTTTTTCCAGGAGTTGCTGCATTTCCTGGTGTTTTTTCCGCATGGTGGATTCGTCGGCGGTGGCGTCGATGTATAGGGGCGGGGCTTGGATCAGCAAGGCACGGCTGAAGGGTTTGGGAATTTGAAAATGGTCCCAGCTACCTTTCAGGACCCACTTCTTCTCATACGACACATGAAAACAAAAGATGCCATCGCCCGTCTTGCGGGCGAGCATCACGGGACCCATTTTTGCCTGATACCGGGGCCCCCGCGGTCCATCAATGGTGAATCCGACATCGCATCCTTCTCTCAAGCATTTTGCCATTTCGACGAGTGCTCTCATCCCTCCCCGCGAACTGGACCCGCGCGCGGCTTCGTATCCCAGCATCTGGATGAAGCGAGCGATGTATTCTCCATCGAAATTCTGTGATGTCATCACGACGATACCGCGCTTGCGAAAGTACCACGTCGCTCCAAAGATACGATTGTGCCAAAAGGTGAAAATGGCTCGATGCCCCGCCTTATAAATTGCCTCAAGATTCTCATCACCGCGAGACTCAAATTTCAGGGTTCGCCCGATGAGTCGAACCAATCCATAGCCTGCATACGAGGCAACCGAGATCTGGAACTTCTGCCACCCGCTCCACTCCCTTGGGGATTTGTGCAATTGAAGACCCCGCTTCGCCACTTCCCCTGCCCTTCCCGCACTCTGTGTTTTTTCTGTCTCTGTGACCGGTCCGGACATCGTTCTTGGTCCGCCTGGTTGGCCTGTTTATTTGGCCCGCCTGCCCACAATTCATTTCTCCAAGCCTCTTCCAAAAAAAACAGGCTCAAACGCGGGTCGCGCCAGCCATCAATATACTGTCTTGGAAGGCGTTTGTCAGCCCCATCGATTCTCCATCCTCTCGATCCGATCTTGGAGGCTGAATGTCGCCATACGCTCCTAATCCACTCCCCGCCTCAAATGGACTCTTTCAGGCATGGTTTTCTGATGGCATTCGAGAGGGAGAGAGAAGCAGGACCAGTGATCGGGGGGAGTGGGTCCAGGGAATCGGGAGCAGGAGCACATCCTCAGCCGGAGTTACGGATCAGAGCAGTCGCGACGGAAGCCGCAGTTGGTGCATATCAGCTTGCAGTTGCGTTGAACGAGTGAATGGCCACAAATGTCACACAAGGATGGAGCCATTCCCGAGAGTGGAGATCCCTGACCGTCACCCTTTGGTCCAGTCGATTCAAGAGAGTCCTTATTCACTCCCGACAGAAATCCAGGTCTTCGTGTGCTCATGGGGGATGAAAGTTTTTTCTTGGAATCCATTTGACTCTCATATTTTCGGAGGGATCAATGCGGTTCTGCTTTCGGACGTTTTCCGGGAACCTCTAGGGGCGGTGCGAGCCCCTCCATCTCCCTCATCAACTGCGGGCCGCCTTGACCGCCTCCGTCAACGCCGGGACAATCTCAAACAGGTCCGCCACAATGCCGAAATCAGCCACTTCAAAGATGGGAGCGTCCCGGTCCTTGTTTATGGCGACAATCGTCCGCGCTGATTTCATCCCGACCAGGTGCTGAGTCGCTCCCGAAATTCCGATGGCCAGGTAAAGCTTCGGTGACACGGTCTGACCGGAGCTTCCCACCTGCCGGTCCATGGGCAACCATCCGCTATCACAAATGGGGCGCGACGCCGCCAACTCGGCGCCCAGCGCCTCGGCCAATGCCTTGGCCATCTCTATATTTTCGACCTTCTTAATGCCGCGGCCAATCGCCACTATTTTTTCAGCCTGGCTGAGGTCGACAGCCTGCTTTGCCTCGCGAAAGATTTCCAGGGATTTGGTCCGGATCTGTGCCGCCTCCAGGATGACAGGGAGCGGACTTACCGCAACCTTGGTAGTACCCGTTTCCACCGAGTCCGCGCGAAATGCCCCTGCCTGGAACGACACAAAGTAGGGAGGCTCATGTTCGATCTTCACATCGGCGCTCATCTTTCCTTGAAACACCTGCCGAACAAAAATAAGCTGGCCGTCTTCATTGCGGTAGGCGATGACGTCTCCGACCAGGGCCCTGTTCATGGACGCCGCAAGCTTGGGGGCAAAGTCGCGCACTTCATAGGTGTGACTCATAAGGACAAACCGGGGGTCCACCTGTTGAACCGCTTGACGGAAGGCATGGGCATACCCATCAGGTGTATAGCTGCCCAGCAGGGGATGCTCGACTGTGAAAACTCCGTCCAACTTCTTTTCAGCGACTGCTTCGGCGATTGAGGTGACACCGTTCCCAAAGACACCCGCAAACACTTTCTGGCCTAGTTCCCGGCCCAGGTGCTGTCCAGCCGCCAAGGCCTCCCAAGAACTTCGGTTCATTTTTCCATCACGCTGTTCGATGAAAACGAAAATACCATCTGGCATAAAGATTCACCGTGTTCGAAATACGAGTTCAAAATTCCAAGTTCAAAGTTTCAAGTCCAAGGTCCAAAGTCTGAAGGCCCAGTTCAAGGTTCAAAGTCAGGAGTCCTAATATTCTTTCTGACTTCTGACCTCTGGCTTCTGTGTTCTGTCCTCCTGCTTCTGACTTCCGACCTCTGACTTCCGGCTTCGATCTCCTGACACCTGACACCCGACACCTGACACCTAAATCACCCGTGCTTCGTTCTTTAACTTATCCACCAGCTTTGCCGCCACTTCCTTGGCTGTTCCTTCGAGAAACTGAGTCTGTTTCGCCTTCTCGGGCACGTAGATTCTTCGAATGGCTTGCTTGGGCGTCAGATCTGATTTCGTCAGTCCCGCCGCTGCCAGGTCGACCACTCTGATCTCCTTCTTTTTGACTCCCATGATCCCTTTCAAACTGGCATAGCGCGGTTGATTGATACCGGATTGGATAGTGAGGACGGCCGGCAAGGGCAGTTCGAGCCACTGGAACCATCCGCTTTCCAGTTCCCGTTTGATCTTGACGCCTGATCCTCCCTCGAGAACTTCCACTCCCATGACGAGCGTGGTGTGAGGCAGATTGAGGAGTTCCGCGAGAACGACACCGGTCTGACCGAATCCGTGGTCATCCGATTGAAGCCCGGTCACGATCAGGTCGAATTTTTCCTTCTTGAACACCTCCGCCATGACCCGAGCCGTCGCGTAAGCGTCCAGCCCCACAAAGGCAGGATCGCTCAAGTGCAGGGCGCGTTCTGCCCCTTTGGCCAAGGCCTCCCGGATCACGGACGCGGCCGTCGCGGGTCCGAGGGTACAGACAACGACCTCTCCGCCCATTTTCTCTTTGAGTTGAAGGGCAGCTTCGAGTGCATAAATGTCGCTCTCGTTTGTTTCGAAAGAAAGACCCTCCTCGCGGATCCATGTTTGTTCGGGGTTGATTCGGAGGGAGGCTTCGCGGCTGGGAACCTGCTTGATGCAGACAATGATGTTCATGATGAGAACCTCAGGGGAGAAGAGGATCTGAGCTTAAGGACCCATGGATGAATTACAGACGGCCTGAGGCGCGGCCAACGGGAAGGTCCACTCCCGGGCACGACCTTCTTGTCTCTTCCCGGGTACAGATCTCAGTGCCCCCCTGCCATCCGCTGTTGGGCTAGTCACCCGAGTACCGTTTCATCAGCAAAGCCGCGTTGGTCCCGCCGAAGCCGAAGGAGTTGGAGAGCGCATAGTTGATGGTCATATTCCTCGACTGGAGCGGGACATAATCGAGATCGCAATCCGGATCGGGTGTCTTGTAGTTGATTGTAGGGGGAACGCACTGACAATGAATAGATAGTGCCATGATAGCCGCTTCCAAACCTCCGGCTCCACCGAGAAGGTGTCCGGTCATCGATTTCGTAGAACTCACCGCAATTTTTTTTGCGGACTCAGCGAAGACCTTCTTGATCGCCAGGGTTTCCGTTTTGTCATTGAAGGGCGTTGAAGTTCCATGGGCGTTGATATAGTCGACCTGTTCCGGTCGGACTCCCGCATCGTTCAGGGTATTTTGCATGACGCGAACGGCCCCGTCGCCGTCCTCTGAGGGCTGGGTGATGTGAAAAGCGTCCCCGGACATTCCGTAACCCACCACCTCGGAGAGGATCCTGGCACCGCGGCGTCGGGCGAACTCCAGTTCTTCGAGAATCAGGAGGCCCGACCCCTCTCCAATGACAAATCCGTCACGCTCTTTGTCAAAGGGCCGACTGGCTGATTCGGGTGTCTCGTTGCGGATGGAGAGCGCCCGCATCGACGCGAATCCTCCCACTCCCATGGGCGTGATGGCGGCTTCCGATCCTCCGCAGATCATGGCATCCGCCTCTCCACGTTGAATCAATCGAAAGGAGTCTCCCACCGCATGGGCGCTCGAGGAACAAGCCGTGCACGTGGCTGAATTGGGGCCTTTGGCGCGATAGCGAATCGAAACCTGGCCGGAAGCCAGATTGACGATGGCGGCAGGAATGAAAAAGGGCGAAATCTTCCGGGGTCCCCCACGAAGCAACTCTGTATGTTCACGTTCAATCACATCGAACCCCCCGATGCCGGAGCCGATATAAACACCCACCCGTTCGGCGATCGCCGCGTCCACTTGAAGGCCGGAATGCTTCATCGCAAAATCCGAGGCGGCAATGGCAAAATGGATGAATCGCCCCATCTTCTTCACTTCTTTTTTTTCGATGTAATTGAGCGGATCGAACCCTTTCACTTCGCAGGCAAACTGCGTGGAGAATTGTGTGGGATCAAACAAGGTGATGCGAGCAGCGCCGCTCTTACCCGCCAGCAGCGCATCCCAGGAATCCTGGGTCCCAATCCCCACAGGGGACACCAGCCCGACTCCCGTGACGACCACCCGCCTTTTGTTCATGGCGTTCATAAAAAAATGTAGTCCGACGACTCCATCCCTTTCCTTTATTTTACGTGGGCCTGAATGTAGTCGACGGCGTCTTTGACCGTGGCGATCTTCTCCGCATCCTCGTCAGGAATCTCAATATTGAATCCTTCTTCGAAGGCCATCACCAACTCCACTGTGTCCAGCGAATCGGCGCCGAGGTCATCGACAAAGGACGCGGTGGGAGTTACCTCCGCCTCATCCACGCCGAGCTGTTCCACAATGATCTGCTTCACCTTTTCCTCAACATTGGCTGCCATGATCAGCGTTCCTCCTTAATGTGCAATCAGATTATTCCGAATGACTCATTTTGAGCTTCGAACGACCCGGCGACGGACCGGGGTGCGGGCAGAAACTCAAAATCGACCCTCCGGCTTCCCTTCACATGTACATCCCCCCGTTGACATTCAAGACCTGGCCGGTGATGTAAGCAGCCTCATCCGAGGCCAGAAACCTCACGGCGTAAGCCACTTCCCGATCCGTGGCCATTCGTTTGAGCGGAATCAATTCCAACAGCCTCTGGCGTGCTGCTTCCGGCAGACCGGCGGTCATCGCGGTATCGACAAAACCGGGCGCCACGGCGTTGACCGTAATATTGCGAGAGGCCACTTCCAGGGCGATGGACTTTGTCAGGCCGATCAGCCCCGACTTCGCGGCCACGTAATTGGCCTGCCCGGCGTTGCCGGATTGCGCGACCACCGAAGTAATATTAATGATCCGGCCATACCGCTGCCGTACCATGCACTTTAACACTTCCTGGATGGTGTGAAAAACACTGGTGAGGTTGGTCGTCATCACGGCGTCCCAATCCTCTCGCTTCATGCGCATGACGAGGCCGTCGCGCGTGATACCGGCGTTGTTGACCAGGACATCCACCCGTCCCAATTGTTTAATGATTTCTTCAAACGTTCGCTTGATTTCCTCCGCGGAGGAAACGTCGCATTGTATCACAACCGCCTTTCGCCCCAAGGCTTCAATTTCGGAGCGCAGGGTGTTTAGTTTCTCCACTTGGCGCGCCAACGCCACCACCGTGGCCCCGGATTCCCCCAGCACCATGGCGATCGCGCGCCCAATCCCCTGCGACGCACCCGTCACTACGGCCACTTTGTTATCAAGCAACATGTTCTTTCCAGGCAAGGAGGCGGAAACCGGTGATTGGGAGGTGATCAACAACCTCGGTACCGACCATGCTAAAAAGATCTCTCATAGAGAAGCCGGGTATACAGGAAGCTAAAAACCTTCAATCTGAAATTCATGTGATGATCCCGCCGCGGCGAGCTGTCTATTGACAACCGATCCCATGACCGGGATTTCTCATAAGATCCGGTGCTGGTTCCGGGTTGTCCGGGTCAGAAGAACGCGACTTTCTAAGACCGCATCACCTTCCACTTTTCTCTGTAGGAGAGACCTTAATCCGTTCCCGGGTTCATTGGCCGGTTCGGACGGCGTCATGCAATGCCTCGAGTGTAGCCGTCAAAGTCTTCTCATCCTCGACATTGAGCATCTTTCGAGTCCGGTCGATCTGTTTGACCAGTCCCGACAGAACACGGCCCGGCCCCACTTCCACAAAGGTGTCCACGCCGCGGTCGATCATCGCGCGCATGGAGTCCTCCCACATCACAGGGCAGGACACCTGGCGCACCAGGGACGTGCGCGCCGCTAGTCCGGTCGTAATGAATTCCGCGTCCACGTTGGTCACCAGCGGAAACTTCAAATCATCGAAGTCCAGCCGCATTAAATCGTGCTCCAGCCGCTCTTGCGCAGGCATCATCAGCCGGCAATGAAAGGGTGCGCTCACATTCAGAAGGAGGGCTCGCTTCGCTCCTGCTTCGGTGGCCAGTTTAACCGCCCGCTCCACGGCGCCTCTTGAGCCGGCGATCACGATCTGTGAAGGGGAATTGATGTTTGCCGCGGAACAGTCCTCGTCCATCCTCGCATCCGCGCAAATCTGATAGACGCAGTCCAAGGGCAAACCCAGGATCGCGGCCATGGCTCCGTCCCCCACCGGAACCGCCTCCTGCATGTAGATGCCGCGGTCATGGACGGTCTGAACTGCATCGAAGAGGCTCAGCGCCCCGGCCGCGACGATGGCAGAGTATTCACCCAGGCTGTGGCCGGCCACGAAGTCCGGCTGTAATCCCTTTTCTTCAAGAACCCGATAGGCGGCGACGGAGACCGTGAGGATGGCCGGCTGAGTGTTCATGGTCAGCTGGAGCTCTTCCTCCGGACCCTCAAAACAGAGTTTGCTGATTTGGAATCCAAGGGCTCGATCGGCTTCCTCGAAAACCCGATGGGCAACGGGAAATTTTTCAGCGAGGTCCTTTCCCATGCCCGCGTATTGTGAGGCCTGTCCCGGGAAGATGAAGGCGATTTTGCTCAATGGATTCTCCGGGGGGGCGGGGATTCGTGGGAGACTGTGACCCTGTCGTCGGGAACCTCTCCGGTGGCCGCAATTCGCGCAATTTCATTTTCGATTCTCTCGCTCAGCTTGTTATTGCAGAATTCGTAAGCCACCCGAATCGCGTTCTTGATGGCATGCGCGTTGGAGCGTCCATGACAAATGATGCACACTTCTTTCAACCCCAGCAGCGGAGCCCCACCGTATTCCGAATAGTCCAATCGCCTCTTGAAATTGGCAAAGGCCTTCTGAGAAAGTGCATATCCCATCTTGGCGGTCAATGTGGCGGACAGTTCCTCACGGAGAAGGGTCGAAATGGCTTCCACCAACCCTTCACTCACCTTGAGCGCCACATTGCCGATGAACCCATCGCATACGATGACGTCACAGGACCCGTTGTAAAGATCCCGCCCCTCCACATTGCCCACGAAATTCAAGCTCGTTTTTTTCAGAAGGCCGTAGACCTCCCGGGTCAAATCATTTCCCTTGGATGATTCCTCCCCGATCGAAAGCAACCCGACGCGGGGACGCGCCACATTGAAGATGACACGGGAATATACTTCTCCCATGATCGCGAATTGCTCAAGGTGGAACGGCTTGCAGTCCACATTGGCGCCCACATCGAGAAGAATCGCCGGCTTCCCCTTGGAGGTCGGAAACACCGCGGCCAGACAAGGACGATCCACCGACGGAAGCACCCCCATCACAATCTTGGAGGTCGTCATCACCGCCCCGGTATTGCCGGCGCTGACTACCCCCGCGGCCTTGCCATCACGTACCAGCCGTGCCGACACATGGATCGAGGAATCGCGCTTCTTCCGGAAGCTGGCCGCTGCCATATCTTCCATCGTCACCACCTGGGAGGCGTTCTGGACTTCAATGGGGAGGTGGGGCGGGCAATGACGGCGCTTCAGTTCGGCAAGAATGGCCTGCTCCGGCCCCACCAGCACGACGGAGACAGGATACTCCTGGACTGCGGCGATGGTGCCCTCCACTTCACTGTGCGGGGCATGATCGCTGCCCATGGCGTCAACGGCAATCTTGATCATAAGTGGCAGAAGACGATCAGGCGATCTCCAAATTCACTTTTCCGGTATCCCGACCCCGGATTCCGCTCAACCCCTTCTATCCCGCGACCACGTTAGGTCGATCCCCAGAAGGTCCATTCGGCCTTTTGGGGGGGTCACAGAAGCCCGAGGCTTACTCGGTCTCGACTTCAACTACTTCCTTGCCATTGTAATAGCCACATTTCGGGCAGGCCTGATGAGGCAACTTCCGCTCGTGACAGTTAGGACATTCAGAAAAAGAGGGGGGCCTCAACGCGTCGTGCGCACGACGCCGCGACGTTCGCCCCTTGGAATGCCTACGTTTTGGATTGGGCATGATGATCTTCCTTTCTTCAAACTTTCGATCCCCAGGCGGGATTTCACGACCTTTTCAGTGTGCCTAAACTCGCCCATCGCGGATCCCACTCCGCATCAGCACAGCCACAGGGCGCAATGTTACGGTTGGCGCCACAGTGGGGACACAACCCCTGGCATCCAAGTTGACATATGGGCTTCATGGGAAGCTCGATAAGAATCTGCTCCCGGAGCGTGTCATTAAATTCCAAGCCTGCCCCGACATAAAAGCCGATATCCAGGTCTGGACTTTTCAATTCAATCTCCTCGTCCTGTCTTATGGGACCGACGCTCTTGTGCGAGCGATAAAAGAGATCGAATGACTTCTTGACTGGAATCTTCATGGGCTCGAGACATCGAGAGCAGCCGGTCTCGACTTCCACCTCGAGGGTCCCCTTGACCCGAACTTCCTCGCTCACAAGCGAGGCCACAGCATCCACAAGCAAAGGCCCGGTTTGCTTGAAGTCACCGGAACGCAGGTCAACCACCCCAGGTCCAAGAACTTCAGAGATGATAATCGGCTGGATCGCCAGGTTTTTGAGGGCGACAATCATTCTAAGTGACCAGCCTATCACGAATTTAGCCACGCCACGGCAAATGCCGCGCGGTACCCCTGCGACGCCCAAATGGGCAAGCAAATCAACGCATTATAGCAACGAACCTCTCTTTGTCAAGCATCGCACCCTTGTTCGAAAAGAGCTCATTTTGCGATCTGAATTCCATCCCCGGATAGACGAAGACACTGAGTTGTTGCAGTTTCACATGGGTTCATGCGGGGTTTCAGACGTCGAGCTTTGCAAAAAGAAACGAGCTGGGACCGACAAAAAAATCCAGGCTCACGGCCTGGATTTGGGATGGAGATTTAGACCCTGGTTTCGAAAAAGCGGTTAAGATGCGGGGCCCAGCTCTGCCAGATGAGAACGCACATCGCTTTGGATTTGGAAGCTGGGGAATTCCGTCTGAATCTTCTTGTAGAGTTGAATCGCAGCGTCCTTGTTGTTGATGGCTTGATAATACTCAGCTAAAGTCATCATGGAGGTGACCTTCGGAACTGTGGTCGTTGGGTGATCAATCAACTGCTGCAGCAACCCTGCGACCTGGGAGGTGTTCTTCTGGGCAGAATAGATCTGGGCCAGGGCAAACTTGCCGAGGGCGCCAATCTCCGGGTTCTCCGACTTCTTGGTGAGGGTCTCCAGCTGCTGAACGGCCCCCGCGCTATCGCCCAGGTTATACTTGCACATGGCATCGTAATACGCCGCGGTCTCGCCAATCACCTGGCCGCTGTGCTTGCGGCTGAGGCGGGCAAATTCCTGCTCCGCCTTGGTGTATTTTTCCTGGGAGGTGGCAAAAACGCGCTGATTCGGCCCCAGCGGGGCCCGCAATTTGTCGGTGATGAGAGGCGAGCTATAAAGCTGGATGGCGCTGCTGATCTCCTCATTACTCACCTGGTGTCTGTTCCGCATGTACCAGCTAATCCCGAACATTGCGATGACTACCACGGCCACGGTGCCTACGCCCAGCAGGATTTCTCGTGCATGTTCCTGAAGGTAATCCCAAGTTCCCGTCACAGTGACAAGGAACTCATCCTGCTTCACCAACTCATGTCGGCTAAGATGTGTTTTCCCCACAGTGTGTTCCTCCAGCCTCAAAAATCAGCATATCATAGCGGCTCGCTCTGTTACGGTCAATTGGTTTGATGATCCCATGGTGCAGTGGAGAGCACCCTTCCGTTCAATCTGTCCCATGGAACTGCCTTTCAAGAGTTCGCAAAATGGTCCTTCCCTGACTTGACTCGATTCGCCGCAGCAGGGTAGGATTTCGGCGGGTTTTGAAAGAGTTCAAGATTCGAGGAGAGTTCATGCCAAAGGAGTCACAACAACCCAGTCGCTGGGTCACCCCGCTGGCTTGGTTGATCGGGTTGGTGTTCATCGCTGCCGCATTCCTGAAGGCCTGGGACATCCGGCAGTTCGCGCTTCAAATCAGCTATTACAAGCTGTTGCCTGGGTCGCTTGATCTGCCCGCTGCCTTCCTCATGGTTGCCCTTGAGGCCTTTATTGGGGTCTGTTTGATTACTGGTTTCCAGCGGACGCTGGCGCTCGGGGCCGGGGCCGGTCTGCTGGTTCTCTTTCTCGCGGCAACCGGGTTCCGGTGGAATGAACTCCAGGGACATGACTGTGGCTGTTTCGGTTCCTTTGACCGCGGAGGACCCGCCTCGGTGCTCTGGCAGGACACCCTTCTGCTGCTGATGACCCTGGTCACCTTCAAGTACCGCCGTCGTACGCTGGAGCTGGCAGGCCGGAAGATCATCTCTGTAGTGATTACCTTGTTATGCCTTGGCACCGCAACCTACTCCGAGATTGACGCCCGTTCAAAGGTCTCTTCGATTGACCAGACGACCCAGGGCCAGCTGAATATCATCATCTATCTAAGCGCGACTTGTCCTCATTGCATTGCCAATTCCGAGAGACTCAACCTCATCGGGGAGACGCCCAACCTGCCCCCCATCCAAACCTACCTCGGCGCGGAAACCGATGCACAGATTTTTGATTTCTTGAACCAGGGGCACCTCAGGATTCCCTACACGAAGATCCCGTTCAGCTATCTCTGGCTGATGACGAAGTCGGTTCCCGTCCTGGAACTGCGCCGCGGAGATTCGATTGTGGCCCGATGGGATGGAGACATGCCATCGCCGGAGGAGGTTCTCAAGGCGGTGGCTGCTGCCCGAACACAGGGTCAGAACAATTCGAGCTAAGTTACTCTGGCGGGCGCCAGGGCTTATCTTCGGATGGTCGTGGTGGCGAGGTTAGTATCAGGGCTTGATCGTCTGCTTTTCTTGACTATAACGCGGACGTCACATAAGATGATTTGCCACGCTGGTGACATCCTGAACAAGAGGAGACCGGAAACATGGAGTCGGCCGAGGTAATCAAGAGCGAACCGAAGTCCAAAGGACTGACGACGCCCCGAAAGAAAATTCCCAAAGAACTCGCTGTCATCACTGAGAATTGTACGGGTTGCGCCGGGTCTCCCGCATGTGTCGAGTATTGCCCGGTAGAAGACTGCATGTATTGGGTCCCCGACGAAGACCACCCTCCTTTCGGCCGCATTGAAGTGGACCCGCAAACTTGCATTGGCTGCAAAAAATGCACCAGCAAGGGTCCCGATGGCGCGTTTCTGGATGGATGCCCGTGGGATGCCATCGACATGGTCCCCACCGAAGAAGTCGAAAAGAACCTGGGAATTAAATTCAGTCGTTGATCCGACCGCAATTCTGCCAACAGACAAGCTAGTTAGGATAGTCAGAGGACTGTCCCAATACGGTTCACTTAAGCAGAGTTTCGTCTTAAGAAGTGCCTAATCGAATGGGGAGTTTCGGCCCGGGTTTCCATAGCTCAACGGTATTGGGACTGTATCGAACTTCTCGGATTTCTAGATCAAATGCTCGGTTCATTTCCAATCAGAGGCCCGAAGGGCAGGCACAATTCTAGCCCCGTCTGAGCCCCGCGCCTTTTCTTTTTGCGGGGCGAGGGCGGGGTCAAAGCCCCAAAATGTTGTGAGCCCCGGAGGGGTGAAAGAATCTCTTTATTCCCGATAGATCGACGGTTCAATCAAGCAGAGTTTCGTCTTAAGAAGTGCCAATCGAATGGGGAGTTTCGGCCTGAGTTCCTTTAACTGAACGGTATTCGGGGCTGACCCTGCCTTTTTGGAGTGCGGTCCGCCGTAGCGGACCGCTTTCTCCGATCCGGGTGGTGGGTTCGATCAGCCCTTCTCGTCGAAAACACGAGACCACTGCTTATCTCTCAGTGGCCTAAGCTCACTAAGGGGTGGCTGTCTGTAATCAATTCTGATGATCGCTGCTTAAGAAGCAGAAGAGCCGATCGACTCTCCATTGCATACCCCGATAGATCGGGGTATGCACCACCCCGTCGATTGCCCATGACATCCCAAAATAGGCAATGACCAAACGCAGGAGGATGAATATGAATCTAACCGACCACTTTAGTCTAGAGGAGCTGACCTCTTCCTCGACCGCGGTTCGCAAGGGTATCGACAACGCTCCGCCACCAGAGATAATCGACAACCTGAAAATACTTGCCGAGGGCTTGGAAAAGGTCCGCTCGCAGGTGTTGAATAATCTAGGGATGCATATTGACTCCGGGTTCCGTTGTGTCGCGCTGAACACGCTCATCGGAGGGGCCTCAAACAGTGCCCACACGAGTGGTTTCGCCGCCGACTTCACATGCGACGGATTTGGGAATCCTCTGAGCATATGCCAGGCAATCCAGGCGTCTGGCATTACCTTCGACCAGCTCATTCAGGAAGGCACTTGGGTGCACTTGTCATTTGCCCCCACATTGCGCCGTCAAGTGCTCACCGCGCATTTCACCGACGGAAAAGCCAGTTACACCAATGGGCTGGGATAGGGCAATTCTAGCGGGCTGCGCCACCTGGGACGACTGATCTGGGATGAATACTCACGTGCGGTTGTTCAGGTTGGAGGGCGATGTGTAAGTCCTCCCACCTATTTTCAAGCTGGCCCCGAGATCTATTCTGAGTGGCGTTGGTGATAGACGCAGAAAGCGTCGGAATGGGATGCGACTGATGCGACATTTTGTGCAATCTGTGCTGGCGAAAGCTGGGCTACATCCGTCAAGAGACGACGCCTTTGTTCAAGCATCGACTGACAAAGGCCATTGCTGCGGGCCTGCGTTACGGTCCCAAAACATAAGATCAGCGCTGAGGGATGCAGCGGTGAAATTGATTGCACTCATTCTCAGCATGCTTCCACTTCTTCCATTAAGCGCTCAGGAGCCTGCCGCGCTGGTAATCCGGAATCTCAAGATGGATATGGAGAAGACCATTGTCGATTTCGACGTGGTGAATCAATCGTCGAAGCCCGTTCAAGCCTGGCTGATGAGAGTCGACGCCACGAAGGAGCCCATTCCCGGGGATGTCAAGAGTGGCCTTCAGGAGACTTCGGAAAGCTGTCCGCAGCCGATGTCCCTTCCTCTAGGCTCGAGCCAGTCGCGGCACTGCTCCGTCTACCTTGGCTATATCCAGCGGGAGGGTCCCCCTCTTTTTCCACAAGCCCGTATCACTGCCAATCTTTTTGAGGACGGCATGGCCGAGGGCGATCTGCGACTCCTTGATCGCACCATTGAGGAAAGAAGGATGCGGTATTGCGCCCTCCAGTATTGGCTGGGACAACTCGAGCAAGTTCGCATCGGCAACCACCTGGTCGAGGGCTTGCAGAAACTGGAAAAAATGTTGACCGCACCCGATTCATCGGTCCCGGAAGAATTCATTTATGACAGTACGGCGCTTTGGGAACGAGAGATCCTCCGCGTCTCGGTCTCTAACCTTCTCCAGTACATTGACAACCACCGGAATAATCCGGGCATGGCACTGTCACAGTTTATCTCGACTTTTAAACTCCGAACTCAAGCAGCGTACCAAAGGGCCCAAACCTTTCCTTCTCGGAGTGCTCCCCATGTGCGGGACGAAGTGCAGCCATGGACACGTCTCATTGGAAACCGCGCTGCGGGATTGCGGGTCGTGAAAGCCGAGGTGCGTGATAACGACCTGCGCCTTTTACTGCGGAACGAGTACTCCAAGGTCATTGTGGAATTTGCTATTGTCCGTCGCCAAGGCGGCTCAATTTGGGGGGCCGCTGGCGGCGATCTCGCTCCTGGGGCCATCCGGGAGCTGAAGGTCTCACTGACAAGCTATTCAGACGTGGACGTGGAAATCTCTTATGTCATTTTCAAGGATGGCACGGCCGAGGGGGATCTGGGGAAGATTCAAGAATGGAAAGACCAACAGGCCGGCAGCAAGGTCACGGTCGACAGGAACATTCCCGAGCGGGAATAAATAAACGGGATAGCGCCTGTTTTCAGTACCCTTAGCTCACTAATGGGTACCTGTCCGTTATTGGTAATGAAGATCGTTGCTTAAGATGCTGAAGAGCCGACCGACTCTTCATCGCATACCCCGATGGATCGGGGTATGCGCCGCCCGCCTGTTATTCAACAGTGAGAGTGAACTGCGAAACCGCAGACCCAACTTGCCGGAGAACGTAAAGGACCTTGCCCGAAAGCTGACTGGTGTCAATGATTGTCAGGAATCGAAATCCTGGACCGCCGGAGTCCGACAGCCGAAGTCCGGGATTGCCCGCATTGAAATCGGCGTCTGAGCCCGCGCACAGGGCGAGATTGGTGCCCGCCGTATTGTTCTCGAATGCGATCTTCAACACGGTATGAGTTTTCGTATCCACCGGGATCCCGGTGATGAGGTACTTACCGCTGGCTCCCACAGATCCCGTTATCGTGATCATAAGTGTGTACTCCTTTCTTTTTCGGTAGTGTATTGCAATCGCAGCGGCGGTACAAACCAACCCGGGTAGCACTCATCGCAAAGAAAAACGTGTTCGCCCCCTCTGTCGTTTTCTTTCAGGCTGAAATCCCTCTTCTATTAATGAGAATCAATTATAGTGATACTACGGCTGGAGGAGATCGGTGATGATGTGCGGCTCTGCCGCTCACTATTGCGGAAAGGCTCCGCCTTTCCGGCCTATCCAACACCTTTGATTCCCTCTTGAGCCGCTAAAGCCCGCCGCCAATGGCGGCGGGCTTTAGCGCTGCAGGGAATAGAAAGAAGGAAAGCTTGCCACGGTAAGCCAAAGGCTTACCTCAATAGTGAGCGGCAGAGCCGCGAATCTCAATGCTTTCCAAGTCTGGACTCTTTGCTATCACTATATTCTCTCATTCTCAGTAATTCGCCGCCCCACGCTTTTGAATGGCCTCGACGGTGAGTTGGGCCTGCTGTTGGATCCGGCCCGACATGTGAGTCGTAGGATGGGTGAATGGCTGGATGTCAGGGAGATCGGACGGAACTCCAATCAGGTATAGCGCGCGAAGCGCTTCCCACACTTGCTTTTCGTCGGGCGAGAGGACAAACACAGGAGTGCCGGCGGATAATCCGCTGCCATTGGCCACGAGTTGCCGCGCGATTTTTCCAGGGATGGGGGAACGCATTTCCACCGGCTCGCCGCCCGAAGGAACAATAAGGCGTGCCATCATCGTGCCCCGGTTCACAGTATCCCCCGGCTTCAGGCGCTCTTTGAATACCCCCGAAGCGGGCGCAACCACCGTGAATGGACGCAGAATCTCACGAAGCCCAGGCCGTCCTGATGCGTCGTTGAAACGCACCAGCGCCAGCGCCGCATTCCATCGCACCAGAGGATCCTGATCGCCCACCAGCTTGAGGAGCGCGCTGTGGAAGGGATCGTAGTTGTTGTCCTGCCCCATCACCCAGGCTGCAGTCATGCGCAATTCCACCACGGGACTGTCTGCCAGGGCGACCAGTTGCGGATAAAACTGGACCACACTCCGGTCGCCTCGCGCGAGGCGGTCCGAGACCTGAACGAGGGCGTGCTGGGAGTGGCGTGGATTCCTCTTATCGCTCAAATAACCGGCGAGCTGAGCATCGCTGAGACGATTGCCAAACCAGGTGGCCTTCCAAAAAAGAAAAGGCATCAAGGTGACCAGCCAGGCCACGAGCAGGATGAGGATCATCGACCAGCGCGGTCGTTTTTTATGAACCGGTGCACCCGGCAAGCCTTCAGCCTGAACTGTCTCATCCATTCAATTCACTCTCATCCCGCAATGTCGCAATAAACTGATCAAACGCTGATATCACGTGTGCCAATAAAATCTCAATTGGAGCATTCGATCTATTATAAATTCAGCGTACTCCGCGCCTCCGCGTTAAAAGGTCGCGCGCCCGGTCGCCAAGCTCTCCACGTCACTCTACTCTTACATCCGGTAAAGCATCCAGTAAATCACCACGCCGGTCACCGAGACATAGAACCACAAGGGAAGCGTCCAACGGGCAATTTTCTTGTGCTTCTCAAATTTCTTTTGCAAGGCGCGCGAAAGCGTAACCAGCACGAGGGGGACGATGAGGGCGGCCAGGATGGTGTGAGTTAAAAGGATGCTGAAGTAGACCGGGCGAATCCATCCTGCATGCTGGAATCGCACTGAACCGACGTGAGCATGATAAGTCACATAGGAAATCAAGAAAACAGTCGATGTAAAAAAGGCCGAGAGCATGAAGATCCGATGGAGAAGGATCTTCCCATTCCGAATCGACGCGAACCCCGCCGCCAGGAGGATCGCACTGATGCCGTTCAAGGTGGCATTCAGCACCGGGAGTGAAGCGATGGGGATCAATTGGTTTTCTCTACCGGCAATCGCTCGATGGCCCGGACAAGTTCCCGGAGGGACTGGTTGTCAGTGCTGTCGTAGTAACCGCGGATGTGAGCCCGGCCATCAATAAGCACGAACCGGGTGCTGTGAGTGATTGTTCCTTGTCCATTAGCCGGCGCGACAGCCGCACTATCTCCAACGGCGAGATACAGGCCATGGTTCGCCAGATCCTGAATCTCCTTCCTGGATCCCGTCAGAAAGAGCCATCGGCCGGAATCAGCTCCGACGGCAGCAGCATATTTGGACAGGACGGCGGGGGTGTCAGTCTCCGGATCCACCGTCACCGAGACGAACTGTATTCCACGCCTGTCCTTAAACTCGTCTTGCAACCGCTTCATCTGGCTTGTCATCGCCGGGCAAGGGCCCGGACAGGTGGTGAAGAAAAAATCCATCACCGACACCTTGCCCTGTAAATCGGAAAGCTGGATCGGGAGATTATTAAAATTCACCAAAGAGAACGGAGGCACCTTTCCATAATCCGGAAGAGCGGGCCCGGTAATTGTCCCCGTGGTCTTCCAGAAAAAAACACCGAGTCCGACAACCCAAAGGCCAAGGGCAAGCGCCAATACCATCAAGGTCTTTCGGATGCCGGACAAATCGATGCTCATTTTAAGCCCTCCGAAGTATCGGTTGAAGCCATCCTCACTGTCAGAATAAGAAAGATGAGCGCGAACAATGTTACCACCCCCACTGAAAGCCTCATGGAGGGATCATTTAACGGGGTCGCTACGTTCCAATAGAGCCCGCGACGTAACGACGAAACGGCATAAGAGATCGGATTCAACCGGATCGCCCACTCCAGAACGCGCGGCGCCCCGGCGGCCGGAAAGAAAGCCCCCGACAACAACCACAAAGGGATTAAGACCAGGTTCATGATGGCGTGGAACCCTTGTGTGGATCGCATTCGCCAGGCAAGGGTCAACCCTAACGCCGTCAATCCAAATGAAATCAAAAAGACTAGCCCCACCAGGACGCCCCCCGAAACGAAGGTCACCTTCATCCCTACCCATGGCGCCAGAAGCAAAAACAAGATCCCCTGCAACAAGGCCACCATCGTTCCCCCGAGAATCTTTCCCAACACCACCGCACTCCGCGCGGCAGGGGCCACCAGAACGGACTGAAGGAACCCTTCGCGCCGGTCTTCGATCACTGAAATGTTAGAGAAGATGGAAGTAAACAGCAGGATCAAAACCAGCGTTCCGGGATAAAGAT
Organism: Terriglobia bacterium; assembly: GCA_041494885.1. GTDB lineage: Bacteria > Acidobacteriota > Terriglobia > JAIQFV01 > JAIQFV01 > JAIQFV01. Next base: position 103,209 of record JBGQBO010000011.1, read on the forward strand.
ATTCAATGGCTGTCATGGCACGTGGAGAGAGAATATCGGGAGGATGGAAGGAGGCTCCCAGACCGGACCCGATCAGTATCCAAAATACCACAGGAGTTCCAAGAGCGCCCAAAAGCCGGTGTCTCTGCCTGTAGAACCGGATCAACTCGCGCCACGAGAGCGAGACGAGGGGCCAAAGAAATCTCCCGCCATGAACAGACACCCGTGCCCCTTCCGGATGAGAGTGACCGGCAGTTTGGGGAGGCGCGGTAGTCGCGGTCATTGGGTTTTTCGCATCAACCAAGAAAGATTAAGAATTCCGCACTCCATTCGTTTGGAGTTCGAATCCTTCATGAAATTAATCCGGTGAGCCGCGAAGCGGGGTCACGCGAGGATTGGAACGCCACACAACTTGACTATCATTCTGTGGTGTCAGGCACCTTATTTTGTTTCCTGTGGAAGATTTGCTTGAGGTCTCCACTGCGAAGACTAGAGAAGAAACCTCCCAAAAATATCAATGCCAGCAGCAAACAAACGACTGCCAGGAAGTTACCATCCATCGAGCCGATTTGCCCGGACGAAATGTCCCAGACTATGCCAGCCAGTGCCGCCAATCCAAGCAACAAGTTGATCACCATGAGCACGAGTTTCTCCTGCAATCCGTTCTGAGTTTGGCGTTGCATCGCAACGGTTCTGTTACATTTGGAGCGTGACAGGCTAATTGTCTCTGATCAGTTCAACGGGTGATTATAACGCATGTTTCTCTTCTGAATATCTAAAATTCAAGGATCAGGTCCCCAGAAATATCCCCAGGGGTTCTTGTAATGAATAGAAAACAAAAACTCAAGGGAAGAGTCAATGAATGTGGTCGTGTGGTGACTTGCGTTGATACCAGGTCAGGTGCCTCCCTTTGAGAATCCTCCCCCCTCGGAAAAACGATTGCTTGTTCCGTTAAGGTTAAGATATCCTGCATTAAGATCATGCGTTGCGGGATCACTTGATTTGGTGGAGGAATGAGAATGAATCAATCCGAGCCAGTCAAAACGGTTCCAGTTTTGGAGTGTGGAAATCAAACACGAAATTGCCGGCGTGCCCGATGCTCCCTCTGGCCAATCGTTCCGGACCAGCGCAAGGAGGAGACATTTCCCTGTCATCATATCCCCCTGAACGGTGCTCTCGAGACCATCGCTTCGATTATGGAGAAGGGGGAGAAGGACCGGCTCCAAGAGCACGTGCTGGAGTGGATTAAGCAACTCCCTTTGAACAAGAAGACCCTGGTCTGGGAATCAGGTCTGTTGACTGCCCTGCTCTACGAGATTCAGCCCATGGAGAAATGCCTGGAGCAATGGTTCGTCTAAATTTGTGTGAGACTTCTCTTCGATTTCTGGGTACAATAGGGCAGCTCCAGATGCAGAACACTGTCCCATGCAAGTTGGATTTGGCGCGCGAAGATGCGCGAGTGCGCACGGCCCGGGTCCGGAGGTGAAGGCCATGAACGATTTCCGACGGCTTGAAATAGTTGAGAAACTTAAGCTTGAACTGAACATTTTGCAGGATGGCGGGTACGGCCGGTCTGTGCGTACTCCTAACGTGGAACCGATCTACTTGCGCGATTCCGTCACCTGCCTGAATTTCGGACGTGAGGATTCGGAGCGCGAGCCTTGCTATCAATGCTTTCTGATGGATTTTGTCCCCGCCGAGCGCGCGGGGAGGGAGTTGCCGTGCCACCATATCCCTTTGAATGACGCGGGAGAGACCGTGGCATCGCTTCGTGGGAGCGGTGACAAGGATCGCCTGGAGCAGGCCTTGAAGGAATGGCTCACCACGACTATCCAGAGACTTGAAGCGGAAAAAACCTGATAATATTTTAGAACTCGTTGGCTGATAGCGTATAGGAGAGTATGCCTTCTGAGCCGGTTTCGAAAAGGATAATGACGACCCTTTACAGTAAGCGGACTTTGGCACTCCGTAAAATCCGTTGGTGTGCGGCATTCGCCTGGATGACAGTCGCCATTCTGCTGGTTCCAATCCTTTCGACCTCAGACGATTTTCATGTGTGTCAACTTTCCCTGGAGTCATTGGGGAATTCTGCCCAGCCTGTTTTCAGCATCAGGTTGGGTCCCCATATGGCATGCTGCCCGGAGGGGCTCTTTTGTGCCGCCTGTGTGTGGTCGAGTTTTGAAAGTGCCTCACCCGTTCTACCCGTTTCTCTTCATCCTGTCTCGACGAGTCTGGTCGCAGACAATTCTCCTTTGCCTTGCCCGCCGGCATCTCATCAATACTATTCAAGGACAGACCGAGCGCCCCCGTTCGTTTAAGTCTTCATTCCTCCTTATTAAATACAGCCATAATTCAGGAATCCTGATACATCGTTTCAAGGATGCCAGCCGTCGCCTCAAACCAAGCGATGTCTTAAGATCTTAAGGTTCGATCAGACTTTTAACCCGCGATCGACGCAAAGGAGGAGCATTTATGTCTCGATACCAAAAGCCAGGGATCATTCTGATGAAGGGAGCCCTTATTCTTCTGGGGGTTTTCTTCATTTCTTTAGTCTTAGTGCCGGTCCCCAGCGCTTATGCCATCCCTGCATTTGCGCGCAAGTATCAAACATCCTGTGCCACCTGTCATAACAATTATCCGGAGCTGAATGACTTCGGTGAAGCATTCAAAAAGAACGGGTTCAAATTTCCGAAGGACGATGACACCTTCGTGAAGGAACCTCCCGTCCTGTTGGGGGCTGCCGCGCAGCGACAGGCTTTCCCCAAGGCGATTTACCCGGGCGAGTTGCCGGGAACCATTCCCATTGGATTCCGGTATTCCGGCTTCGCCAGTTACAACAGCAAGCAACCGCTCTCACTGGGCTTCCTCCCTCGAACGGACTTCTTTACGCCCAACACTTTTACGATAATCGCCGCGGGCAGTCTCGGTCCCAGTCTTTCCTTCTGGATCGACGATGACCTTTCAACGGGGGGATCGGGCGCTGATGGGGGTCTCGGAGACGGTTACTTGAAAGTCAATGATGTGGGACACCTCTTTCACCTGCCCAAGGACGCCCTCAACATCCGGTTTGGTCAGTTCGAGTTGGACTTGCCCTTCACCGGGGCCCGAACCATCAATCCCACGGGTTACGACATCTACGACCAGGCGAGCGTCGCCGGGTCCCAGGGGTCAACCAGCAATCCCTTCGTGTTTGCCGCGACGCAGCGGGGGATTGAATTCGGCGGCTATCCTCATGACGGGAATTTTGCATGGTCGGTCACCTTTCTCAACGGGTCCAACGATTCGACGGCCGCCCGCAACACGAAGGATGTTTACGTGCGCGTTTCCCAGAAGTTTAACTTCGACCGGGACCGCAGCACCCGGAAAGAGGTCCAGGCTTCCGGTCCTACCGGACCTCATGACCATACTTCGCTGCGCATCGGGGCCTTCTACTACTATGGCCGCAATGCCTTGAATGTTGATCGCTCGCTCTTTCCGGATTTTGGTACGATTCACGAGCCGTTTTATCGAGTCGGAGGAGACTTCCGTTTCAGGGTTCAGAACTTCGAATTGTACGGGCTGGGAATGTATGGACATGATTCCAATCTGATCCCCAACACGGACACCTTTACCCTGGATCGCGCCGCCCCCGTGACCTTTAGTGGAGGATTCCTCCAGGCGCAGTATTGGTTCTATCCCTGGCTCATCGGGATCATGCGTTACGATGCGGTGAACTCACCGACCGACGCCTTGAACGGGCTGTCGGTCCACGATACGCGCAACCGTTTTTCACCCGGCGTTCAGTTCTTGATCCGTGCCAATCTCAAAATGGTCTTCGAATACCAGCACCGATGGAAGACGCCTTTTGGCGATGCCGGACAGTCTTTCCGCGCGCATGGAGCGGTCGCAGGAATCGACTACTCCTTCTGATCAATTCTCTCAATCGTTGTTTCACGACAAGGTGATAAAACCCTGAACTTAACCATCGGAGCCAACCATGAAATACACTAGAAACCGGATCATGCTGGGAATTTCGTCCCTCGTTTTTGTGTTCACGCTTTGCGTACCGATATCGAACTTTGCTGGAAATATCCAGGGCAAGGTGACAGCCCAGGGGATGCGCTCAGCCGCCTCCATCGCTGTGTACGTCGACGAAATCTCTGGAAAGACCTTCACTCCCCCGCCTCAACACGTGGTCATCGACCAAAAGAAAATGACCTTTATTCCTCACGTGCTTGTGGTGCTTAAGGGAACCGTCGTTGATTTTCTCAATAGCGATTCCGTAGGCCATAACGTCTACTGGCCGTCGGTGGGAGGAAACAAGAAATTGGCCTTCAACCTGGGAACCTGGCCGCAGGGAGTGAAAAAATCTTTTACCTTTAAAGATCTTGGGGCGGCCCCGTTGCTTTGCAATGTCCACCCCGAAATGTCGGGTTACGTGGTGGTGGTGGCCACCCCCTACTTTGCCGTGACAGGCAAGGAAGGCGAGTATGAGATCAAGGACGTCCCGCCCGGGAATTACACATTGAAGACCTGGAGCGAGGAGGGGAAACCGGCAACGCAGGCGGTCACCGTCAGCAGCGGCAACGTCACCGTCGACCTCACGATCCATCGCTAACAGAGGTCGCTGCTTCGAGGGTGCGAACCGCGCGAGGCATGATTCAGAAACGAGCTCCGAAGTTTCTCATCGAGGAGAAGTGTTCGCGTGGGAGAATCACGTTCAAAACTGGTCGATCTGGAGTGGCTGGAATCGAACTTCCCGTGCATGCAAGCCTGTCCGGTGCACACTCAAGCAGGGCGCTATGTCGCTTTGATTGCGGAGGGGAAGTACGAGGAAGCGTATCGTTACGCCCGCAGCCCCAACCCCCTCGCTTCGATCTGTGGCCGCGTGTGCGGGCATCCTTGTGAAACCGCCTGCCGGCGCGGGGTGCTCGACTCGCCCATCTCGATCCGCGCCTTGAAGCGGTTCGTCACAGAGCGTCATGGACCTGAGTCCCGCAATCCCATCGATGTGTTTCCCAACAAACCTCCCATCACTCATTCGGAACGGGTGGCGGTGATCGGGTCGGGCCCGGCTGGCCTGTCCGCGGCACACGATCTGGCATTGCTCGGTTATCCGGTCACGATTTTTGAGGCGTCCTCCGTCCCGGGCGGCATGCTTCACCTCGGGATACCCGAGTACCGTTTGCCCCGGGATGTCGTCCAAGCACAGATTCGGGAAATTCTCGACCTTGGCCCTGAACTTCGGTTGAACTCGCGGCTGGGGGACTTCTCTCTGGGAGATCTCCGGGCCCAGGGTTTCAAGGCCGTTCTTCTCGCCATCGGCCTGCATCGCAGCAGGGATTTGCCAATCCCCGGTCACGACTTGGACGGGGTCATCAAAGGCGTTGATTTTCTGCTGAACGTGAATCTTGGGTACCGTTTTTCAATTGGGAAACGGGTGGCGGTGATCGGCGGTGGCAACGTCGCCATTGACGTCGCGCGGTCTGCCCTGCGCCAGCAACAACAGCAGACCCTGGAAACACTCACTTCCTCCCTCTTGCCCGAGAGCTTGAGCGACAGCGAACTACAGGTGGCGATGAAAGAACTCACTGACGTCACTCGCACGGCGTTACGCCTGGGAGCTCTTGAAGTCCACATGGTCTGTCTTGAGTCCCGCAAAGAAATGCCGGCGTTTGAAGAGGAAATTGAAGAAGCTGAGCGGGAGGGGTTGTCCATTCATCCTTCACGGGGGCCCAGGCGATTTATCGGGCAGAACGGCAAGGTCACCGGTTTGGAGACGGTCCACTGCAGTTCAGTCTTCGATTCCCAGCATCGGTTTAATCCCACCTTCGAGCCGGGGACCGAGAGCGTCATTACCTGTGACACAGTCATTCTCGCCATTGGACAGGCCTCAGACCTCTCCTTCCTTCGGCCTGAAGACGGGATTGAATCGACCCGCCAGGGAACCATCAAGTTCGACCCCGAGACCCTGATGACCTCGGCCCCGGGCGTGTTCACCGCCGGGGACATCGCGTTCGGGCCGCGTCTGATTATCAGTGCCGTCGCCGATGGCAAGAAAGCTGCGGAACAGATCGACCGGTACTTGCAGGGTGAAAAGTGGAAACCCAAACCCAAGTACGTCCAGATTACCGTGCTCGACCATCACCAGATGACCGAGAGCTACGATGAGTATTCCCGCCTCCCCGTTCCCACCCTTCCCCTCGACCGGCGAACAGGAATCACGGAGGTTGAGACCGGCTTTACGGAAGAACAAGCAAAGCGGGAAGCGACGCGATGCCTGCAATGCTGGATCAACACGATCTTTGAGGGCAATGAATCGAAGGGAAGCGAGTGCATCCTTTGTGGCGGGTGCGTGGATGTCTGCCCGGAGAACTGTCTGACGCTCGTCCCCTTGAGCCAACTGGAAGTTTCAGAGGAGACCAAGGCACGCCTTGTTGCCGAGGCGCCTTCCCATGAAGGGACCTTGCAGCATTTGGATGCGCCCGACCTCCCCTCTTCGGAGGGCTCCATCATGTTGAAGGATGAGACCATTTGTATCCGGTGCGGCCTATGCGCCGAACGGTGTCCTGCCCACACCATTACCATGGAAGCCTTCGAAGTTTTCGAACACGATCCCGATGTCATCGAATTTGAGGTGATCCAGCCGTGACGGATTCCAAGGATTCCCCGGATGCAGGAGCGGTGAGCCCGGCAGCGGAAGAATCCGGCTCCACCCGCCGCAACTTTCTCGGTGAGATTACGGCGATGGCCCTGGGGGTCGCCGGGGTCGGCTCTCTCGTCGTGACCACGAAATACCTTTCTCCGAACGTCCTGTTTGAGCCTCCCACAAGCTTCCGAATCGGCCTCCCCGACGACTATCCCGTGAATTCGGTGGCCTATCTTCCCGATCAACAGGTCTATGTCGTGAGAACCGCGGAAGGGTTCTACGCCGAGTCAGCCATTTGCACCCACCTGGGTTGTATTACCCAGTGGAAGCCGGAACTCAATAGGATCGCCTGCCCTTGTCACGGAAGTCAATTCAGCCGCGAGGGATCGGTTGAGGCGGGGCCGGCGCCACGTCCACTGGCGCACTTCGCCATCCGGCTCATGCCCGATGGTGAACTGCTCGTCGACACGTTGGAGACCGTCAAGCCGGCGCAGGTTCTGAAAGTTTAAGGAGACCGATGATCACGATTTCGACACAGCGAGCCCTCGATCAATTGAGGAGCACTCGTGTTTGGAAATCCATCTTCCGGCGCGGCCCGGCCCGGACCAATCGCACGCGAAGCCTGGCCGTTTTTGGCAACCTCTTTCTGCACATTCTGCCGGTCAAGGTTCGTGACAAGTCCTTGCGTGTCCGTGCGACTTACTACCTCGGTTCGTTTTCGTTCTTTCTGTTTCTGCTCCTGTCTGTCACGGGAATTTTGTTGATGCTCTATTACCATCCGGCTGTCCCACTGGCGTATCGCGACATGAAGGACCTCCGTTTTGTTGTGGCCAACGGCGTGTTCCTGCGGAATCTGCATCGCTTCGGGGCTGAAGCGATGGTGATCGCTGTTTTCTGGCATATGTTCCATGTTTTTTACCGGGGTGGATACAAGCCGCCCCATCAGTTCAACTGGGTCGTGGGAGTGGGGTTGCTTCTGATCACCCTCTTCCTGAGTTACACAGGCTACCTGCTCCCGTGGGATCAGTTGGCTTTTTGGGCCATCACCGTGGGAACCAACATCATTTCCTATGTCCCTTTCCTGGGCCAACCCCTGCGTTTCCTTCTGCTCGGAGGACATCAGATTGGAGAAAATGCGCTGCTGCGTTTTTATGTGCTGCACGTGGTGATTCTTCCTCTCGCCGCCGTGATGTTGATTGCCATTCATCTCTGGCGAGTTCAAAAGGATGGCGGATTGACCGTGAAAGAGGAGCATGAGCGAAAAGAATAAATACGAAGCGGGCTTTGGGTCCGACGCCCAGAAAGAACCGCGTCGCATTGTTTTCATCACGAAAAAGACTTCGGCCAAGGTGAAGGGCGAGGTGGGGCCACAGGTGATGTCTTACCCCCAGCTCATCCTCCGTGAAGCCATTGCCTTCGAGATCCTGACCATTGTCCTGGTGCTGATATCGCTCTTCTGGGATGCGCCCCTGGAGCAATTGGCCAATCCCCTTCTGACCCCGAACCCCGCGAAGGCCCCCTGGTACTTCCTGGGACTCCAGGAACTGTTGCACTACTTCCCACCGATCGTCGCGGGGGTCCTCATTCCCGGCCTGGTGGTCTTTGCTCTGGTCGTCATTCCGTACTTCAACGTTAATATCCAAGGCGAGCCGCTTTGGGCAAACAACCGTGGCAGACGGGTCAACCTTTTCCTAGGAAGTGTCGTGGTCCTGCTGGTGTTCTTTGGGATTTATCACGCGTGGACGGTCATCATCCCGACCGTGGTCATCGCAAGTTTTGCTTTGGCCGCTTCATTCCCTTTGGCTGATCGCGGGCCCCGGCTCGCGTTTCTGAGTTCCCGACCGCTTTCGTGGTGGGTCATGACCTGGTTTATTGTGGTCGCCCTTATCCTGACGGTGGTCGGCACTTTTTTCCGTGGGCCCGGTTGGTCGTGGGTCTGGCCGTGGAGATAGCATGAATCACGAAGAAATGGGAAGGCCGTCGCAGAGCCTTCGTCTCACGTTTGCGATTGCCAGCGTCCTCTTTCTGTTTGTTCTGGCTATCTCTCCCCTAAAGGATTTGCTCCAGGAATGGAAGCGATACAAAAGAGAGTATGTGCGATTTGCACAGAGCCGCCCGGATACAAAGCGACTTCTGGCTGACTACCATCCCGGGATCGATCAAATCTGGATTCCGAACCTCAACGTGGTGGATCGCTGCTCGACGTGCCACCTCGGGATCACACAATCGAGCCTCCTCGATCCCTCGGTTCCGGAACCCTTTCGCGCTCATCCCATCGTCCCGCACCGGGCCCAGGAATGGGGATGTGTCGTCTGTCATCGCGGCCAAGGCCTCGCCACCGAGGTCAGCGAAGCCCACAAGACCACCCTCGCCTGGGAGCAACCTCTGCTGCCCGTCGGGTATATTCAGGCTTCATGCGGGACCTGCCATCGCGGTGAAACACCCGAAACACCACAGCTCAACCGAGGCCGCGATCTTCTGGTGGACCTCAACTGTGTGGGGTGCCATCGTCTCCAGGGGATTGATCGTCCGGCCATGATTGGTCCCGACCTGACCAACGTCGGCACCAAGGTCAGCCGCGAGTGGATTTATAAGTGGCTGAAGGAACCGCGCACGATGACCGATAGCAACGGCAATTTAGTCGTGAATGGATACGAAAATGAAGAAGAACCCCGGATGCCCCAGTTTCGGCTGAAGGAGGAAGAGCTCCGAGCCCTGTCCGCTTTTCTGAGCTCGCTGAAGAGCCCAGCCATCGAGCCCTACAAATTCGATCCGCGTGTTGTTGCCGCGTGGGAGAAGAAACCTGATCTCGTTCAACAAGGAGAGGTGCGCTTCCGCCAGATGTTTTGCGTCACGTGTCACTCCCTGGCGGTCACCCGGGCCGGTGAGACCAAGCTCATCGGAGGAGACATTGGACCTGAACTTTCCAAAATTGGAAGCAAGGTCAACGCCGACTGGTTGATCGCGTGGCTGCGAAATCCGAAAAGCTATCTGCCCCATGCGTTGATGCCGCGTTATCAATGGACCGATGAAGACCTTTTCAAAGTCAGCCGGTACATTCAGTCGAATTTAACCGACCCGGATCTACTGAGCAACATCCCCGCACTGGGTTCGCCGCGTCCCGATGAGATTCAACTGGGACAACGTGTTTTCCTGGAGAAGGGGTGTGCCGGCTGCCACGTCATAAAAGGCACCAAATCACCGACCGATTTCGGCCCCGACCTCTCGCAGTTGGGCAGCAAAACGGTTTCACAACTGCTCTTTGGTGAGGCCAAGATCCCTCACACGCTCGTGGCGTATATCCGGACAAAAATTACTGATCCTCTCTCAGTGAATCCGGCGGCCCGCATGCCGCAATACCACCTGAAACCCGGCGATCTGGAAGCGCTGACAACCGCGCTGCTCAGTATGACCGGTCCCCCCGCCACCTCGGGATTGGCCCACCTTATTGTGCCTGCCCCTCAAGCGGCATTCCGACCGGCAGGAAGGTTCGGAGAACTCTACGAACGTTACAAGTGTTATGTCTGTCATCGCTTCAATGGCTTCGGTGGCACCTTGGCGCCCGATCTTTCCTTCGAAGGCAGCCGTGCCCAGCGCCCATGGCTCATCGCGTTCCTCAAGAATCCCCAGACCTTGCGGCCGGCGCTGACGTCCCGGATGCCTCAGTTCGGAATGACGGAAGAGGAAGCGGCGAGTCTCACCGATTATCTGGAGATGGTCACCCAGAGCCCATCGGTCAATCCGGAGAGCGCGAATCCCAAAAATTTCACTCCTGAGAAAGCCAGCCTTGGCAAGCAACTTTATGAGGTCAAGTATCAATGTCAGTCCTGCCATACCATCGGGTCAGGGGGTGGATATGTGGGGCCGAACCTCAATAATGTCGGGAACTGGATGAATGCCGCCTGGATTTCAGCGTGGCTGAAGAACCCTCAGGCCCTCGTTCCTGACACGATCGAACCCCGGCGCGATTTCACGGATGAAGAAATCAGCGCCCTCACCGCCTACCTGACAACGCTCAAGCAGAACCCGCGGGCGACTGGGTCCAGTGGAAAGGGCGGCACGCCAGGAGGCAGTCAATGAGGCAGAGAGCCCTCCTCCTTTTCTTCTCTTTCGCGCTTCTTGGCGTTCAGTTTTCCTGCCGGGGAAAGGCTCCCTCAGTCCAACCAGACCCAATGCTTCAAGCATATGACCAGGAGCGGGACTGGAACAATGCCGATCACCTCATTCCCCTGAACTTCGAACAGGCCCAGGGGAAGCGCATTTTCTATGAGAAATGCGTCTGGTGCCATGCCGACACCACTCCGGCCGGCCCCTCGAATCGTTCCAACCTCACCCCGACCCCGGCCCTGATCAACGATGGTTCCGTCCTCAATCCCATGACCGATGAATTCCTGAAGAACATCATCACATTGGGAGGCAGTGCCATGGGAAAATCGGCCATGATGCCCCCTTGGGGTCGGACGTTGTCCCAGGAGGACATTCGGGCGCTCATTGCCTACCTCCGCGTAGTGGCACAACCCCCTTACCAACCACCGGCTCGGCCCGCATCTCAGTATTCAGTGAAACAAACCTCCAAGGAGGAGAATCCAACGAAGTGAGGAGAGAGTGACGGGGTCTTGGAAGCGAGTAAAAAGCTTTGCGATCGCAGGGGGATTGTTATGTCTCCTTATGACATCGGGCCTGATGTCACCCCTTTATCTCGGTCCGACCGCCTTCGGCCAGGTGAGTCCCGCTGAGATCAAGGATCCGCAGCTTAGAGCCCTTGAGAAAAACTATCTGGCCAAGCTCGTCGAAATGAAGCGCGGGATCGGAAGGCTCAAATTCCCCTTTGAGGTTTCAATGAACCGTTATGCCGGCCTCGATCCCAAGGAACAGGTCGGGGCTGACCAGCGCGGGTTGGAATTTGTCAACTTCCATGGACGGGCTGTTCTAAAGCTCACCGCGAACTACAACGCTTCCTATAACGCCGACCTCCTCACATCCAACCAGCGCACGAATCATGTTTTCGACGAAGTCATCACTCCCATTCTCCAAATCCTGCCCACTTATTTTTCCACCCAGGACGGGTTTAACTCTTTTGGCTTTGAAATCTCGTACCATGTCCGCAGACGCACTCAAGGTTATGACTATGAAGGCCGGGAGAACCTGGTCCTAGTGATGGATAAGGCAGACGCCCTGAGTTACTCCGGCATCAAAGAGGCGTCCTTGCGGCAAGACACCCTCAGCCGGTCTGAAGCCTACCTGAACGGAAAAGAATTTGTGCTCGCCCTCGGGCAGCGCGAATCGCTGGAACTCGAAACCACCGAGCACACGACGGTCAGTCCCTCCCTATTGGCTACGGCTCAGGGAATGGGTGCGCCTCCCAAGGATTTTCGTGCTCGAGACCAGTCCCTCGAAAACCCGGAAGCTTATCGAACCCTGCGGCTCGGCGACCCAGGAGGACGGCAAAAGGTCGATTCGGGTTCTCCCGCTCCCGCCTTGCCGACTCAAGCCGATGTGGATACGCTCCAGGGCAAGTTTCAATCACAGCTCGACACCCTGGCGAAGGAAGGCCTCGCGAAGTATCATTTTGTCGAATATGCACCCCCTTCCTTTGTTCTTTTCCAAAACAAGATTTTTCTTCAGTTGACGCTTCGCAACCCGACGGCCTTCGACCTGGAGACCACCTCGATTTACAGGCGTGCGGCGCGGAGCTTTGATCTATTCCTCGCCCCCCAACTCAAAGCCATTCTGGACAAGGTCCCCGGAAACGCGGAGTTCGCCGGCCTCGACGTGACCATCCTCAATGACCTGACTTCCAAAACCGTGCACTCTTCCGAGGCTCTCGAATTCGGTGCTTCTCTCACGACCCTCCGACAATTTGCAAATGCCGAGATGACCAATCAGGAATTGATCGACCGCAGCATTGTGCTGGTCAATGGCGTAAGGATCGCGCTGAATTTACAACAAGTGGAATGAGCGAACTCCATCGCAACTCTCTGCTCGATCAAAGGGAGGATGATCCGATCGAGTAGCGACCACCTGTCCACCGCGGGTGAGCAGGTCTGCGACCCCGACGTCGATTCCGGGATTCAGGTTTAACCGGAGCACTCCACCTCTTGTATTTTCTCTTTCATGGGAATTCGGCTGGCCCAGCCTGAATGCCTCGATCGGGCGCATTCACAACGGAGGAGTTCTTGTCAGAAAATCTTTACGGGAGGAACAGGGTGGGCTATGCTGTAATGAACTTATCTCTATAGCGGATCTACAGTAAGACTGGGGATCAAGAGTTCGAGGTGTGCCAATGTTCAATATGTGCAGTGCGAGTGTCAGCCAACCCGTTAATCTCTTCCGAATTTTTCCATCAGGTGTTCTCCTGTTCTTGATGACATTGTCCCCTGCGATTTACGGGTTCCAGAAGGACAAGAACATAAGAAAGGGAGTTCCAAAGGCGGGAGAAGACTCCGAGAGCTCAACGAGCAAGGAATCTTCTCATTTTGCGACGTTCGCCGGCACGGCAGTGCACTACGAGAGTTACGGCACGGGCCGCGACGCTCTCGTGTTCATCCATCCCTGGGGTGGCAATGTCAGTTTTTGGCGCTTCCAAGTGCCGGCTTTTGAGGGGAAAATCCGTGTCATCCTCGTTGACCTTCCCGGTCACGGTCAGAGCGACAAGCCGCTCATCGCGTACACCCAGGAGTTGTTTGCGAGTTCTGTTCATGCGGTGCTCCTTAACGCGGGGGTGCGACGGGCCGTCTTCATCGGAAACAGCATGGGGGGACTGGTGGCGAGACAGTTTTATCGAATGTATCCTAAGATGACGAACGCGCTGGTTATCGTCGATATGCCGCTCCGCCCGTTCGATTTCCAAGCGTTTCTCGAAAAACAAGTGGCCCCCATGCGTGGTCCCGACTACAAGGAGGTGGTCAGAAATATGTTCGACCGCCTCTTCATTCCCGAGACTCCGTCTTCACTTCGGGAGGAGATCACAACGAAAGTGCTGAGCACTCCCCAGAATGTGATGGTCAGCTCCCAGGAGCAAATGGCGGATCCGAAGATCTGGGGCCAGGACCCCATCAACGTCCCGGTCCTGGGTATTTATTCCAAACAACCCTATATCGATTCGAACAACGAACGGTTCATGCGGGCGTTCATCCCCAACCTGGATTACCAGGCATGGGACGGAGTTGGGCATTTCATCATGCTGGAGAAGCCGGAGCAGTTCAACCAAGCCCTGACTGCATTTCTGGTAAAAAATAAATTGCTTAAAGAAAACCACGAGTGACACCCTCAGAATCAATACGTCCTCCTCAAGGGAATCAGGGAATGTGATCCCATCAGGGATCTTGCGGATTTTTCAAGATTTGTCAGAAGTGTGCTCCGGCTGACAACCGACAAGTGAGCCGGATTGGAGGAGCATCGCATGGGATCCCTTAGAAATACCCCCGACTTCTACGCTTGATTTCTAAATGCCGCTCGAATAAGCTAAACTTGAAAGTCACTCCTACCGCTGATCCAAAGAGGACCTTTCCGCCGTGCCCAAAGAAAAACCCGTATTCAGTGATGCGACGAGGGCCCAGCTCAGCTTTGTGGCCGCGTTGGAAAAGAGATGCCTGATCTGGCTGGCCAACCGCATGCCGCGATGGATTAATTCAGACCACCTCACGCTCCTGGGCTCTCTGGGGATGTTGTTTACCGGGATATCCTACTGGCTGGCGAAATGGAATCGTTATGCGCTGTTGCTGGCGATTTTTTGCCTGGCAGTCAACTGGTTTGGCGACAGTCTCGATGGCACGCTGGCGCGCGTTCGAAACCAGCAAAGACCGCGATACGGATTTTACGTCGACCATGTCGTCGACACCTTTGGAGCCTTCTTTCTGCTGGCCGGGCTCGGCCTTTCGGGCTACATGCACTGGAAGGTCGCCATGGGTTTGCTGATTGCCTTCTACGCGATTTCAATTGAGGTCTACCTCGCCGCGTATACGGTAGGCGTCTTTCATCTCTCCCACTGGAAACTGGGCCCCACTGAACTGCGAATTCTCCTCGCCGTCGGCAACGTCGTTTTGATCTACCATCCCATGGCGACCGTTTTCGGCCGGCGGTATCCCTTATTCGATGTCGGAGGCGTCGTGGGAATTATCGGGATCACGGTCATGATGATCGCGGGGGTCGTTCGAAACACGCGAACGCTCTATCGCGCGGAGCCGCTCCCGTGACGGAGGAAAAGCGGCCGGAGGGCTGGCGGGGGACGATGCGGCACTGGCTGAAATTCAACGCTGTCGGCGCCATGGGCATCGTGGTCCAGTTAACTGCGCTCGTCATCTTTGACAGCGGCCTGAAACTCAATTACCTGGCGGCCACGGCGCTGGCGGTCGAGACCGCCGTCCTGCACAACTTCATCTGGCACGAGCACTGGACCTGGGCGGAACGAACCCGTATGAGTCGCGGTGCGGTCATCACAAGGCTTCTCCGTTTCAATTTCACCACCGGAGCCATCTCGATTCTCGGAAACCTTTTTTTCATGCGGGTCTTCGTGGGATGGGTCCACCTCCCCTACCTCATCAGCAACCTGCTCTCCATCGCTTCCTGTTCGATCCTCAATTTCATCGTCAGCGATCAACTCGTCTTTCAGCCGGCGTTGTGGACCCCCAAGCGGAAACAACGCTTTGAGGATGGATCGGACCAACGATAAGAAGCCCCGCCTGTCATTAGGATCTGGTTCGACAAGGCCACTCCCGTCTCGCGACCGGGATCGAGCCGGTTTTGCGGACGCGGAGGGGTCGATGAGTCGAATCGTGACGCTGCGTGATTCGCGTTGATCCGTGTCCTGATGCTTTTCGAGGACGCCTGAGCCTAGCCTTGGGGTTGGGGTATGGGGGACGACAGTTTCCTGGCCAGCTCTTTGAGGTGGTGGAGATCGAGTTTACCGCTTCCGAGTATGGGGAGCGCGTCGACGTGGAAAAAGTTCTCCCGACGGGGCGTCCATAATTTTGGCAGACTCTGCTCACGCAGTTTTTTCAACAACTCTTCGACCGGGATGTCGAGGTCCGTATGGAGGACCACAAGCTTTTCGCCCTTTTGGTCATCGGGTACAGCCGTGACCGCGAGTTTCGGCTCATGAACCCCCAACACCTTGTGAAGGGCGTCCTCAACCTGGATGTGGGGGACCATCTCGCCCCCAATCTTTGAAAACCGAGAGAGGCGGTCGGTGATGGTGACAAACCCGTCGTAATCCATGCGGGCGATATCGCCGGTGATATACCAGCCATCTTCAGAGATGACTTGACGCGTGAGTTCGGGATCGTCGAGATAGCCCATCATCACGCTGGGACTCTTCACCAGCAGCATTCCTTCAAGGCCGGGGCCCTGGTCTTGCATGGTCTCAGGATTCACAATACGAACCGCGACCCCGGGGATGGGATGGCCAATGGTCCCGGGTTTGTAACCGATCTGGCGTTCCGCGGGGCCGGTATATCCGGCCGTTCCCACGGCCACCACCGGAGAGAGTTCCGTGCATCCGTAACCTTCGTACAAGTCCACGTTGAACTTTTCCTTGAAGGCCCGGGCCAGCTCCGGTTTCATTTTTTCAGCCCCGACGATGGCCAGCCGCATCGTCTTGAAAACATCGGGGGGGCACCGCCGCACGTACTCCCAGCAGAACGTCGGCGTCGCGATCATGATGGTGACTCGATACTTCTGACACAACTCGCCGATCGTCCTCGCTTCCAGGGGATTGGCATGATAGACCACCCCAAAACCGGAGAGCGTCGGCAGCCACAGGGCGACAGTAAACCCGAAGACATGGAAAAACGGGAGGATCCCCAGCAGGCGGTCCCGCCCATCCACGCTGATGGCTTGCTGGATGCCTTCCAGGTTCGCCACAATATTGCGATGGCTCAGCATGACCCCCTTGGGTCGGCCGGTGCTGCCGCTCGAAAAGATGACCGTGGCCAGGGAATCGAGCTTCACGTCCGGCGGTACCAGCCACCGATGCAGGACGAAACGGGGGAGGAGGCGCGCCGCAATGAGGTGAGCGAGCTTCGTTCCCTTGGTGATCGATTGGGCGACCTCTTCCAACATCACCATCCCGGGGCGCTTTTCCATGTTAAAGCGCTCCAATAATTTTTCTGAAGTAAAGATGGTCTTGATCTTGCAGCGCTCAACAGCAACGGATATCGAATCCATCGAGCTCGTGTAATTCAGATTCACGGGGATCCGTCCCGTCAGGCTGATTCCCAAATTCAAGAGCGCGGTCGGCACCGACGGCGGAAGCAAAACCCCGATCATTCTTTCATCCGGACACCGCTCTTGGATGACACGGCGAAAAACCATGGCGCCCACGAGAACCTTTCCAAAATTAATTTCCCGCCCGAATGAATCCGCCATGGCGAAGCGGCGCCAGTAACGCCGAGTCGAGTCGATTAACAGCTCCTGCAATGGACGCTGCGTGGCCGCCCGCTGGGCAAAGGCCTCGGCACTCAGCCTCATGACCGCCTGACGCACTTCAAACACCTTCGACTCCGGAGGAAGGGGCGCCCCAAAACTGACGGTTACCGGATACGGAAAACGCTTGGGCATCCTGAAAAAAATGCGTCCGCGATCATAGCTGAAGGGACTGCCCCACACGCGGTCGATATGGATCGGAATGATGGGCACCGACATCCCGTGCATAATGTGCTCAAAACCACGGCGGAACCGAAGCAGATTCCCGGTGCGCGTCGTCGCTCCCTCCGCAAAAAGACACACGAGACGGCCTTCTCGCAGCCGCTGCTGCGCCTCGTGAAGCGACTTCACCATGAGCCGCGGCGGATCCTTCTCCGAAATGGGAATGGCCCCCATCAACTTCGTGAACCAGTGAATGCCCGGGATATTGTAGAAGCGCCGGTAAATCATGAAACGGATGAAGCGCTGCGTGCACGCCGCAATCAAATAGGGATCGACAAAGGAAATATGGTTGCAGACGAGGACGGCAGGCCCGCGTTTCGGCAGGTTCTCAGCACCGCGAACTTGAATTCGATACAGGGTGTTCGTGAGTAGCCACAGGACAAGCCGGATCATGAAATCCGGGAGCAGCGTCAGGACATAGACGGTGACTCCGACCGACGCCGCGGCCATCACGAGCATGACCTGATTGGGCCCGAGCTTCAAGGGTCCTGAAAGCAACCCTAGCATGGCCCACCCCAGAAAAACCCCGGCATAGGCCAGAACATAGGAGGCGGCAATAGCGCGGCCCTTCGACTGTGCTCCGGCACGTTGCTGCAGGAAGGCTTTGAGAGGGACAAGGTACACTCCGCCAAAGATACCCAGCAGGCAAACCCCAATCAGGGTGTGCCAGTAAGAGTGCCCCGCCACGAACAAATCGAGCCCGAAAATGGCCATGCCGATGGAACCGATCGGGACCAACCCCTGCTCCACCTTGTCCTTGGAGAGTCTCCCCGCCAGGAGTGCGCCCGCGCCAATACTCAAGCAAATGCACCCGTTCAGGACACTCAGCGAGTGATTTCCCAAATGAAGCTTCCCGCGGCCATAGATCATGACACCCAGGGTATAGGCGGCTCCCAGAAGCCAGAAATAAGCGATCCCCAGGACGGTCAACAGAAGGGCCCGTGTCGCCCGGATCTGCGCAAAATCGCGCCAGAACTCACCCACCAGGTTCCATCGAAATTCCCCCTGGTAGCCGCTTGGAGGAACACGGTCGATCCGTAGACTGCACGCAAATCCGACGAGCGCCACTGCAACCAGGAAAGCTGCGGTAATGTACGGTCTCTCCGGAAAAAACGGCAGCAGGACGCCCGCGGTCAGCGGCCCGATAAAGAGCATGGTATAGATGGAGAGTTGCAGGAGGCCGTTGGCACGCGACAAATCTTCGTCCGGAAGCATCTCCGGGAGGATGCCTTCGCGCGCCGGCGAAACAAAAGCGCTCACGGTCCCCATCAGAAACAGCATCACGAACATGGCCAGGATGTTTCCGGAGAACATCGCCAGCGTCCCGAAGACCATCACCGCCGCTTCGATCAGCTTCATCATGATGATCATCCGCCGCTTGCTCCAGAGATCCGATAATTGGCCGGCGTAAGAAGAGAACAGGATATACGGCAGGACGAAAAGAACCCCGCACGTGGTGAGGATCAAACTGACTTGAGTGGTCGAGACGGATTTGGTAATGATGTAGAGGGTCAGAGTGGTCTTGAAGGCGCTATCATTGAAAACGCCAAGAGCCTGCGCGGCAAGCAGCGAGGTGAATCCTCGATTCCTCAGAAGGTCGCTGTAACTTCGCGTCGAATTCGACACGTTGCTTTTCCTCCTTACCGCACCTGGAAACTGGTGTTCAACGAAATGCCGCTCCCTCGCCCGACCACTCGCGGGGATGCAATGAGGACCGCTGGGTAAGAGAAGATCAAAAAGAACCGCTCAGGTCACGGATCTGCAGAATGCAAACTTTTGCCGGCCCAGGCATTCTAAGGGAGGATAGAGCTTCCTCCCCGGACAAGGGCCTATTCTACAACAAAGTATCCATCGAAATGAAATACTCTATGCCTCGGCGCCCCGGGAGAGCGGCTTAACGCCCTCCAGCACCCGAGGGGTGGCGCATAAGTCGCGTTTTGTGCGATGTGTGCGGGTCACCTGACTGAATGGAGTTCCACTGCGGCCTCACAACGACGTTTCTGCAAATTCAAGAGAAACTGGGCGGGGTGGCGCACACTCCGATGGATCGGAGTATGCGCCACCCATCGAAGACGACTGTCCCCGCCTTGAACACTCTGCGTCTCAGCGGTGTACGCACCAACAGATTATTCATTTCTCTTCCCGGAAATGATGACTGGGGCCGCGACCTGGTGTTGACCCTGGCATTCCGGTGTGTCGGGCTAAAGCTCAAGGAGTTGGGCGTTCTCGCGGGCGAGTTGGACTATGTGACCGTTTCTGCCGCCATCCGTCGATTCGAAAAAAAGATGGAGAAAGACAAACACTTAGCCGACATCTTTCGCCAGGCCCAATCCCAATTGTAGATTGCAAAGATACGACCCCTTTCATTGCAGTGGAAGATTGGAGATTGCGGAGACGCGAATCCCGAGATCTACGCTCTAGGCATCGTCCTTCGCGAACGTATGGAAGGTTCCATAGATGATCGCGTTCGGATTGCCTTGTGCCCGCGAAATCATGTCCTCGATGTCCTCCTCGAACCCGTCGCCCGTTCTCGCCCTCCTCGTCTCGACAGGCTCTGGATTGACCACTTCGGATACGAACAGGCCGCCTAGGTCTCCGATGACTAGTTCAGCATTGCGCCTGTATTCCTCTGCGTCAGACGCCCAAGTGATGATGTTCACGAAAGCCCCTTTCGTGTCGCCCAAGATTTCACTCTTTGCGTTCAGAGGTCTGACTTCGACCATGCCGATCCAAAGTTGCTTCGTTTTGAGCTGTGCGGCCATCGGCTTAATCCGGGTACTCATGATGTATCATCGAACACAAGAGGGCTATTTGGGCAACAACCCGTTTAGACCTGACCCGGAACCCCACTGGTTTTTCCGCCCCCAATCGGAGTCGATTTTGTAGGCGGTTCCACTCAGCGGGAGGGCAGGGGCCTGGAGGACGGCCCTTGGGGCTTCACAGTTAGGGATTTCTAAACACTCTCGGATGGCTCCCAAAGCTCGATCTTATTGCCATCCGGATCTTTAAGCCATGCAAAGTTCCCGTAGGAGGAATATTCCGCGGTCTTTTCGATCGCCACGCCTTTGCTCTTAAGATGGCTGATGACTTCTCCCATGTTCTTCACCCGATAATTGATCTTGCCCGTTCGCGGCTTGTCCTTGATGTCCTGGTCCGTGGGCATAATCGCCCACGCTATCGTTCTCTTGATCTCCGGATTTTCAAGATCCCTATATTCAAATGTTGTATAGATTGAATTGCACTCACTATCGTTGCCCTCAGGAACTATTCCGAGGCAATCGCGATACCACTCAACCAATCGCTTGGGATCGTTGGAGAACAAAAACACTCCGCCGATGCCATCAATTAGGTTCATATCATTTCCCCCAGATAGTAACTTCGTTGCCGTCTGGATCATGAAAGTGCGCAAACTGGCCTTCCGTCGGATCCTTTTCGGTCGAATCGGGCAAGAGTCCTTTACTTTTCAGGGCCAACAAGCTCCGTTCGAAATTTTCAACGCGAAATACGACTGAAACACTCGCTGAACATTTCTTCGGAGCATCAGCTTTTTTAGGATGGATGGCAAAGAAAAACGGGCCAGCGGCTGTGTTGAGTTGGGCGTAATATCCCCCCTGGATTTCCTTGGTCTCGATTCCAAACCGCGAATACCAGTCGGCAAGAACTTTCGCATCCTGGCATGGATTGATCGCGATAGCGCCGACATACAGTATTTTCGCCGGAGGCGATTCGGCAAACGCCGACACCGAGAGAAAAATAAGCAGGATCACAAGATAGACTTTTCGAATAGCCGTAGCTGGAATCATCATCATAAATTTCATGTTAACTCCTCATCTCTGCCAGTTTCCGAACCGGTATGCATAGTTCCAATTCAAAATGCGACCAATCCGTCGCGTTTTCTTTGTCTAAGCAAATCTCAAGTCCGGGCGCATGCTCGGGCTCGTAGTCACTATTGATAAGCCAACCTCTGAACAGGTAGTCCGTCGCCGTAGCTACCATACGGATATCGCCGGAAACCCTGGTGGTGGCGTATCGCATGGCTGGCATTTTCAATTTCGACATTCCTTCCATGCACTCGAAGGGAAATGACGACGCAAAACAGACCTCATATCGATAAAGATGCTTTGGGGTCACGTGTGGATCGTCCACCGACATTCCGAAAAGAGTTCCTTGCGTAAAAATATCCTGGGATTTGGCCCACTCGATCATCGTCTTGAAGGCGGCAATTACCCTGTCCATTTCGAAGGCATTCGTCACCCGAATATAGGCGACTTGCCTTTCGGGAACGTCGATCAATCTCACTGGAAAGGCAGCTTTCTTTTCTTCCGTGCTCATGGGGAGATAATATTCCTGTCCCGAGAAGAGTTCTTTGCAAATCTTGCTTTTTTTGATCTCACCGCTTTTTCGAAACTGACTTGGCGAAGTGTCGTAGCCGGCTCGGAAGGCACGTGAAAACGTGGCCGATGATGAAAAACCGCACTCTAAGGCTATATCGGTAAGACTTTGGTCGGAATAACGAAGAAGACGAGCAGCCTTTTCAAGACGAAGCCGGTTCGTAAAATTATTTAGGGTTTCGCCCGAAACCGCACCAAAGATCCGATGGAAATGAAATTCCGAGAAGCAGGCCACTTTAGCCAGTTCCTCCAGTTTCACCTGGCGATCCAGATTCCCGCGAAGATAGTCGATGACCCGATTAGTTCTTCGGGCATATTCGCTGTTGGCCTGGGTCTTTGCGCTTGGCACGGATTTTATTGACATTGTGTCGTAGATATACCCCAATCAAGGGAGCGGATTACCTACCGCGCTCTGGTCGATTTCTTGACGGGTCAAGGGCCTCCAGAAAACGGCAAATTTTAAATCGGCTCGACACGACCGGCAAGACCGACGCCCGTCAAGCGCCCTGGCGTTTCTAACCATACAATTTTCGGAATTTTCGGGTCAGGTCTAAATTTTCAATTGTTCTCCTGCACGGGTATCAAAATTGAAAATTTAGACCTGACCCTCTTTGCATTCTATGACCCTCTTTGCATTCTAGTGTATTTTGAATCTGCAGATACATCGTTGTGAATCCGAGTGGAGCTCCATTCCCTCATATGACTCGCACACATCGCACAAAACGCGATGTATGCGCCACCCCGCCCGCTGAGATGAAGACTTAGCGTTCACTGGTTAAATCGCTCTCCAGGTCCGTAGTATCCAATTCGAAGACATGGTTGTCATAGTCGAAGAAGTACAACGAACTGTCCGATCTGGCCGACTCAAACTCCATATTCATCTCTTTGAGTTTCTCGGCCGTGGATTGAAGCGTTGCCTTCATGACGTGAAACGCGATGTGATCACCCGTACGGGGCCGCTCGAGATCGGCCTGGACAAGAACAAACCAAGTCCGGCCAAGCCTGACGAAGGTTTCGTCATGTCCTTTTAAATCGATACGTCGCACGATCTTCGCGGCGAACAACTTTTCAAAAAGAGCGGCAGTCCGGGATGGATTCCGAACGACCAGCGCGACATGACCTATCGCATCGAGCATAAGTGCTCTTGAAGGCTAAGATCAATTCGATTGATCCGGATTATAGGTAGAACATTGGCGGCTGATCCAGGGGCGGCTGGCCGCATATGAATCTTATGCCTCACGGAATTTTGAATTCAAGCAGATTGTACTCCGGAATTCGGCACGGCGGTTTCCATTTTAGGGTTAAGTCTAAATTTTCAATTGTTCTCCTGCACAGGTATCAAAATAAAACCATTGGGGTCGCATCTTTCCAGGCTGTTGCCCAAATACCCCTCTTGTATTCGATGATATACTCCTGTTGAAAGTTCACCGCTCAAAATTTGGAGGCCGATCCCATGATGGGATTTGGAAATCCGCCGCAGGAGAAGCTCTTCTGTGTGAATGTC